>DAHVCH010000004.1 GCA_027314165.1 Thermoplasmata archaeon | reverse complement strand
AGAGTGCACTATCTCCAGCACCCGACGCGAGGTCTGCCCCATTTGAAGAATAACGTTCGGGTGCGCCAGGGGGAAATCGGGAAGTATGGTCCGACGTCTAATCCGGGCTCCCCCTCACGTCTTTTCCTCGGCAAACAGCGCGACCTGCGCGTGCTGCCTCTAGCCAGCTCGTGGGAGGGGCACCGGCTTACCGTCGACCTCGATCCTCGCTCCGGCGTTGACAACGAAGCCGAAGTAGGTGGACTTGTTCTTTCCTCCGGGAAGGAACCGGTTCTGGCCGATGCAGACCGTGATGGCCCCGGCCTCTAGGTCTTCGAGCTGCGGCGTGTCGCGGAGCTTCGGGTTGAGGCCGATCCGCAGCTGGGCCGGCCGGTCGCGGTCCTTTCCTCCCGCGGCGTAGGGCTTCGCGAACATCTCCTCCCAACCGGTCTCGTAGTGCTGGCTCACCAGGTGCCCTCCCTTGAACTCGAGCATCCCACCGGAAGCCTTCGCCGTGTCCGAGTAGGAGGAGCGGTTGGCTCGGATCGTGCCCTCGGCGACCTGCGGGTCGGGCACCACCGTGACCGATCCGGCAGGAAGGTTGGAGAGGATCGCGAACGGCCGCTTCCGCTCCTCCTCGGTGGGAGTGCCCGTGGCGATGACCGCCGGGTTGTGCGAGAGCCCCAGGGTGAGGTCGGTCCCCTCGTCGTCGTGGATACGAATGCGACGCCCGCGCTCCAGGGCCCTCGCGAGGGGCCCGGCCTCCCTTCGCATCGCCTTCGGGTCGACCGTGCACGCCTCCAGAAGCTGGTCCGTCCACGTCTCCTGGTCCACCCCGTAGGCCTTGGCCAGGGTGGGGAAGGGCCGTCCGATCTCCAGGCGCGCTCCGCGCACCCCCGCACGCGTGGCGGTCTTGTACCAGGCGTCGTTCCAGGCGAACGTCTTCTCCGCCCTGGGCCCCAGCTTCTCGAGCCGAACCTTGTCCCCAGGCCCCCACATATGGAGGTAGACGTTCGTCTTCGAGAGCGCTGCCCATTCGTGCGAGGGCGCGGCCCCGTAGGTCCCCTCCTGCTTGCCGTCCAGAAGGTCCCAGTACGTCTCCTCGTCCTCGTGCAGGACCAGCGGGTGGGCCTTCAGGAGCCGAGCCTCGCGCGCGAGCGCCGTGGCCCAGGGAAGCGAGTGGCTCCAGCCCTCGATGGTGACGTTCTCCCCGGGGCGGACCTTCAGGTACTGCGTGAGGATCGATCGGGCGAACCTGGCCGCGGGCGAGGAGTTCTGGGACATGGCACGCCAGGCCGTCTCGGATATTTACTCGCCGGGAGGGGCTGAAACGGGGTCTATCGTGGTGCTCGCAGGCATATCGAGGACCGATCTGCTCCCGGATCTCGCTTTCATGGGTGGGCTCGGTCCGACCACCTCCCCTCGACGAGGCAGGGTCGTTCGGTAAGGGGGCCCCGTCATCTGCGCCCTGGCCGCCCCCCCCGCGCCCCCCGCCCCCGCCCCCGCACCGGTCGCGCTCTCCGTCATTCCGTCCCACCCCGCCGGTCCGGGAACCCCGGTCAGCTGAGCAGGGCCTGGAGGGTGGGGGGGAGGGGCTCGACCATCGGGCCCAGCATGGGAGGCAGGGCCGAGGGGTTGTCGGCGTAGGCGGGCACGATGGGCGTGAACCCGTCGGCGGAGAGGAGGGCCGTCCCCTGCGGGGAGACCAGGAAGTGGACGAACAGGTCCCCGAGCGTCGCGTTCGTCGCGGTCAGGGGGACCGTCGCCGAGAACGCGACCGGGGCGCCCGTCACCAGCGACGTCGACGGTCCACCGCCGTTCAAGACCTCGGTCGTCGCCTGCGCGTAGTACTGGATCATCGACGTGGAGAGGTTCCCCAGGTTCACGTGAGGGTCCAGGTCAACGTAGGCGAGGTGGTGCTGGATGGCGTAGCTGCGGTAGATGATGAACGCCTGCACCACGTGCGTCGAGAGGAGGGTCGCCGCGTTCGCCTCCGGCTCGACGCGGGTGGTGGACGGGTTGGGTTGCGCGTAGCTCCCGGGAGGGTTCGAGTAGAAGTGCTGGTAGACGGCGGGGAGCGAGCCGTTCGCGAAGAGCCCCTGGAGCTCCAGCGTGAAGATCCCGTTGTACCCGTTGGGGTCCGTGGACTGGTTCGCGACCCCCAGCAGGATCCCCGGGGCGGTGATCTTCCAGGCCCAGTTGGCGGCGGTGATGCCGGCGAGCGCGCTCGCGCTCGGGTCGTAGGCGAGGACCTCCGGCTGGGTCCCGTAGAGCACCTCCCATGAGGCGTAGGTGGGCTCCAGCATCGCGTGGACGAGCCGGAAGTCGGCCGAGGAGGCGACGTCGTAGTACACCCCGGGCTGCTCCACCGCGCTGAGCGCGGCGACGGAGCCCTGGAAATGTTCCGCGGCGAGAGGCACCTGGATGCCCGGGGTCAGGTTCGCCAGGGCCCGGGCGGCCTGCGGGAAGACCACCCCCAGCGTCCCTGCGGCGGTGATGGAGAGGGTCTCGTTGGTGATGGCGGACCCCTGGGAGTTGGCCGCGCCCCCCATCGCGCCGTGGAGGAGGTAGCCGCCCACCGCTCCCGCCAGGCCGCAGAGGGTGGCGAGGAGCAGCGCCCAGACGGCCCGGATCTTCGGGAGCATCGATGTGGGGAATTCCCACATCGCTTAAGCGTTGCCAAGTCCCTCGAGGTCAGGCGGCGCCCCATCCTTCTCGGGTGCCGAGCGTGGGCTCGGCCCGGATTGAAGCGCCGAGCGCCGGCGCCAGGGCGGGGGTTGGGACCGGGAGGGGGGCGGGGGGGGCGCGACGTTCCGGAACGGTTCACGCGGTGTAGGACGCGGCGTGGGTGGTGGCCGAGCCGCTGCCGCTCCCGGTGGGGATGGGCGTCCCCGTGCTCCGGACGAGATCGAAGTAGCGCTGCTGGAGCTCCTGGGTGACCGGCCCCGGCTTCCCGGTGCCGACGGGGTGCCCCTCGATCGAGGTCACCGGGGCGACCTCGCCGCCGGTCCCCGTGAGGAAGACCTCGTCCGCCTGGAGCACGAAGTCCAACTTGAACATCTCCGTGCGGACGGGGTAGCGTCCCTCGCACAGCTCCAGGATGGTCTCCCGGGTGATCCCGACCAGGCAGTTGGCGGTCTGGGGCGTGTAGACGGTCCTGCCCTTGACGACGAAGATGTTGTCGGCGCTCATCTCCGCCACGTTCCCCTCGAGGTCGAGCATCAGGGCCTCGTCGGCCCCCTTCTCGTTGGCCTCCATCTTCGCGAGGATGTTGTTGAGGTAGTTGAGCGACTTCACGTTCGGGTTGAGGCAGATCCGAGGGGGCCGGCGGACGGAGGCCACGATGGCCGACAGTCCGGTGCGGTGCTTGTCACCGTAGAGCGAGATGGTCGAGCAGATCACCACGAGGCTCGTGCGCTTCGCCTTCCTCGGGTCGAGTCCCAGGTCGCCCTCGCCGCGGGTGAAGAGGGGTCGAAGGTAGCCGTCGGTGAGCCCGCTCTTCTGGCAGGTCTGCAGGATGATGTCGCGGAACTCCTCCTTCGTGACCGACGGAGTGAGCCCGATCATCCGGGCGGACTCGAACATCCGGTCGACGTGGCGCTCGAGCTTGAACACCCGCCCGTTGTAGAACCGGATCCCCTCGAAGACCCCGTCACCGTAGAGAAGACCGTGGTCGAAGACCGAGACCTTCGCGCGCTCCGGAGGGTACCACTTTCCATCCACGTACACGATGCCCGGCTGCATGGGTCTCTCTCGGGGTCCCCCACGCCGGGACGGTATTTCCCAGTTTGCGTCGGCCTAGCATGCCTCCGGCGCCCGAGACCCCCTTCGAGGGCCCGGGGCGGCCCCGGTCAGCGCTCGGAGCCACGCTCGGAACGGGTCGCGCCTCCCGAAGCGGGCAGGAGGTTCGCGAGTGCGACGTACTCCTCCGGGCGGACCTCCTCCGCCCGGCGACGGGCCCAGTCCGGGGGCCACCCGGCCTCGGTGAGCAGCGCATCCAGACGGTCCGGGGGCACCCCGAAGTGCCGGTGGAGCGCCGACGGGAGGACGTTCCCGAGGACCTTCCTCCTCTGGGCGAACGCGGCGTCGAGCACCCGCTCGAGCTGACGGGCGTCCTGCAACGGGGGGTCGATCGGGTCGCGGCGCCAGACCACCAGGGCCCCCTCCACCGCGGGGCGGGGGTGGAAGGCCTCCGAGGGGACCTTCCCAGCCGAGAGGAAGACCCCCCAGGTCCGGAAGATCACGGTGGGCCGGCCGTAGCTCCTCGAGCCGGCGGAGGAGGTGAGCCGCTCGGCCACCTCCTTCTGGAGCAGGAAGGCGCCGTGCTCCATGCCGTGCTCGACCAGGCGGAGCAGGATCTCGTGGGCGGCGGAGAACGGCAGGTTCCCCGCGAAGACCTTGACCGGGGGAAGGGCCACGGTGCGCGCGTCGCCCTCCACCACGTGCACCTTCTCCCCGAAGTTGACCGCGAGATAGCTCGCGAGCCGCGGCTCGCGCTCGATCACGGTCAGCCGGAAGCCGCGGTCGACGAGGGCGCGGGTGAGCTGGCCCAGCCCTCCCCCCACCTCCACGACGGGGGTCCCGGGGGGGACGTCGAGCAGCGCAGCCTCCCGGTCCGCGACCCCTCCGTCGACGAGGAAGCTCTGGCCGAGGCTGCGCGAGGGCTCGATGCCCACGAGCTCCAGGACGCGCGCGATCTCCTCCGGGGTGGAGGGGGCGATCCCGTGCACGCGCAGAGGACGGGCCCGGGGGCCGGGACGCGTTCGCGCCTCAGCGCGGGACGAAGAGCCGGTACTTCTCCTCTTCACCGGAGAGCTCCTTCTCGATCCGGCCGACGATCGACAGGACGGGGGTCTTGAGACGGGTGCGGGTCTCGATATCCTCGAAGCTCGCGAAGGGCTTCTTCTTCCGCTCCTCGATGACCTCCCACATCGTCTTCTTCCCGATGCCGGGGAGGAGCTCCAGCATGTGGAACCGACGGGAGATCGACGGGGCCTCGTTGTAGACGCGCAGGAATCGTTCGGGGGAGGCCTTCACGATCTCCTCGAGGGCGTGGGGGAGCTCGGCCCGGGCGGCGGTGGTGAGCTCAGAGAACCCGATGCGCCGGCGGACGTGGTCCACGGGCATCGGGGGGACCTGGGAGCCCTCGGGGGGGACCAGGGAGAGGCGGGTGAGAGGGGGAAGGGGAGCGGCGGACCGGAGCACGATCTCGAGCAGCTTGAGCTCCTCTTGGCCCACGGCGATCGCAATGGCCTCCTTGTGCGGCCCTCGGTCCGTGGACCGGCCGGAAGGAAGAAGGTCGAGGACCCAGGCGTATCGCTCCACGGCAACCTCCGTGGATCATCGGAACTTGGCGGTCAGTTCGAGGATCGCTTTCACCTGCTCCTCGTCGAGCAGCGTGCGGTCCTTCGACGCCAGCAGCCGGACCTCTTCCGGCCACTGGGGGAGGATGTCGGCGATCTTCGTCGCCAGGACGGTGTCGAGGTAGGGAAGGGCCCGGAGCTGGCCCAGGATGGTGTCGGTGTCCTTGGTCGTGAGCTTGATGGAGCCCTCCGCGTGGGCGAGGGCGAGCTGCGCCTCCCGGGAGAGCGTCCGCTTGGCCGCTTCCTCGGTGAGCAGGTCCTTCACGCGCGCGAGCGGGATGGTCTCGGTCATGCGACCCCCATCGGGACCAGATGGACCGGGTTGGAGATGAGCACCTTGCGCTTCCCGCCGTCCAGGAACTCGATCTCGTAGCTCCGGCCGCGTCGGGCGATCACGGTGCAGACCTTCCCCTGGTAGCGGGGGTGAGGCATGCCGTGGGGGTCGGAAGGTTCCAGACGGACCAGGACCTTGCTGCCGGGCTCGAAGACGGCCATGTAGCGGGTGGGCGCCGGCAGGCCCCTCTCGCGGACCTCCTTCGTCAGTGCGCCGCGGGTCCTCGAGCGGAACCCCTTCGAACTCTTCACCATTCAGGCCACCTCCGGTCCGTCGTGGACCTCGAGCACATCGAGCGCGCGGACCTTGAGGGGCGTGCCGAGGAGCGCGGCCAAGTTCGGCTGCGTCCGGCCGCCGTCCCCCTCCACGAATTCCTTGATGTACGTCCCCGCCTCGGCCCGGACCTCCAGGGTGGAGCTCTCCGCGTCGGACGCCACGAACCTCACGCTCTTGACCGTACGGAGCCTACGGAGGTCCGCCCGACGATGCGCGACGCGCGTCGGGGTCCGTTGCTCCAACGGGTGGTTTTCGACCACGGTTCGTACTTCATTAAGCTTGGCCTCGGGGAACGCAGGGGCGATGACCACCCGGTAGGTCTTCTCCGGCCGCGCGGCCTTGACCCTCTCGACCTCGCTGCCCTCGCAGGGACGAAGGTCCTGGACCTCCACCCGGCCGACCCCCCTCTCGGAGATGGCCTGCAGGACCCCCTCCATCGGCAGGCCCCTTCTCTTGGGGCGCGAGACCTCCAGGACGAAGGGCCGTCCCCGTCCCAGCATCCGCGCGTCGATGTCCTCCCGCCCCATGCCGTGGAAGGCGTGCGAGGACCCGCCCGAGAGGGCGAGCAGGGGCCCCCCCACGACCTCCTCGACGCTCTCGGCGTACATCTTGCCGGTCCCCGCGCAGCGGGAGCACCCCTTGCCTCGGCAGCTGCGGCAGGGCCACCGCGTCTGGGGAAGGGTCCGGTCCAGCTTCCGGTACCTACCATAGAAGAAGATGGGCGAGACGGTGATCGAAGCGAGCCCCACCGGGACGTCAGCCAGGAAGACCAGGTCGGGGGGGTCGACGTCCCCCCTCTTCCCCGTGGCGGCCGAGATGGCCTTCCCCAGCTCCCGGTTGAAGGCGGCGCGGAGGCTCTCGCCCCACGCGCTCCCGACATCGACCCAGAGGGCCTCTTCCCGGGCGAGTCGCTCCGGGTCGAACCGCGAACCGCAGCGGAAGCTCGACCACTCCCACCCTTCGGCCGAGTTCAGGCAGCGCTCGACCCACTTGGGAATGCGGGCGAACGCCCCCGCGCAGACCTCGCACCGGTCCGGAGGATCGAGAGGGAGCGGAGGGTCCAAGCCCAGGGCCCGGGCCGCGAGGCGTGCGCGCTCAGGGTTGGTGAACCCGTGGCCCAGCCGACCCAGGACCCGTCCCCGGCACTCCGGACAGAGAGGCTCGGGGCGGAGGAAGAGGGCCTTCGCGACGGCCCGGGCCGCATCGTCCAAGGGCAGGGGTGCCCCGGCGGTCGTCGTGTCGTCCACGGCCGCCCCACCGGCTGAGGCATAGAAGATTGCCGAGGTCCGCGCGGGCCGATGCCGGGTCCCCCGGGGCGGGCGCCGCGGGGCCAGAACGGCTCCGGAACGGACGGGCCATCCAGCGCAGTGCGCCTTTTTTAGCCCGCTCCCGATGCGTCGCGCGTGGTCGTCGTCACGGTAGAGGAGCTCACCGAGGCGATCCGGAACACCCTGGTGGCTCACGGCAAGATCCCCGGGGACCGGGCCGAGGCCGTCGCCACGCAGGTGTTGAACTACTTCGGCCCGGAGGAGATGGTCCTGGACAACGTCCTCTCGAACGAGGACCGCGACACGTTCTACGCCCTCGAGGAGGAGGGGCTCCTCACGAGCGAGGAGGAGGACGCCCTCGTCGCCAAGGGGAAGACCTGGCGCATCCACTACTGGCTGCTCCGCAAGACCTCGATCGGATCGGCCGCCCACCCTCCTCCCCCTCCCTCGCGCGACGAGGCGGGGGAGCTCTACCAGAAGATCACGGCCGACCAGTGGAGCCACCGGGAGGAAGGCAGCCGCGCCGGCTCCTCCACCAAATCGGCGGCCCCTCCGCCCTGAAGCCACGGGCGGCAGCCGGCGGCGCTTGGGCCGCCTCAACGCCGTCGGGCGGGCGTCCCCTGGGTGAGGTAGGCGTAGCCCTTGGGGGCGTGCGCGAGCGGACCGACGCCCTGGAACTGCATCTCGGTGATCCGGGTCCTCACGTGGCTGAACACGCTGAAGGCGTAGATGATCGCCGCCATCAGGGAGACGATGACCAGGGCGTTCTCGTACTGGGCAGGGACGTTCACGCCCAGGAGGGGCAGGACCACGGTGATCGAGGCGAGGAGGTTGAAGGAAGCGTGCATCGCCACCGCGAGGAGGTAGTAGCCGGCGAGCGAGTGGCCGACCCCCTTTCGGAGCTGGTTCTCCGCCACACCGAGCCCGGTCATCGCCGTCGCGCTGCCGTGGAGCAGGCTGGAGGAGATGGACCGCACGATGATGGTCGCGAGGAGCGCCATGAACCCCCCCGCGCTGAGGGCGCTCACTCCGTAGAGCATGTTCTCGACGAAGGAGAAACCGAAGCCCACCGCGGCGCCGAAGACGAGCCCGTCCGCGACGTAGCGGATCCGGTCCCGCATGTTCCAGACCCCGAGCCCCTTCATCCCCTCCTCGATGAACGGCGCGACCACCACCGCCAGGATCACCAGGGTGGCGTCGGCCCCCCCGGGAAGCCCGAGGTCCGGCTGGATGACGTTGGAGTAGGCGAGGAGGAAGATCCCCTCCAGGATGGCCGAGATGAAGGTTCCGATGAACGCGCCGTAGCCGAAGGCCCGTAGCAGAGGGCCCCACGCCTCGGTGTTGTAGCGCTCGGTCTTCCGGACCCAGGCCAGGTACCCTATCGGGGCGATCAGCGAGGCGATGATGACGAAGAGGACCAGCAGCAGGGCGTCGGCGACGCTCATGACGCGCGGGTCCCCGCCCCCGGCGTCGCCTCGTAGCGGTAGAACCCCTCTCCGCTCTTCCGGCCGAGGAGCCCCGCCTCCACCATGCTCACGAGGAGCGGGCAGGCCCGGTACTTCGGGTCGCGGAAGCCGGTGTAGAGCCGTTCAAGGACGGAGAGCATCGTGTCCAGCCCGACCAGGTCGGCGAGCTCGAGCGGACCCATGGGGTGGTGGAACCCGAGCTTGTGCGCCGTGTCGATGTCCTCCCGCGTCGCGACGCCGTCGTGGAGCATCCAGATGGCCTCGTTCGCGAGGGTCGCCATGGCGCGGGTGGTCACGAACCCGGGGGCGTCCTTGCTGGAGGTCACGGTCTTGCCCAGTCCGCGGGCGAACTCTCGAGCTCGTTCGACCTCCTCGCTGCGCGTCCGGAACCCCGGGATGACCTCGACGAGCTCCATCGCGACGACGGGGTTGAAGAAGTGGATCCCGACGACCCGCCCGGGGTCCTTCACCGACGCGGCGATGGCGGTGATCGACAGCGAGGAGGTGTTCGTCCCGAGGAGCGCCTGGGGCCGCGCGATCGAATCGAACTTCCGGAACAGCTCGCGCTTGAGCTCCATCCGTTCGGGGGCAGCTTCCATGATGACCGAGGCCTTCGAGGCGGGCTCGAGCTCGAGGGTGCCCCGGACGCGGCCACGGACGAGCGCCCCGGCTTCCGCCGTGAGCTTGCCCTTGCGCACCAGCCGGTCGACGTCCTTCTGGACCGCCTGGAGCCCGCGGTCGACGAACGCCTGCTGGACGTCGTAGAGGTCCACCTCCCATCCGACGAGGGCGGCCTGCGCGGCGATGCCCGCGCCCATGATCCCGGCCCCGGCGACGAACAGGCGGGAGGGCGGCATCCCGGACCCCTTGGGGGAGGCGGAGGCCGGGCCTCCCGGAGCGATGGACGCGCTCACGCGGGTCCCGAGCCGGTGGCGGAGATAAAGCTCCTCGGGGCGACCGAGGCCAGGGTCTGGCGGTACGCGCACGCGCGGCAGGTCCCGTTCGAGGAGGGCTCTCCGCAGACCGCGCACGGGCGTGCGGAACCTATCGCCCCGTCTTCCTGCAGAAGGGGCAGGAGCTTCTCGCGCGTCCGCAGGAGCGCGTGCCGGGTCCCGGGCACCGCCTCCTCCAGCTGCCAGAGCACTTCCCGGAAGACGTTGCGCCCGGCCCGCGAAGCGTGAGGGCACACCGCGTGGTCGAAGGGGATCCCCTCGAGCCGGGCGTACAGGTAGACCTCGCGCTCGGGGATCATCGCGAGGGGCGCGATGCGGGGGACGAGCCCCTCCTGGGGCTCAAGGTGGGGGGACATCTGTCCCAGCCGTCCCGGCTCTCCCCGCGCGAGGTTCATGAGAACGGTCTGCGCAAGGTCGTCAAGATTGAACCCCATCGCGAGGCGAACGGCACCGAGGTCGCCCGCGGCCCGGTTGAGGACCTTCCGCCGCCACACCCCGCAGAAAGAGCAGGGGATCTCCCCGGGCAACCTCCGGGCGGCCTCGTCCGTCGTCGAGCCCACCTCCTCCTCGAAACGCCGGACGACGTGCTCGACGCCGAGGGACTGGCAGAGACGACGCGCTTCGACGAGCGTCTCGGAGCGGTACCCGTCGATGCCCTCGTCCACGGTGACGGCGACGAGGCGGATGCCCCGGCGCTGCCCGAGCAGCCGGTGGACGAGCGTCAGGGCCACCCCCGAGTCCTTCCCCCCGGAGACGCCGACGGCGAGCGTGCCTCCCTTGAGACGCGGGGCCTGACGGTGGAGCTCGCGGCGGGCCCGCTCCACGACGGAGGCCTTGAAGTGGGCGACGCAAGGGTGGGCCCCAGCGTACGGCTGGTCGACGACCGCCCTCTCGCGGCACCCCGCCTCGGAGCACGCCACGAACGAGGGACGGGACGGAGGTATTTCACGCCGGGCGGACCGGCCCACGGACCCCTCTTTCCACTCCAACCCCGCCTTAAATCTCCCATCTCGGACACTCCCGGTGAGCGTGGGTAGCGAAGCCGCTCTCTCCTCCCCCTCGCTCGCGTCGGTCGCCGGGGCCGCTCCCGGCCGGCCGCGTCGGGCGTCCTCGGTCGACCCGAGGCTCCCCCTCCCCGCGCTCGAACGGGAGGTCCCGCGCGAGCTGCCCCGGCTCCTGGAGCGGTTCCAGCGCCTGATGGAGGGGGAAGGAAAGAGCCCCTGGACCGTCAAGCAGTACGTGTTCACGGCCCGCCACTTCCTGGTCTTCCTTCGCAAGCCCCTCCTGGAGACCACCCCGGCCGACCTCGAGGCCTGGCGCGAGCACCTGGTCCTGACGAAGCGGTACTCCAAGGCCTCGGTGTACGGCGCGATGCGGGCCGTCGCGTTCCTCCTGCGAGCCTTCGGTTCTCGGGCCGCGGAACAGGTCGAGGTCCCTCGGCGATCGGCGAAGCTCCCCAATTTCCTGACCGAGGATGAGGCCCACCGGCTCATCTCCTCCGCCTCGGGAGAGCCCCGGGACCACGCCCTGCTCCACGTGCTCGGCTACGGTGGGCTGCGCGTCGGGGAGGTCTGCCGCCTCTCCGTGGACGACCTCGACCTGGAGAACGGCCTCCTCCGCGTCCGGGCGGGGAAGGGCGACAAGGACCGCATGGTCGTGGTCGACGCCACGACCTGTGAGACGCTACGGGTCTGGCTCGCGGTGCGGAGCGAGAGGGCGGTGGGCGACCTGAGGGTCTTCCCAATCTGCCGCGAGTCCGTCCAGCGGATGGTCCGGCAGCGGGCGCGGGAGGTCGGCATCGCCAAGCGGGTCACCCCGCACACGCTTAGGCACACGCTCGCGACGACGCTGCTCAAGCGCGGCCTCGACCTGCGTTTCATCCAGAAGCAGCTCGGGCACGCGAGCGTCGCGACGACGCAGATCTACACCCACGTGGACACCGGGGCCCTCCAGGAGGCCTACCGCCGGGCGCAGCCCACCTACTAGGGTACCATTCCTCCCGCTCGCTCACTCGCTCACTCGCTCACTCGCGCGCGCTCGCACGCACGCACGCCCGCCCCCCGAGTCCCCCACGCGGGCCTCCTCTGCGCGTGTCGATCCTCCCGTCTTCGGGACCGAGTGACGCTCCCGCGGCGTTCCGCCCGCCTGGGGAATTATATACCCGGCATCGGCGGCCACTGTGCGTATGCGTGTCACGGTACGGCTGTGGGCTGCCACCTCTTTCCTTCTGGTCTTGCTCCTCGTGGTCCCGACAGCCGCGGGCGCGCCGGCGGCCGTCGGCCTCCCCGGCGGGCAGGCCGGCTCGGGTGCCCAGGCGACGCCTGGCCTCGGAGTGGCCCCTCCGGACCTGACGCCCCTGGTGAGCGGCCTCGCCCCCTTCCCCTCGAACCTCACCCACTTCATCTACATCGTCCGGGAGAACCACGTCTTCGACGACTACCTCGGCGACTGCCACTCGACGATCAACTCGACGTGCAACAACGGGGTCGACCACACCTCGCAGACGAACCACATCGCCGACGTGCCGTTCCTGCACCAGTGGGGGCGCGTGGGGTCCGTCTTCGACAACATGTACTCCTCTGTCGACCCCTACTCGGCGCAGGGCCACGCCTACCTCTTCGCGGCCGACATCAACGGAGGCTCGGACTCCTGCAGCAACACGGTCCAAGGCATGGGGTCCGGCACGCAGTGGGGGATCTACAACAATTCCAACGTGAAGAGCGGCAGCTGCGGCTACAGCCCCGACCTCGGCTCCCAGGCCTACCCCACCGACGGGACCGTCTTCGACCGGTTCACGGGACCGAACGTCGCCCAGTCCGGAGGGCCCATCCCGTTCCTGGCCATCGGGGACAACCTCTGGGAACTGGGGAGCGGGGGTAGCGGGCTCAGCTGCTCCGTCGGCTCGACCACGGGGATCCCGGGCTCGCTGCCGGGGAACTCGGTCGCGGTGGAGCACACCACGTGCTCCGGCGTGCCCTCCGGCGTCGGGTTCTGGACGAACACGACGAGCGGGAGCGTCCAGCCCCTCCCGCCGGTGGTGAACCCCGCGAACGGGATCCCGCAGCTCCTCTACGACTGCCAGTTCACCTGCTCGAACAGCGGCGTCACCACGATGAACGACCAGTACGCCGCCTACGCGTTCCTGAGCTACCTCAAGGACTACGGGCTGCCGACCTACACGCTGATCGAGCTCATGGACGACCACCCGGGGCCCTACTGCACGTCCTCGAGCTTCGACACGTGCATCCAGTGGAACGACCAGTCGATGAACCTGATCGTGCAGGCGGTGGAGAACAACACCGCGCTCGCGAAGAACACGGTCATCGCCATCTCGGAGGACGACACGCAGGACGGGGCGAACGGTCCGGACTCCGTCAACAGCGGGAGGAGGTTCCCCTTCGTCCTCGTCGCCGACCCGAGCGTGATGAAGACCGGGAACCCCAACCCGGCCTCCTGCGGGATCACGACGGGGCCGTGCGGGAACATCGTCCACCAGACGTTCAACACCTCCAACGTCCTCGCGGCCATGGAGCGCGTCGAGCTCAACGTCAACCCCACCATCTTCGCGAGCTCCCTCACCAAGCTCACCTTCCCGATGGCCACCAACGACCTGCTGGCCGAGGGGAACCCGCTCGAACCCGTGTGGCGGTGCGGGGACCCGCGCGTCCCCTGTAACACCGGGACCGGTGGGGCCCCTCCCACCCTCACCGCGACCGCGATCTCCCCGGACCCGGTCGGGACCAGCCCCGGCACCACCGTGGCGCTCTCGGCCTCCGCCACCGACCAGAGCGGGGCGAGCATCGGGGGCGCGATCTTTGCCTGGTCGCAGCCCTACCCCACGACGCTGGGCTCGGTCAGCCCGGCCGTCGGCGCCTCCACGACCTATTCCCCGGGGAGCAGCGCGGGGTCGGGTCACCTCTGTGAGAACGCGACGTACAGCGGGGTGACCCTGATGGGCTGCGCCCCGGTCACGGTCAGCGCGTCCGCGACCCTCGCGAACGTCGTGCTGTCCCCGCCCTCCACCGGCGGGCCTCCCAACGGCGTGCTCTACTTCAACGGCAGCGCGACGGACACCCTCGGGGGCGGGGTCTACCCGTCCCACGGCGGCACGTTCGTGTGGAACGTGGGCCCGAGCACCCTGGGGACCCTCAACGCGACCCTGGGGACCACCGCCGTGCGGTTCGTCGCGGGAAGCGGCACGGGGTCCGGGAACGTCTGCCTGAACGTGACGTACGCCTCCACGACCCGGCTCGCCTGCGCCGTCGTCGTGATCTCCAACGCACCGCCCACGCTGGCCTCGGCGACGTTGGTCCCCGAGCCCGCCACCGTCGCGACGGGAGGCACCCTCAAGTTCGACGCCCAGGCCATGGACCAGTACGGTCAGCCGCTGTACGCCTCCACGGTGCACTACTCCTGGTCCGTCTCCCCCTCCAGCCTGGGGTCGGTCAACGTGTCCGTGGGGAGCGACTACCAGACGTCCACCTACTTCACCGCGGGGCCCAAGGCAGGGTACGTCAACCTGAGCGTCCAGATCACCGACGGGCCCGCCATCCCGCTATTCCTCTGGTCCAACGTGACGATCTCCTCCTCGATCCCTCCCCTCACGGCGGGCTTCTCCTCCTCGTTGAGCTCCGGCGTGGCCCCGCTATCGGTGACGTTCTCCGGGACGGTCGCGGGCGGCACGGGGACGGGGTACACCGAGAGCTGGAACTTCGGCGACGGGAGCGCGGCCATGGGTACGATCGGCGCCACGCCTCAGGTCGTGCACGTCTACACGAGTGCCGGGAGCTTCGTCCCGTCGATGTCGGTGCAGGACAGCCGGGGCGGGTCCCCGGTGGTGGTCACCGGGAACCCCGTGGTGGTGCGGACCGCCTCGGGAGGCACCCTGGCGGCGCACGCCAGCGCGAACCCGACGCAGGGCCCCTCCCCGCTCCAGGTCCAGTTCACGGGGTCGGCCAGCGGAGGCACGCCTCCGTACACCTACCTGTGGACCTTTGGGGTCGGCTCGGCCAGCTCGACCCAGGCCAACGCCTCCTACACGTACTCCGCGGACGGGTCCTACTACGTGGTCGTCCAGGTCTCGGACGCCACGGGCGCCTCCTCGCAGGCCACGCTCAACGTCGTCGTGGGACCGGGGACCAGCACGACGCCGAACGGTGGCGCGGGCCCCCTCGGCCTCACGCCCCTCGAGTGGGGGATCCTCGTCGTGGGTCTTGTCGTGGTGGTCGCCGCGGCGGCGGTCGCCATCGCCGTCCGACGTTCACGGCGGTCGCGGGACCCTCCCTCGAGGGGAGAAACGGGCGCGGCCGCGTATGCCGGGTACCCTCCGTCGGGACCGCCCGGCTCGTACTGACCCGCGCGGGCCTCCTCCCCCCCACCCTCGGACTGACCCCGGGGCTGGGGCCCCTCGTCCGCGCGCGGCGCCCCATCCTCGAGGAGGAGGTCTGACCCAGGGACTCTCGCCGGAACCGGTCGCCGGTCAGTGGCGCGGCCGGCCGTGCGGTCGTGGAGATGCCGCGCGGCGCGGCGGATGGTCATCGGGAGGCGGGCGGGGAGGGGGAGGGGTCGCCTGCGCTCTCGCGCTCTCCCGGCGCTCCGAGGGCACGGGGCCCGGTCCGTGGGCCTCCTCGAGGTGACGGAGGAGGGCCATGGGCTGCCGGGGGACGTCGACCGCCTCCACGGCGAGCATCTTCTTGCACACCGGACAGATGGCCCACGCGTCGGTCATGACCAAGGCGACCGTCTTTCTCTGGTAAAGGGTTGCTCCCCCGCGGTCCCCCCCCGCCCGTCCGCGGAACCCCCTTATCTCCCGGGGGGGCCGGAGGGTCCGAAGGAGGTCGCGAGCATGCCCAGCGCCCCCTCACGGCACGAAGTCGTGGTCCTCGGGGCCGGGATCATGGGGTGCGCCCTCGCCCATCATCTACGACGGGAGGGGGTCGGCTCTGTGGTGCTCTACGACGGGGTCCATCCTTGCGCGGGAGCCTCGGGCGCTTCGGTAGGGGCGCTCTCTCCTTTCCCCTGGGACCCCTGGGAGCGGGGACTCGTGCGGGAGAGCGCACAGGAGTACCGCGAGATCTCCGAGAAGTGGGGGCTCGGAGCCTATCGCGAGAGCGGCGGACTATGGGTCGCTCGTAACGAGAAGGACGCTCGATGGCTGGAACGCCAGATCGGTCTCGCTCGCCGGGAGGGCGACGGGACCGAGGCGGTGGGCCCGGAGCTCGCCGCCCAGCTCCTGCCCGCGGGAGACCTCTCCGGAGCGCAGGTGGTCGCCCACGTCCCTCACGAAGCGCTCCTCTCCTCCTCGGAGATGACGTTCGCCTACGCCGAGCTGGCCTCGCACGCCGGGGTCGATCTTCGGTGGGGCTGGGGGGCTCCAGCGGTCGAGCGGCACTCGGACGGCTGGCGAGTCCGCGCGCTTGGAGGGGAGTTCTCGGCGACGTCGCTCATCCTCGCCTGTGGGGCCTGGACGGGCCCGCTGCTGCGTGAGCTCGACCAACCCCTGCCTCTCTCCGCGTTCCGAGCGGAGGGCTGTCGTCTGCGGCCCGGCCCTCTGGCCGCCCCGTTCCCCACGTACCACGAGACGTCGGGGGGGCTGCTCGTGCGCTCGGCCCCGGGGGGACGCCTGCTGGTCACCGGCGGGGCGCCTTCGCTCCCCGTCGACCCCGCGCGTGCGAATCCTGCCGCGGACTTCGCCTACCTCGAAACGATCGCCGGACGTTTCCAGGATGTCCTTCCCGGATGGGCGGGCTCGAACGTCGAGCGCGGGTGGGCCGGGGTCTGCGCCGCCACTCCCGATGGCCATCCTCTGGTCGGCCCCATCCCCGGCGCCCCCGGGCTCTTCGTGGCGGCGGGTTTCAGCGGCTCCGGGGTCATGCGGGCGGGCGCGATCGCGCGCAGGTTCGCCTCCGCCTTCGTTGCGGGCTCATGGACGGAGCTCGGCCCCGCGCTCCCATCGAGGTTCCGCGAAGGTGTTCGGAGCGAGGTGCCCGCCCTTCGCTCCGAGGGCGTCCAGGCGGTCCCTACCGGGTGATCCGAACCCGGAGGGCAGGTCGCTCACGGGACGTTAGGGCCCTCCCGCGTCGTGGAGGGGACAGAAGAACGGCATGCAGGAGCGCAATAGTTCACCTGTCCGGTTGGAACCGGACAACTACCAAAATGGCGAAGACGACCAAGTCAAAGGGCAAGAAGGGCAAGAAGGGCAAGCGCTAGAGCTGTGCTCGTTACCGAAGGGCCCCTGAACTAGGGGCCCCTAACCCCTTCCAGAGATTTGTGAGATCCCAGCCCCTCGGGCGAGGGCCGCGGCGGATCTTCCCCAAACCTGTTGACGAGCGGGCCCGCGCCGGTCCGTGAGGCCCGGACGCCGTGGTCGGGGGCTCGAAGCCCCGGAGGTTCGGACGCCTGACGAGCGGTGTCCTTTTCTTCTTGGAGCTTGTCTTTGGGGCTCCATGTCACGGATCCTCGTCGGGGTCGCGTGGCCCTATTCCAACGGGCCGCAGCACCTGGGCCATCTCGCCGGGAACCTCCTCCCGGCGGACATCTTCGCCCGGTACCACCGGGCCCAGGGCCACGAGGTGGTCATGGTCTCCGGCTCCGACATGCACGGCACGCCAACGACGGTGCGCGCGGAGGCGGAGGGGGTCGATCCGGAGGTCGTCGCGGAGAGGTACCACCGGATCAACGCCGAGACGTTCCGGCGCCTGGGGCTGAGCTTCGACACGTACACCACGACGCACACCCCGCTGCACATCCGGACGGCCCAGGAGTTCTTCCTCACGCTGCTGCAGGAAGGGTTCATCGAGAAGGCGACGGCCCAGGTGGCGTACTGCCCGAAGCACCGGCGGTTCCTCCCCGACCGCTACGTGACCGGGACCTGCCCCCACTGCGGGAACCCCTCGGCCCGCGGGGACGAATGCCCGAGCTGCTCCCGGGTCCTGGAGCCCCAGGAGCTCAAGGGGCCCCGGTGCAAGACCTGCGGCACTCCCGCGGAGTTCCGACCGACGGAGCACTTCTACCTCCAGCTCCAGAAGCTGACCGAGCCCTTGCAGCGCTACCACCTGCAGGTCCGCGACCGATGGCGCCCGTCGGTCCGGGCGTTCACCGAGAACTACGTACGGGAAGGGCTCCGGCCCCGGCCGATCACGCGCGACATCTCCTGGGGCGTCCCGCTCCCGCTCGACGGGTACCCCGACAAGCGGCTCTACGTCTGGTTCGAGGCCGTGATCGGCTACCTCTCCGCGACGAAGGAGTGGGCGCAGCGCAAGGGCGACCCGGAGGCCTGGCGGAGGTACTGGGAGGCCGGGGAGGACACGCGCATCTACCAGTTCATGGGCAAGGACAACATCACCTTCCACACGGTGATCTGGCCGGCGATCCTGCTCGGGGTCGGAGGGTTCTCTCTCCCCTACGACATGCCGGCGAACGAGTTCCTGAACTTCGGGGGGGAGAAGCTCTCGAAGTCCGAGACCGACCCGTCGCTCTCCGTCTTCCTGCCGGACCTGCTCCAGCGGTACGACCCCGACACCGTCCGGTTCTACGCGGCCTACCACGCCCCGCAGAACCACGACTCGGAGTTCGACTACCGCGACATCGCCCAGGACCACGACCAGATCCTGGCCGACCAGTGGGGCAACCTGGTCCACCGGGTCCTCACCTTCGTGGAGGGCCGGTACGGGGGCAAGGTCCCCGCCCCTCCGACGGGGTGGTCGGCGGAGAGCAGCAAGCTCGGCCAGCGGACCCTCGCGGCCCACCGGGACGCCACGGCCCGGTTCGAGGCCGTCCAGCTCAAGGAAGCGCTCGACCTGGCCCTGGAGCTGGTTCGGGAAGGCAACCGGGCCTTCCACGAGTCCAAGCCCTGGTCGCAGCAGGGGGAAGGCCGGGACCTCGCCGTGTACGAGGCGCTCTGGGTCGTCCGGGCGACGGCGGTGCTCCTCGCTCCGTTCCTGCCCTTCGCGTCGGAGCGGGTGGCCAAGATGCTGGGGACGCCCGAGCTCGTGTCGAACGGCAGCTGGTCGCGGGCCCTCGAGCCTCCCGTCCCCGGGACCCGTCTGGGCCCCCTCTCGCCGCTCTTTGCGAAGCTCCTGACCGCCGCCCCCTCCGCGGGCGGGGGAGGGGCGGCGCGGCCCACTGCCCCGAAGGGAGCCCCCCCACCCTCCGCCGCGCCCGGGGCGCCCGCGACCGGTCCCCCGCCGGTCCTGGACCTCCGCGCCGGTCTCGTGAAGGAGGTGGCCGACCATCCGAAGGCCGACAAGCTCTACGTCATCACCGTGGACCTCGGCGAAGCGGCCCCCCGCACGCTCGTCGCCGGGATCAAGCCGTTCTACCGTCCGGAGGAGCTCCGCGGGAAGACCGTCGTCGTGCTCGCGAACCTCGAGCCCCGCCCCCTGCGTGGGGTGACCTCGCAAGGGATGATCCTCGCCGCCGAGGCCGGGGAGGTCGTGGCCGTGCTGCGCGCGCCCGACGGCACCCCGCCCGGAACGGCGCTCCGCGACGTGACCGCTCCGGCGCCCAGGATCCAGTACGACGACTTCGCCCGCGCGCGTCTCGTGGTCGCCTCGGTCCTTCCGACCCCCCACGAAGGCCGGTCGATCGAGACGGGTGAAGGGCCCCTCTCCGGCGAGGTCCCTCCCGGGGCCCCTCCGAGCGTGATCGCCCGGCTCGACCGTGCGGGCCCCGGACGCGCCGAGGTGCTCCTCCTCTCCTCGGGAGGCTGCCTCGTGCCGGACCGCCCACTGCCCGGGGGCGCGAAGGTGCGGTAGGCGGGGAGGCAGGGGTCGGGCGATGCCGGGCACGCGGCTGGACCTTCACATCCACACCACCGCCTCCCCCGACTCGCTCCTGACCGTGGAGGAGGTGTTCCGCGACGCCCTCGTCCAGGGGCTCGGAGGGGTCGCCATCACCGACCACAACTCCGTGGCCGCTCTCGCGCGCGCCCGCCGGGCGTTCGAGGGGACCCGGGGCTTCCTGCTGGTGCCCGGGGTCGAGGTTTCCACCCGAGAGGGTCACCTGCTGGTCTACGGCGTCGAGCGGGCCCCGGCCCCCCACCGTCCGCTCGTGGAGACCCTGGAAGAGGTCCGACGCCTGAACGGGATCCCCGTGCTCGCCCACCCCTTCCGTTGGGCGCATGGGGCGGGACGGAAAGTGGCGAACGCGGCGGAGGTCGCCGGCATCGAGGGGATGAACGGGCGGAACTCGGACGTCCCGAACGCGAAGGCGGGGCTCGTCGCGACCCGGCGCCACGTCACGGTGACGGGAGGCAGCGACGCCCACGAGCGGGGAAGCGTCGGCCGTTGCTACACGGAGACGGAGGAGGACGTCGAGTCGGTGGAGGATTTCCTGGAGCTCCTGCGCAACGGACGCGTCCGGGCGGAGGGCCGCAGCCAGAACCTGGCCGGACGCGCCAAGATCTCGGCCACGAACGCGTTCAAGCGGGTGCTCCGGGGTTTCTCCCAGGTCTGACCTTGGGCGGCGGTGGGACCGCCGAGGCCTTATTGGGGGCCGCTCATCCGCACGACTGCGCCGAGGTGGCAGAATGGTTAATGCGACAGACTGCAGATCTGTTTCTTGGGGGTTCGATTCCCTCCCTCGGCTTCGATCGACCTGACGGCCCGCCGAAGGGCACGACGAAGGCCCCCGGCGAGACCCTGAGCGGAAAGGCCCAGGGAGGCGGGGGCGCACCCCCGCCCTTCCCCTACGCCCCGTCCTCGATGTGCAGGTCGTTCCCGGTCCCGGTCGGCTCTCCGGGCATCTCGTCGGTGTGAGGCTCGTCGTCCTCCTCCCAGTCGTTGCCGCGGGCGGGCTCGGTGGGGGAGGGGGCCTCCTTGGCCTCGGACCTTGGCGCGGGCGCTGGGGGCGCTGCGGGGGGAGGCGCCGCGACGACGCCGCCCGCGACCACTTGGGCTTCGGACGGCGCGGGCCGAGCTCGGGTCTTGGGGGCCTCCTTCGGAGGTCGGCTCCGCCTGCGTTGGAGCAGGAGAAGCACCAGGCCGAGCAGCACCAGGACGGCCAGGATGAGCAAGAGCAGCAGCTGGGCCCACTCGAACGAGGTCGGACCGACCGGGGCGGCGGCCGTGATCTGCCACGACTTGAGCTCGGAGGTCGCCGAGACCGCGCCGCTCGTGACCTTCACCCCTGCCCCGTCCGTCACGGTCACCGCGACGGCGTAGGTCCCGCCCTTGAGGTCCGTCAGGTTGAGCCACGCGGTGCTCGCCCCTTGGACGAGCGACCCGTTCAGCCACCAGGTGTAGGTGACCGTTCCCACCCCGCCCGAGGCGGAGGCGTGGAAGGCGACCGAACCCCCGATGGGGAAGGCCGCGGTCCGGTTCGAGGAGGCGGTGACGGACAGCGGCAGAGCGACCGACAGGGCGAGCGCGTTCGAGGGCGTCGACACACCGTTCGCGTCCGTCACCGTGACCGCTACGCTGGCGCTTCCCGCTGACGTGGGTGCGCAAGCGAGGGCCGGGGAGTTCGCGGGGACGCACCCCACGGGGAGCCCGCTCCAGAGGTAGGTGTACGGCCCATGGCCACCCGAGACCGAGACGCCGAGGTCGGTCGTGAGGCCAACTTCGAGGGTCGAGAGGGTCGCGACCAGCGTCGGGGTACCGAGGGAGGAGAGCACCTGCACCGGGACTGCGGCGGCGTCCACGCGATCGCCGTTCGCGTCCTTCGCTCCCATCGACACCTGGTAGCTCCCGACCGAGGTCGGCGTGCAGGAGAGCTGCGATGCGTTCGCGGAGGTGCACCCGGCGGGGAGGCCGGTCCAGGTGTAGACGTAGGGAGCTTCCCCCCCGCTCACCTGGGTCGAGAACGTGAGGGATCGTCCCAGGTCCACCGAGCCTGCGGAGGCCGCCACGGGGGTCGCGATGAGCGCGGTGAAGACCGTGATCGCCACCTTGGAGGAGGTGAGGGACGCCCCGCTGGAGTCGGAGACGCTGACCGTGACGTTGGTGCTCCCGGCGGCCGTCGGAACGCAGCTCACGGAGGCTAGGGCCGAGCCGAAGCACCCCGCGGGGAGCCCCGCCCAGTTCCAGAGGAGCCCACCCGAGCCACCGGAGACCGACGCGACGATCGCCAGGGCCTGCCCGACATCGAGGGTCGTGGTCGAGGGCGAGAGCGAGAGGCCGCCGAGCGCGGGGGAGACGGTAAGGGGCCACGGTGTCGAGGAGGCCGAGCCGCCGTTGGCGTCCGTCGCGGTGACCGAGACCGCGTAGACCCCCGAAGAGGTGGGGGTGCACGAAAGCACCGAGGCATTGGAGCTCGGGCATCCCGGCGGGAGACCGTTCCAGGCGAGAGAGGTCCAGCGAGCGCCGCCGGAGACCGCCGCGCTCAGCGTCGTCGTCTGCCCGACGTCGATCGAGCTGGAAGTTACTGAGAGCAGGCCCACCGATGGAAGGGTCGAGACCACGAGCACGAGCGCGGAGCTCGAGTTCGTGCCCCCGAGTCCATCCACGACCCTGAGCCCGACGGAGTAGGTCCCCGCCACGGTGGGCGTGCACGCGATCGTCGCGAGGTTGGCCGAGAGGCAGCCGCCGGGGAGCCCGGACCACAGGTAGGTCCAGCTTCCGTACCCTCCCGAGGGGACCACGGAGATCCAGGTCGTCTGGGAGACATCGACGGCGGCGGGGGTCGCGACGGGGCTCGAGACCGAGGGATCCGCCCGGACGATGAGGGAGAGGGCATTGCTCGTCCCGGAACCGCCCACGGGGTCCGTCACGGTGACCGTGATCGAGAAGCTCCCCAGGGCCCGGGGCGAGCAGGTGAGGGTGGGCGCGCTCACGGACACGCAGCCGGCCGGGAGCCCGGAGTAGCTGTACGAGTAGCTCCCCGTTCCCCCCGAAGCGGAGACGGTGAGGTTCGTGCTCTGCCAGTAGTCAAGGGCCCCCGCGCTCGCGGAGAGGACGACGCCCGAAGGCTGGGCGTTCACCTGCTCCGTGAAGGTCGTGGAGCCTGAGCCGCCGATCGCGTCGGTCGCCACCAACCGGACCGTGTAGGTCCCGCTCGCGGTGTACACGTAGGTGGGGTTCTGCAGGCCAGAGGTACCTCCGTTGCCGAACGTCCAGGAGTAGGTCAGGCTCCCCGTGCCGCCGGAACCGACCGCGCTGAAGGCGGTGGCGACCCCCACGTCCGTGGGGTCCGGCGAAGCGGAGGCGACGACGCTGGGAAGCGAGTTGACGGTGACGGAGACCGCGCCCGTGGTGGAGACCCCCCGAGAGTCGGTCACCGTGACCGTGACGCTGTAGGTCCCTCCTATGACGTAGGGATGCGAAGGGTCCCCCAGAGCGGAGGTCGTCCCGTCCCCGAACTCCCACGCGTAGGTGAGCGTCCCGGTCCCTCCGGAGGCGAACGACGCAAAGGCCACCGCCATCCCCACGTCCGTCGTCCCTGGGGTGGCCGTGGGTGCGACCGAGGGGAGCGCGTTCACGCGGACCGCGAGGGTCCCCGTCGTGCTCCGGCCCAGGCTGTCCGTCACCAGGAGCGACACGGTGTAGCTTCCGGAGGCCGCATAGGCGTGCGTCGGGGAGGCGGCCGTCGAGGTGGTGGCGTCCCCGAAGTTCCAGGCGTAGGTGAACGGACCCACCCCTCCCGCGAGCCCGGGGGCGAAGGTCACGCCGAGGCCGACGTCGGTGGTGGTGGGTGTCGCCGCGGGGGAGACGGTGGGAAGCGCCACGACCGTGAGGGTGCTCGAGCCCGAAGTGCTCGACCCGACCGCGTCGGTGACGGTCAAGGACACGAGGTAGGACCCGGGGGTCGCGTACGCATGGCTGGGGGAGGCGAGCGTGCTCGTCGCCCCGTCCCCGAACGTCCAGAACCAGCTGTACGGGCCGGTCCCTCCGGCCACCGACCCGGTGAAGCCCACCCCGAGCCCGGCATCGGTCGGGTCGGCGGAGATGGACTCGGAGACCGAGGGTCGGGCGTTCACGACGATGGGGGAGGTGGCGGTGGAGCATCGCAGGAGCGCGTCGCACACCGTGAGCGCGGTCGTGAAGGTCCCGGAGGAGACGTAGGTATGGACGGCCGAGGCCCCCGACGCCGTTCCGCCGTCCCCGAACGTCCACGCGTAGGTGATCGGGCCGGTCCCGCCGCTAACGCTGCCGGAGAAGGCGACCGCCATGCCCAGGTCCGTTGTGGTGGGGGAGGCGGTCCAGGAAGCGACGGGGTCGGGGCTCACGACCACCGTGAAGCTCGTGGTCGCCTTGGCGCCGACCGCATCGGTGATGGTCAGCGTGACCGTGTAGCTGCCGCCGGCGGCGTAGAGGTGGGTGGGGTTGGCGGCGGTGCTGCTCGTGAGGTCGCCGAAGTTCCACAGGTAGCCGACCGCTCCGGTCCCGCCGGACACCGACGCCGAGAACGCGAGCGCGACGTTCAGGTCCGTGGGGTCTGGGGTGCCCGAGGCCGAGACCGAAGGGGCCGCATTCACGACCTCGGTGAAGAGCGTCGAGACCTGGCTGCCGTAAGCGTCCGTGACCACCACCCGGACGGGATAGGTCCCCGCCTGGGCGTAGGTGTGCGTGGCGGTCGCCGAGGTGCCCGAGGCGGTGAACCCGTCGCCGAAGTCG
Source organism: Thermoplasmata archaeon (assembly GCA_027314165.1). GTDB lineage: Archaea > Thermoplasmatota > Thermoplasmata > Lutacidiplasmatales > UBA184 > JAKAAX01. The sequence goes on along the minus strand of DAHVCH010000004.1, from coordinate 127,359 downwards.
AAGGCGTAGCTGGGGTACGATCCCGCGCCGCCGGAGGCCACCGCCGTGAACGTCGCCGCGACGCCGACGTCGGTGGGGGCGGGAGACCCCGTGAGGGAGACGGCGAGGTTGGTCGTGACCGTGAAGGTCACGGTGTCCAGGAGGTCGTTCCCCCCCACCCTGTCGTTCGCTTGGATCACGACCGGTCCGGCGGGGGTCGAGGGTACGGTGAAACCGGCCCCTTGCCCGATCGAGCAGACGAACGTCCCGTTGGTGCCGAGGGTCGCCCACTGCGAGCAGATGGTCAGCTGCCCGCCCCAGAGGACGGTCAGGAAATCGGCGGAGTACCAACCGAACCCGTAGACCGTGAGGGTCGTACCGACCGGGCCGCTCGTCGGCGAGACGAAGAGCGACTCCAAGACGGTCAGGGCGCCGATGCCCCAGGCCCCGAAGTAGGCGTCGGTGGTGTTGACGGCTAGACGACCGAAGGGCGCCTCGAGCAGGGTGAACCCGCACGTGAAGCTGCCGGAAACGTTGGCCACCCCCGTGCAGACGTGCGTGCCGTTGCCGCTCCAGTAGATCGAGACGGCCTGCCCGGCCCCGTTGTACCCGGACCCGTACCAGGTCACCGAGGTGCCGTAGCTCGCGCTGACGGGGAAGGTCACGAGACTGGGGGTCACATCGAAGAGAACCATGGCTTGGTTTCCCGAGGAGTCACCGGCCGAGAAGGTCGCGACCGATCCCGTGCTCGGCGGGATGACCCACGTGCACGAGAAGCTCCCGTTCGCCGCCACGGGAACGCCCTGACAGACCGTGTGGAGGTTCCCCCAGTGATCGGCGTAGAACATCCTCCCGCTCGACCCCCCGGCAAACCCGTGGGCCTGGAGCCCGACCCAGGTGCCGACCGGGCCGGAGGTCGGGCTCACGACCAGGCTCGGGGTGACCGTGAAGGTCGCCTGGCGGGCGTGGCCGCTCCCGTCGGTCGCGTTGAACGTGTAGGTTCCCGTCGGCATCGGGGGGGACGTGTAGGGGGTACAGGTGAAGCTCCCGAAGCCGTCGGTCGTCGCCGGACAGGTGGGGCTCCCGAACGCGTTCCCCGACCACGCGATCGTCAGGGCCGAGTTCGGGGAGAACCCGTTGCCGGAGAAGGTGACGACGGTGCCGACGGATCCCGTGGTGGGCGTGGCGAGGACCGCCGGGAGGATGAGGAACGTGGTCGAGGCCGTGCTCCCGCTGGAGTCCCCCGCCGCGAAGGTCCCTATGCCAAAAGTGCTCGGTGGGAGGGTGTAGCCGATGCAAGAGAAGCTCCCGGTGGCGCTCAGGACGACGCCCGAGCACACCGAGGCGGTGTTCCCGTTGGAGTCCGTCCAGGAGACGGTGACCGTCCCCGGGCCGGGAGCGAACCCTGTTCCGCTCACGGTCAGCGCGGTTCCCACGACCCCGGCGGCGACCGAGAGCGTGAGGCTGGAGGTGGCCGTGAAGGTGTTGGAGGAGGTGACGGTGTTCGTCCCGTCGTTGGCCGTGAAGGTCTCGCCGAGCCGGGGTGCGGCGGTCACGACGAGGGAGCATGAGAAGCTCCCCGTGGCGGAACTGGTGCAGGGGCCCTGGGTGAAGGTCACCTGAGTAGGATTGGTGGCGGCCAGGGTGATCGCCGCGTTGGGCTTGAAGCCGGTCCCGGTGCCGGTGAGCGTGGCGGGCAGAGTGCCGCTGGTAGGAGAAACGGACCAGGACGGGGTCGCGGTGAACGTGTTGGAGGAGGTGACGGTGTTGACCCCGTCGGCGGCCGTGAACGTCTCCGCGACGTTGGGGGAAGCGGTCACGGTGAGGGTGCAGGAGAAGCTCCCCGCGGCGTTGCTGGTGCAGGGTGTCTGGGTGAGCGCCACCTGAGCAGGAGTGGTGGCCGCGAAGGTGATCGCCGCGTTGGGTTGGAAGCCGGTCCCGGTGGCGGTGAGCGTGACCGGGAGAACGCCGCTGGTGGGAGAGACGGACCAGGACGGGGCGGCAGTGAAGGCGTTGGACGATGTGGTCGCGGCGCTGATCACGCTCACACTGTTCGACCCGTAGTTCGCGACGAACACGGTGCCGGTACTGGGGTCCATTCCCACACCCTCCGGCTGGGAACCCACACCGAATGTGGTGGTGACGGAGTTCGTGGCGCCGTCGATCAAGCTCAACGTGGCGGCGCCGTTGTTCGTGACATAGATGGTGTTCGTCGCACTGTTCACCCAGACGCCCCAGGGGCTCACTGCCCCCGAGATGACGTTGGTCACGCTGTTGGTCGCTGCGCTGATCACGCTAAGCGTGTCCGAACAGTAGTTGGCGACGTAGACCATGTTGGTTCCCGTGTCCACTCCCACTTGAACGGGACAGTTCTGCACGGGGATGGTGGCGATGACGGCGTAGGTGGCGCCGTTCAGCACGCTGACGCTTTGCCCGTTGTTGTTGGACTCGTACACCGTGTTGGTCGAGCTGTCCACCCCGAGCCAACCGGCCCCAGCTCCTACAGGCACCACGGTGATGACGGAGTTGGTGGCCCCGTCGATCACGCTCACGCTGTTCGAACCCCAGTTCGCGACGTAGATGGTGTCGGTCGCGCTGTCGACCCCTACTCCATCCGGCGTGGTTCCCACGGGGATCGTCGTGATGAGGGAGTTGGTGGCGCCGTCGATCACGTCCAAACTGTTCGTGCCCCAGTTCGAGACGTAGACGGTGTTGGTCGCAGCGTCGACCCCGACCCCCGCGGTGGCTCCTCCCACGGCGATGGTGGCGGTGACGGTCCCGGTGGCCTCGGAGATGACGCTCACGCTACCCGCGCCATTGTTCGCCACGTACACCGCGTTGTTCGCCGAATCGAACGCCATCCCCACCGGATGGGTCGCGACGGGGATCGTGGCGATGGTGGTGGCGGTGAAGGTCTCGCCGATGTTCGGCGCGGCCGTCACGGTCAGTGCGCAGCTGAAGCTACCGGTGGCGGAGCTCGTGCAGGGGGAGGAGGAGAGCGAAACCTGCGAGGGCTGGGTCGCTGCGAAGAGGACCCCGGCGTTCGATGCGAACCCGGTGCCTGTGGCGGTGACGGGAGTGGGAAGGGTCCCGGTGCTGGGGGAGAGGGACCACGTGGGGATGGCGGTGAAGGAGTTCGAGGAGGTGACCGGCCCGGTTCCGTCATTCGCCGTGAACGTCTGGGCGGTGTTCGGGGAGGCCGTGACGGTCAGCGAGCAGCTGAAGGCGCCGGCGGAGCTCGCCGTGCACGGCGCGGCCGTGAAGACGACCTCGCCGGGGTTCGACGCCGCGAATGTGATCGTTGAGCTCGGGACGGCGCCGCCTCCCGTGGCGGTCACCGTGGCGGGGAGGGGACCGGTGATGGACGAGAGGGTCCACGATGAGATCGCCGAGGAGGTCTCGGGGGAACCTGGGCCAGCTAGCCTTCGGGCATGACCCGAGGCGGGGTCCAGGGAAGCCCGTGCGGGGGTAGGTGGCTGAGGTGTCACCGGCGGCGAGGGTGAGGTCGGCCGGACGGGCGCAGGAGGAGGAGAGGGAGCTGCGGAGAGAGGAGATCCTGAGTGCGGGGAGGCCGAAGGGTTCGACCTCGATGATCCCGGCGGTGCCCGGGACGAAACCGGGGGCGAGGATGTCGGGTTTGTGGCCGCGTTAGCCCCGGCGACCGGCGCGACCAACCGCGATCCGCCCTGGGGTGCGACCGAGCTACCGGGCGATGCACCCTCGGGAAGCTTGGGGGACGCCGGGTGACCTGCCAGCCCCGTGGCCGATAGGGCCGAGGTGACCATGAGGAGCATGATCACGACGGACACCCATCGCCACCAACGGCCGGGGGATTCGTGGACCGTAAGGGCGTGGTCGACGGAGGCCTGGTCCGACAACAAGCGCGAGCGGTCGCGAGTCATTGCCGGTCGAAAGTCTGCCAATATAACAATGGTTTGTGCCCCTTCCCGGTACGGGCACGCCCCCTCCCACCGGGGTCGGCGTACTGCTGCTTCGCGGGATTCGCCCCCCTTAGGGTTCAGCTCCCGATCATGATCCGCAGTGGTGCGACCACTCCCGGCCCGCGGTCCAAACCGGATCAGATGGACTGAACATGCTCGGTACCATCCCTGGGGCGGACGACCTCGACCCCACATTTCCACGGATCTCCCACGAGGGCAGCGGTGCGTCCGCGCAATCTACGGGGTCCCGGTGGAGCACCCGGCCCATGTGGGCTAGGGCGAGGGTGCGACGATACCCCGGGAGCAGGGAGGCCGGCGGTGTCGAAGGAGGCGGACAGGCAGGTCGACACGCCGGCTCGCCGTGGGGGCGGGTCCAAGCGAGCACCCCAGGGCCTGGGCCGCGAACCGGCCCAACAGCACATCTATGACCTCCGCACTTGGGAGTTGCATGGTCGACCGGGCTCCTTACGCCCCTCCGAACATCGATACCGCCGCCCTTGACGACAAGAACTTCGCGACGGGCGACCTCGCCCAGGCCTGGGGGGTCCTGGGACTGCCTCGCTTCCTGCTCCAGCGCGACAGGAAGGACGTGGAAGCGTACTTCGTCGAGGATGCCCAGAAGAACCGTCGAGGTCTTGTGGAGTGGTTCCAGAACGGGGCCTGGACGGTCCAGGGCCCGCCCGGCACGACGCTCGCGCTCCTCTGGCGTCAGCGTACCGAGGACCACCAGGCGGAGGGTGCGCGCAACCTCGTTCACATGGGGTACCACGGGTACAAGGAGGCCGTAGCGAACGAGGAGAACGCCTCGATCTACTGCCTCGCCAGCCCCGACCAGACCGTCCGGATGTTCCTTTCGTTCAAGGGCCAGGAGGGGATCCTCGACTCTCCTACCGGTCGACCGGTCCTGAAGATGGCGCCGGGAGAGCACCATGGGGACGTCCGCCTCCTCGACGCCTACGACGACCCCGTGGCCACGGTCCATACGGAGATGCTGGCCGTCGAGACCCACGACGTTTCGATGGAGGAGGCCGAGGACCCGTTCCCCGTCGCGCTCTTCGCCATCACCCTGGCGATCGAGATGACGCTACGCTACGGTCAATGGCGGTCGCCGTACGAGCGTCTCCAACTCTGACCCCGGGCGGGTCAACCCCTCCAGTTGGACCCGGGCGGGGGCGCCGGTGGTCGCACCGACGCTCCTCCCGCCGAACCCTCCCGACGGGGCCCCATCCTTCTCCTCGGGGTCGACCGTGGCGCGCCCCGAGGCGTACCATTAAGAACGCCCCGGAAGTGCCCGCCGCACCCTGATGGGGCCGTGGGGTAGCTTGGACCATCCTTCTTGCTTGGGGTGCAAGAGACTCCGATTCAAATTCGGACGGCCCCATCCCATTTTTCATTGAAATATACCGCGCCATCGCTGAACATGCGATAATCGCCCGCTGAGGATCGCAGTGTTCGCAGCTATGAGCGCTGCGAACGGTGGAATCATGGCACACCCCGGGGCAAAGTGGAGCCCTGTCCATCCCGGAAGGGGGCCTCCCTGACGGCGGTCCCCTCGGAAGGGCACAGGTGCGGAGCGGTGGAAGGTCCACTATCCTTATCTCCGGCCGATTCATGAGCGAATCATGAGCTCCGCCGACCCCATGTCCAGCATCCCCGCCCACGCCTCCACGATCGCGCTCCTCCAGCGCCTGAAACCTTCCGACAAGAACTGGGACGAGTTCCTGCTCTCCGCGTTCGAGGACTGGCTCCCTCCCGAGACTGTGAGGGAGATCGAGCGGCGCGAGCGAGAGGAGCGGAGTTCCACGTTCGCTGAGGCGGAGAAGCGGCACCCGGGCTGGGGAGCCAAGAGGGGGCGGTAGCGGGTGCCCTCCAAGCTCCTTGCGACCTGGAAGGAGCACTTCACCCTCCTCGAATCCGCCGAGCGAGAGTTCGACCGTCTCCCCCCCGAGGCCCAGCGGGCGTTCCTAGACGCCTTCCCCGAGTTCAGCCATCACCCTTGGCGCAAGAGCGCGACCCTCGACGTGGCGCCGCTCCGCGACATGCCCGGTCGCTGGCGGCTCAAGGTGAAAGGGGGCCACCGAGGGACCTACCGGGACCTACACGACCGTGCCGACTTCGAGAGGTTCGAGACGCGGGACGAGATCTACGAGAAGCTCCGTCGGTACATCGCCTCACGGGCATAGACCGGCCGAGCGCGCGCCTCATCAAGGTCGCGCGGGCTCGCCCTTCGATAGCCGAGAACGGTCAGGGGCTCACCCTCGCACCATGATGGGCACACGGCCCGTCGGCGGGATCTTCCGATGGTTCGGCCCTCCGGGCCGGGGGGCGGCGGACCTGCGCTCGGCCCATCCTTCAATGACCGCTCTGAGCGCGCAAGCGCCGACGTGCTCCCCCACCGCAGCCGAGGTCGTGGCGAGCGACGGGTCCTTTCCCTGCGGACCTCCTCGGACCGGAGGTCTGGACGAAGACCCACCCTTATGTGGCCCCGGCCGGATGTTGAGGAGTATGGCGGAGCCGAACCGTTGCGGGCCCCTGCTCGTTCAGAAGCCTGCCGTCGTCCTTGTCGTGGTCCTGATGGTGGCCGGTGGGCTGGCGGCCCTCGGACCGGGTTCCGTGGCGGCCGCCCGGCTTCCGGAAGGGGCTGGGGCGACCCACCCGCTCGTCTCCTCTCTCGTTCCCGCCCCGAGCTCGGGGGCCCTCGACCGTCCGGGCGCGGCGAGCCCCGCGGCGATGCCCGGAGCAGGGATCGGTCCCTCGTGCACCGGCTGTCGCATCGGCAACATCTCCACGGGAGGCGACCCCGTCGGCGTGGCCTACGACCCATCCAACGGGCGGGTCCTCGTGGCGGTTGACTCGACCGCCCCCTGTTGCGCGGTGGGGGGCAACCTCACCGCCATCAACGGGACGCTCCAGCAAGTGTCCGCCTCGGTCGCGGTCGGAGACCAGCCCTACGGGGTGGCCGTCGATCCTTCGAACGGTCACGTGTTCGTCGCAAATCGCGCCTCCAACGACGTCTGGGTCCTCAACGGTTCCACCGACGCCGTCCTGGCCAAGATCTCGACCGGCGTGCGTCCCAACTCCCTCGCCTACGATCCCGTCAACGGCATGGTCTACGTCGCGAACGCCGGGGGCGGAGGCGCGGGCAGCACCGTCTCGGTCATCAACGCGAGCACCGACGCCCTCTTCACGACGGAGGGAGGGTTCCTTGGGGCCGATGGCGTAGCGGTCGATCCCCACAGCGGCCTGGTCTTCGTCTCGAACGGCGGGGCCAGCAACATGACCGTGCTCAACGGCTCCACCGATCTGGCGATGGCCCACGTGCCGGTGGGGAGCAATCCGGCGGGCCTAACCTACAACCCCTTCAACGACCGGGTCTACGTGGCCAATCAGGGTTCCGTGAACCTCTCGCTCGTCAACGCGACGAGCCTGAAGGAATGGGGAAGCGTGTCGGTGACCAACCTGCCCTTCGGCCTGGCCTCCGATCCCTCGACCGGGGCGGTGGTCGAGACGAGCCCGATGGGATCGGTGGACATCATCAACGGCACGACCGGTCTGGTGGCCTCGGTGCTGCGGTTCGCCACGGGGATCCCGATGGGGGTCGCCTGGGACGGTGCGGTGGGGGCCTTCTTCGTCGCGCAGAACCGATCGGGAGAGGTGACGCTCATCTCCCCCGGTTCGTACACCTCCATCCTGGCCTCCGTGACGGTCAACCCGACCGGCGTGATCCTCTCACCCACCGGCTCGCATTCCTTCACCGCGAGCACCACCTGCATAGGCGGCCCCTGCCCGGGACCGGTGACCTACATCTGGTCCCTGAACTCCTCCAAGGACGGCTCGCTCAACACCACGGTGGGGAGCGTGGTGAACTTCACGGCAGGGCCCCTCGACGGGTACGTGCTGCTCTACGCCAACGCCTACGTCGGGGGCGAGACCCTGCGCAGTTCCGAGGTCGAGGTCCAGATCTTCGGAAGCTCCTCGGACCTTGGCCAGATCTCCATCTACCCCACGTTCGTCCAGCTGGGCGCCGGCAACAGCACGACCTTCACGGTCTCCTGCTTGGGAGCCTGCCCCATAGAGACCCTGTTCACCTGGACCGTGAGCAACACCACCTTGGGGACCTACTACGGGGGGAGCACCCAGGGGGGTTACACCGCCGGGGCCTATCCCGGGAACCTCACGATGAACGTGACCGCGTCCTACCAGGGGCTGGCGCGGCATACCCATGCCTCCATCGAGATCCTGCCCCTCACTTTCCACCTCACGTCGGTCACCGTCGCGCCCAACATGGCCGTGCTCGCCGAAGGGACCGCCCGAGCGTTCAGCACCGCCGTGACCTGCTCGAACGGCCTCCCCTGTCCTTACACCCTGATGAACTACAGTTGGACCCTCTCGAACTCCCTGGGCACCTTGCGGTCGGGGTGGAACTACACCATCGGTAACACGTTCACCGCGGGGGGATCGACGGGACAGGACACCCTCTTCCTGAACGCGACGATGGCCGGGGTCAAGGTCGCGAGCACCCCGGTCCCCATCACCATCGTCACGGGCCCGCTCCCGACCCTCCTCTCCCTCAACCTGACCCCTCTGTCGTCGACGATCATCACGGGAGGCCGGCAGGCCCTGGTGGCCGTTCCGGTCTGCTCGTCCGCCTGTCCCGTCGGAGAGATCGCGTACAGCTGGTCCATGTCCGCGGCGGGTTGGGGGACCCTCAGCTCCACCTCGAGCTCCACGGTGACCTTCACCGCGGGACCGAACGCCTACTCCACCGGGTTCCAGGTGTACGTGGATGCGACGCTGGGGACGAGCTCCAGCGCCAACGCCTCGTCGATCACCATCTTCCCCTCGAACTACCTGACGCTCATGGGGGTCTCCGTCCAGCCCTACCAGGTGAGCGTGGTCCCGGGCGGGACGGTCAACCTGACCGCTCAGCCGCAGTGCACCTACCGTTTCTCGTGCGGCCCGGGAGAAGGGATCGAGTACTACTGGTCGGTCTCGAACGGGCTCGGCACGATCGACCACACCAGCACCCCCAACGCCTACGTCCTCTTCACCGCCGGGTCCACGGTGGGTTCCGAAACGGTCTTCGTGAACGCCTCTCAGTACGGGACGTTCTACGTCGGGAGCCCCGGCACCGTCGACATCACCACGAGCGCGGTCGTCGTCCGTTCGGTGGTGATCCAGCCTTCGGCGGTGGAGGTCAAGCCGGGCGGTGCCCAGCTCTTCTCGGCCAACGTCACCTGCTCCCAGGCCTGCCCGACCGGCCTCACTTCCATTTGGGCGCTCCAGGGGAGCGACGGCCACATCAATCCGCAGCTGAACCCCATGAACGAGGCCTTCGATGCGGGCCCGACGCCCGGCTCGGATGTCCTCACCGTCCAGGTGAGCCTGGGCGGAGTGACCAGGACCGGGTGGGCGAACATCACTGTCGGGAACGGGACGCTGCCCGTGACCGGAGGGGGAAGCTCCCCCGGTCCGCTGGGCGCGCTCGTCTACGTCGCCCTCGCCATCGCGGTCGTCGCTGTCCTGGCGGTGGTCGTCCTCCTGGTCCGTCGTAAGAAGCGCTCGCCCGGAGCGCTGGAGCCCCCCGCGGCTCCCTCTGCGCCCACGACCGGTTCGACGAGCCCCACCCCTCCGGACCCTTCCGCGCCCCCGGCCCCTCCGTCGTCCCCCCCTCCATCCCTCCCTCCGTCCCCCCCGCCTCCCCTTCCTCCCTGAGGTGCCAGGCAGGCGGGGACCGGCGCGGGCTTCAGCTGCCCGGAGGGGGCTTGAGCCGGTCGCCCCTCGGCTCGGAAGACGACCCGCCTGCATCGTCCATCCGTGAGAACTTGGTCCGATCTACCGGCCAACGTGCGTTTTCTCGCCTTTGCTGACGCCTTCTTTGGAGCACCGCAAGGGCCAGCAAGGTCGCAACCGCGACAACGAACAGCCCCGTCACCAGCTCGTAGAACGTCGTTGGAGGGAGCCCCGGTGTCGCAGTGATCGTGAGGACCATGACGGCGGTCCCGCTCTCTCCGACGGAGTCGTTCGCGAAGACCCGGATGTGGAACACCCCCGCCACGCCTTCCGGGGCGGTCCCCGCCCGCACGTTCATGGGAGGGACCGGGTTGCCGTTCGCAGATACCTCCCCCAGGCTGTTGGATCCGTGGTTGGCCACGTGGATTTCACCGGAGGGGGGGAAGTCGCCGAAGTCGTTCACCCCCTGGGGATCCGCTCCCGTCGTGGAGAAGTTGGCCCTCTCGACGCACGGGTAGGGCGGACAGGTCGTGTTCGCGATAGCCGAGCCCCAAGGAATGGGGGTGCTCGTCCGCCCCATGGTCGCTCGACCGCTACGGGCCGCGGGGCCATTCGCGCTCGCCGAGCCCGAAGCGACGATCAGCTCGCCGACAGCCAACGCGACCAGTGTCGACCAATGTGCCAGGCCGGGGCGGCGCGTTCTTGCGCAAAGAAACACACGATTGGAGGGTCCACCCGGCGAATTCTTCTTTGACCCGTCGCAGGATTTGTCGCGCACGGCCTGTTGGAGCAGTGCTCGTTCCTGGCCACCAAGAGGACCTGAGGGCACGAGCCCCGGATCTGAAAGGGTGGGGTCGAGGTGAGCCCCCGCTGAACTCCCGCGGAGCCCGTTTGTGGTATGGCGGTCCGCAGTGCCTCCTGGCTTGGGGTACGTCTCCCCCTGGGGTCGGTTCGGGGGCGCGGGGAGGAGGGTTCCGGCCGACCCCTCCCCCCTTATGCTCTTCCCGCTTGACCTCGAGCGTGTCCCCTCGATGGGCGGAAGAGCGCCGCCGCGACCCGTACTACCGGGCCGCCCAACAGGAAGGGCTTCGCTCCCGCGCGGCCTTCAAGCTCCTCTTCCTGCAGGACCGCTTCCATCTGCTGAGGCCTGGCCAGCGGGTGCTGGACATGGGCGCGGCCCCGGGGGGATGGAGCATCGTGGCCCGTGACCTCGTCGGGCCCCGCGGGCACGTGGTGAGCGTTGACCTGCGCGGCTTCGAACCGATGGATGGGGTGACCTTCCTTCGCGGTCGGGTCGGCGACCCTCGTCTCCTCGAGCGTCTCGGCCCCAAGCCTTTCGACGTATGCCTCTCGGACATGGCCCCCACGGTGAGCGGGAACTACGACATGGACCACGCGCGGAGCGTGGAGCTCGCGGAGCTCGCCTACGGGCTGGCCCAGAAGGTGCTGGTCCCCGGCGGGAACTTCGCGGTGAAGGTCTTCCAGGGCGACCTCACCCAGGACCTCCGCCGGAAGGTCGGCAGCGGATTCGAGCGTCTGGACGTGACCAAGCCCCCCGCCTCCAGGGAGGCCTCGTCCGAGATGTACCTCGTGGGACGGAGGTTCCGGGGAAGCGTCGCCCGCCCGGCGGTTGGAAGAGAGGTGGCCGCTTCGGCCACGCTCGACCCGAACGGTGCCCGTTGACCGGCCGGGAACGGAGGATGCGCCCTTGGGCTACGGGGAGGCCGCTCGCCCCGACCTGGTCCTGCCCGCCTGGAGGGACCTCGCCCGCCGGATGGTCGAAGGGCTCGGGCCCCTGGACCCTGAGATCGCCTCCGCCCTGAGCGAGGTCCCTCGGCACGTCTTCGTCGAGCCGCGACACCTGGGCGACGCCTACGAGGACACCCCCCTCCCCGTGGGGCCCGGGGCGACCATCTCGGCCCCGCACATGGTGGCGCTGCAGCTAGAGTGGGCGGAACTGGCCCCGGGGCTCCGGGTGCTGGAGGTGGGCAGCGGTTGCGGCTACCTGCTGGCGCTCATGGACCGGCTCGTGGGGGCGGAGGGCGCGGCCCGCGGGGTGGAGATCGAACCGGGACTGGCCGAGGCCTCGCGTCGGAGCCTCCAGATGGCCAGCGCCCGACCCTCGGTGGCCGTTCGAACGGCGAACGGGGCCGAAGGGTGGGCGGAGGAGGGTCCGTTCGACCGCGCGATCGTCTCCTACGCGGCTTCCGACCTCGCCCCGGCGTGGGGCGCCCAGCTCGTGGAGGGGGGGCTGCTGGTCCTGCCAAGGGTCCGGGCGGGGGGGAGGGGGACCTTCCTGGAACGGCTTCGCAAGAGGAAGGGCCAGCTCGAGACGGACCGGCGCGGCCCCCCGTGCCTCTTCGTCGCCAGCAAATCGGAGCCCCTCGAGCGTTGGTAAGGTTTAACTCGAGGGTCTCCTAGCGCCCGCCCGCGCCCGGGCGACCGGGGGTTTTCGGGATGATTCGGTTCGGACCTGCAGGCATCCCGCTCTCCTGTAAGGGGCGCACGCTCCGCGACGGCATCTCGGACATCCACAGCCTGGGCCTCACGGCGATGGAGGTCCAGTTCATCAAGGTCAACGCGCACACCCGTCCCGCCTCGGAGGAGGAGATCGGTCGGCGCCCCTTCGACATCCCCGGCGAGGTCATCGTCGAGGTCTCCACCAGTTCCCGGCCCGACGCGGTGCCGGACCCGGCGGCGCTCTCCCAACCCATCCCCCGCAAGGCCAACGTCACGGTGCTCTCCTGGTTCCTCGCGAAGAGCTACGCGGACCTCCAGCAGGCCCGCGTCCTCTCGCGCGCGGTGGACGTCCACATCGCCCTCCACGCTCCCTACTACGTCGACTTCGCGAGCAGCCCCGCGGCTCGCGAGAGGACGCTCCGCCAGTACCGCTGGGCCGCCGCCCTCGCCCACGCCCTGGGCGCGGAGACGATGGTCGGCCACCTGGGCTTCTACGGCACCCCGGACCACGCCCAGGCCTACGAGCGCACCCGGGAGGACCTGAAGGACCTCCGGAAGTGGCTCGACCGTCTCGACCAGGGGGAGCTCAAGCTCGGCATCGAGCCTTCCGGTCACCCCGAGGTCTTCGGCACCCGCGAGGAGATCCTCCAGCTGGCGAAGGAGGTCAAGGGAGTCGTCCCCGTGCTGAACCTGGCCCACATCGCCGCCCGGGAGAACAAGAAGTTCGACGACAAGGTCGAGCTCCACAAGCTCGTCGACGACTTCGTCGAGGCGAGCCGCGGCTCGCTCTACCTGAACTTCTCCGGGGTCGAGTTCTACGGGCAGGGGGACTTCCGCCTGACCCCGATCAAGCGCGGCGCGGTCCACTTCGACTCCGTCGCGGACGTGCTCGCCGAGCGCGAGTACGACGGGACGGTGATCAGCTCCTCGCCTCTCCTCGAGCACGACGCGATGTACATGAAGCTCCTTTACGAGCGCGCCCTCGCGAAGCGCTTCGCGAGAAAGCACGCCCCGCCCCCTCCCGCCGCCGCGGCCAAGGCTCCCTCGAAGCCCGCCGCCCCCTCCAAGCCCGCCCCGAAAGGCGTGTCGAAGGGCCAGCCCAAGTCCGGCGCGAAGCCGAAGCCCGCGGGGAAGGCGAAGCCGGCCCCGAAGGGCCACGCCGCCGCGAAGAAGCCGACAGGGAAAGGGTCCGCCCATGCCCGAAAACGCTAGGGGGGCCCGTGCGCCCCCCACCGGGGGAGAGTTCCGCCGCGCGGTCGAGTACATCGGCCTCAAGGTGACGGAGTCGCTCTCGAAGATCGACCCCGCCGCGGTGGGCCGGGCCGTCCAGATGATCCAGAAGGCCCCCCAGGTCTTCGTCTACGGTGCCGGACGGAGCGGCATCGTCGCCCGGGCCTTCGCGATGCGCCTCGTGCAGGTGGGCATCACCGCCTACGTCATCGGGGAGTCCGTCACCCCCATCGTCCGGAAGGGGGACCTGGTCGTCATCTTCTCCAACCGCGGCGAGAGCCAGTCGTCGCTCCAGACGGCCAACATCGTCCGTCGTGAGGGGGCCGAGCTGGTCGTCGTGACCTCGCGGGGCACGAGCAAGCTCTCCCACGCGGCGACCCTCCTCCTCCTGCTCGAGTTCCAGGAGGAGAGCGAGCGGGCGGTCCACGCTCCCCTGGGGACCCTCTTCGAGTCGGGGAGCCTCCGACTGGGCGACGGGATCGTCGCGGAGCTCATGCAGGCTCGTGGAGAGAACGAGGCCTCCCTCCGGCAGCGCCACGCGATCATGGTCTGACCGGCGAAGGCTCACCGACGATCCCCTCCTTCCGGGAGGCGCACGCGGGCCCATCGCGGCGCTCGCGTTCAAGGGTAGGTCGGGTCCTCCACGGCCCGCGCCCCCTCTCCGAGAGGGGGAGTTCTCCTGCACGGAAAGCCATAACTCGCCGCTCCCCTCATCTTCCTACGTGGCCGACCCCGGCGGCGAAGCGCGTCGGTACTGCAGCGTCTGCGGCTACCTTTCCTCCGAGCCGATGCTCTCCTGCCCGCGGTGCTCCCTCAGCACCACCCACGTGCCCCAGGTGGCCTCGGTGCCCATCTCCTACGCCCCCCAGTGGAACACGGCGGCCGCAGGACGGGGTCCCCCCGCCTGGATCGTCATCGGGCTCATCCTGGTCCTCGTCGCCGCCGTGATCCTGGTCACCCTCGCCTTGGACGGGGTGTTCAACGCTCCGCCGGGCGAGGTCCTGGCCCCCGCGGCGCTCTGGGCCTCCTGGCTGCGCTGACGGAGCGCGACCCCCCCGTGGGGTCGTGGTCAGGGGAGGTCCTTGACCGTGAAGAAGCAGGGCAGCGTCATCGTGGACGCGATGCCCGGGATCTCCCGCAGCTTCTCCACCACCAGTCGTCCGATGGCCTCCAGGCTCTCGCCCCGGACCTTCAGCAGCATGTCCCACTCCCCCGCGATGACGTGGACCTCCTGAACGCCGGGAAGGCGTCCGGCGGACTCCGCCACCGCCCGTTGGGTGACCCGACCGCTCTTCTCGAAGCTCACCAGGACGAAGGCGGAGGTGCCGAGGCCCTCGAGCGAGGGCTCGGTGATCACCGTGAACCGACGGATCACCCCCTCGGCCTTGAGGCGCTCGAGACGGTCGTGGAGCGTGACGCGAGGGACGCCCAGCCGGGAGGAGAGCGCCGTGAGGGTCGCGCGTCCGTCGCGCTTGAGCTCCTCCAGGAGCCGCCGGTCCTTCTCCTTCAGCGGCACGCCTCGCTCCCCGGGTGGCGGCAGGGGCTCCTTGTCGTCCGGCCATCGGTCGGTCGGACGTTCATGGCCCTCCTGCCTGACCGGGAGCCACATTGTGCCCGTGGTTGATGAATGTCGTGTCGCGGGCTCGGAGACGTCCTCGGACGCGGAGGGCGCGTCGAGCCTCCGACGCGAGCCCCGGGCCCCGTCCCGGGAGGCCCCGCTCGCCCGCCGCCGACCTTCCGGCGGGGAGGTCGCCCGCCGTGGGGCGCGAGCCTCGAGCGCCAGAGCATGAGCTTAAAGCCAAGCGCGCGTCGCCTTCCCTCGTGCCCAAGAGCGCGCAGAAGGTCGATTCGTCCCTCACGCCGATCCCCACCCGCTTCTTCGTGACGAGCGGTCGGGCCATCAACAAGACGAGCGAGCTCAACGCCTTCGACCTGGCGCTGCTCAAGGCCGGTATCGGGGAACAGAACCTGGTCTCCGTCTCCTCGGTCCTTCCGGACGGCGTCCGACAGGTGGACCGGCAGTCGCTCTCCATGGGCGCCATCACCCACTGCGTCCTCGCCCGCCATCAAGGCGGCGAGGGCGAGGTCATCAGCGCGGGGATCGCCTACGGGTTCCGCACCGACGGGCACGGCGGCTACGTCGCCGAGGGCCACATCCACGGGACCCAGAAGGCGCTCAAGGAGTTCCTGCGCTGGCGCATGCAGGAGATCGCCCACTTCCGCGGTGTCGAGCTCCGCAAGATCTTCTACCGGACCGAGGAGCTCTCGATCCCGATGGACCACTACGGGGTCTGCATCGCCGCCTGCGTCTTCCTGCGCTGAGGCCGCGCTTCCCCGGGCCCGTTCGGCCCGTGCACGGGGGTCCTAGAGCACGATGGACCCGGTGGTCTGGGCCCCGTTGCTGAACGCCCGGAGCGTGTCGCCCGTCCCGGCGAGCGCGAACGACGAGATGATCTCCAGCTTCACCGTCCCGGAGATGCCCACGGTTCCGCCGGCGATGCTCCACGCGAAGCTACCGGGGGCGGCAGGGTAGGTGTCCAGGAGGGTCCCGCCCTTCGAGAGCAGGGTGATCCAGCCCCCTCCGCCGGGGGCCCCGCACACCGGGAACCCTGGAGGGACGCAACCCCCGAGCGCGCCGTTGTTCACCAGGGTGAGGTTGGACTGCAGGATCGCGAGGCTGAGGTTGTCGGTGGTCATCCCCAGGCTGGCGGGGACGGTCATCGTCACGTTGTCGAAGAAGAGCGTCCCTCCGGCCGAGCTCCCGCTGGAGGAGAAGGCGAACTGGACCGGATAGGCGAGCCAGCGGGCACCGGAGGAGGTGAACGTGCCGTTCACCCAGTTCGAGGACTGGAGCGCAAGGGTCGTTCCGTTGAGCACGACGGACAGCCCGCTGTAGGGCTGGGGCCCACGGGCAAGCTCCACGGTCTGGTAGTCGACCCGCCAGGTGAGGTCGTAGGCGAAAATGCTCAGGTCGAAGGTGTAGCTCGCGCTCGCGACCACCGTCGCGTTCGGATGGAGCGCCAGGAACTGGGAGCCCCCGTGCTGCGCCGCGGCCGTGAGGGCCTGTGGCGAATCGGAGATGTTGCCGGCCAGAAGCCCCTGGACGCCGTAGCTGGTGCACATGGTCATCGGGTCGACCTGGGAGACCAGAGCGCCCGAGTCGTTCCACACCGACACGTAGATGGCGTGAGAATAGGAGAGGGAGAATGGGACCGTCACGAACACGAAGAACCAGTCGTAGGCCTCCCCCTGGGCGACGAGCGCCGAGGCGTTAGGGGAGTACCCCTCGGGACTGCACGGTCCCCAGATGTAGTGGTCGTAGGTGAACGACGAGTCGATCATCGACGCGTAGGCAACGTGCCAGGGTCCTCCGCCCCGGGCACTGACGACGCTCTGGTTCGCCTGGTTCAGGGCCTGGCGGTAGGTGAGCCCGGTCGGTCCGGGCCCCCCGGTGCCGCTGGGGGAGCCGCTTCCTCCGAGCTTCAGGACGCCGCCGAAGACCAGGGCGAGGAGGAGGACCACGACGACGAGGACCGCGACGCCCACCAGAAGGGGCACCTTGGACCGGGGCCGCTTCGGAGGGGGCGAGGGGGGTGGAGCGCTGGGTGGGGGAGGGGGCGCCGGCGGAGGGTACCCCCCGGGAGGAGGGTAGCCGTAGGGTGTCGCGTAGGGGGGCGCTCCTGCGGCCGGCGGTGGCGGGGGGCTCTCCGGCCCTGGATACGGGTACGACATCTTCGACCAACGGGCGCGCCCAAAGAACGCGCCGTGACCGAAGGGTCCGCACCCCTATTTCAGCGTCTGGGATGGGGGGAGGAGGCCGACCGGGGGGCGCTCCGGGCTCAGAGCAGCCGACGTAGGAGCAGCTTGTCCTCGAGGCTCGCGTCGATCTTGAGCTTCCCCGAGTACATGGCCTTGATCGGGCCGATCTCCTTGTTCACCAGGCCCTGGAAGGTCTGGGTGTCCGTGGTGATCTTCACCTGCGGCGTGATCCCGTTGCCGATGCGGGGGGGCGAGAGCTTGCCGCCCTTGAGCTCCAGCGTGAAGGGCCCTGCGTCGGTGAAATTGAGCTGGATGATCCGCTCCATCCCCTGGAGCTCCTCGCGGACCCCCGGGTTCTCCGCCGTGCGACGGTTGAAGCGATCCACGAGCGAGACCAGGAGGTCTTCGATCATCGGAACGTCTCGAGCGCGCGGAGCCGGGGGGCGCTCTTAAGAGTGTCGAGCGTGGCCCACGAGCGTCGGACGCAGGAGGGGAGAGGGCCCCCCTCGCTCAGGTGCCGGCGCACGAACTCCCTCGTGAGGGGGTCGGAGGGGTACCCCGATCCCAGGCGCCGGACGCTCTCCGACTGGAGACGGGCGATGGCCCGGTCCCTCACCACCTTGGCCACGATGCTCGCGGCCCCGACGATCGGAAGGTCGCGGTCCGCCTTGTGGCGCGCGACGATGGTCCCCCGCCAGCCGCGGGAGGCCGTCCGCCGCTCGAGCTCCCGCGCGAACCGGGCGGCGTCCACGTCGCACGCGTCGGCGAAGACCTCGCGTGGCGAGAGACGGACGACGAGGCGCGCCATCATCTCGAGCTCGAGGTCGTTGTAGCGCCCCTTGCCCACGTAACGGTCGATGAGCGCGGGCTCGGCACGGAAGGCGACGGCCTTCCCCCGCGTCCGGAGCTCCCCGTAGAGGCTCTCCCTGACCGCGGGCCGCAGGAGCTTCGAATCCTTCACCCCGAGCTCGCGGAGGAGCTCGTCCGGGACCTTCTCGTCCGCGAGGTAGGCGCCGACGACGAGGGGCCCCAGGACGCTCCCCCGCCCCGCCTCGTCCAGCCCGAGACGGCCCCGGGAGGGGCGCTTCCGGCCCGGGGCGCGGAGCGTGCTCTGCCTCCCCATCCCGGCCTCCGAGGGGCGGAAGGCGCGAGGTCTTAGATATGGGCGGGGGTCCCTCGAGGCATGCCGCTCACGGGGCTCGTCGTCCCCGCGCTCACCCTCTTCGGGGACGAGGGGAAGCTCGACCTTCCGAAGAACAGCCGGTTCGCCCGGAGCCTCATCGACGACGGCGTGCGGCACATCCTCGTCCTGGGGACCTCGGGCGAGGCGCCCTCGCTCACCGCCCAGGAACGCGAAGCGCTGCTGGAGCGGGCCGTGGAGAGCTGCACCTTCGGGACCGACGTGTGGGCGACCATCCTGGGGGAGACGACCGAGGAGGCCGTCAACCTCGCCGACACCGCCGAGGCGACGGGGTGCTCCGTCCTCGCGGCCCTCCCTCCCCCCGCCTCTTCGAAGGCGGGGGAGGGCGTCCTGGAGCGCTTCCGCGCGATCCATGCCCAGTCGAAGCTCCCGCTGCTCGTCTACCGTACGCCCGACCCGGCGGGAGCTCTTCCCTCCCTCCAGGACCTCGAGGTCCTGGCGGCGGAGGGGGTGATCCAAGGGGTCTTGGACACGAGCGGGAACGCGGAGGAGATCGCGCGTCTCGCCTCGATCGGCGCAGGAGGGTTGGCCGTGTTCGGGGGCGACGGGGCCGGTTCGCTCGGGGCCCTCGCGAAGGGAGCGAAGGGGATCGCCTGGGAGGCCGCGAACGTCCTCCCCCGTCTCGCCTCCCGGATCTGGGAGGCGCAGGAGAAGGGGCAGCCGGAGAAGCTCGCCCCGCTCCTCGCCCTCCAGGACCTGGTCTTGAGGGCGGCCCGCGCCGCTCCCAGCCCCTCCTCGCTCAAGTTCCTCGCGACCTATCTCCGAGAGAGCGATGAGGGATACCGCGCCCCGCACCTCCCCCTATCGGAGGAGCAGAAGGCGCGGGTCGTGGCCCTGGTCGAGCCCCAGAAGGCGGCGCTGCAGGAGTACGCCTGAAGGTCCGGCCGCCCCCTCGGCCCTCCACTAGGCGTAAATAGGGTCCCTAGGTAGGCCCGAACCCTTCGAGGGGACCATGGGAATCTGGCAGGGACGGTCCAGGAGGAAGCGCACCGGCGGGCGGCTACGCCCGAACCGGAACAAGCGACGCTTCGAGATCGCCCGCGAGCTGCAGTACCCCACCATCGGCGAGACGAAGCACAAGTTCTACCGCGTACGCGGGGCGAACCGCAAGGTCCGCATCCTTCTGGCCCAGGACGTCAACGTCTGGGACCCCCAGACCAAGACGATGAAGGTCGCGAAGGCCATCACGGTCCGCGAGAACAAGTCGAACCCCAACTACGTCCAGCGGAACATCATCACCCGGGGGGCCGTCGTCGAGACGGAGCTCGGCCCGGTGGAGATCCGGTCCCGCCCGGGGCAGCACGGGCAGTTGAACGGCGTCCTCCTCGCGCGGCGCCCCGCACCGGCCGCGTAGGCCGATGCCCGACCACTTCTACGTCTATCCCGTCTACCTGAAGCGCTCCGTGCCGCGTTCGGAAGGCCGTCGCGTCAGCGCGGACCTCGCGGTCACAGGGGAGCTGTCCGCCGAGGGCCTTGGAGAGGCGGCCCGGGCCCTGGGATACAGTGTCGAGGTCGAGACCAAGCACTACCCGAAGGAGGCCTGGAAGACCGAGGGCCGGATCAAGGTGATGAAGCGGAAGGGGGTCACGAAGGCCCAGTTCCTCGTCAAGCTCGCACAGACGCTGCGGGAACGCGCCCAGAAGGGCGCGGCCTCGGCCGCGTGAAGGGGGGAGACATGGACCCGGTCGCGATCTATTTCACCGGCACCGCCGGCGCGGGGAAGACCACGATCACCCGGGCCTTCCACGACTGGATGGAGGAGAGCGGCTACGACGCTCTCACGGTGAACCTGGACCCGGGCATGGAGGATCCGGGCTACGAGGCCAACATCGACATCCGCGACTGGGTGAAGCTCTCCGACATCCAGAAGGAGTTCGGGCTGGGCCCGAACGGGGCGCAGATCGCCGCGAGCGACGTGATCGCGCTCAAGGTCTACGAGGTCCGGGAGGAGCTGGAGCGG
Organism: Thermoplasmata archaeon; assembly: GCA_027314165.1. Taxonomy (GTDB): domain Archaea; phylum Thermoplasmatota; class Thermoplasmata; order Lutacidiplasmatales; family UBA184; genus JAKAAX01. The sequence goes on along the minus strand of DAHVCH010000004.1, from coordinate 107,096 downwards.
CTCAACGGGGACTACGTCCTCATCGACACCCCGGGCCAGGTGGAGCTCTTCGCGTTCCGAGAGTCCTCCAAGGCGATCGTCGAGGCCCTCACCGGGGAGCGCTCGCTCATCGCCTTCCTCTTCGACCCCGCGCTGGCCAAGAGCCCCGGGGGGTTCGTCTCGCTCCTCCTGCTCTCCGCGACGGTGCAGTTCCGCTTCGGTCTCCCGCTCACGAACGTCCTCTCGAAGGCCGACCTCCTGAAGCCGACGGAGCGCGAGCGCATCCGGCAGTGGGGGGAGGAGCCGTTCATGCTCTACGAGGCCGTGGGAGACGAGACCCCCGGACAGGATACGGGCCTCTCGCTGGAGCTCTTCCGGGCCCTGGAGTCGATCGGCCCCCTCTGGCAGCCGCTCTTCACGAGCGCCGAGTCCCGGGAAGGGATGGAAGACCTCTACGCCACCGGGCAGAAGGTCTTCGCGGGGGGCGAGGACCTGGAGAAGACCGGGGGCGCCGGCGCTCCCCCCGATTGAGCCCGTCCTCCAGAAGGGCCGGGCAAGGACGCGCGCGCTCAGTCGGAGAACATCAGGCCCATGCCCTGGGCCGACTTCTCTTCCTCTTCCTTGAACTGCGTGTGGAGCTTCTCCGCGACCGCCGGTTCGACCTTCTTCGCGACCTTCGTCACGAGCTCGTCGGCGTGGGCCATGGCGCTGTCCGAGCCCTCCATGTAGAGGTAGGCCTCGTCCGCCGCCCCTCCGAGGGGTGCGGCGTCCCGCAGGATCCTGGTCTGGCGCCAGATCAGGTCGTCCTTGGTCAAGACCTCCTCGAGCTCCGACCGCTTCGAGGTCGGGACCACGTAGATGCGCCAGGTCATGCACCGGGCGGACCTAGGGAACATATGTAAGAGTTCCCGCGGTCGTGCTGCGACGCGGTGCACGGGGGGGACCGCCCCTTCCCGGGTCTCGCTCAACCTCCATGACGGACCCTTCACCCTCCTCGGGGACCTCCCGCCCCTCAGGGCCTTCGCCCTCCGCCCCCGTGGCACCCGTGACGAAGAGCATCCCCTTGCCTCCGGCCACCGCCACCGACCCCAAGGTGCTCCTGGTGGGCGTCGCCCACGTGCTCGACCTGGAATCCGGGCTCGACCGGGTCCTGGCCTCCTTCCGCCCTCAGGCGCTCGCGGTCGAGCTCGACCCGGAGCGGGCGGAGGTCCTCTCCGAGCGGGTCCGCGACCGCGAACGGGCGGAGGGGAAGGGCACGGAGCGGCAGCCCCGACGTCGGGGGGGAGGTGGGGAAGCCCCGCTCCTCCTCCGTCTCTGGGCGCGGATGCAGGACCGGTTCGCCGCCGACCTGGGAGGCGTCCCCGGAGAGGAGATGCTCCAGGTCGGGGCCTTCGCGAAGAAGCGGTCGCTCCCCTGTTTCCTGGTCGACGACCCGATCCGCCAGGTCGCCCCGAGGCTCCTCTCCTCCCTATCGGGGAGGGAGCGGGTCAAGCTCCTGGCCTCCACCGTGCTCGCGCTCTTCGTCCCGAGCCGGGTGGTGGAGCGCGAGATCGCGGAGTACTCGCAGCACCGGGACGAGTACCTCGGGGCGCTGCGCCAGCAGTACCCGACCTTGGCCCGGGTCCTCCTGGACGAGCGGAACGTGCACATGGCCGAGCGCATCGCGGCGCTCGCCCGGTCCTACGGGAGGGTCGCGGCGGTGGTGGGCGACGCCCACGTGACCGGCCTCTCCCAGGTGATCGCGGGCTCGGGGCTCATGGTCGAGTCGGTCCATCTGGAGGCGCTGATCGGGGAAGGGCCGTCTGCCGCGCCCAGCCCCCCGGGACCGGTGGGGGCCCTCGCCTCTGGGGGCGCTGCGACGCCTTCAACGGCGCCGAGCGCGCCCGCTCCCAGCGCCGGTAGGTCCCCCACGTAAGGGAGGCTCCAGTCCCCTTCCCTCCACTGTCCTACCGCATGGGCGGAGGCGGAGGCGGGAACCGGGACGGGGGTGGGGGCGTGGCGCCGGCGGGGGGAAGGAAGGCCCGGCTAGAACTCGTGCGCGCGTCTTCGTGGGGTGGCATGGGCGTCCAACCCCGGGCTGGACCCCCCCTCGGGAGGGTCGCTCACCACCCGGGGGGATGGCCGTCGCCCAAGGAAGGGCGCGACGGCGGGGTGGGCCGGCACGGAGGGGGGGCTCGTGGTGGGGCGCGCGGTGCGCGGCGTTCGCGGGGCGCGCGGCGCCCAGTCCATGAGCGCCGGTCGGCGGACCCGCTCGTCGGGTCGGTGGCGCACCAGGCGGCAGTACGCCCCTGGCGCGAACCACCAAGAGGGGGCGGGGAGAGGCACGACCGCTTCGCACGCGTAGCAGAAGACGTAGTCGTCGCTGTCGCGAACGGTCTCCATGGCCCCGCATCGAGGGCACATCTCGGGGGTTCTGTCGTACACGATGGCTCCGGGAACGAGAGGGCAAGCCCCCCGTTTCGACCGGTAATTCTACGGGGGAACGGCAACTTAAACGCGCAGTAATCCAAGAGTTACCCACCGCTTATTCTCCTCAGGGCGAGGCCCCGGTCCTGACGGACCGAACGGACGCCACGGCCCTGTCCGTCCCCCCGTGGGCCGAAGCCCCCCCACGCGGCGACCCCCGCTCGTGGTCAGAGCACCGTGAGGGAGCGGGTGCGGCTCTCCTCCAGGCTCTTCTGGAAGGCCCGCGCGGTCTCTGCCACCAAGGGGGAGGTGTACTCGGCGATCTTGCCCTGGTCGCCCAGGAGGCTGATCTTCGGGTCGATGGGGAGGCTGCCCAGGTAGGGCAGGTCGAAGGAGTTCGCGAGATCCTCGCCGCGGCTCGGGCCGTACGGTCGGATCGTCCCGTGGCAGTGGGGGCACTCCACCGTGGCCATGTTCTCCACGAGCCCGAGGAGCGGGACGTGCAGCTCTCTTGCCATGTTCACCGCCTTCTTCACGATGAGCCCGGCGAGCTCCTGGGGGGTGGTGACGAAGACCATCCCGTCGATCGGCACGGTCTGGAACACGGTGAGGGGGACGTCGCTCGTGCCGGGGGGCATGTCGAGGAAGAGGTAGTCCAGCTCCCCCCAGTTGACCCCGCCGAAGAACTGGACGATGAGGCGCGTGACGAGCGGGCCCCTCCAGATGACGGGGGTCTCCTCGTCCTCGACGAGGAACTGGCTCGAGACGGCCCGGATCCCGTTGGAGCTGACGGCGGGCTCGACCCCCTCGCCGCGGTCCTTCAGGTGGCCGCTCAACCCGAGGAGCTTCGGTACGGAGGGGCCGGTCACGTCCGCGTCGAGGATGCCCACCTTCAGCCCCTGTCGGGCGAGCTCGCAGGCGAGCAGGGCCGTGACCGCGGACTTCCCGACGCCGCCCTTGCCGCTTCCCACGGCGATGACGTTGCGGACCTCTCCCTTGGGAAGGCGCTGCAGCACGCTGCCGGCCATCCCCGGGCGGCGGGTGGCAGGGCCCGGCGGGGGAGAGGCCGCGGGCGCGGCCGGTTCGGCCTTCTCCGAGGTCGAAGTGCTCCCGGGCCCCAACGTCATCTACCTGGCGCATCGAGAGGTCGATTGTATTTAACACGGGCTTGATTGCCCCCACCGGCGGCTACCGGGAACGGGGGTCGCGGGTCTGCAGAGGTTCGAGCGCATGTCGGGGGGACGTTCGGAGGGCCTCTCGGAGCTCTTCGCTCCGCGGTCCATCGCGGTCCTGGGAGCTTCGCGCCGACCGGGGAGCGTCGGCGCCAGCATGTTCCACAACATCATCGGGGCGGGCTTCACCGGCGTGGTGTACCCGGTGAACCCCTCCTGGCCGAGCGTCGGCGCGGTCCGGTGCTACCCGACCGTCTCGGACCTTCCGGAGGTCCCGGACCTGGCCGTGGTGATCGTCCCGGCCCCTGGCGTCGTCCGCGCCGTCGACGAGCTCGGCCGGCTCGGGACACGCGGGGTGGTGGTGATCTCCTCCGGGTTCAAGGAGGTCGGCGGGGAGGGGATCGCCCGCGAGGAGGAGCTCGTTCGGGTCGTCCGAAAGTGGAAGATGAGCCTCGTCGGGCCCAACTGCTTCGGCGTCATCAACACCGACCCGGAGGTCCGTCTCAACGCCACGTTCTCCGACACGATGCCGACGGAGGGGAACATCGCCTTCGTCTCCCAGAGCGGGGCGCTGGGCGCGGGGATCCTCCACTACGCGCAGTCCCAGCGCATTGGGTTCACCCGTTTCGTCTCGGTGGGGAACCGCGCGGGGATCGACGAGAACGACCTGCTCCGCGCTCTGGAGAAGGACCCCCGGACCCGGGTGCTGCTGCTCTACGTCGAGTCCCTCGCCCAGGGCCGGCGGTTCCTCGAGGTGGCCCGCGAGGTGACCCTGACGAAACCCGTCCTCATCATCAAGTCCGGGCGGACGCCGGGAGGAGCCGCGGCGGCGCTGAGCCACACCGGCTCGCTGGCCCGCGCCCAGTCCGACCGTCTCTACGACGGGCTCTTCCTCCAGTCGCGCGTCATGCGTGCGGGGACCCTGGCCGAGCTCTTCCAGATGGCCAAGATCTTCGCGGCCGCCCCGGAAGGCGGGGGGCGACGCCTGGCGATCCTCACGAACTCCGGGGGCCCGGCCATCCTCGCGGCCGACGCGGCTCCTCGCGCAGGTCTCTCCCTGCCGACCCTCCCGCCGCACCGGCAGGAGCGGCTGCGCGGGCTCCTCTCCCCCAACGCCGCGGTGAGGAACCCGGTGGACATGACCGCGGACGCGAACGACCAGACCTACGCCTCGGCCCTCCGGGAGCTCCTCGCGGAACCGAGCGTCGACCAGGTCTTCGTCATCGCGACGCCCACCGGGGCGTCGACGGGGCTCGCCATCGCCCGGGCCTGGCTCGGGGCCTGGAAGAAGAACCGCAAGCCCACCGCGGCCTGCCTCTTCGGTGTCGAGGACCTCTCGGAGGAGGTGGCGCTCCTCGAGCAGGGGGGGATCCCCAACTTCACGTTCCCCGAGGAGGGCGTGCGGGCCCTCGGCCGCTGGGCCGAATGGCAGGACTGGAAGCGCCGGGTGCGCCGGCCACCTCCGAAGTTCAAGGTCGACAGCCGCAGGGCCAGGGCCCTGCTCCAGCGGGCGGCGAAGGAGGGCCGACGGGCGCTCGCCGACTTCGAGGCGCGGGAGATCCTCCAGTGCTACGGCTTCAAGGTCCCGCCCTGGGCGCTCGTCCATGACGAGAAGGAGGCCCGCCGCGAGGCCGACCGCATCGGCTACCCCGTCGCGCTGAAGGTCGCCTCCCGCGACATCCTCCACAAGACCGACGTCGGCGGGGTCGCCCTCGACCTCCACGACGCGGATGCGGTCTCCCGGGCCTTGACCGAGATGCGGGCGAGGACCGCCCGGGCCGCGCCGGAGGCGCGGGTCGAGGGGTTCGTCGTCGAGCGAATGGTGAAGGGCGGACGCGAGCTCATCCTGGGGGTCCAGAGGGACCCCGACTTCGGTCCGGTCCTCCTCTTCGGCATGGGCGGGATCTACGTGGAGGTCCTGAAGGACGTGGCCTTCCGCCTCGCCCCGATCTCGCCGCTCTCCGCGGAGCACATGGTGGAAGGGAGCACCGCCTTCCGGCTGCTGCAAGGGGTCCGAGGGGAGAGGTCGTCGGACCTTCCCGCGATCCACGAGGCCCTGCTGCGCCTCTCCCAGTTCGCGACCGAGCAGGAGCTCGTGGGGGAGCTGGACATCAACCCGCTGCTCGCCCTGCCTTCGGGCGAGGGCGCCGTCGCGGTGGACTGCCGGATCGGGCTCGTCGCCCCGGCCCCCGCTCACCCAAGAGCACGTCGCTCTTCCAGATCGGCACCTCCGCCTTGAGCCGGTCGATCAGGAAGCGGCAGGCGTCGAACGCCTGGGCACGGTGAGGGGCCGCGACCGCGACGGCCACCGAGACCTCCCCCACCCGAACGACGCCCACGCGGTGCACCACCCGGATGCGTTCGGCCTTCCACCGACGGCGCGCGACGCTCTCCAGGCGGGCCATCTCCCGCAGCGCGAGCGGACGGTACGCCTCGTAGTACAGGGCGCGGACCTTCCCCCTCCGCGTGCGGTCCGGTCGGACGGTCCCCAGGAAGAGGGCGATCCCTCCGGCCTCGTCGCTCCGCACCCCCCGCAGCAGGTCCGCCTCGCGGATGGGTCGGGAGGTCAGCTCGAAGCTCATGGTCTGGGATCGCCCCTCGGGGTCGCCGCCCTCACCCACCGGAGTACGGGGGAAGGATCGCCACCTCGTCCCGGTCCTCCAGCCTTCGCCGTCCGGTCCCGCTCCCCGTCCCGAGATAGGTGCCGTTCACGGCCACGCGGGCGTGGGCGAGGACCCGGCGGAGCTCCGGGTAGGCATCGCCGAGCTCCTGGAGGAGCTCGGCGAGCGACAGGTCCGCCCCGCCGCGCAGCGGTCGGTCGATCTCGCCGCGTCCTCCCGTCGCCTCGCGGGCGACGGCGAAGAGCAGGACCTTCACAGAGGAGAGGGGCGGTCCAGAAGGATGAGCCTTCCCTTTTTCCCCGGGCTTCCGGGTGTCCGGCCACGGACCGTGGGCGGGACAGGTCCTCACCCGTTGCAACCCCTCCTTTAATACGCCCCGGTTCTAGAACGCCCTCGAGGCGCCGATGAAGGACATCCTGCTCCGGGCGGGAGGCGCGGCGGGCGACGGCATCGCCTCCGTGGGGGAGGTCTTCTGCCGCATCTTCACCCGGAACGGCTTCTACGTCTTCGGGCACAACGCCTACCAATCGGTCATCCGTGGCGGGCACGTCTGGTTCCAGGCGCGCGCGAGCCCGGACCGCATCTGGTCGCAGGGCGACGGATGCGACATCCTCTACGCCCTGGACCGGGCCACCGTCGACTTCCACGCCTCCTCCCTCCGCGAGGGCGGGATCATCGTCTACGACCCCGAGAAGTTCTCCGTGCCTGCGGAGGCGGTCCCCTCCGGGGTGAAGGCCCTCCCGGTCCCGACGCTCGAGCTCGCGCGGAAGTTCTCCCCCCAGTCGATCCTCCAGAACGCGGTGGGGATGGGGGCGTGCGCCTACCTCGCGGGGGTCCCGCTCACCACCCTCGACGGGGTGCTGGCGGACCAGTTCCGCAAGAAGAAGGACGTCCTCGAACAGAACCTGGGGGCGGCGAAGCTCGGGTACGAGTACGCGCAGGGGAAGTCCTCCGCGAGCGACCACGCGCTCCCCGTGAAGGGGGGAGCGGCGAAGCTCCTGCTCTCCGGGAACCAGGCCATTGCCCTCGGTGCCGCCGTGGGGGGGCTCAAGTTCCTCGCCCAGTACCCCATGACCCCGGCGACCTCCATCATGCACTGGCTCGCCGACCACGCCTCCACTTTCGACATCCTCGTGAAGCAGGCGGAGGACGAGCTCGCGGCGATCAACATGGCGATCGGGGCCTCCTACGCCGGGGTCCGTGCGATGACCGCCACCAGCGGCGGAGGGTTCTCGCTCATGGTCGAGGCGTTGGGCCAGGCCGGGATGACGGAGACCCCGCTCGTCGTGGTGGAGGCGCAGAGGAGCGGTCCCTCCACCGGGCTCCCGACGAAGACGGAGCAGGGGGACCTCAACATGATGCTCGGCGCGTCGCAGGGGGACTTCCCCCGGGTCATCCTAGGGCCCGGGAGCGCCCAGGAGGCCTTCCGCGCGACCGTCCGCGCCTTCGAGCTCGCCGAGGAGTGGCAGACCCCGGTGCTCCTGGCGACCGACCTCTACCTCTCCGAGGACATGCACTCCGTCGACCGGGAGGAGCTCCCGCTGGACTACGCGCCGAGCTCCCTCTTCACCGTGCCCGAGCCGACGAACGGCTCGAACGGGTACAAGCGCTACCTGTTCACGCCCTCGGGGGTCTCCCCGCGGGCCATCCCCGGGCAGAAGGGGCTCAACTTCGTCGCCGGCTCGGACGAGCATGACGAGGCCGGGCACCTCATCTCCGACGTCAACGCGGGGGTCCCGATGGCCATCGAGATCCGCCGGAAGATGATGGAGAAGAGGATGCGGAAGCTCCAGGGGGTCCTGGCCACGACCGAACCCCCGAAGCTGGAGGGCCCTTCCGCGGCCGAGGTCACCCTCGTCGGGTGGGGCTCCACGGCGCTGGCCGTCCGGGACGCGATGGGGATCCTCGCGACCAAGGGGGTCCCGGTCAACTACCTGAACGTCCACCAGCCGTTCCCGCTCCACGCCGAGAGCGTCGCCAAGGCCCTGCGCGCGGCGAAGCGGACGATGCTCGTCGAGCAGAACTACACGGGCCAGCTGGGACGCCTCATCCGGGCGGAGACCGGCATCGACCTTCCCGTGAAGCTCCTGAAGTACGACGGGGAGCCTCTATACCCGTGGGAGATCGTCGGGAAGGTCCTGGAGGTGACCGGCCATGTCCCTAGCTAGTGCCCCACCGAAGACCGAAGGCCCCGCGCTGAAGGTCGTCTACAAGTCCACGACGAAGCCCACCTGGTGCCCGGGCTGCGGCGACTACGGAGTGGTCGCGAGCGTGGAGCGGGCCCTCTCGTCGCTCCAGATCCCGACGCATGAGGTGGTGGTCGTGAGCGGCATCGGCTGCTCGTCGAACCTCCCGCACTTCCTCTCGAGCTACGGGTTCCACGGCCTGCACGGCCGGGCGATGCCCGTCGCGGAGGGCGTGAAGCTCGCGAACCACGGCCTCCACGTCGTGGTGACCGGGGGCGACGGCGACGGCTGGGGCATCGGGCTCGGCCACGCGCTGCACGCCATGCGCCGGAACATCGACCTCACCTACGTCGTGATGGACAACGAGATCTACGGCCTCACCACGGGCCAGGCCTCCCCCACCTCGACGATGGGCCAGAAGACGAAGAGCACCCCGCAGGGGGTCATCGAGGAGCCGGTGAACCCGATCGCGCTCGCGCTGTCCGCGGGGGCGACCTACGTCGCGCGCGGGTTCTCGGGGGACCCCAAGCAGCTCTCCGAGCTCATCGCCGGAGGGATCAAGCACCACGGCTTCTCCCTCATCGACGTCTTCTCTCCCTGCGTCACGTACAACCACCTCAACACCTTCGACTTCTTCCGGCAGCGGGTCTACAAGCTCGAGAACGCGCAGCACGACCCGACGGACCTGGTGAAGGCGTTCGCGAAGGCCCAGGAGTTCGGGCCAAAGATCCCGACCGGGCTCTTCTACCGCGTCGAGAAGCCGACCTACGAGGACCTGGAGCCCGCCCTCAAGGAGGGCCCGCTCGTCCATCAGAAGGCCGGGATCCGCGGGATGGACAAGGTCCTCGACGAGTTCGTCTGAGGACCGGCCACAGGCCTTCCCCGAACCTCCTCGCAAGGGCCCCCGCACGTCGGGGGGTGGAGCGAGAGGAGAGGAGGGACCCGTGCTCCACGGAGCTCGGGGGACCCACCGAACCGTTCCAGGCCGGCTAGGCGTCGCTGACCATCGACGGCGGGCGGGGCTCGCTGGTCGCGCGAGCGGCCCCAGCGCCCTCCGGAGCACCGAGGGGGTCCTGGGGGTCCTCGGTGTCGGGGGAGGCCTCACCCTCGGGCCTCTCCCCTCCGTCTCCGACGCCCGGCCCCTTCGGTTTCCTGCCGCCCTTGGCGGCGCGGAGGGCGCGCGTGCGCTCCTCGCGCACGTGGTCGACGAGGAGGAGCACGACCCCTCCGGCCAGGAGGAAGAAGACGTAGGTCGACAGGGTGTTCGCGACCCCGGTCTCGCCGGCGGCGTCCACCACCGCGGTGATGATGAGGAGCAGGAGGGCCGCCCCCACCAGGTAGCGGGAGTCGAGCCTCACCCATTCCGAGTAGACCATGTAGATGAGCAGAAGCCCCAGGAATGGGTAGGTCGGGTCGAAGCCCAGGGCCATGACCTGGCCCCCACCCGGTCCGGCGATTTAGACCTTGGCGCGGGGTGAGGTCGGGCGCCCGACGGGCCACGCCGGGCTCCGCCAGCCATGAAGGAGTGGTCAGGGATAGTTGAAATAGCGGGTTTCCGGTGTAACTGCAAGGCAGGTGGCGTAGAGGTGTCCAGGTCTGAGGCGGCGGGCGGCAACGTTGGAGGCTGGCGACGAGCGGTGCCCATCGCACTCGCGGTGCTCATGGCCCTCGTCATCGGCTACGGCGTCTTCGAAAGCCCCCACGCCGGCGCGCAAGCGATCCCGGCTCCGGCCCAGTACACCACCAACACTACCGCAGCGAACCCGTTCGCCGACCCCCTCGTCATCGCGGGGGTCGCCCTGGGCATCCTCGTGGTGGTCTTCGCCCTGCTCCTGGCCTTCCGCCTGCGCGGGAGCCGGATGAGCGGCGGCGGCAGCACCGAGGAAGAGACCGAGGACGGCGACGAGGGCGCGGAGAGCGGTGAGGGCAAGGAGGGCTCCGAAGAGGAGCCCGAGGCCTCCGACGGGGGATCTCCCGCGGAGAAGGACGAATAGGAATAGGGGGGCTGGAAGCCCCCCTCCCACACGCTCGGCGGGTGACGGAAGGTTCTTCAACCGCAGCCCATAGCCGCTCCAGCCGCGCCGCGCAGGGCCGGCCCCGGAGCGGTCTCTGGGGCACCCTACGGGCAAGGCCATAGGACCCCCGATGGCAAAGCATGTGGTGCGGAAGAACGGTCGCCCTGTCGTACCTCTCGCCCTCGGTTTCTCCATGGCCGTGCTCATCGCGATCAGCGTCATGGAGAGCTCCTCGGCCACCTCCGCCGCTATCCCGGCCCCGGCGCAGTACGTCAGCCCCACCCCCCAGTCCCCCTTCGCGAGCCCCTACGTCCTGGGCGGCATCGCCCTGGTCGCGGTGATCGTCGCCGCGCTGCTCATCCTGTTCTTCGTCCGCAAGCGCGGACGCCCCTCCTCGAGCTCAGCCGCCTCGGGAGAGGAAGGCGGCGAGGGGGGCTCGGGTGGGGCCGACGAGGGGGACCTCGCCGAGGCCGAGACCTCGAAGACGTCCGGATCGGCCGCGGCCGAGGGGACGGCGTCCTCCACGACGGAGTGGGGCGAGGGCTCCGAGCCCGCGGAGACGGACCTGGACTCGACCCTGGACGAGCTCGACGAGCTCGCGAAGACGTCGGACGAGGGTCTCCCTCCCATGAGCAAGTCGTAGGACCGCCGACGACCTCCCCGTTCCCCACACGACCTGCGCTTCGAGGGACCGCAACCCTTTCTACCGTGGAGGGCTGTTCCGCCGGGGGGACGCATGGCCGTCGCGCGAGAAGACCTCCTCTTCGAGGAGCTGCGTCGGGCGCTCAGGAGCTCTGAGCGACCCGTTCACGAGATCGAGGTCGGGACCGAGCTCTCGATCGCCCTGGGCCGACGCCGCACCGCGGTCTCCTGCGGAGGATGCTCGACCCCCCTCACCTTCGACGACCTGCCGGTCCGGACCGTGGCCACGCTGCGGGTCCCTTTCCGTCTCGTGACGAACGACCTCCCCGTTCCGGGGAGCTGAGGGGACCCGACCCACGCATGTCGCTCGCTGGGCTCGAAACGGAGGTCTTCCTCCTCCTCGAGCACCTGGTCGAGGCGTCCGGCCCCGCGGGGCTCCTGGCCCTCTTCGCGCTGATGGCGGTGGAGAGCTTCGGCATCCCTCCCCTTCCTAGCGAGGTCATCCTTCCCGTGGCCGGGATCGTCCTCGCCTCCGGGGTGGACCCCTGGTTCACCTGGCCCACGGTGATGATCGCCTCCCTGGGGGGAGGCCTTCTGGGGGCCGTCATCGCCTACGAGATCGGCCGCCGCCTCGGGCTGCCGTTCGTCCACCGCCTGGGCCGTCCGTTCGGTCTGGAGGAGCGCGACCTGGAGCGGGCGCAGGTCTTCTTCGAGCGGCGCGGGCCGGTGACGGTCTTCCTCTCCCGGATGCTCCCGCTGGTGCGGGCCTACATCTCCTATCCCGCGGGAGCGGCCAAGATGGACCGTCGCCTCTTCCCCATCTACACCGTACTGGGCGCGACTCCGTTCACCTTCGCGTTGGTGTACATCGGGGTGATCGTGGGTCAGCAGAGCATCCCCGAGCTCCAGAACATCTTCAACGTTCTGAACGTCGTCGTGCTCGTGGCGCTGGTCGTCTTCGCCCTCTACTACGTGAACCGCCTGCGCAAGCGCAAGGCGGCGAAGTCCGCGACGCCGGAGCCCTCGTAGACCCGCCCCCCCGGGACCCGACGGGGGCCCTTCTTTCACATCTCTCGGAGAGCTTCCACCGCTTCCAGGCGGGAGGCCTGGTAGGCGGGGAGGAGCGAGAAGACGAAGCCGACCCCCCACAGGACGAGGAGGAGCTCGACGAAGTAGAGCCCGAGGTCGACGGGGTTCGTGACCAGCGCTGCGTAGAACCCCGAGCCGGTCTGCTTCAGGAAGCGGACCGCGACGGTCCCCAGTCCGATCCCGACCGCCATGCCCACGACGCTCATGATGCCGGCCTCCAGGAGGAACTGGAACATCACGTCGCTCCGCTCGGCCCCCAGGGCCCTAAGGACGCCGATCTCCCGACGGCGGTCCTTCACGGCCATGGTCATCACGACGAAGATGCTGAAGGCCGAGAGCATGAGGAGGGTCATCTCGACGAGCTGGATGATCGTCTGGAACTGGCCGATCTGCTGGAGGACGAACTGGACCTCGGACTGCTGGTTGTTCACCGAGAAGTCGAGGGTGCCGTGGTGGCGCTGGAACAGGAGGTTCTGGATGGCCTGGCTCGCCGCCTGGACGTTCGAGGAGGAGTCGGCCGAGGCGAAGATGTAGGTGAGCGTGGTCTGTCCAGAGAGGTTCAACAGGGCGGAGACCGGGACGATCGCGGCCTGGTCCAGGTTGATCTGCCCGACGCTCCCCCGGGGAGCGAGCAAGCCCTCGACGACGAGGTTCACGTTCATCGGCGCGGGGTTCCCGCCAGGGACGATGTTCACGACGACGGCGGTGAGCAGCTGGCCGACGGACAGGTCGTGGCCGGTCCAGAGGTTGTACCCGACGACGAGCGGCAGGGGCGCGTTCGGGCCCCCGGGGTCGGTGAGGTTGGAGCTCCCGCGCACGACCTCGAAGTTGAAGACCGAGGTGAGCCCGCTCGTGCTCCCCGTGAGCGTGGTGTTGGAGTCCGCCCCCGTCCAGCCGTTGAAATGGGCCTCCGTCCACAGGATCGGAGCGACGGCCGTGATGTGCGGCACCTGGGAGGCGATCGCGTTGGCGTCGGCCACCGTCAGCGGGTAGACCGGCGGGACGCTGGGCTGGACGTAGATCCAGTTGATGGCGAGGTTGTTCACCTCCGAGATGAAGCTCTGCTCGTTCCCCACGACCGCGCTGGTCAGCAGGAGCGTGACGCCCACCGCCGCCACGTAGGTCATCACCACGAAGGCCGTCCGGCCCTTCTGCCGGAGCATGTAGCGGACCGCGAGCGCCGCCCGGGAGGTCACGCCGCACCTCCCATGGTCGAGGCGGGTCGCTCCGGCCCGGAGGGGCCCTTGCGCTCCTCACGGACGATGCGACCGTCCCCCACGCGCACCACGCGCTGGGCGTGCTGGGCGACCTCCGGGTTGTGGGTCACCAGCACGATGGTGGCCCCCTCCTTCGACAGGTGGTCGAAGATCCGCATCACGGCGTCCGAGTTGGTGGTGTCCAGGTTCCCCGTAGGTTCGTCGCCCAGGAGCAGGGAGGGGCTGTTGGCGAGGGCCCGGGCGATCGCCACGCGCTGGGCCTCTCCCCCGGAGATCTGGGTGGGGTGGCGGTCCAGCAGGGCCGTGGGCAGCCGCACGCGCGCGATGAGCTCCTCAGGGGTGGGCAGGCGCTTCCCCTCCTTGCGCCGCAGGTAGACCTGCGGGAGCTCGAGGTTCTCCCGCACGGTGAGGTCGCGCAGCAGATGGAAGGACTGGAAGACGAACCCGATCCGCTCGCTTCGGAGACGCGTCCGCTCCGAGTCGCTCTGTCGCGGGACCGCGACCCCGTCGATCTCCACGTCGCCTTCGCTCGGGACGTCCATGCATCCTAAGATGTGGAGGAGCGTCGACTTCCCGCTGCCGGAGGGCCCCATGATCGCGACGAACTCCCCCTCGCGCACGGTCAGGTCGACCCCCCGCAGGGCGTGGACCTTCGCCGCGCCCTCCCCGTAGGTCTTCGTGACCCCCTTGAGGAAGGCCACCGGGGGCCGGGCGTCAGGCGCCACGTCGATCTCCGACCTTCAGCGAAGCGCTGGGGGCGTTGGGGCCTGGCGGGGGCGAGATGTCACGGAGCGAGGGGGCCGGGAAGGGTCCCGCGGGAACGGCGAGGGGGTCCCCGGGCCGGGCGAGGGGGGCGGGAGGCGCGGGGCCCGGAGCCCTCCCTGCGCCTCGGTGGAGGAGCCTTCCAGAGCGGCCGCCGACGAACTCCCCGTCCTCCACGATCCGTGCCCCCAGGTGGTAGTGCTCCCTCGGGAAAATCCCTTCCTTTCCCTCGAAGGGGGTCCAACCGCAGGGGGCGTGGAGGTCGCGGGCCCGGATGGTCCTCCTCTCCCGGAAGTCGATGACCAGGAAGTTCGCCTCCATGCCGGGGGCGAAGTGCCCGCGGGGGAGCCCCAGGAAGAGGGCCGGCCTCCGGGCGGCCGCCCGGACGAGGGTCGGGAGCGAGAGCTGCCCCTCCCGGACCCGGGAGAGCAGGAGGGGAAGCATCGTCTCCACCCCGGGCGCACCCGACGGGGTCTCCTCGAACTTGCCCTCCTTCTGGCCCAGGGGATGGGGAGCGTGGTCGCTCGCGAGCATGGTCACCCACCCTTCGCGGAAGCTCTCGTAGAGGGCGTCCCGGTCCGCGCGGGAGCGGAGCGGCGGGTTGACCTTCCAGCGCGCGTCCTGGTGCGCGGTCGCGTGCAGCAGCAGGTGATGGGGGGTCGCCTCCACGCTGAGGCCGGCCTCCCGTGCGACGCGCACGCTCTCCACCGAGGTGGCGTGGGCGAGATGGAGGAGCAGGCCGGGCGGAGGTGGCAGGAGCGACCGGACCGCGGAGATCTCGCTCCGCACGGGCCGCTTCGCGTTCCATCCCTCGGGGTCGGAGGGATGGAGATCGCCCTGGAAGAGCCTCGGGTCCTCGGCGTGCACGTGCACCGCCGAGCCCGCGCGCGCGACGCGTTCGAGGAGGGACCGGAGGTCCGCGCCGGGGGGGACCGCGAGGTCTCCCGTGGTTGGGGCCATGTAGAGCTTGAACCCCGCCGCCCTCGCGGCGAGCTCCTCCACCCGCGTCCGTTCCTGGAGCGCGGCGAGCAGCAAGACGTCCACGTGGCTGCGGCCCACCACGCGGGACTCCTTCGCCTCGAGCCGCTCGAGCGTCGTGGTGGGGGGCTCGGTGTTCGGCATGTCGACGACCGCCCCGACCCCGCCCAGCGCCGCCTGGAGCGTCCCGGTCTCGAGGTTCTCGACGGCCCCGGGCGGCGAGGGGTCGCGGAAGTGGACGTGGAGGTCGATCGCCGAGGGGACGAGGATGGCCTCCCCCAGGTCGATCCGGCGCCCTCCTCGAACGTCGGGGGCGACCTTGAGGATCCGTCCCTCCTCGCTCACCCCGAGCTCGGCCGGGATGATCCGGCCTCGGTGGAGGATGCGGCCGGAGAAGACCCGGTCCGGCGGGACCTCCACGTGGGCCGGCCCCGGAACGTGGAGCTTGCTGCCGCGGGGGCGGGCGGGCACGCTGGCGCCAGTCTCCTCGCGGAAGATAAGGGCAGGGCCCCCGTCCCGCCGACGCCCGGGCCGAGCCCGGGCCTCCTGGCGCCGCTCGCGGCGGATGCTCTTAAGTCGGGGTGGGGATAGCCCCACCGTGGCGGACCTGGCGGCCGCGAACCTCACGAACGGGACCCCGGAGGCGGGCCCGTTGACCTACGCCGGGACCGGTGTGCGCCAGGACCTGGTCGCGATCGCGCTGGGGAAGATGCTCGCCTCCATCCGCACGACCGCTCCCGCGAGCAGCGGACGTCCCGTGAAGCTCCCCGGCCACTTCGCCGGGCTCCTCCGGATCGGACGCGAGACCCTCGCGCTCACCACGGACAACGTGGGCACGAAGCTCCTGCTCGCTCACACCCTCGACCGGTGGGAGGAGGTGGGCGAGGACGTCGTCGCGGTGAACGTCAACGACCTCTCGGCGGTGGGCGCGCGCCCTTCCGCCCTCGTCGACTACATCGCGGTGCAGTCCCCCGTACCCTCCGTCTTCGAAGCTCTCGGGAAGGGCCTGGCCCGGGGACTCCGGGAGGCCCGGTGCCACCTGGTGGGCGGAGAGACCTCCATCGTCCCGGACCTCGTGCGCAGCCTCGACCTCTCGGGGACGGCGCTGGGGTTCTTCCCTCGGGGCCGCGCGCCCGTGACGGGCGCCACGCTGCGGCCGGGGGACGTGCTGATCGGCCTCCCCTCCTCCGGGTTCCATTCGAACGGCTACACCCTCGTGCGCCGCCTGATCGAGGAGTACTCGATCGACATCGCCCGCCCCCTTCCGGACGACGCCCGCCCGCTCGGTCATCGCCTCCTCGCTCCCACACGGATCTACACCCGGCCGGTGGAGGCCCTTCTGGCCGCCCACCTCCCCGTCGCCCTCGCCCATATCTCAGGGCGCGGGGCGAGGAACCTGCTGCGGCTCAACAGCAGGGTCCAGTTCACGCTGGACGCGCTCCCGGCGCCGGAGGGGCTCTTCCGATGGATCGCGGACCTCTCCCGGCTCCCCGCCGAGGAGCTCTACCAGACGTTCAACATGGGTGTCGGCTTCGTGGTCGGCGTCCGGGCGAAGCAGGTGGACCGCGCGCTCTCGGTCCTGAAGCGGAGCGGCGAGAAGCGGGCGCAGGTCATCGGCCACATCGAGAAGGGGCGGGGCGTCCGTCTGCCGGAGCTCGGCGTGCGCTACGACTCCTACTGAGGCCCCCCTCTCCCGGCCCGGGCAATCCCCCTCCCCCTCCCCCATCCTCATCCTTCTGAGCCCCCACCCCGTTCAGAGGCCCATGCCCGTCCGCCGACACGGCCCCGCGAGGCGCGTCCTCCGGGCCTGCCCGCGGTGCGGTTGCCCGACGCTGAACGCGGGACGGGCCTGGGAGGGCCCCGTGGTCTACCTCCACGAGCCGCTGGGATCGAGTGGCTGTCCCGCCTGCACGTTCCGTGGGGTGCCCCTGGAGTTCGACCGGGAGGAGGACTGGAGGGCGTTCGCCAGGGAATGCCTGGTGAGCTACTGGGGAGGGGCTTTGCCTCAGGCTCCCGTGGGACCTCCGTCCGAACGGCCGTCGGGGATTCGGCGCCCATGGGTGGTCTGCGCCGAGTGCCTCTCCCCGTGGGTCGTCGCCCTCCCCGCGCAGCCGACCCGGGTCCTCTGCCGGCTCTGCGGCGGTGAGCGCGAGCCTCGTTCCTTCCTCACGCGGGAGGAGTGGGCCGCCCGGGTCCGGGAGCGCGCAATCGCGGGGACGGCAGGGCCCCCGGGACCCCCGGGACCCCCGAGAGAAGAGCGGGAGCCCTCTTAGCTCGCGCCAACTGCCCTTCCCTCGTGGCGGGGCCCTCGGCGCGCCGGCTCGCGAGCCTGGCCGGGGGCCTGGCGGCGTTCCTCTGGGCGAGCTACTACATCCTCCTGGTCCTGCTCCCCCGGGTCCCCTACACCGAGATCATCGTCGTCCCGTTCCTCGTCGCGGGCGCGGCGTTCCTCCTCTGGCATCCGGGCCGCACCCCGACCCGGGGACGCGCGCTGCTGCTGCGTCAGATCGCCTCCTGGCAAGGGCTCGCCCTCGGGGGCATGTTCCTGGTCCTCCAGGTCGACGTGGTCTTCGCGACCCGCCTGGCCGGCGCGGTCGACGCCTCCCTGGTCACCCTCCTCGCGGACGTGGTCGCGACGCCGCTCCTGGTCTTCGCGCTCTACCGACAGGACGGCGACCGCCTCCGTTCCTGGCCCTTCTGGCTGGGGGTGCTCATCGCCGCCGCGGGAGCGACGGGGACGATCGTCGGCGCCGGCTCCTCCACGCCTCTCACCCGTCTGGGGGTGTTGGCGCTCCTCCCGCTCCCCTTCCTGGTGGCGGTCTTCTTCGTCTGGCTGGACCGGGTCTCCCGCCGCATCCCTACGGGCGACGTCCTGGGGGCCGCGGCGCTGGTGGCCGCTGCCGTGGGCGCCCTCGGCGGGTCCCTCCTGTTCGGGTGGGCCTGGGTCGCCACGCCCCTCGGCCCGCTGGACGCCTTCACGCTGGTCGTGATGGGACTGACGAGCTTCTACCTCGCTCCTTGGGCCTACTTCTGGGCGGCGCAGAAGACGACGATCGTCATCCCGGCCGTCCTCCAGGCGCTCATCCCGGTCTTCACGCTCGTCCTGGTGGCAGCCCTCGCCCCGATCCTGGGCACGACGGTCCCCTGGGTCGCCTGGCTCGGCATCCCGCTCGCCTTCTTCGGCAGCGCGCTCGCGGTGATGGAGCCCAAGGGGCCGCAGGGGCCCGCGAGCGGGCCCGCCTCGTGACCGGCGCGGACCCAAGCCGCTCAACATGGCCCGGGCCCGGTCTCTTCTCGCCAGGGACTCGTGGGGGAGGAAGGAAGGATGGCGCTGTCGGTACTGGAGGACGAGATCGTCGCGGCGGTCGAAAGCCTGAGCGAGCACGTGGTGAGCCTCAACAGCCAGAGGATCCTGGCGCACCCGAGGCGCGGCATCGTGCCCATGGAGGGGAGCGGCTCTGGTCTTCTCCTGGACAAGGACGGGCTCGTCGTGACCAACCACCACGTGATCGCGGACGCCACGCACGTCCGCGTCACCCTCCACGACGGGAGGGAGTTCCAGGGCGAGGTGATCGGCTCCGACCCCGCGACCGACATCGCCGTGCTGAAGATCGATGCCGGCGTGCTCGCCCCGGCCGCCTTCGGGGACTCCGAGCGTCTGAAGGTGGGCCAGGTCGTGCTGGCCATCGGTAACACGCTCGGGTTGCCGGGGGGCCCCACGGTCTCCACCGGCGTCGTGAGCGCCCTGGGGCGCCCGATGCCGTGGTCCCAGTTCGTCTTCGAAGGCCTGATCCAGACCGACGCGGCGATCAACCCCGGCAACAGCGGCGGTCCCCTCGCCGACCGGCACGGCAACGTGATCGGGATCAACACGGCGATGGTCCCGTTCGCCCACGGGATCGGGTTCGCGGTCCCGATCAACACCGTGAAGTGGGTCGCCCAGGAGCTGGTGAAGTACGGGCACGTGGTCCGTCCCTACCTCGGCGTCGTCGGGGTCACGGTCACTCCCTCCCTCGCCCGGGTCCACGACCTCAAGTCCGACCGGGGGATCCTCGTCGTTCAGGTCCAGCCCCAGAGCCAGGCGCAGCGCGCCGGGCTCCGCGCGGGCGACATCCTCACGCGGATCGGAGACCGGGAGTTGAACGGCATGCGCGACCTCCTCGAGGCGCTCTCCAAGACCGGCATCGGCTCCACCGCCCCCCTCGCCTACCGGCGTGGGCGGAACGAGCTCTGGACCCAGGTCCGGCTCGAAGAGGCCCCGGAAGAGGCCCGGTAGCCCCCTGCGACAGGGAGGGCGCCGGCGCTCAGCGCTCGATCGGGCGCTGGGGCGGCCCCGGTGGATGGCGTGGATGTCCAGCTCGCGCTCCCAGGCGCCCGTTGCGGGCTACGGCGGGGGCGGCGACCCGTTCCTCGTGGACGCTGGCGTGCTGGGCCAAGGGTACATGCGGTGGGCGAAGGAGAGCCCGGGCCCCGCCCCGCCGCTGCCCCCGGTCGTGAGAGGAAGGCTTTCCGTCCACGTCCGTCGTGGGCGACCCTGAGCTCCCGGGACCCGACCGCCGTCCTGGGCTCGCGGCCCTCTTCCGACCATGGGCCACGAGGAGGCTAGAACTCTCCCAGGCTCGCCTGCCGTTTCTTCCGCCGCCCGGTCTCGAGCGCCTCGACGGCCGACGTGCCGGCCCCGACTGCGGGGCCGGGCTCGGGGGCAGCCCTGGGCGCGGCGACCCCCATGCCGAACAGGTCCTGCTGCTGGGTCCGCTGCAGGAGCCGCGACTGGTCCCAGCCGAAGACCTCGGTCACGCGGGACAGGGTCTGGGCCACCCTCTCGGCGTAGTACTGGAAGTCGGGGCGGCCCTTGAGCTCCCGCCCCTCGACGTAGGGCTCGACCTGCTGGGGGGACTTCTTCGCGTTGGTGACGATCCAGGCGACCTTCATCCCCGGGACCACGGGGTAGCCCTCCTCCTTCAGCTGCCGGAAGATGCGCAGGAACGGCAGGGCGTCCCGGGTGGCCGCGTTGTACTGCTCCTCGTCGCGCACGGTCCGGGCGATGATGAAGCGCTCCGCCTCGTACTTCCCCTGCAGGATGTTCTGGACGACCTCGCGCGAGCGCTCGCAGGCCTTCTCCGTCTCCCCGCTGAGCACGAGGTCGAAGACCTCCGTCAGGCTCTGGCTCTGCAGGTCGAAGGAATCGGTCCTCCGGGTCTCGTACCCGCGGATGACCGTGTCCTCCTTCGGCCAGACCTGGCGGGCGACGTAGCGCTTCTTCACCCCGTGGCTGAAGAAGGAGGCGTAGACGCCCTGGAACTCGAGCGAGGTGCCCTCGCGCGAGAACGTCGAGGAGAGCTTCTCCCCGAGCGCGCGGGCCCCCTCGAGGGTGGCGACGGGGGATCGCACGAAGATGCTGTCCGTGTCGGAGTAGATGACCTCGGCCCCCTCGGCCCCGACGGCGGCGATGACGCTCTTGGTGGTCTCTCTCGCGAAGGCCGTGATCGCGGCCCCGATCTCCTTGTTGGTGAACCGGTAGAAGGAGCTCGCGAGCACCCCGTAGAACGAGTTCATCAGGATCTTGACCGCGTTCTGGAGGCCGTCCCGGTAGAGCCTCTCGTCCTCGGACTTGGCGGCCTTGAGCTCCCGCTTCAGCCGGTCCCGCTCGGCCATGAGCGATCGGAGGATGTCCGGGATGAGCCCGCGCCGGACCTCGGGGGCGAGGAAGCGCGCGCCGTTCGGCGCGACGATCGTGCCCTCGGTGGGGGAGAAGGTCGTGAAGCAGATGTTCTTGGAGATGACGATGGACGGGTACATCGACTTGAAGTCGAGCACGACGACCCAGCGGACCAGGTCCGGCTTGATCGCGTGGACGTACCCGCCCTCGATGGCCGTGTCCCCCGCGGTCCGTCGTGTCGGGGGGACCCCGATCTTCCGCCTGTCCGCCTCCGGGATGAGGAGGGAGTCGACGAGCAGGCTCGTCCGGCCGTTCAGGCCCTCCTCGAGGTAGAGGTTCGCCACGGTGGCCATGTCGGCCCCGCGCTCGACGGCGCGAAGCTTCCGCAGGATGCGGAGGGCGAGGAGCGCGTCGTGCTCGCAGTACTCCACGACCTTCGCGGGGTCCCGGGCCCACTCCTCGTCCATGTTCCGCCGGTCAACGTCCTTCTTCCCCTCCCCTAGCATCGCGCGGGAGACGAACTCGAGCGTCTCCTGCTTCGGCCGGAGGATCTGCCGCGCGAACCACCACGCGTCCGCGATCGCCCTCCCGTGGGCCCTCCACATCCTCTCGCCGATGTCGGTCATCGGCGCTCCGTCCCTGCCGAAGGGGAGCCCTCCGTCGATCCGCAGGGCTTGCGCGCGCTCGTCGAGCAGCGGGATGTCGTACCCCCCGATGTTGTACCCGACGAGCACGTCGGGGTCCTCCCGGCGGACGGTCTCGAAGAAATCGGTCAGGATCTTCCTCTCCTCGCCCTGGAGGCGGAAGCCCCGGGTCTCCCCGTCGCCCCTCTGGACGACGCCGCACAGGCAGAAGATGCGCCGGTCCTTGAGCGAGTTCTCGATGTCGAAGGAAAGATAGGTGAGCGGCGGGCGGAAGGCGGGGCAAGGGACGACCTCCCCCTCGACCCGGACGACCTCGTCGGTCGTGTACTGGTGACGCAGGGCCTCCGGCTCGGGGGTGCCCTCGAACCCCACGGTGAGCCCCAGGCCGCGGTCGTAGAGGAACCGGTGGGCGAAGGGAATGTCGCACGCGAGGACGTCCTCGTCCCCCTCCGTCTTCGCGAACCGACGCCGGTAGTCCGGGACCTTCCAGGGGAACTTGATCGTCACCCGGAGGGTGTCCCGCTCCTTCCCTCGGTAGAAGACCTTCCCCTCCTCCACCCGCAGGACCTCCGGGTCCTTGGCGAGCGCCTCCCGGGCCCGGGCCTCCGGCTCGACGAGCATGAACCACGGCCGCTGGTCGTAGACGCGGGCGGTGACCGACCGGCCCTCCCGGGTGCGGCCGAAGAGCTCGACGACGACGGAGTCCCCTTCAGGGTGCTGGCGGTAGGATCCTCCCAGGAGGAAGAGCTCGTACCGCGCCACGGCCCTCGGACCCCGGCGGGGAGATAGGGGTTTGCTCTCCCTCCAGGTCCTTCGGTCCGCGCCAGGAGGGCAGGAGCTCGCCCAGGCGTTGCCAGTCCTTCTTCCACCGCTGCGCGAACGCCTTGGAGTGGAGGGTCGCGGCGGGATGGAGCATGGGGAACAGCACGCGCCCCTCCCAGGCGTGCGGGACACCCGCGGCCTGGGAGACCGGCAGTTTCTCCGGCAGGAACGACTCGAGGGCGTTCGCCCCCAGCGTCACTAGGACCGTGGGCGCGAGCGAGGCGACCTTCGCACCGAGCCACGGTCGGCAGGCGAGCGCGGCGTGTCGGTCGAATTGGTTCTTCGGCGGGCGGCACATGATCACGTTGGTGACCCCCCACTCGGTGGCGCGCAGGCCGGAGGAGGTGGCAGCCTCCTCGAGGATCCGGCCGGCACGGCCGACGAAGGGGATCCCCTCCTCGTCCTCGGACCGGCCCGGCGCCTCCCCGACAAAGAGGAGCCACGGGTGCGGGGGACCTCGGTAGACCACCACCCGGCCTCTCCCGTCTGCGAGCGCGCACTGTCGGCACTCCCGCATCCGAGGGAGGAGCGTCTCCCAGGGGTCCGCTCGAGGAGGGAGGTGGACGGGTGCGAGAGGCATGAACGCGGGAGCCAGCCCTGAAGCTAAGCCTCTCCTCCCTCTCGCGGCGCCGCACCGTGGTTGCGGAACCCCCGGTCCGAAGGGGCACTATTTTATAGGGACCTGCGGTCGGCCCGACCCCCTCACGGGCACCTCGATGACCCCCCCACCCCCTTCCGGTTCGTTCACCGCGGGCAAGCTCCGCCATCTCCGGCAGCGGCGACGCTGGTCCGATCGGTACTACAGTCGACGCGAACTTCACCTCAAGGAACGCTCGGACCCTCTCGAGGGAGCTCCTCAGGCCCGCGGCATCGTCATCGAGAAGGTCGGGGTCGAAGCGAAGCAGCCCAATTCGGCCATCCGCAAGTGCGTCAAGGTCCAGCTCATCAAGAACGGCCGTCAGGTCACCGCCTTCGCGGTGGGCGACGGGGCCATCAACTTCATCGACGAGCACGACGAGGTCCTGGTCGAGGGCATCGGCGGGCGCATGGGCCGGTCCTACGGGGACATTCCCGGGGTCCGCTACAAGGTCATCAAGGTCAACAACGTCTCCCTGGACGAGCTGGTCCGAGGCCGGAAGGAGAAGCCGCAACGATGAGCCCGAAAGAGGAGAAGTCGGAGAAGCCCCCCGCCCCGGCGCCCGCTGCAGCCCCCGCCCCCACGGCCGTCCACGCCGCCGGGGTTGGAGACGAGGAGGCCGTGCTCCCGACGAGCGCCCCCGCGGCCCCGCCACGGGCGAGGCTCCCCTTCCCTCCGCTCTTCGGCAAGTTCAGCTTCGAGGGCGTCGAGGTCCACGACCCCGGCCTGCGGAACTACCTCTTCCTCGACCCGGTCTATCTGCCGCACTCCGAGGGCCGGCTCGCGATGCAGCCGTTCTCGAAGTCGCGGATGCACATCGTCGAGCGCCTCGCGAACGACCTGATGAAGACCGGGAAGTTCACGGGGAAGAAGTCCAAGGCGCTCAAGACCGTCCGGGACGCACTCGCCATCCTGGCGAAGCAGCCGGACGCCAACCCGCTCCAGCTCCTGGTCGATGCGATCGAGAACTCCGCGCCCCGCGAGGAGGTCACCCGTCTCCAGTTCGGAGGCATCTCGGTGCCCCGGGCCGTCGACTCCGCGCCTGCCCGTCGGGCGGCGGTGGCGCTGCGGAACCTCGCCATGGGGGCCATCCAGGCCAAGAAGGGGCACGGGGTCTCGATCTCGGACGCCCTCGCCAAGGAGATCCTTCTCGCTTCCAAGGCCGACGCCACTTCCTTCGCCGTAGCGCGGAAGGAAGAGGTCGAGCGCGTCGCCCAGTCGGCCCGTTAGGCCCGTCGCGAGCGACCGGAATCATCGTAGAGAGGTAGAGGGAACATGGGACACATCCGCGCCGAGCTCGCAAAGGCCATCCCCGAGATGATGCGCGTCCGGGAGAACATCCGGAACATCGGGATCGTCGCCCACATCCACCACGGCAAGACGACCCTCTCGGACAACCTGCTCGCGGCCGCCGGGATGATCAGCGAGGAGCTCGCGGGCAAGCAGCTCTACCTCAACTTCGACGAGCAGGAGCAGGCGCGTCTCCTCACGATCAACAACGCCGATGTGACCATTGTCCACGAGTACGATGGCAAGAGGTACCTGATCAACCTCATCGATACCCCCGGGCACGTCGACTTCGGCGGCGACGTCACGCGCGCCATGCGCGCGGTCGACGGCGCGGTGGTGCTCGTGTGCGCCGTCGAGGGCGTCATGGCCCAGACGGAGACCGTGCTCCGGCAGGCGCTGCGCGAGAAGGTGAAGCCGATCCTGTTCATCAACAAGGTCGACCGGGCCATCCGCGAGCTCAAGCTCACCCCGGATGCGATGCAGAAGCGCTTCGCCAACATCATCACCGAGGTCAACGAGCTCATCCGACGCATGGCGCCGGACGAGTTCGTCGAGAAGTGGATGGTCAACCCGACGAACGGGACCGTCGCCTTCGGCAGCGGGCACGACAACTGGGCGATCTCCGTCCCGTACATGCAGCGTACCGGGATCAAGTTCCCCTGGATCGTCGACATGGTCAACGAGGGCCGCGGCAAGGAGCTGGCCTCGAAGGCCATCATCAACGACGTCGTCTTCGACATGGTCGTGAAGCATCTGCCGAACCCGGTCGATGCGCAGCGCTACCGGATCCCGCACATCTGGAAGGGCTCGCTCGAGAGCCGGGTGGGCAAGGCCGAGATGGACTGCGACCCCGAGGGCCCGCTCGCCTTCATGATCACCGACATCACGATGGACCCGAACGCAGGAGAGATCGCGACGGGTCGCGTGTTCTCCGGCCGGGTCGCCAAGGGGACCGAGGTCGCCATCGTCGGGACCAAGTCGAGGAACCGCATCCAGCACGTCTCGCTCTTCATGGGCCCCGAGCGGCTCATGGTCGAGGAGGTGACGGCGGGGAACATCGCCGCGGTCATCGGTCTCACCGACGCCTTCGTCGGCTCGACGATCTCCACCGACCCCGACATGGTCGAGTTCGAGGAGATCCGGCACGTGAGCGAGCCGGTGGTCACGGTGGCCATCGAGCCCAAGCACATGGGCGACCTGCCGAAGCTCATCGAGACGATGCGGAAGGTGGCCAAGGAGGACGCCTCGCTCCGGGTCGAGATCAACAACGAGACGGGCGAGCACCTGCTCTCGGGGATGGGCGAGCTCCACCTGGAGATCACCCAGTTCCGGATCACCAACGACTACCACGTCGACATCACGGCCTCCCCACCCATCGTCGTCTACCGCGAGACCGTGGGCGGGAAGACCCCGAACGCCTTCGAGGGGAAGTCGCCCAACAAGCACAACCGCTTCTACATCGAGGCCGAGCCGCTCCCCGAGGCCGTCGTGAAGGCGATCCAGGAGGGCGAGATCCACCAGGGGAAGTCCTTCAAGGACATCAAAACGGTCGTCCAGAAGTTGGTCGACCTGGGCATCGACCGCGACGAGGCGAAGGGCATCACCGCCGTCCAGGACACGAACATCCTGTTCGACGCGACGAAGGGTATCCAGAACCTCCACGAGACGATGGACCTGGTCATCGACGCCTTCAAGGAGGCCATGGACCGGGGCCCGCTCGCGGCGGAGAAGTGCCGGGGGCTCCTGGTGCGCCTGGTCGATGCGAAGCTCCACGAGGACTCGATCCACCGCGGACCGGGCCAGACGATCCCGGCCGTGCGGTCGGCGATCTACGGGTCCATGTGCACCGCCGGTCGCGTGCTCATGGAACCCATCAGCAAGGTCACGGTCAACGTCCCGCAGGAGGTGCTCGCTGGCGCGACGCGCGAAATGCAGCGCCGACGCGGCGAGATCATCGACATGACCCAGGTCGGAGACCTCAACACCATCGTGGCCAAGGTCCCGGTGGGCGAGCTCTTCGGATTCGCAAGCGACCTCCGCAGCGCGACCGCGGGCAAGGTGCTCTGGAGCACCGAGACCTACGGGTACGAGCGACTGCCGCGTGAACTGCAGGAGAAGATCGTCGGAGAGGTGCGCACGCGCCGCGGGCTCAAGCCCGAGCCGTACGACGCCTCCTACTACGCGGGTTAGGCGGGCGGGCCCTTCCCAGGGCCCTCCCCCTCCCGCCGGCCGTCGGTCGTCCATCCGTTCCCTGGCGAGCGAGCGTGCGTGCGCCAGCCAGGGCCCGAACCTGGAGCTGAGCCCGGACGGGCTTTCCGGCCTGGGCCGGGTACGGACCCGTCGCGGTCCTCAGCTTCGGGCCTTTCGCGCTTTCCCGCGGAGGCTCTCCTCCAGCGTGGACTGCCGTCCCCGGCGTCGGGGCGGGACCGCGGAGGGCGCGGGGAGCGGGTAGCTCCCCTCGTGCCGCAGCAACCACTGCTTCCTCCAGAGGCCGAGGCCGAAGCCGGTGAGGGACCGGTCGTGTCCCACGAGCCGGTGGCACGGCACGATGATCGGGATCGGATTGCGGTGGGCCGCGCCCCCCACGGCGCGGGCCGCGTTCGGCTGGCCGATGCGCCGGGCCACCTCCCCGTACGTACGGTAGCTCCCGAACGGGATCTGGTGAAGACCGAACCAGACCTTGCGGTCGAAGTCGCTCCCGGCGAGGAACGCGAGTTCGACGTCGAAGTTCCTCCGCGCTCCCTCGAAGTACTCCCGGAGCTGCCCGGGGGGCGAGGAGTTCGAGAACGGGCCGCGCTCGACCTTCGCTCCTCCGGAGGGCCCCGCCCGCTCCATCCCGTGCTCCATCAGGTCGACGAAGGCCACCTTCCGCCCCTCGAAGCCGACACGGAACGTCCCGATCGGGCTGCGGACGTCGGCCAGGCGGAGGGAGGTCACCTCCTCGGGGACCCGGAGCTTAGTGCGCGACATGGTCGATGGAGTGCGGTGGACCCTTTATGTTCGGACTCGACTAAAGCTATCGGTCGGAGGGAGGCGTTGCCCAGAACCATCTCCTACAGCGTGGTGAGCTCGACCCAGGAGGTCGCGGTCCGCCTCGCGAAGGAGGGTGCTCCCCACGGCACGGCGGTGACCGCCGAGAGCCAGCTCCTGGGCCACGGCAGGGAGGGCCGGACCTGGGTCTCCCCCAAGGGCGGGCTGTACACCTCGGTCGTCCTGCGGCCGGAGCCCACCGCGTTCCCCCTGCTGTCGCTCGCCGTCGGGCTGGAGCTCAAACGGGCGCTCTCCCCGCTCGCCCCGAAGGCCCGACTGGTCGTGAAGTGGCCCAACGACCTCCTGCTCGCTCCCGCCGAGGGCACCTCGGTCACGCGGAAGACCGGAGGCGTCCTGACCGACATCATTACCCGTCCCGGGATCAGCGCCTTCGCCGTGGTGGGCGTGGGGCTGAACGTCGACTGCAACCGGAACGACTTCCCACCGGAGCTCCAGGCGCAGGTCGCCTCCCTCCAGGAGTTCTCCGACCGTCGACTGGTCCCGGCGGAGCTCGGGGAGTCGGTGGTAGACGCGGTCGTTCGCGCTTGCAGCCTGGTCTCCACCCCCGAGGGTCGGGAGGGGCTGCCCAGCGCGCTCCAGCCCCATCTCTTCGGGGTAGGCTCCGAGGTCACCGTCGAGGGATCGCGGGGCACCTTCCAAGGGATCGGACAGGAAGGGGAGGCCCTGGTCCAGCTTGAGGACGGCGGGCCGCCCCGGTCCGTCCGCGCCGGTGAGCTCTTGATCGAGGTCCCATGACCCCACCGTCCCCCGTCCCACCCGCTGAGGAAAAGGCCCAAGCCAAGTCCCCGACCCGAACGGGGGGTCACTCCCCCGCTCCGACGCACGGGCCCCGCCCCTCGCCCCGGGAGCGCTACGACCGGGAGCTCCAGAAGGTGCGGCAGGGCGGCGGGAAGGACCGGGCGGAGAAGCTTCGGTCCCAGGGCCGCCTGATGGCCCGCGAGCGACTGGAGCTCCTCTTCGACGCCGGGACCTTCGTGGAGATCGACCCGTTCGTCACGCACCGCATCACTTCCTTCGGTCTCGCGGAGAAGAGGATCCCCGGCGACGGCGTGGTCACCGGCTGGGGCCGCATCGACGGCCGCGTCGTCGCGGCCTTCGCCCAGGACCCCACGGTCTTCGGGGGGGCCCTGGGCGAGGCCCACGCGAGCAAGATCGTGAAGATCATGGAGTTCGCGGCCAAGGTCGGCGCCGCGGTCGTGGGGCTCAACGACTCGGGAGGCGCCCGCATCCAGGAGGGCGTCGTCTCCCTGGGCGGGTACGGGGAGGTCTTCCACCGGAACGTCCTCTACTCCGGGGTCGTCCCGCAGATCTCCGTCATCCTGGGCGCCTGCGCCGGGGGCGCGGTCTACTCCCCCGCCATGACGGACTTCGTCATCATGGCCGAGGGCACGGCCCACATGTTCATCACCGGACCGGACGTGATCCGGACCGTCACCGGCGAGGAGGTCACCCACGAGCAGCTCGGCGGGGCGCACACCCACGCGACCAAGAGCGGGGTCGCCCACCTCGTCGCCCCGAGCGAGCGGGAGGCGCTCGCCCTCACCCGGCGTCTGCTCTCCTACCTGCCCTCCAACAACCTGGAGGACCCGCCGACCTCCTCTCCCGCCGACCCGCCCGGAGCGGCCGCGGGCGAGCTCGAGGGACTGGTCCCCGCCCAGGCGGACCGCCCCTACGACATGCACGAGGTCATCGGCCGGGTCGTCGACCCGGGCAGCACGCTCGAGATCTTCCCCGAGTGGGCCCCGAACCTGATCACCGAGTTCGCCCGTCTGGGGGGCCACCCCGTCGGCGTGGTCGCGAACCAGCCGAGCGTGCTCGCCGGCTGCCTGGACATCGGGGCGTCGGAGAAGGGGGCGCGCTTCGTCCGGACGATGGACGCCTTCAACGTCCCCCTCCTCACCTTCGTGGACGTCCCGGGCTTCCTGCCGGGGACCCAGCAGGAGTACGGGGGGATCATCCGTCACGGGGCGAAGCTCCTCTTCGCCTTCTCCGAGGCGACGGTCCCGAAGCTGACCGTGATCCCGCGCAAGGCCTACGGGGGGGCGTACGACGTCATGTGCTCGAAGCACATCGGCGGCGACTACAACGTCGCCTGGCCCCAGGCGGAGATCGCCGTGATGGGGGCGGAGGGGGCGGTCAACATCCTCTTCCGCCGCGACATCGACAAGGCCCCCCCGGAGGAGCGCGAGGCGAAGCGCCGCCGGCTCACGGAAGAGTACGCCTCCGAGTTCCTCAACCCCTACCTCGCGGCGGAGCGGGGCTATCTGGACGATGTCATCGAGCCCTCAGAGACCCGCCGGCGCCTCCTGGACGCGCTGGAGGTCCTGCGCGGCAAGCGCCAGGACCGCCCGCCCAAGAAGCACGGCAACATCCCGCTCTGAGCTCACCGATCGGCGACGGGGCCCGTAGGTGGCCCCTCCCGCCCTCCGCGGGCCGTACGATCGCCCGCGTTCGGCCCGCTTGGGCCCGCCCACTCTCCTCGCGCGGCCTTCTCTCCCGCGTCCTCCTCGTCTCCTTCCCAGAGCGGGAGGTCCTCGCGTGGCCGCGATACCCTCGAGGTCCTTCGAGCAAAGGACATATCGGGCGCCGCCCAACCCCCCGCCGTCCGAATGGTCGAGCTCACCGAGACCGTCCTCAGGGACGGTCACCAGTCGCTCATCGCGACGCGGATGCGCACCCGGCACATGCTCCCCGCCGTCGAGCGCCTGGACGCGGTGGGCTACCGGTCCCTCGAGGTCTGGGGGGGGGCCACCTTCGACGTCTGCCTGCGCTTTCTCCACGAGGACCCCTGGGAGCGGCTGCGCGAGATCAAGAGGCGAGCGAAGCGCACACCCCTCCAGATGCTCCTGCGGGGCCAGAACCTCGTGGGGTACCGACACTATTCCGACGACCTCGTCGAGCGCTTCTGCGCGCGCGCGGCGACGGAAGGGGTCGACATCTTCCGGGTCTTCGACGCGCTCAACGACCCCCGGAACATGCAGACCGCCATCCGGGCCATCAAGAAGGCCGGGGGGCGGGTCCAGGGGACCATCTGCTACACCGAGAGCCCGGTGCACACGCTCGAGGCCTTTGTCGAGCTTGGCCGGACGCTCGCGGAGCTGGGCTCGGACGAGCTCTGCGTGAAGGACATGGGGGGGTTCATGCCCCCTCACGCCGCGAGCGCGCTGGTCTCCGCGCTCCGCAAGGAGGTCGGGCTGCCGATCGCGGTCCACACGCACTCCTCGAGCGGCATGGCGCTCATGGCCCTCTTCGCCAGCGCGGAGGCGGGGGCGACCTCGCTCGACACCGCGCTCTCCCCCTTCGGCGGCGGGACCTCCCAGCCTCCGACCGAGTCCGTCGTCGGTGGACTTCGGGGGACCCCCTACGCCACCGGGCTCTCCCTGGAGCCCCTCGCCGACCTGGCCGAGTACTTCCAGGGGGTCCTCGAGCACTACCGGCCGATGCTGGAGTTCCGTTCGCTGCAGGTGGACCCGCAGGTGCTGCTTCACCAGGTCCCCGGGGGCATGCTCTCGAACCTCTTCTCCCAGCTCCGGGAACAGGACGCGCTCCAACGGCTCCCGGAAGTGCTGAAGGAGGTCCCGCGGGTCCGGGAGGACCTGGGCTATCCCCCGCTCGTCACCCCCACGAGCCAGATCGTGGGGATCCAGGCGGTCTTCAACGTGCTCCTCGGTTCGCGCTACAAGGAGATCACGAAGGAGGTCCGCGACTACGTGAAGGGCCTCTACGGGCACGCTCCGGGGCCGATGTCCTCGGACCTTCAGCGGAAGGTCCTGGACGGGGGGAGGCCCCTTGAGGGACGGCCGGCGGACCTCCTCTCTCCGGAGTACGAGAAGGTCCGCGGCGAGCTCGCCCAGCTCCTCCCGGCCGCGTCGGAGGAGGAGGTCCTCTCCTACGCGATCTTCCCGCAGGTGTTCAAGGAGTACCTGAGCGGACGCTCGAAGGGGTACTCCGCCGAGCTTCTCACCTATGCTGCCGTGGGCGTCGTGGCCGCGCTGCGGGCCCCGACCCCCGGCGCGGGTGCGCCCTTGGGGGCCCAGGCCCCGGGCGCCGCGACCTCTTCGTCCCTCCCTGCCGCGGCCCAGGTCGGGGCCCCGGCCCAGAGCTGGGCGCTCGCGGGGAGGATCCGCAGCATGGATGTCCATCGGTGGCAGGATGCGTATACGGCTCGTCGTCGACGGTGAGAAGCAAGAGCTCGAGGTCGACCTCGCCAAGGGCGAGGCCCGCCTCGGGGGGCGGACGGTCCCGTTCCGCATCCTCGAGGATCAGGGCCCGAAGGTCGAGATCGAGGTGGGAGGGGAGCGACACGTCCTCGACGGGTGGCCCTCCGACCGCTCGACGCCCCCAGGGAACACCCTGGTGGTGAACCGGGAGCGCTACCGGGTCGACGTCGAAGAGGTCGAGGCCGGTCCCCGCACCCAGACGCTCCCCTTCGCCCGGACGGGGGGCCCGTCCCCCACGCCCTCGCCCGTGCCTGCGGGCAGCCCGTCCTCTCCCTCCTCCGCCTCCGGCCCCGGAGTGGCGATCACCCCTCCCATGCCGGGGAAGGTCCTCGAGGTGCGCGTGCACGAGGGCGACACGGTCACCGTCGGCCAGACGCTGCTCGTCCTCGAGGCGATGAAGATGCGAAACGAGGTCCAGAGCCCGACCGCAGGGAAGGTCGTCGCTCTCGCGGCCGTCCCAGGAGCGATGGTGAAGGCCCGCGAGGTCATGCTCCGGATCGTCCCTCCCTGAAGCGCGACCCCCGCCGCCCACCTCTTGGGGTCCGCGCGCGCCGCAAGGGCGCGCTCCCTGCGTCCCCCCTCCCCTTCTCCCCTTCCCTCACCCCGTCACCGCAGGGGCGCCTTCGGGGGGAGCTCCCGTCATCTCCATTAGGCTCGAGGGGGGTCCTTCCCCTCCACCTCATGCCGCAGGCCACCCGCACGATACGCGTGGAGCCGATCGACGACTGGCGCTACCGGCTCCCCCGGTCCACGGTCCCGGGCATGAACACCGACGGCCTCCTCTTCTCCACCCCCAAGCTCGTGGAGGCGTCGGTCTCCGACGGCTGCCTCGAGCAGCTCGCGAACGTCGCGACGCTCCCCGGGATCCAGGGGAGCTCCCTCGCGATGCCGGACATCCACTACGGCTACGGCTTCCCCGTGGGCGGGGTCGCCGCCTTCGACCTCACCGAGGGGGTCGTCTCCCCGGGGGGGATCGGCTACGACATCAACTGCGGGGTGCGACTCCTGCGGACCCACCTCAGCGCCGTCGAGGTGCGGGGGAAGATCCGGGAGCTGACCCGGGCCCTCTTCGTCGCCGTCCCCAGCGGGGTCGGGAGCAAGGGGGGCGTCCGCCTGGACGCTCCGACGCTGGACCAGGTCCTCGAAGGGGGGGCCCGATGGGCCGTCGAGCATGGCCATGGCTGGGAGGAGGACCTCACGTTCCAGGAGGAGCACGGCAACCTCGCGGGCGCCGTCGCCTCGCGCGTCAGCGCGAAGGCCCACGACCGTGGGCTGAAGCAGCTCGGGACCCTCGGATCCGGGAACCACTTCCTCGAGGTCCAGGAGGTCGAGAAGATCCTCCATCCGGCGGGCGCGCAGGCGATGGGGCTCCACGAGGGTCAGGCCGTGGTCATGCTCCACACCGGCTCGCGAGGGCTCGGCCACCAGATCGCCACCGACTACATCGCCCAGTTCGACGAGGGCCTCCGCCAGCGCGGGGTCTCCCTCATCGACCGTCAGCTCTCCTGCGCGCAGGCCGACTCTCCCGAAGCGAAGGCCTACCTGGAGGCCATGGCGGCGGGGGCGAACTTCGCCTGGGCGAACCGGCAGATCATCACGGCGGGAGTGCGGAAGGCCTTCCGCGAGGTGTTCCAACGGAGCGACGAGGACCTCGGCATCCGCGTCGTGTACGACCTCTCGCACAACATGGCGAAGGTGGAGGAGCACGCCATCCCCGACGGGTCGCGAAGGAAGGTCATCGTCCACCGCAAGGGCGCCACCCGTGCGTTCCCCGCCGGGCGGCCCGAGGTCCCCGAACGCTACCGCGAGGTGGGCCAGCCCGTCCTGATCCCCGGCGACATGGGGACCGCGAGCTACGTGCTGCTCGGGGCCCCGGGAAGCCTGGAGCGATCCTTCGGCTCGGCGTGCCACGGCGCCGGGCGCACGCTCTCGAGGGCGGCCGCGACCCGCCGCTTCCGGTTCAACGAGGTCCAGCAGGGCCTCGCGGCGAAGGGGATCATCGTCGAGTCCGCCAGCCGTGAAGGGGTGACCGAGGAGGCACCTGGAGCGTACAAGGACGTCCACGAGGTCGTCCGCGCCACGGAGGGCGCGGGGCTCGCCAAGGTCGCCGTCCGTCTCGTGCCCCTTGGCGTGGTCAAGGGCTGAGCGCTGGGGGGCCGCGAGCCCGCGGTCCGTGCGACGCCGAGGCACGCCGTGGAGCGCGTCCGGCCCCGCCCTTGGCTGCGGGAGACGTTAAGTCGCCCGCCCGGCTTGACCTCCTCGCGTCGCCCGCTTGGAGCGCCTCTTGTCCGGTTCGACCGACCTTCTGTTGTACGTCATCCTGCCGTACGTCGTCGTCCCGCTGGCCATCTACATCGCGGTGCTCTTCGCGCTGAACAAGAAGGGCTGGCTCGGGCGGGACAAGCCGTTCGCGCTCCTGGGCCCGATCCTGATGGTCAAGACGCTGCGCGGGCGCGGCCTGCTCGAGCGGCTGAGCCGGTTCAAGCGCTTCTGGAACGCCTTCGGAGACCTGGGGATCGTCCTGGCCCTGGTAGGCATGGTCGCCATCTTCGCGCTTCTGCTCATCGGGGCGTGGGAGGCCACCTCGGTCCCCGCCGCCGCCCGCCCGCAGGCGAACACGGTCCTCGCGATCCCCGGCCTGAACCCGTTCCTGCCCCTGGGCTATGGGCTCCTGGCCCTCATCGTCGCGGTGGTCCTCCACGAGTTCTGCCACGGCATCCTCGCCCGCGCGAACGGCATCCGGGTGCGGAGCCTCGGCGTCCTCTTCCTGGTGATCCCGCTGGGAGCGTTCGTCGAACAGGACGACGAGGACATGACGAAGGCCCCGGCCCGCGCCCGGGACCGCGTCGCGGCTGCGGGAGTGATGGCCAACTTCGCCCTCGCGCTGGTCTTCTTCCTGATCCTCTCCGGCCTGCTCATCTCCTCCGTCCACGTGAAGGCCGATGGGGTGGGCATCCTGGGCGTCCTCCCCGGGACCCCCGCGGCGAACACGACCACCGCCCTCGGGCCGGACGCTCTCGCGCCGGGCGACATCATCACCGCCGTGAACGGGACGGCCACGCCCACCGCCCTCCAGCTGGAGGGGGCGCTCGGGAACACCCATCCCGGGCAGACCGTCGCGGTCCAATGGTACTCCCAGCATAGCTCCGGCACCGTCTCCGCGAACATCCAGCTCGCGAGCGCGCTGCACTTCCCGAACTACTTCTCCGGCAACGCGAGCGTGCTCCGCAACATCTCGATCCTGGGGATCAGCGAGACCCCCGTCCCGCCCTCCTTCGTGCTGAGCATCCTCTCCGAGGGTCCGTTCGCGACGGGAGCGAGCTCCCTCGTCCAGTCCAACAACGTCCTCGCCTCCTCGGCGCTCTTCCTGGGTCTTCCGTTCTACAACGAGATGCCGATCCAGGGCACCATGGCCCAGTTCTACACGGTCTCGGGACCGCTGGGGGCCATCGGCGCCTCGAACGGTTGGATGGTGGTGAACGCGCTCTACTGGCTCGTCTGGGTGAACATGCTGCTCGGCGTGTTCAACGCCCTCCCCGCCGTCCCGCTCGACGGAGGGTTCCTCTTCCGCGACATCGTGACGGGAGCGGTCCGGCGCCTGCGCCCCGCGTGGTCGGCGGCCCAGCGGGACGGCGTGGTCAACACGCTCAGCATCTTCGCGACGCTCATCGTCTTCTTCCTGATCATCTGGGAGATCGTCGGACCCTACCTGATCTCCGCCCCATGACGGACGCG
The DNA here is from genome assembly GCA_027314165.1 of Thermoplasmata archaeon. Classification (GTDB taxonomy): domain Archaea; phylum Thermoplasmatota; class Thermoplasmata; order Lutacidiplasmatales; family UBA184; genus JAKAAX01. The sequence goes on along the minus strand of DAHVCH010000004.1, from coordinate 71,971 downwards.
GCCCTCGTCGCACGCTACCCCTTCCTCCCCGGTTCCTCCGACCTCCTGGGGGACCTCCGTCCCTCGCTCCAGGACCTGGTGAGCGACCCGGGCTACGAGCCCGTCCGTCACCTGGCCCGTGAGGAGGTCATCGCCGCCCTGGGAGCGAAGCGGGGCCCGGAAGGGTCCGCACCCTCGACGTTCGACGCGGCCAGGCCCGAAGAGCGCGTCCTCTCCTTCCTGTACTCTAGGATGCTGGTGGCGGTCGCCCCCTCCTCCCAGCGCGTCGCGCGCCGCTGGTGCGAGGGGGTCGCTTCCAGCGCGGCGTCCCAGCTGGGCCGCCCCGGAGCCCCCCCCGAGGAGTGGACCGGGCTCGCCTCCTCGCTCGACCTCGAGGTGATCGCCGCGGAGGGGACGAGCGGACACCTCTCCATCGCCCTCCCCTCCTACTGCCGGCTCTCCTCCTCCCTGAGAGAGGACCGCTTCCGGCTCGCGCGCCAAGACCTGAGACGCGGGTGGGTCGACGTCGCCCCCGCCCTGGGCGTGGAGCTCCTCGAGGAGGCGGTCCGCGCCTACCTGTCCGACGAAGTGGCGCTGCTCCGGCTCGACCCGGAGCTGCAGAGCGGGATCAAGGAGCGCGAGGGCGAGCTGCTCTCGCGCGTGAGCGCGCTCGCCCCGGCCTACACCCCAGGAGGGTTCGGGCAGGTGCTCCGCCCGGACCTCTTCCCTCCCTGCATGAAGCAGATCCGCTCCTCACTGGACCATGGGCAGAACGTCCCCCACGCCGGCCGCTTCGCCCTTGCGAGCTTCATGAACAAGGTGGGCGTCGAGGTCGACGCCATCGTCGACGCCTACCGCGGCGCCCCCAACTTCAAGGAAGGACTCACGCGCTACCAGGTCACCCAGATCGCCCACCACGACGGGGGGGAGGGGTACACTCCTCCCGATTGCGCGACCATGGCCTCGAACGGGATCTGCGCGAAGCAGCTCGACGAGGCCCGGCCGCAGCTCTGCGCGGACCCGGCGCGGGTCCGAAACCCCCTCAATTACTACCGTACAAGGACACGGTCCCTCGTCCGCTCCTCTTCCTCCCCCTCGCCCTCCCCGACCTCGGACGCGGGGGCCCCCAAGCAGGGGGACGCTAGTGAGGCGCCGAAGGCGGGGACGGGGGAGCCGAACGCAGCGCCCTCCACGTCGACCGGGCCCGCCAGTACGCCGTCGCCTGACCCAGCACGACGAACACCAGCAGGAGCGCATCGAACAGCGTGAGGGCCGTCCCCCCCACGGTCACCCGGAGGGGGAGCGACCAGGAGGCCGGGACCAAGAGGTCCCAGACCGCGAGGAACCCGAGGAAGAGCGAGGCGCCGCTCACCAGAACGATGCGGTCCGCCCTTCCCAACACCCCGCCGTACTGCCGCCTGCCGGTGACCGCCTGGGCCTGCGTCCCCATGTAGCTGACGAGCAGCAAGCTCACGAGGGCGAGGAGCGCGATCAGGGGCTGGGCCCATCCGCTGACGGCGAGCCCGAGGAGGAGGGCCACGTCCGCGTAGCGGTCCAGGACGTGGTCCAGTAGGTCGCCGGTGGGAGAGGCGAGCTTCCGCGCCCGGGCGACGTGCCCGTCCAGCGCGTCGAAGACCCCTCCGCCGAACACGAGGAAGGCGGCGGAAAGGAGCAGCGTGGGGACCGCCCAGGCCGAGAGCCCCGCCGTCCATCGGAGCGCGGCGAGCGCGACGGCTCCCAGAAGGAAGAGGCCGAAGGAGAGCCAGCTCAGCGCGTCGGGGGTCCAACCGGGAAAGGACCGCGAGAGACGGTCCAGGTAGGGGAAGGCGCGGGAGCGGTGCTTGTCCAACATGGGGGCGCTCGCCTTGGTGACGGGTCCTCTCCTCCTATCGTCCGGGGACTTCTCCCGCCAACCCCGCCATGTACTGTACTATTGTAAGGCGAGCCGTCCGCGGTCCGAGAGCTCCGGGGGGTCAGCCCCGAGATCGTCCCCCTCGCTTCCGGCCCGTGGCGCGGGCCGGGAGGTCGAGCGCGTACTTCAGCCAGTCGACGTGCCCGAACGCGGGCTTGCCGCGGCCGTCGACGATGCTCTTCACCCGCGCAGCCACCTCCGCCGGCCCGAGGTGGGTCGTGTCGAGCTCCCAGATCCTGCGCCCGAGGCCGACGGCCTCCTGCAGGATCACGTCGACCGCTTCGGCCTCCACGTTCTCGAGCAGCGCCCTTCCGCGGACGCCGCGTCGCTCCAGCCTCCTGCGAAGAACGTCCGGTCGGCACCGGAGGAGGACCACCCGCTCGATCGGCAGGAGGTGCGAGAGGTGCCCGACGACCACAAGCGGGCCCGTGGCCCGGAGCGCCCGGGTCTCAAGCATCCTCGCGGCCTTCGCGAGGTCCACAAGGACCGGCCCCTGCCTCCGGAGGCGGGCGGGACGACGCCGGGCGTGGGGCCGCAGGTCGGAGACCTCGACCACCTCCACGGGGGTCGGCCCCATTCCGCGGAGCCGTCGTGCCACCGTCGATTTGCCCGTCCCAGGTGTGCCAGTCAACGCATAGATGCGGACCGGCTCCACGAACTCTCGCTCCCGCCGCCCCGGGTCGGGCCGGCTGCGCGGAGGTGACCTGTTCACGCCGAGCGCAAGCGAACGTATTTATATGGAGCCTCTTGATGGGCCGGCGCTTCCACTCGGGCGAGCGGAAGCCGAACAAGGTGAACGACAATGGGCAACGATGCTGCCGATCCAATGAGCCGCCCCAATCTGAATACCTGGTCCAGGACCCTCGCGCCGTTCCTGGTGACCTCCGTCGTACTGGTCATGCTGGTCTCCGGACTGGGAATGGTGTTCGCTTCAGGAGCGTTCGCCCCAGCGACGACCCATGTTGCTCTTCCGACGGCGCATGCACCCGCTAAGACGGTCAGCGCAGTCTCCGGCGCTCGCGGTACCGCGGCCCCGGTCACACCTACGATCACCTCGTTCACCGCCGCCCAGCGGGCCGCGATCCAAGCTCAAGAGGTCGCCGCCTCCGCCGCCGCCCATGTCCCTACCAAGGCCTTCTTCCCGCCCAACTACATGCAGGACGGCGTTAACCGCGCCGGCAACGTCCTGACGGCAACCGCCGCCCCGGACGCGAACCCGGTGGGGATCAGCACCCTCGGGATCGATGACTCCTCAGGCACGCCCGTCGGCAAGGTGTTCAACAGCACCAGCTGGATGGGGAGCCTCACGGTCAACTCCGCCACCCCGTTCGAAGTGAGCACCGATGGCCCTGACTTCTTCGGGGCTCAGCTCAACACGGTCCTCTCGAACGTGACGGTCTTCAACAACTCCGGCGCGGGCGTCTACTGGACACAGGATGTGGTCGAGTACTCCCCCTCGCTCCATTTGATGTACATCGTCGACAACATCTGGAACTTCTCGGCCGTCAACGCCGCGGAACCCGCGAGCACGTTCTACTCCACCGGTAACCTTGCCGGCCAGAACGGGTACAACGGCACCGCGACCGGCTCCTACTACTACGACTTCTTCGCGCTGCCGATCGCGCTCCCCACGCCGTTCACGGTCGACCTCTGGACCAACGCGAGCCAGGTCCCCTACACGGGCGTCTACGGGAACATCAACTACAACTCCGCGGTCACCTTCGGGATCGAGATCCCCGGTGTCTACGCGAACAACTACGACCGCGTCCAGTTCAACTCCACCGCGAACGCGACGGCGACCCCCGCCCCGCAGTTCCAGGTGAGTGGGAAGTACTGCACGCCCGTCTTCCCCAGCCCCAACTGTCTCCCGTATGACGCAGAGATGATCCTGGGCGGCCCCGGCGGCGGCTCCTCGATCAACTTCTACGGGTTCAACGGGACCATGGCGCTGTCGTACATCCCCATCGGCGGCACCAGCTACACCTACGCCCCCTACGCGCTCAACACGGGCTGGGACACCGGCGAGACCGCGGTCGGTATCGCTGAGCACTGGACCACCCCTGGGAGCGTCTACGTCCAGGGTGGCCCCTCGATCCCCGCGCCCTTCTGGGGCTCCTCCCCTACGGGCAGCCGCGGTACCCTCACCTTGACCGGGACGGTTTCCCCGGTCCAGGCCTGGATCTTCGCGCAGGCTGGCTCGTCCATCACGACGGACGGTGCCCGGTGGGCGCCCTCGATGCCTAGCGGTGCGACCTACACCTACACCTGGCAACTGCCTCCGGGAACCTACACCGGGAGCGCTCTCTACGCCAACTACGACCCTGCCTCCTTGACCTGGGTGGGTCTCAGCGGCACCACGTCGGTGGCGAACGCTCTCCTGACCTCGAACCTGAACATGGGGGTCTACACTCCCCTCGTGGCCTGGAACAACGCCCAGCTCACCGCTCAGATGTACACCGGGACTCAGACCATCTGGAACAACCAGGTCAACGGGACCCTTTCCCCGTACTTCCTGCAGATGAACGACTACCTGTTCCCGACGTTCGCAGGGGTCTTGTTCGTCGGAACGACGGAGCCCGCGAACCTGAACAACTCGGCGATGTTCGAGGTCAACTTCGCCCAGAGCGCCTACTGGTCCAGCGTGCTGACCGTAATCGGGATCACGGCCACCACCAATGAGCTGAACATCAACCTCTACGCGACGACCGGGGTGTCCATCTGGCACTCCACGCTCGGAGGCTGGGTCTCGCCCTTCCAGACCGGATTCGCCTACGCGTCCGTCGTGATGTGGGACGCCACCGGCTCGGTCATCGGGGCCAATGTCTTCAACGACATGAGCACGGGGCTCCTGATCTTCAACGACTCCTTCACGGTCGGCGGAGGCAACACGGTCTGGGGCAACACCTTCAGCTCGACCGCTGAGCCGTACGCGCTGCCCCCGCTCGGGATCGCCGACTACGAGGGTCACGACTCGATCTGGAACAACTACTTCGGGACGATGCCCGAGGCCAGCTCGCCCGGTTACAACTACTGGTTCGGGCCGGTCTATTGGCTCTGTGGTTCCCCGGTTGGCTCGGCTGTCTGCGAGGGCGGCCAGACCAACAACAACTCCTGGAACCTGACGGGCGCTGCCCCGGTCACGTCGAGCACGGTCTTCACGGTCGGCGAGTTCACGCTCACCGGCAGCGTCGTCGGTGCCGCTCAGGTGTGCGGTAACATCTGGCTGGGCGACCTCCCCGGCAGCCAGCCCAACATCCCGTACAACGCCGAGGGCAACATCTGGGCGGGCGGCGACTACTGCCCGATGAACCAGGTGGGCATGCTCACCTACACGCTGCAGTTCGTGGAGTCCGGTCTCGCTACGGGCACCACCTGGGGCGTCTCCGTGGTGAACCCCTCGACCGGCCTGACCGCGAGTACGACGGGAATCACGGCGGACCTGTACATCGCGGGAGCCTTCACTGGCTACTACCACTGGACCGCGCAGTCCGTCCCCGGCTACGTGGCTGTCCCGAACGACGGGCAGGTGGGCGTCTTCACCTCGACGACGATCACCGTCAACTACGTCCCGGCGGTCGTGAGCTTTACGAGCCCGGCGTACGGCCAGGCCTTCCAGGGACCCCAGTACAACGTCTGGGCGAACTGGACGACCACCGGACTGGGGACCTTCGGTGCCCAGCTCTCGCTCGATCTGGACATCGCGAACAGCGCCGGCACCGTCGTGTCGGCGAAGACGGCGCACTTTGCCTCGACCCAGACCAGCTACTACCTGGCGGCGTTGTCCTACCCGGCGGGCTGCTACAACATCGAGATCGGGGTCTACAACAGCACCATCCCCGGCCAGGGCGAGCCCTCCGGACCGATCGCGACCTGGATGGACGCATCCATGCAGAGCTTCTGCGTGGCGGATGTCATCAGCCAGGTGGCGACCGTCGGACCGACCACCTCGGTCGCGGGCGGGAACGTGTCCGTCTACTACTCGTGGAACGACCCGGCCTCCGCCGCGGCCTACCTCACGATCTGGGACGTGGCCACCAGCAGCCAGGTGTTCAACACCTCGGTCTGGAGCTCGTCCGGTATCGGATCCGGTTGGGAGACGTTCTACACGGCCCCCAGCGTCGCGACGCAGTACGCGGTCGAGATCCAGACGACCAACGGAGCGGCCTCCAGCATCGGGCACGCGCTGACGACGGTGGCCTTCAACGCCACCTTCACCGTGCTGCCGATCCCGACGGTGACGCCGGTGACGGTGCCTGAGCCCGTCTGGATCAACACCACGACCACCACGAACTGGTACTACAACACCACCACCCAGTACTCGAGCCCTGGCGGCATGGCGCCCAACGTCCTTGGGACCATCCTGCTGGAGATCGGGATCATCGTTGGGGCCGTCGTGGGCATCATCACCGGCATGATGCTCGCGCGCAAGCCCAAGATGGGCGGCGGGGACAACAACATGGGCGGTTCCATGGACAGCAGCAGCGGCGGGTCTTCGGACTCGTCCGCTGGCCGTTCGTGAACCTGCCCGGTGTGCGAGGCCAGCTTCAGCGACGGGCCTAGTCTGGAGAGCCACCAGCGTACGGCGCACGAGGGATACTCGGAGCGCCGTAGCCGGCTCTGACCCGCGACCCCCTCGGTCCAGGACCGAGGGGGCCGAACCCCTTCCTTCCCTCTTTTCTTCTGTTCCTCTTCTCTACTACGGCTCCTCTTGGCCCGGCGGAGGGGCTCCCGACCGAGGTCCTCGTAGGGTGGGGTGTCGGTGTGTCCCCCAGGGCGATGAGCTCAGGGCCAGCGGGGGCGACGCGCGGGTGGCGGGCAGCCCACCTAAGTGAAGGCCATCCCTCGGAACTTGTGGCGGAACGCGGAGATCTCCTTACGGACATCCTTCCGGTCGAGCCCCGCCTGCTTGAGGAGCCGGGCGACCCGAGGCATGTCCTTCGGCCTCAGCCCCAGCCGAGTGGCTTCGGCGGTCCCGAGGCGTCCCACCAGGTCGATGATCATGTCCTGCGACTCGAGCCGCCGGGCGAGCCCCGGAGGCGCGACCCCGTAGCGGCGCTTGAGCTCGGCGCCGTCCAGGTGGACCTGGTGGGAGGCCGTGAAGCCCGCCTCCTTCCCCACCACGGGGACCTCCTCCTCGTCGAGCGCCTTCCCCAGGGCCTGGGAGTTCTCGACCACCCGCCGAGCATAGGGGGCCCCGACCCGTTCCATCTCGAGCAGGGCCTGGGCGAGGCCCGCGATGCGGTTCCAGTGGGCATTGTCGATGAGCCTCCAGGTGAGGGCGTTGTCGATCTGGCGGAAGAGGTCCTCGCGCGCGGTGGCGAGGAGACCGCCCTGGGGACCGAAGAGGGTCTTGTGAGTGGACCCGAAGACCACGTCCGCACCATCGCCCAAGGGGTCCTGGAACTCCCCTCCCATGACCAGTCCCATCACGTGGGAGGCATCGTAGAGGACCAGGGTGCCCACCTCGTGCGCGACCTTGGCCACCTCCTTGAGCGGGTAGGGGAAGAGGACGAAGCTCTGGCCCAGGACGACCGCGTCAGGGCGGTCGCGGTGGATGAGCTGGGCCACCTCCTCCACGTCCAGCTGATGGAGCGGGCCGTGGAGCGGCAGGGGCAGGACGCTGTGCCCCAGGACGGAGGGGAGGTAGCCGGGCGCGTACCCGTCGTACCCCCCGTCCTCTGGCTGGACCGCCATGTAGCGGGCCTTCGGGGGAAGAAGGGGAGCGAGCACGCACATGGCCGCCACGTGCCCCGAGAGGGGACGGACGGAGGCGAAGCGCCCGTGGAGGAGCCGGGCGGTCGAAGCCGCCGCGAGGGCCTCCACCTGGTCGGCGAACCTCGTCCCGGCGTAGCCGTTGTCGACCTTCTCCCCGTGGAGCGTCTGGTCCAGGGGGAGGGTGTAGCGACGGGAAAGGTCGCTGGAGAGGTACTTCTGGACGGTGGGCGAAGCGAGGTTCTCCGAGGCGAGAAGGTTCAGACACTCCCGCGTCCGCCAACGCTCGTGAGCCTGGAGGAGCTCCTTCAGGCGCCGCTCCTCCTTCCGGCTACTGCCCGTCACCGAGCCCTCCTCCTACCGTGAGCTCGCCTTCGGAGCGCTCGAGCGGCGGGTCGGGGATCACCCGGGGAAGTCGGAGGGTCCGGGACCCTCTCCCGCCGGTTCGGCCGGAGGTCGCTCCCTCGGACCGCCCTCGCCACGCTCGTGGCGCCGGTCGAATCCTCCCTCGCGTCGGGGGTGACGGTGCCGCCCGTCTCCCTCCTCCCCGTCGCGTTCGCGGCGGTGGAGTTCGCGCTCCCGGGGCGCTCCCTCGGGGGCTTCGCTTTCGGAGGAGCCGCCCTTGTGGCCCCCGTACTCGCTCGAGACCTTCCGCTGCTCACGGCGGCCGCATCGGGAACAAACGAGCTGGTTGCCGCTCACGTGAGCGAGGATCCCGTGACATTCCGTGCACCGTCCCAAGACCACGCCGAGCTGCGGGCCCTGCGTGGAGAGCTTCACCACGGGGTAGCCCTGGAGCACCTCGGCCTTCAGGACGTCGCCGATGGCGAACTCCCTCGAGAGCTCCTCGACGTAGCTCTCCTTGGCCTTGGAGATGTGGACCGTCCCTTCGGGGTTCCCGGGGACGCCCCGGCCGGTGCTGGCGCTCGTGAGCACCTGGGTGACCAGCATGGCGCTCTTGATCTCCTCCACTCGGACGTAGACGAGGTCGCCCTCCACCAGGTGCGGGACCTCGTGGATGGCGCGTATGGAGACGCTCTTGTTCTGCGTGTCGATGTGGGGATGGCCCATGAGGGCGGCGAACACCTGTCCATTGTACTCGTAGGTGCCTCGGCCGGGAACGTATTCTTCGGCGGTCCCCAGAAGGTCTCCGGGGAGGACCAGCCGCTCTTCGGATGTCTCGCTCATCGTTGGTCGCTTCCTTCTACCTGCGTCGGAAGATCCATCGGTCGACCTCGACCTTCCCCCGCGCCTCCCGATGATGGGAGAACGTCGGCGGCAGCGGCCAGGTGGACCTTCGGTGCTCTTCGATGGTCAGATGCCGAGCGATTGACCAGCGCTCTATAAAAGCTTGGGACGCCGCGTTGGAGAGCAGGTAGACCGCTCCTCCCCCCGCCCGGGGCAGCGCGGCCGCTGCGGCCTCCAGGAACGGACGGTCCGCGTGCCTTCTCTGGGCCCCGAAGGGCGGGTTCATGACCACGGTGTCCGCCTCGACCTGGAGGCTCCCCGCCGAGGCCTCGGTCAGCTCCAGCACCCTCCAGTCCACCTCCACGCCGGCGAGGGTGGAGTTCCTCCGCCCGACCTCGGCGGCCTCCGCGTCCCTCTCCACGGCGATCGTGCGACTCGCGCCGAGGAGCGCCGCCCCGATGGCCAACGTCCCCGTTCCGGCGCCAAGGTCGAGGACCCGGCGTCCGAGAAGGTCACCGCGGGAGAGCGCCTCCCAGAGCAGCGCGCTCGCCTCCTCCGGAGGTGTCGGGACCTGTTCGAACCGTGCCTCCGGTCGGGGAAATCCCTCGAGGTCCGCGAGGCGTCGGGTGAGCTCGCTGCGCTTCAGATGGCGCCCCGATGTTCCGCTCATGCGAGGCTCTCCGGAGGAGGAGCGAGGCGCAGTCGAAGAAGAGGAGGCCACCCGCCTCGGACGCGGGACATCGTCCATGCGGGGAGCCGGATTCGAACCGGCGAACGCCTACGCGACGGAATACCTTCCCCGGGAGAGGTTCGCTCTCCCGGTTTTAAGTTCCGCGCCGTTGCCAAGCTTGGCTATCCCCGCGCTCGGCTTCAGCGGGAGGCCCGCTCTAAGACCGGCGCGCGGGGCGGGGCGGGGGCGGCGGCCGGGGCGGTCGCCGGCGGGGCCTTCTTGGCCGAGACCCGCTTCGGGAAGTACTTCAGGAGGATCACGTCGTTCACGGCGGAGACCCAGCGGAACGGGACGTTCACGCTGCGGGAGCCTTCGACCAGGTACTCGCTGGGCTCGGAGACGAACAACCCGTCGGCCCGGCCGCCCTCGACGTCAAGGACGATGTTGTTGACCTTGCCAAGGTGGCGTCCATCGGGGGTGTAGATGTCGCGGTCGACCAGTTGGGTGATCTCTACGAGCATGGTGGGGGGGGCTCCTCGAAGGTTATGGACGAGGGACCCGCTTTAAGTCTTTTCCCCTCGAGGCGCAGCGGGGGTCGCCTCTCGAGAGGTCAGGGTCAGAAGGGCCCCGGAGCGCGGCGGTCTTCCCCCACCTTCCGCGCCGCAGGACCTTTCTCCGCGCCTCTCTTGGCCTCGGGATCGACCTCGGTCCCCTCGGAGGAGCTCTCGGGCTCGGCGCGACGCACCTGGGTCTGGTAGAGCCGTACGACCTCCTCGGTGGTGCTCGCGCGCTCGGGGTCCTTGTCCTCCCGCACCCGGCCGGTGAAGCGCGGGAACCGGAGCGCGAGCCCATACCCCTCGCGGATCTTCCCGAGCGCCGCGCGGTGGATCGGGGAGAGCGTCAGCTCCGCCCCGCGAAGCTCCAGCACCATCGAGGGCTCGATCCACACGTCGGGGATGAGGGTGGAGTCCACTCCCTCGGGCTTCTCCTTCGCCTGCTTCGGCCCGAGCTCCTTCGTGAGCCTCTCGAGGGTCGCGTCATCGAACCCCGTCCCCACCTTGCAGACGGTGGGGAAGCTTTCCTCCTCGGGGTCGTAGACCGAGACCAGGAGCGCCCCATACCTCCCGGCTCGCTTCCCTCGCCCCCAGAAGGCCCCGACGATGACCGTGTCGAGGGTGTCGGCGAGCTCGTGGGTGTACTCCCGCTTATACTTGATCCACCAGAAACCGCGGGCCCCCGCCCGGTAGGTCGAGCCGGAGGCCAGGGACTTCGCCATCACGCCTTCGCAACCGTCGGTCAGGGCCTGCTGGAAGAAGCGCTCCGCATCGGGGACGTTGTCGACGACGATCCGCGTGGAGAGGGCGATCCGGTCCCCCACCTTCACGAGCTTCTCGAGCCTCTCGCGGCGTTCCGGGTAGGGTAGGGCGAGGACCTCTTCCTCCCCCTCCAGAAGAACATCGAAGAGGACGAACCGGACCGGGACCTCTTCCTCGAACTTCTCCAGGTCGTACTTCCGGCCCCGCCGCCGGGAGATCTCCTGGAAGGGGCGCAGCTCCCCGGTCGTCGGATCGACCGGGACGCACTCGCCCTCGACGATGGCGGGCCGACGTCGGAGGGCCTTCGGAAGGTCGCGCACGATCTCGGGGAACTGGCTGCTCACGTTCTCGAGGCGCCGGGAAAAGAGCTGGACCGCCTCTCCGTCCTTCTCCGGAACGTGGGCCTGGAGGCGAAGCCCGTCGTACTTGTACTCCAGGGCGGTCCGCCCTTCCATCCGCTCGAGCACGTCCTTGAGCGTCGCCTCCCGTTCTCCCAGCATCGGGCGGATGGGCTTGCCGACACGGGCGCGGAGCGAGAGCAGCGAGTCGAGGCGGCCCTTCCTCGCGAGGGTGGAGGCCACCTCTCCCAGGTCGGAGGTCACGTTGAACGCGTTCTCGATCGTCCCCCGGGCCTTCTTCGGCTCCCCCTCCCCGTAGATCTCGGCGAGCGCGTCGAGGACGGTCATCTCCTTGACGCCCAATCGGAGCTTTCCCAAGGTGAAGCGCACCAGGTACTTCGCCTCGGTCGGTCCGGTCCTGGAGAGGAGGCGGACCAACAGGTCGATCTTCGCCTCCTGCGACCCTTCTCCCGAGGCGCGAGCGATCTCGGTCAGCTTCTGGTAGACCTCGGCCAAGGTCAGCCCCGTCTCCCCGCTCCCGCGGGCATGCGTCTTCAGCAACGACTCGGCCGTCGTCCCCAGGTCGCCGGAGCGGGAGGCTTCCGCCCGCACCTGCACCTCGGGGAGACCGGTCGCGGTGGCCAGCGCCCTCCGGGCGAGAGAGTCGGCGACACCGAGCTCCACGCCCTCGTATTCGGGGCGCAGCTGGCCCTGGAGCAAGTAGACCATCGGGGCGATGTCCTCTTCCGAGACCCCCCTCAGGTGCTCGGCCAGGAGCGCACGGATCTCCAGCCGCTTGGTCGTCGCCGAGATCCGTTCGAAGAGGTCGACGAGCTCAGCGAACCTCAAGCGGCGCCTCCCGGGACAGCGTGGCCCGTAGGGCCCTCAGGTTGTCCTGGGGCGAGGGCCCGTCCCCGTAGACCGAGTTCCCGCAGACGAAGAGCCTCGCCCCGGCCTTCGCGGCGGCGCCGATCGTCTCGGGCGTGATGCCTCCGTCGACGGAGAGGTCGACGGGCCGGGCGGCCCGGTCCAGGGCCTCCCGCACCTGCCGCATCTTCGGAAGGACGTCCGCCATGAACTTCTGTCCGGAGAACCCCGGCATCACGGTCATCACCACCACCTCGTCGAACTCCGGCAGGAGGGGCTCGACCTCCGCGAACTTCGTGTCGGGGCGGACCGCCAAGCCCGGGCGGCGGCCGTGCGCCCGGACCTCGCGGGCGAGCGCGCGCAGGTCCCCGCCCGCCTCGAGGTGGAAGGCGAGCGTGTCCCCTCCGGCCTGGGCGAAGGCCTTGAGGTACTTGCTAGGCTCGGAGATCATGAGGTGGATGTCCAAGGGCAGCCGGGTCCGGGCCCGGACGGCCTTCACCACCGCGGGGCCGAAGGTGATGTTCGGGACGAAGTGGCCGTCCATCACGTCGATGTGGAACGCGTCCGCCCCGCCCTCCTCCGCGGCCCGGAGGGCGCTCGCAAGGTCGGTCGGGTCCGCGCTGAGGATCGAGGGGAGCAGCTGATAGGCGTTTCTCGGGGGGCGGGTAGGCTCCACGCGCCGCCGAACCCCCCTTCCTACATAATCCGCTACCGCTGGGGCGGGGGAATCCTTCCAACGGCGGAGAACGACGGTGGGGGGCGCCGCCTCGCCAGGGTATTTATACTAGCATATGGGTTAGCCGCCCGACCGGTTCCGATCGGTCATTGAACGAACATGTCGAGCACGGCGACCCCCTCAAGCGGAGCACCGACACCAACGACGAGCGCACCACCCAAGCGCAGCAGCGGCGGGCTGGGACCCCTCATCGGGATCATCCTTCTCGTGGTCATCCTCGTGATCGGAGGCGTTGGCGCCTTCGTCGGGCTCGGTTCCACGACCCCGGCGACCAACCACGCGACCCCGGTCTCGAAGACCACGTCCTCTCCCCCGAGCTGTCAGCCGGTGAGCAGCCCCATTTGTCAGGGCATTGCTCCTCCTCCAACGGCCGTCTATACCCATGATGTCAAAGTGACCTCTCCCTTCTCAACCTCTCAAGTTGGCGGTGTTGTAACTTTCAACGCCGTGCAGCTGAAGCCCACCTGGACCCCGAAGAGCTTCGACTTCTTCTTCGGTGACGGCCAGTCCTCCGGGCAGATTTCCACCTCTGCAACCACCCACATCTACACCTCGGCGGGCGCCTACGATGTCTATGTCCAGGTTACGGACACGAACAACGTGATTCACGACAACCTGCTGAGCCTCCTCCCCTTCACGGCGACCTCCTCCTACGCCAACGACCCTCTGGGCGACCACGTCCAGACCGGCGGGTACATCGTCTCCAACGGGACCTCGACCACCAACCCGACCGCCATCCTCCCGGCGGGCGGATCGGTGACCCTCGCGGCCTACATCTCCGGTGTCCCGGTCAACGGGAACACCCAGGTGACGGCGGCCGGCAACACGTTCGACATCCTCGGCGGCGCTCCCCTCACGATGGGGACCCCCTCGGGTGATGGGCTCAGCTCCGCGACCGCGCTCACCGCAACGTTCACGGCGAGCTCCGGTGCGACGGCGGGCTCCTACGCGGTCGCCTTCGAGGCGGTCACGACCCTGCTCACCGGCGGGATTACCTACCACGCCTGGAGCAACTACACGTTCACGGTGTACGTCGGCGGGACCTCGGGCAGTGGAGTCGTTCAGACCACCTCCTTCCCGACCCACGCCAACGGCCGCCCCCAGGGCACCATCCAGTCCTACGAGTACGTCCCCGGCGGGGCCGTGAGCCTGGACCCCTCCGTCGACTACGAGACGGCCGGTGCCGAGGTCATCTACAACGTCTACCAGACCCTGATCGACTACAACGGGTCCCAGGCGGGCCCCTCGCCCAACGGGTTCGTGCCCAGCGCGGCCTCCTGCGTCCCGGGGACGACCACCGGGCCCTGGAGCTGCCAGGCGATGTTCGGCAGCTCGCTCATCACGAACGGCGGGGCGGACTACACGTTCGTCATCAGCCCGGACGCGAAGTTCTACGACCCGGCGAACGGCGCGACCATGAACGTCTGGCCGACCGATGTGGTCTGGTCCCTCGCCCGAACCTGCCTGTTCGCGGACTACCCTGGTGTGGGGAACAACCCTGGCTGGATCCAGTGCCAGGCGCTCCTGCCCCTCGGTAACCCCAACTTCGATGGCGGGCTGCACTATCCCTTCGCCAGCACCCCGGCCAACATCCTGAACTCGATGACCGTGAACGACTCGGCGACCTGCACGGCCACGATGATGGACGGTGTGCACGGCAACGGCTGTGTCACCTTCCACACGGGACCCTCCGGCGCGGTCTGGCCCGAGTTCCTCGAGCTCTTCGCGGACCCCAACGGCGCGGCCATCCAGAGCTGCCGCTGGGAGATGACCCAGGGCTTCACGCTCCAGGGCTGGTCCAGCTGCAACGCTCCTCCGGCAGCCTCCGCGTTCCCTCTGGGGACCGAGTGGGACACCGCTGAGCAGCAGGGCGCGCCGACCTCCTGGAACCAGAACATCGCCCAGAACATGGTCGGGAGCGGGCCGTACTACCTCAAGGCCTACGCCTACGGGCAGTCCTACGCGCTCTCGGTCAGCCCGGCTTGGACCGGCACGTCCTGCACTGGCGGCCACGCCGCCGGTTGCCTGCCGACCCACAGCCAGATCCAGGCGACCTACATCTCGAACAGCTGGGAGACCTCCCAGACCCCCGGTGAGCAGGCCTACGCGAGCGGGACGGCGGACTTCGCCACCATCCCCTCGACCGACACCCCGACCATGCTCAACGACATCGCCGCGGGGAAGATCGGGGCCATGACCGCGCCCACGCTGAACATCTTCTTCACGTCGTTCAACATGATGGAGAACTCGGCGGCCGCGCAGGCCCTGACCACGGTCCACTTGACCGCACCCCAGAACATGATGCAGGATCTCAACATGCGTGAGTTCCTGACCCACACGTTCCCCTACCAGACGCAGGCCGACCAGTTCTGCACCGTCGACGGTGTGCAGTACTGCGAGCTGTACGGCGGGTCGATCCCCCACGACATGGGGAACTTCTACCCGGCGAACATCACCTGGCCGTCCGGTAACCCCGACTCGAACAAGAACGATGTGGGTGGTGCGGCCTGGTGGTGGTCACAGGTGCAGGCGGACTCCTTCGACGGAGCGGTCTGCACGACCGCGAGCCCGTGTGTCTACCCGCTCATCATCAACGCGGGAGACCCCACGGACCTCGCGATGTACCAGCAGTGGGCCCAGTGGACGGCCAAGATCTCGGGGAACGCGGTCCAGGCTGCGATCGTCGTGATCAACTTCAACACGCTGGTCGCCGACCTCTACGGCGCTCCGGGCAGCGGAGGGTTCTCCTCCTTCTTCCTGGGCTGGCTCCCTGACTACCCCGACCCGTCGGACTACACGGTCCCGATGATGTACCCCGACTCTACCTACACGCTGACGACGGCGTGGTCGGAGGGCCTCACGGGCTCTCTGGCGTCCGGGAACTACATGGGGACCTGCGCGGGCAGCGCCAACGGCTACACGATGGTGGTCACCCAGGCCTGCCAGGGCAGCGCGTACGAGGCGATGTATAACCTGGCGGCGGCGGGGAACTCTTGCGCCCCACCGGCGTGCAGCATCACCCAGCGTGAGGACATGTTCAACCAGGCGGAGCACATCCAGAACAACCTCGCGATGTACGTCTACGACTTCCAGCAGGTCGGTGTCGGGACCTACGCGGCGTGGATCAACCCCGCCTCGATGACCCCGAACCCCATCCTGCCGGGGTACGTCTGGTACGACATGGGCTACCAGGGGAACCCCCTCCCGTAGAGGCGAGGGAACCCTGACCGAGAGAGGGGGGCCCACGACTGGGCTCCCCTCTCCAACCCCTTCCTGAACCTCTTCTCTTCTGTTTTCTTTTCATCCATTTTCTTCTCTTCTCTCGGGATCTCGTCCGGTCTTTCCTTACTTGGCAGGCGCGCCGCTCTTCCCCCATTCCCGTTCGTGGGAAGGTGGGCAGTCGCTGCTACCTGAGCGCGTGGACCGAGCTCGTGGGGACCCCCCACCTGACTGAAGGATGGTCGGGGGGGCGGGCTACCCTCGGACTTCGTACAGCGCGTGGCCTCTCCCCGGATGCATGCTCCCAGGATCCGCTGCGCCAGTGCGCCTCAGGCGGCTGAAGCTCGGAAGCTCCTTACCCACCCCCCGCTCCGCCCTGGTCGACGTCCGCAACCGAGAGGAAGCGCGCCTCCAGGGCTCGGGCCGCTGCTCGCATGAGCCTCCTCCCGCTGTCGGTCTCCCCCCCACGCGAACGGGGAGCGTTGCCCGCGCCCGCTCGGGTGGGCTCTGGCCCCGTGCGAAGCGTGGACGGCTACGGTCGCCACCATGCCGACCGCGTACGAGGCCCTTGTGGAGGCTCCGTGTGTCGATTTGGTGAATCGCTCGCGCAGCGCCAGTGGAGGTTTCCTGAGTGCCTCCGGAGGCCCAGGGTGGGGCGATCCTGGCGACCCCCCGCTCCTTTTCACTGCGCGGGGGGAGGAACGCCTGTTCGTCGCGGGCACCGCGGACCTGAAGCCGGGTGAGATCGCGGCACGCCGCGCCTCTCATCCGGCCCTCACCCCGGCTGCGCGCTCGGGGGCCTCCGTCGCAGGGACGGGGGACCGGCAACCCGCTAACGCGAGGAGCGGATCGGGTGGGGACGAGCGCTCGACGTCGGGAGGTCCAACGCCGGGACGGGCGCAGGGAGCTCTTCCCCCCCGATCGAGTGGATGACCATCATCATCCGGTGATGCTCGGCGAACAGCTCCGGTTCGGTGGAGCGGTTGATCGTCAGTTCGTTGATGATGACCAGCATCTCCATCGCGGTCAGTAGGTTGGAGGCGATGCGCTGCGTGGACGCGATGACGGACACGTTGCTCGCGTGGCGGTTCATCTTCTGGCGCCGGTTCATCAGCGTCTCGATGCGCTCCTTGAGGGAGGTCAACGCGGCGTGTGCGGTCTCCGGCGAGACCTGCTTGAACCCCTGCAGCGTCTGGCCGAGAAGTCCTTCGAACTCCTCGAACTCCTCGGCGAGCTCCACGGACGTCGCCAGGGCAAGGACGGGGGGACCCTTCCCATGCAGCGCGTCCGCGAGCACCTTCCCGGTGTCGTTGAGCTTGTCCCCGATGATCTCCAGGCCCTTCGCGACCATCCGGGACCCGATCTGGATGCGGTGACTGACGATCCCCACGTCGTCGGCCATCTGGAAGTCATCGGCCGCGAGCAGGATCTGGCGGACCATCAGGAAGTACGCCCGGTCGATCTCCTCTTCCGTCAGGTCCATCCTCGCCAGGCACGAGGAACTTCCGCTCCGGAGGGCGTCTCGGCAGTAGCCCACCTCGAGCTTCAGCATCGTCACGATGCGGTCCAGGAGCGCAGTGAAGTGGTGGCGTGAGGGGTCGGCGAAGACCTGGATGGTGGTCTCGTTAGGGCCCTCCTCCACGATCCCCGTCCCGAGAAGACGCGCGGCCGTGCGAGCGATCTCGTCGGACCGAGCCTGGTCCAAGCCCTGCTGGGTGCGGATCACGATCTGGTCGTGTCCGGTGATGTAGGCCCCCGTGATGAGCCGCGACAGGAGGCCTGCCGGCGCCTCGTCGGCCATGATGACGAGCGCGTCCTGGGACCGGGTGGCGGAGGCACCGTGGGAGGTGAGGCTGAGTTCGAGCCGGTTGCCGCTCGCGGGCTGCAGCAGGATGACGTCCCCGGGTCGCACTCCCATCTTCTCGACCCACCAGTGGGGGAGCGAGACGGTGAGCGACGATCGGCCGGTCTGCTGAACCCGACGTAGGTTGTCCAGGCTGGTCTGGGTATGCTTCGCCCTCCTCCCGTTGTCCACGGCGATGTCGCTCGGGACCACGGAAGGGGTGGAGGGGTCGTTCATTGGAGTTCCGGGCCCTCACTTCACCACGTGGACGTAGCCCGCCATTTCCCCGGGCGGGGTCATCGGTAGGCTGCCGCACATCGCGTCGCAGTACCAGGTGTAGGTGCCGATGGAGGAGAAGCCGGTCGTGAAGGTGGTGACGCTCGGGTTGGTGGGAGAGGCTGCTGGCGGGACGGGGACGTTAAGCCAGGTTGACCCGTAGTCCATGGAGAACGTGTGGGAGATGTCCGAGGACGCCAGCTGTCCGAGGCTCTGGGTGTGGGCGCTGAGGGAGAACTGATAGTACGCGACTCCCCCGGTGGTCCCGCTCACCTGCTGCGCGAGAGGAGGAGCGCTGTGGGCCTGCGTGTCGTAGTTCGTGATGATGATCGTAACCAGCGCGTCCGCATGGACCGTGATGTTCGTGGGGGAGTAGGCCATGTTGCCCTGATCTCCAGAGATCACGAACCGGACCGTCTCCGTGGTCGTTCGTGTGGGCGCAGCCGTGACCATGAGGGCCACCGCCACGGAAGCGACCACGCCAAGCGCGGCGATGATGAGAAGATGGGTGTTGGTTCGCCTTCGATGATCGGCCGTTTGCGCGGGTCCCTTCTGCATATACCGGTCCTCCGTCTGGTAGCATGTAGGTCCCCCTAGTCTGATGTCAGCGCTGTTCTTACGGTCCATACCGTCCTTTCTCCACAGGCTCTTAGGGGACCGGGCGACCCGGGCCCCGCACCAATCGATCTCGGGCGCCGAACGCTCCTCCTGACCTCAACGCCGGGGGCCTGCACGCCCTCGTCTGGGACGCCCCCGGACCCCGATGGGACGGTCCCCGCGGGGTTACAGTATGTACAAGGGCAGGGGGGTGCCCCGGGGGGCGTCGCCAGGACGGCAAGTGCCCACCTGCGTGGTTCTGGTCGTAATTCGTTGCTGGTCCTTACTCACCTTTCGGTCTTGCGAGAGGGCACATCATCCACGTAGCAATGGACGCCAATAGGGCCAGCCTATGAGCGGTGAAACGGGAACTCAAGCAGAAGTCGGCGAAGGCGACAAGACGGCGACCACCTCCTCACCGAGGGGCCGCTCAGGCTACGGGGTGGGTCTCCTCCTCGCGGTCGGAGTGATCCTCCTCATCGCAGGGCTCGGGGTCGGGTACCTGGCGGGGACGAGCATGGCTCCCCAGCCGAAGGCTGCGGCGCCCGCGGGTACGGACCATCTGTACCTCTCCATCACGCCGGGCATCTACAACAGTTCGTTGGATGAGTTCTCGCCGGGCAACTTCACGGTTCCCGCGCACACCCAGATCGAGTTCACGATCACGAACTACGACAACGGTGTGAACGTCCCCACTTCGACCTACCTCCAAGTGGCCGGGACGGTCAACGATCTGATCTACGTCAA
Organism: Thermoplasmata archaeon; assembly: GCA_027314165.1. GTDB lineage: Archaea > Thermoplasmatota > Thermoplasmata > Lutacidiplasmatales > UBA184 > JAKAAX01. Next base: position 52,571 of record DAHVCH010000004.1, on the reverse strand, counting down.
CGGGGCCTCGACGGGTGTGAGCTCGGTGAGCTCGACGGACATCTCCCACACGCTCTCCGTCCTCTCGACCGGGTTCAACGTGCCCCTGCCGGCCGCGTCGGCCACCGCTCCGAGCGTGGTCACTTTCTATGCCTACTTCAACCAAACCGGCAGCTTCGAGTGGCAGTGCATGACCCCGTGCGACCCGACCTCGATGTCCAGCATGGGGTTCATGATGGGAACCCTGACCGTGGAGTGAGCAGGGTTGGTGGAGAACGAGACCATGTCCCACGCACCTCTTTCAACGCCATTGTGCCGGCTCGAGGGGCTCTAGGAGCAGGACCATGGAACAAGTCCAGGTGACCGGCGAGCTAGGCCGGAAGACCGCCCATGGCCTCCGGCGTTTCTCCTCGGGGAACGCCCTCGACGTCGAGACCGTCCACTCGTTCGGGACCGCCCCGGCGGAGATGCTCTGGATCGCCGTGCGCATCGTCTTCGGAGCGGTCTTCCTGATCGATGGGATCCTCAAGTGGGTCCTGATGTCCCAGGGAGCGCTCTCCTCGGCGGTGCTGGGGATGTATTTCTCGACCCCAGCGATGGCCTCCCAGAGCCTCCTCCTGGGGATCCTCGTGGGACTCGGGGAAACGTTCGGCGGCCTGTTCCTCATGCTGGGCATCTTCCAACGCCCAGCCGCCCTGTGGTCCTCCGCGATCATGCTGGCGATCTACGTGATGGGCGGGTTCGACAGCTGGTACACCGGGTTCTCGGGGAAGGTGGACCTTGGGGGCGACCTGAGCCTCTCCCTGGTCTACATCATGCTGACCCTCGTGGTCCCGCTGCGCTTCGGCCTGTCCTCGCACTTCCATCTGCCGGAGCGGATCGCGCCGAAGGACACCTCCTTCCACCGCCTCGTGAGGGCCCTGGTAGCATGAGCGACGACGTCCCGTCCACGACCTCGCCGGAGCCCAAGGCTCCGGTGACCAGGCCCGCCCACCACCTCGAGTCGAGCCAAAAGGCATGGGTGCAGTACAATCTCATACCGGTGGTCGCCCTGCTGGTCTTCATGTCGGCGGTGGGCACGGGCCTTGTCCTCACGCACACGACCTCCACCGGCAGTGGGACGCCGAACATGCACGTCGACGTGGTTGCGAGCGACTACCAGTTCTCCTTCCACTACACCGACGCTTTCGGCGCCAGCCTGACCAACGGCACGGGGCTCACCACCTCGGTAGGCACGCTCTGGGTCCCGGTCAACGGCGTGGTCGAGCTGAACGTGACGAGCGGCGGGGGCTCGCACGGGTTCGGCATCCCCTCGCTCGGGATCGACGTGAGCGCGAGCCCTGGAGTGACGAACCACTACACGCTGACGCTCCCCTCGAGCGCCACGGTGGGGGAGCGCTTCCAGATCATCTGCACGGTTCCCTGCGGCCCAGGGCACTCCGGCATGATGGCCTGGCTGGTGGTCACGGCGGCGAACCCCAACCTCGCCTAGTCCAACCCTTTCTCGAGGAGCGGGCGCCCCGGCAAGTGGGACGCCCGCTCTGAGGCTCCCCTCGGGCGGCTCTCCAGTGCTCCGTGGGGGGAACAGACCCGACCGAGTGACGGACCTGTGCGCGATATCGGTCGCAGCTCCGGGGCGCGTTCGGTTCGGCCAAGATGGTGGGACGTCAGCGCTTCTTGGTGCCCTACACGAACTCTTCGGGAGGGACCGCCGTGGCGTCCTTCATGGCGCGTCCCGTCGTCCAGGCCTTGTACTCGGGGTCCCACTTGCCGAGGAGGAACGGGTGGACCCAGGTCCGATGGAACTGGGCCTTGGTCTGGATGTCCTTTGGCGGCCGGGCCCAGAGGTACGAATAGAGCAGGTAGTTCAAGTAGACCAGGAGCGGGACCGCCGGGATCGTGAGGAGCCGGAGCGAGGACTCCTCGAGGCTCACCCAGACCAGCGCGTCCAGGATGAGCATCCCAAGTCCGACGTACATCTTGCCGGCGGTGCCCTTGGCCCACTCCGACCACGACGGTCCGGGTTCGGCCAGGGCTTTGGCGCGGGCCTCCCCCGTGAGTCGCCGGAGCCCCAGGGGACTTAGATGCCCCGAATCCTCCTTCGATGACTTCGAGGGCATGGCCGACGCCCCTCCGCTCTTGGCGGGCTAGCTTGACCCGCCGCCGGAGCCCTTCTTGAGCCTGGGCTTCTCGGCTCCCTCCTCCGGGGTGAGGGCGCCTTCGGAGAGCTTTCCCATCCGCCAGGGAGGGCTCGCGGGCGCGGGGGGAGGAGGGGGCTCCTGCGCAGAGGAAGGCAGCGGGGGAATGGGCTCTGGTGCCGGGGCCGGAGGAGGGGGCGGCGGCTGCCGTGCCGGGCTCCCGCTCGCGAGCGGCGCATTCGCGGAGGAATTGTAGCTCGCGAAGGCGGAGGGGCGCCGACCCATCGCCGGTGAAGGTTGAGGGGGAGGAGGGGGCGGGGAGGGAGTCGCCGAGGGCGGCGGCGCTGAGGTTGCGAGAGGGGGGTACAGCCGTCCCGACGGTTCCGGAGGTGGCGGAGGCGGGGGTGGAGTGGACGGCAACGTCTCGGGAGCGGCGGGGTCTTCTGAACTGCCGTACCGGGGGGGCCGCGCCGAGGAGGACCAAGGGGGCGAAACGTCCGACGCGGGCGCCTCTGGAGGAGGCGCGGGGCTCTCGGGGGGCGGGGGTCGGAGGTCGGTGTAGGTGGGGATGGGCGACTCGGCCGGCCTCTCCGAGTGCAGAGGGCCTCTCGCCTTTCCCGGATGCGAGACCTCCTGGAGGCTTCCCGAGCCTCGGGCAGGGATCTCGATGATCCCTGAGGTGCGGGCTCCAAGCAGGCCCAGGGCAGGGAAGTTCTCTTCCGAGTACAGGTGGCAGGAAACGGAGTGTTCAGGGTGTCCGGGAAGAGGCAGGAGCGGAGGCTCGACCTTCGAGCAGATGGCCATGACCTTCGGGCACCGAGTGTGGAACCGGCAACCGGAGGGCGGGGCGGCAGGGCTCGGCACGTCTCCGGAGAGGATGATCCTCTCCCGCTTCAGCGTCGGGTCGGGGATCGGGATCGCCGACAGCAGCGCCTGGGTGTACGGGTGAAGGGGGTTCTCGAAGAGCTCCTCGGTGGGCGCCCGCTCGACGACCTTCCCGAGATACATCACCACGACGCGGTGGGAGATGGCCCGGACGACGCTCAGGTGGTGGGAGATGAACAGGTAGGAGAGCCGCTGCTCCCGCTGCAGCCGCAGGAGGATGTTGAGGATCTGGGCCTGGACGCTCACATCGAGCGCGCTCGTGGGCTCGTCCAGTACGATGAAGTCCGGTCGGAGCGCGAGGGCTCGCGCGATGCCGATGCGCTGGCGCTGGCCGCCGGAGAACTCGTGGGGGAACCGCCAGACATGCTCGGGGTTGAGCCCCACGGAGGCGAGCAGCTCGGCGACCCTCTGGTAGCGCTGCTTGCGGTTGCCCACGTGATGGACGGCCAGGGGCTCGGAGACGATGTCCCGGACGAGCATCCGGGGGGAGAGGGACGAGAAGGGGTCCTGGAAAACGATCTGCATCTTCCCGCGCATCCTCCGCATCTCGCGGGGCTTGCGGCGGTAGAGCGAGTATTGGTTGGCGATCTGGTCGAGCTGCTTCAGGATCGGCTGGGCCGCCTGGTTCGACCGCAGCGCGGCCACGCGGTCGATGGTGCCCGGGGGGATGAGCCGCTCGAGCCCATCGTAGAGGGTCTGGAGCTGGCTCTCGATGTCCGGAGGCATCGGCTTCTCCGGGTCGAAATAGAACGTGTGCCCACGGGTCGGTTCGATGAGCCGCAGGAGGAGCCGTCCCACCGTCGTCTTCCCGCAGCCGCTCTCCCCGACGAGCCCCACCGTCTCTCCGCGGCGGAGGTCCATCGTGACCCCGTCCACGGCGCGCACATCGCCGATGTGCGTGGAGAGGATTCCCCCTCGGAGCGGGAAGTGCTTCTGGAGGTTCCAGGCCGAAAGCAGGAGCTCCTTCCCCGGCTCGGCCTTCGACTGGACCTTCTCCAGCCCATCCTCCATGGAGGGCGGGGGGGGAGGAGCGACAGGGGTGCTCATGGCCGCGCTAATACTCCCTCGCCTCGGGACCCTGGAAGAGCCAGCAGGCCACGACGTGGTCCGGGCCCTCGCGGGTCATGGGGGGTCGGTCGGTCTTACACTTCTCCATGGCGAAGGCGCAGCGCGGGTGGAACCGGCAACCGCCCGGGGGACGGATAAGGTTCGGCACCGAACCGGGGATCGACTCCAGTTTCTTCGTCGGGTCGTCCATCCGCGGGATCGAGGCGAGCAGCCCCTGGGTGTAGGGGTGCAGAGGTCGGGCGAAGAGGTCATTGACGGGCCCCACCTCGACGATGTGGCCGGCATACATGACGCACACCCGGTCGCACACTTCCGCGACGACCCCCAGGTCGTGCGTGATGAGCAGGATGGAGGTGCCGATCCGGTTCTTCAGCGAGTGCATGAGGTCCAGGATCTGGGCCTGGATGGTCACGTCGAGCGCGGTGGTGGGCTCGTCGGCGATGAGGAGCTTCGGCTCCGGCGCAAGCGCCATCGCGATCATCACCCGCTGGATCATCCCCCCCGAGAGCTCGTGGGGGAAGCCGCGCGCGACCTGCACGCAGTTGGCGATGCCCACGGACTCGAGCATCCCCACCGTCTGCCAGAAGACCTCCTGATCGAGGGGCCGTGAAGCGACCTTCTTCAGGACGGGCACGGAGAGCCAGCCGCCCTTCACCCGCTCGATCAGCATGCGGACGTGGAGGGCACGGCGCAAGGGGGCCGTGCTGGACCCGGTGGTCATCTCCCGGTTGTAGAGTTCCCGCTCCTCGATGCGGAACTCGGACAGCATCCGTTCGTGATGGAGCTTCGCTCGGTGGAGGCCCCCCACCCGCAGGCGGGCGAAGGCCTTCACCACCCCGCGGACCCGGGACTGAGGGTTCGAGGTCTGGCCGCGGAACAGGTAGAAGAGCTCGAGCGCGAGCGACGGCACGCCCACCGCGTGGGCGATGTTCTGCGCCGTCGAACGTAGACGGGGCTGGCCCGGCTCCCTCGCCGCGTCGAGCAGGTCGCGTGTCGCGGCCGTGAGGTTCACGGCGCGCGGCTGGGCCGCCAGGAGAGTCTCGACCGTAGGTGTGGCGCGGTGGAGCATGAGCGCCTCCCCGAGCTGCCGGGAGATCGAGAAGACGGGGTTGAGAGCCGCCATCGGCTCCTGGAAGATCATCGTGATCTGCGAGCCGCGGACCGCCGAGAGCCTCTGCTGGGACTCCTTGATCCGCGCGAAGCGACGGCGGACCTTGGCCCGCACCGTGCCGCGTATCGGTTTGACCGACGCCTCTCGATCGACCCTCCAGAGCAGGTTCGCACCGGAGAAGAGGACCTGGCCGGACTGCACGCGGCCCGGGGGCTCCGCGATGAGCCGGGTGATGGAGAACGCGGTGACCGACTTTCCGCATCCCGTCTCGCCGACGAGACCGATGGTCTCGCCCTTGCGGACCGTGAAGGTCACCCCGTCGAGCGCGCGGACGACGCCGTCGTACGTGTAGAAGTAGGTCTTCAGGTCGCGGACGGCCAGCAACGGGGGCTCGGTCCGACCCCCTGCGACCTCCGCCGCCGAGGCATCCGAAGGGGCCCCCCCGGTGGGGAAGGCCGACGGGCCCGGGACAACCGGGGCCTCAGGGTAGCTCCCGAGCCCGGGGAGCGGGGGTCTCGACTCGAGGGTTGCGCTCAGCGGGCCTCTACCTCCTCAGGCGGGGGTCAAGCGCATCCCGCAGACCATCGGACAAGAAGTTCACCGCGATGCAGAACACGAAGAGGGCGAGCCCCGGGAACAGCAACTCCCACCAGGGGAACGGGATGTTGCTTGTGACCGTCGCGAAGAGGTCCTGGCCGGAGGCGGACCCGATGCCGACCTCGTAGGAGGAGAGCACCCCCCACTCGGGGAAGGGGGACCCGTTCGGGGTCGAGAAGAGGTAGGTCCCGAACCCGAGGAAGGCGATGCCTCCCAGAATAAGGGGGATGCTTCCCACGTCCAGGGAGAACTGCACGAGCATCGGGAAGATGCTGTTGGGGATGATGTGCTTGCGGAGGATCCAGCCGGGTCCCGCACCGCTCGCGCGCGCGGCCTCGACGTACTTCTGCTCACGGGTCACGAGCACCTGACCCCTCAGGATACGGGTGTAGCCGGGCCACCATGTGATGATGAAGGCCCCCATCAAGAGACCTATGCGCACCCGTTCATCGTTGGGAAGGCCGCTGGCCTGGGTGAAAAGCGAGGCCATGATGACGAGGATCAGGAAGAACCCCGGGATCGAGAGGAACACGTCCGTGATACGCATCACGATCTCGTCGGTGATGCCTCCCATGTACCCGGAGAAGGTCCCGAGCAGGAGGCCCACGAAAGCGCCGACCGCCACGATCCCCACGGATATCGAGAGGTCCCAGGGTGTCGCCCGGACCAGGCTCGTGAAGATGTCGACGTAGGTCCCTGCCGATCCGCTCGTGAGGGCCATCGACCCCATCGGAACCGGGCCCGGGTTGAACGGCCAGAGCGTCCAGGTCGGTGGGATCAGATTGTTCTGGCTGTTCGCCGCGGGGGCGGATATGGTCCCTGCGGCATACGAGACGCAATCTCCCGGCGGCACGAAGTTCGTGGCCAAGAACGAGGGGTAGACGCACTGCCAGTCGTTCGTGAAGTCGGTGGCGTAGATTGGAGAGGGACAGTTCGTCTGGGTGCAGGGGCTGTAGGCCCACTGCACGGGGAGGATGACGTAGTCGCCGTTGCACCCGAACCCTCCGCATCCGCCGCCGGGCGGAGAGTACGGAGCGATGACCGGAGAGAGCACGGCGACCAGGACGTAGAACATCAGGAGCACGAGCCCCAGGACCGCGAGCCGACTCTGGAAGAAGAAGTAGAGCGTCCGTTTCAACTGCGCAAGGCGTGGCGCGGGCCGGTTCAGCGGGTCCCGCATGATGAGCCCTAGGATGAAGAGGGCCGCACCCCCGGCTCCCAACCCGGCGGCCCCGATCTCCTCCCCCAGCGCGCTGGGCGAGGGCGGTACGGAGACCTGCACCCTGACCGGGTCCGAGGCGTTGACGATGTACCATTCGCCGACGTTGCCACTGAAGGTGCCCGTGGAGCTGGCCCCGTGGAGCGTGAGCAGCGGCTTGCCGTACCAGTTGTAACAACTGATGGATTGGGAGCCTCCCGGACACGGGTAGACCGTGACCACGGTACTCGTGTTCCCGAACTGATAGTTCACGGTGAAGGTGACCGAGGTGTTGGTCCCGGGCTCATAGAAGGGCAGACCGACCGGTGTGGCGGCCTGGTAGGTGCCCAGGAAGTTCGTCACGTAGTACGAAGGGACCACCACACCGGCGCCGGCGAGCGTCTGGCTCCCGGGGTTCACGGCGTACGCGCCGAGGAGGAGCCCCGAAACGACCCAGAGGAGGATACCGATGTAGACGAAGATCGCACGCATGGTGATCGCTCCCTGGCCTCCCTACCCTGCTCGGTCACCCGAGACGGACCCTCGGGTCCAGCACGCCGTAGATGACGTCCACGGCGACGTTGGCCACGACGATGATGATGGTGAAGAGCACGGTGCTCGCGAAGATGGTGCTGATGTCCGGGGAAGGGAACACCGAGTAGGCGAAGAGCATCCCCACCCCGAACAGCCCGAAGAGCGACTCGATGACCGCGAAGCCTCCGAGGAACGCGGCGAAGGTCAGCCCCAGGACGGTCACGGTGACGTTGAGGGAGTTGCGCCCGGCGTGGGTCTTCACCACGGCTCGCTCGGGAACGCCCTTCGCCCGGGCGGTGCGGATGAAGTCGAGGTTCATCACCTCGAGCATCGAGTTGCGGACGTAACGGAGGAGCGCCGCGACGGAGGTGTAGGCGACCGTGATGGCCGGGATGATCAGGCGCAGGACGTGGTCGCCCACGAGGTCCCAGTAGTAGTAGCGCCCACCGGGCATCCCGGGGGGCGGGGAGTGGGTGAGCGCCCAGATGATCCCGTCGACCGTTGGGAACCCGGTGGGGGTGGTCGCGTAGATCGGGTTGGCGTAGGGTGGGCGTCCTCCCCAAAGGATGGTGGACTGCTGGGTACCACCGCTGTAGGTGGTCATGGTGTAGCAGGCCTGGTCAGGGTTGTTGAACGACGCGTGCCAACTGCCCACGATCTGGGCGTAGGCGCTCCCGTCGCAACCTCCTGTGGGATCTATACCATACAGGATGAAGTACAGCGCCAGGATCAGGAGCGCCCCGAGCAGATAGCCGGGCAACGCGTATCCGCTGAAGGAGAATATCCGGGTGGCCTGGTCGAAGGGCCGATTCCGATTGACGGCGGAGAGGTTCCCTAACGGGATGGCCATCGCGAGGATGATGATGAGCGAGAGGACGGCCAGCTCGATGGTGTAGGGGAGCCAGGCCCCGATGAGGGTCAGCACCGCGCATCCACCCTCCTGTTTTGAGACGTTGAGCTGCAAGCACGGATGCACCTGGGGAGCATGTCCCCACATTCCGTCGACCGAAGAATTTTGGATGAAGCCCCATTGGAAGGTGAACGTCTTGAACAGGTACTGGCCGTATTGCTCGTAGACGGGAGTGTTCAGTCCGCAGATCTGGAGCTCTCTCTCCCACCCCGGCGAACCTATCGGGGGGCTGTGACGGCCCGGCGGGATGCAGGCCAGCAGCCGCTCCTCCACCGGCACGGCCGAGATGATGATGAACGTGATCGTGACGACCCCGATAAGAACCGGGACCATCAGCAGCAGGCGGCGTAGGATGTAGATCCAGAGCTTCAACTCTGGCTCCCGGGGATGTCGGGCCTCGGTAGGGCGGACCCGGACCTCCTCACCACCGTGCGAGACTTTCTCGAGGTATTTATGTATTGGCCAAAACGCCTGAGGGAAACGGGGAGAAACCCCGACTTTCGGCGGGGAGATCTAACGTTCTGTCGGCGCGCGCGACCCCGGGTTCCACGCCCCATTCTACTTGCCCCCCCCCAGGGCCGATGGGAGCTCAGAGCAACGGGAGGCTTCCGGTGACCCGGTCGATCTCGGAGGCCTGGGCCGGTCCGATCCCGAGCACGGTCTTCGTCCCTGGCGGGACCTCCGTAAGCCCGGCGTCCTGGACCATCGCCGTCGGGATGCCCCGCCCCTCGGCCTTGCGCTGCAGGGCCTCGAGCTCGGCGAGGGTCTCGACGCGCAGGGCCACTTTCTTCTGCCCCTGCTCCAGCCAGATCCGGAACTCCCGGCGACGTCGGACCTTCTCGTCCAGCGCCAGCATCACGGCAGCGTGGGCGACCTGGACCGCCGCCTTCCCCGCCGAGAGCCCAATCTCGTGGCGGAGAACGAGGACCATCTTGACCCCGTCGCCGCTCCTTCCCTCACCCACTGAGCTCCTCCTCCCGGGTCCTCTCCGCCTTCCTTCGTACAGCGCGGAGCTCTTGGAGTTGCTCCTCAAGTCGCTCGCGGTCCGCCGAGGGAGCCCCTTCCCGGCGGGCTCGGTGGATCTCGCGTTGGAGCCGCCTCTCCTCCCTCGCCCACTCCTGGAAGCGTCCGAGCATCGGCTCGAGGTCCTCCTCCCCGGGTAAGGGAGGCTCGACGAACGACGGCGCCGGTGGCGGGTCCTTCCGGTACGCCCCCTGGATCCAGCCGATGGCGAGGAAGATGACGGCCAGCCCCGCCAGGATCCCCTCGAGCGTCGGGGAGGAGGGAGAGGCGTAGAAGAGCCCCGTGTTCCCCAGGACGAACCCCACGATCAGGAAGATCCCCAGGCTGGCCACGAACCCTCCGGTCAGCATCTCGACGGCGGTGATGGCCCCCTGCGGGCCTCGCCAGCGCTTCTCCGGCCAGAGCGCCTTGACGAGCAGGTACCCTGGGAGGAAGAAGAACAGGACGATGGCGCCCACCGCGAACAGCGCGCCGCCGACCCCGTCCAACCGACCCCTCCACCCCGTCCGTCGCTGACCGCCCGTCCGACCGCGCTCTTGGATGGATCTTCGAACTGCGAGAGCCCTCGGTCACGGGGCCTTGAGCCCGCCGGCCTGGATCTGCCGTTCCATGTGCCTGCGAAGCTTGCGGTTCGAGGCGATCCCGTGCGCCGCGCGCTTGGTCTGCTCGAAGTACTTGAGCAGGGCCCGGACCTCCTGCGGGCGGTGGCCGCTGCCCCGGGCGATGCGCTGGATCCGGTCCCCCTTGATCAGCTGGGGGTTCGACATCTCCTCCTTCGTCATGGAGTCCATGATCACCTTGAAGGAGGCCAGCCGGGACTGGGTCTCCTCCACCTGCTTGTCATCGATCTTGGCCTGCGCGAGCCCCGGGATGAGCGTCCGCAGCTTCGAGAAAGGCCCCATCTTCCCGAGCGAGTCCAACTGCACGTAGAACTCCTTGAGGGTGAACTTCCCGGTGAGGAGGGACTCGGCCGCCTTCTCCGCCTCTTCCTTGCCCTCCAGGGTCTCGAACCGCTCGAGCAGGGTCTGGATGTCCCCCATGCCCAGGAGGCGGGAGACGAACCGCGCCGGGTCGAACCTCTCCAGGTCCTCGGCGTGCTCGCCGACCCCGACGAAGAGGATGGGGGCGCCGCTCCGCGCCACGGCCGATAGCGCTCCACCGCCCTTCGCGGAACCGTCCAGCTTCGTCAGGATGACGCCGGTGAGCCCCACCGCTTTGTGGAAGGCCTCGGCCGACCGGCCGGCCGCCTGCCCCATCGCCGCGTCCAGGACCAGGAGGACCTCCTGCGGGTCGAAGGTCTTCTTGCAGCGCTGGATCTCCTGGATGAGGTCCGGGTCCAGGTTGGAGCGGCCCGCCGTGTCCAGGATGATCGCATCCTGTGTCGAGAACTTCTCCCGTCCCTTTTGGGCGATGACCTCGGCCCGCTTCTCCGCCCGGTCGGAGTAGAAGGACGCGTTCACCTTCTTCGAGAGCTGCTCGAGCTGGTCGATGGCCGCCGGACGGTGGACATCCGCCCCGATGAGCGCGGCTCTCACGCCCTTCTTCTGGTACAGCCGGGCCAGCTTGGCCGCGGTCGTGGTCTTCCCCTGACCGAAGAGCCCGACGAGCATGATCCGTCGGGGCTTCATCTCGAACGTGCGTTCCTCCCCCATGATCCGACGGATCTCTTCGTAGACGATCCGCACGAGGAAATCCCGGACGCTGGCGCCGGCGGGGGGCTTCTCGTCCTTCGCCCGCTGCTTCACGCGCGTCGTGAGCTCGAGCGCCAGCTGGACGTTCACGTCGGACTGCAGAAGGGCGCGCTGGATGTCGCGCGAGATCTCCGCCAGGAGGTCCTCGTCGATGGCTCCGCTCTTCGCGATCTTCGCGAGGACGTTCCGGAGGGACTTTCCGAGCGCGTCGAGCACCATGGGACTAGGTCCGTTCGCCGGGGAGGCCCCGCGACGATGCGGTCTTGAGACACATGCCCCCCATATGGCTTCGCACGCGACGGTCGGCCGCCATCGGGAAGGGCCCCGTGCCAGACCAGGGCACGGCGCACCTCAGGGGGGTTATAGCCGCACCGCTCCGTGAGGAGACCGAGGGGTACGATGAGCGCGACACCGGAAGCCTCCTCGGGCGCTGCCCCCACCAAGACCCCCCCCAAGCTCAATCCGGTGAGGGTACCCGTCCCGGAGGCCCCGGTCGAGCAGCGGGTCCAGAGCTTCGAGGAGATCATCCACCCCTATTCGCTCGAGGACGCGGTCCTCGAGGCCAAACGCTGCATCCAGTGCCGGCGCCCCTGGTGCGTCGAGGCCTGCCCGATCTCCCAGGACTGCCGGGAGTACATCCTGCGGATCGCCGAGCGGGACTTCGAGGGGGCGGCGAAGGTGACGCTCGCGGAGGACCCGCTCGCGACCACCCTCTGCAAGGTCTGCTACCACTATTGCGAGGACGCCTGTGTCATCTCGAAGAAGGGCGTCCCGATCGCCATCCGCCAGCTGAAGCGGGCCGCGCTGGAGCTCGGCAAGAGCGACCTGGCCTATGTCCCGCAGAAGCCGCGGCACCAGCGGGTGGCCATCGTCGGGGCCGGACCCGCGGGGGTCATGGCGGCGTGGGAGCTCGGCATCCGAGGATACTCTGTGACAGTGTACGAGCAAGAGGACCTCCTGGGAGGGCTCATCCTCTCCATTCCCAACTACCGGATCACCGACCAGGACGTGCGGCAGGACCTGGCCCGGTTCCGCGACCTGGACGTGACCTTCGTCAAGGAGACGAAGGTGGGCGTGAAGGTCTCCCCCGAGGACCTCCTCCGGCAGGGATACGCCGCGATCCTTCTCTCCGTGGGCACCCGGCTTCACCGGAAGCTCCAGGTTCCGGGGGAGGACCTGCCGGGGGTGCTCCCCGCCCTCCAGATGTTGCTCGACCTCCACCGGGGACGACCCGTCCCCCTGGGACGGCGCATCCTGGTGATCGGGGGCGGTGACGTGGCGATGGACGCGATCCGCTCGTCGGTCCGTCTCACGAAGGGCGGAGAGGTCACCTTGGTGTACCGTCGCACCGAGCGGGAGATGCTCGCCGACCGCGAGGAAGTTCGCGGGGCGATGCAGGAGGGCGTCCGGTTCCTCTGGCAGCGGGCGCCGGTGCGCATCGTTGGCAACGACCACGTCGAAGGTCTCGTGGTGCAGCGCGTCGAGCTCGGTCCGCCGGACGCGAGCGGGCGCAGGTCCCCGACCGCGGTCCCGGGTTCGGAGGAAACGATCCCCTGCGACACGGTCATCGTCGCGGTGGGACAGCGGGCCGACACCACCGGGCTCGAGCGGGAGCTCGACCTCCGCGTGACCCCTCAGGGCTGGGTCGAGGGCAAGGGTGCGGACACCATGACCGGCGCCCAGGGGGTCTTCGCGGTGGGCGGCAAGTCGGTGGTCTACGCGATGGCGGCCGGCACGCGTGGCGCCGAGGCCATCGACGCTTACCTGCGGAAGAAGAACGGTGAGCTCCCGGCGCCTCGTCCCGATCCCTTCGGAGGAGAGGCCCCCTTCCACCTTGCGGCGGGATACACCAAAGCCAACTGGAACCCCAACCCGGTCCACGCAAAGCCGTAGCTTCCCCGTACGTTGCGGGGGCGGATTGGCGGCCCAGACGGCTTATCATGGAGGGGCGACCTCCCCCTCTTGCATGCCCCACGAGGTAGGGAGCTCCACCGACCTGGGGGTGGCTTTCCCGTCCCCCCTCCCTCGGAAGCGGCGGGCCCCGGGAGGGTGGGTCGCGCTGGCGACGCTGGCCCTGCTGATCGGAACGAGCTGGGCGTTCGTCCCGGCCGCCGCGGGGATGAACCCGTCCTCGGCGTCGGTCGCCGCGATGGCGCTAGAGTCCTTTGCCGTCTCCCACGGTGAGGCCGCCTCCTGGAACGCGGCCCACGACCTCGGGCTCGTCGCCCCTTCCCCCTCCGCGCTCTTCGGCTACGACGCGGGCGCGCTCTCGACCCTCGCCGATGCCCGTCCGGTCTCGGTCAGCACCCCCGAGACGTTGGGCGTCGAGCTCATCCCCAGCGACCCGCAGGGGCTCCGCACCTTCGCCCTCGCGGTCTCCACGCCTGGGAACCCGCTCCAGGGCCAGTTCCTCACCCAGCCGCAGTACATCGCCCGGTTCGGCCCGACGCCCGCGGCCGAGGCCGCGACGGAGCAGGAGCTCACCTCCCACGGGTTCACGGTGCTCACCGTCTCTGCGGACCGGAGCTTCCTGCAGGTGCGCGGGAACGCCGGAGACGTGGACCAGCTCTTCTCGACGCAGCTGCTCGCGGGCTACGTCCAGGGACAACCCGCGGTGCTGCCGTCGGGGCCTCCCTCCCTGCCCCCCTCGCTCTCCCCCTACGTCCTCGCCGTCTCGGGTCTGCAGCAGAACGTGCACCCCTTCGCCCTCGCGCCGCTCAACGCCCACCCCTACGGAGCCACCCCCGCCGGAGGTCCTTGCACGTTCACGTGCAACACGATCTTCCCCGACTGGACGCACTTCATGTACGGGCTGGACAACATCTACAACGCCTCCGGGGGCCCGCACTGGGCCACGAGCTCGACCATCGGCATCCTGCTCTGGGCGGGGAGCCAGGGAGGGTTCGACCCGGCCGACATCCAGGCCTTCGCGTCGGGGCTCTACCCCGGGAACCAGCCGCCCTTCACGTACAACCCCTACCCTCTCGACGGCGCGGGCCAGCCGGGACCGAACGCCCCCCAGGACCCCAGCAACGCCCCCATGGAGCTCACGCTCGACATGGAGTGGTCGGAGTCCCAGGCCCCAGGGGCGACCCTCGACGTGGTCTACGTGCCCGAGGGGACCTCCTCCAACGGCTACTCCCCGAGCCCGGTGGAGCTCGAGCGGGGCATGGCCTTCCTGCTGAACCTCACCGGGTTGACGGTGGTGACGCAGTCCTTCGGGGCCCCCGAGGGTGACCTCTCCTTCCAGGCGATCTACGACACCGACTTCGAGCAGGCCGCCTCCCGGGGGATCTCCGTCTTCGCCGCCTCGGGGGACAACGGCGGGTCCGACGGGGGCCTCGGGACCTGCACGCAGAACCCGCAAGTGGACTATCCCGCGTCCTCCCCGTGGGTCACCGCGGTGGGAGGGACGGCTCCCCTCGTCAACGCCACCGCCGGCGGCGGACCGAACTCCCGGCAGCAGGGTGTCGCGAGCGAACCCGCCTGGCACGGGAGCGGGGGCGGGTACTCCGGCGATTACGGGCTTCCCACCTGGCAACGGAGCGGATCGGCCTATCTCACCATCGAGAAGGCCACCAACGGAGTCGGTGCGCGAGGGGTTCCGGACGTCGCGGGACCGGCGGCCAATGACACGTTCTTCTACAACGGGAACATCCAGGACGGGGAAGGCACGTCGTTCGCCTCGCCGTTCTGGGCCGGCCTTACCGCCGAGATGGTCGCCACGCATGGCGCCCCTCTAGGGTTCCTCAACCCGCGGATCTACGCCCTCGGGGCGGCCCAGGACGCGGGCGGGTTCACCCCGCAGCCTTTCCGCGAGATCCCCCAGGGACAGACCCCGGGGCTCCCGGCCAACTGCCTGTACTACGCGCAGTACGGGTGGGACCCGATCACCGGGTACGGGACCCCCGAGAACGCCCTCTCCCTCTACGCGGACCTCGTCGCGAGCTACATCACGCTCACGGTCTCCTTCTCGCCCTCCACCGCGGCCCCCGGGGGTTCGGTGGACATCCACATCCAGGCGATGAACGGCAGCCGGGCCTACACCGGGGGGCCGATCACGGTCACCATCTTCACGCTCCCCCAGACGCTGCGCCGCACGACGCTGCTCACCACCGACCTCGTCACGCTCGACTCGACGGGCTCGGGAGACGACAACTTCGCGATCCCGGTCACCTATCCTTACGGACAGCTCCTCGTCCAGGCGCAGATCTTCACCAAGCACGAGGTGGGGAGCGCCGACAGCGTCCTGACCGTGACCCTCCTCGGCTCGGCGTACGCGTGGCTGCAGCCCTTGCTCGCGCCTCCTCTGAGCTACGTCTTCTTCCTGCTGATCATGGGCCTCGCGACGGCCCTCGGATGGGTCCTGGGCCTTCGACAGCCGAAGCGGGCGGTCAGCCAACCGTTCTACCGACGCCTGGTCCCGGGGCGGCAGCGGGCGCCACCTCCGGGGGTGTACGCCCCGGGGGCGGGCGGCGTCCGAGGACCCGGGGGGGGCGCGGGCAGCTCCGGTCGGCCCGCGAACGCCCGAGGGCAGCCGTCCGGCCCGCGGCCTAGCACGTACGGGACCCTCCGCCCTGCGCAGCAGAGCTCCACCACACGGCCCCCGTCCCTTGGCGGCCGGCCTGCGACCAAGGCGAGCGTCGTGCCCCAAGCGCGTCCGAGCGCGGGCCCCGCCGCCGCCGGATCCTCCACCCCTCCAGCCACATCCTCTCCGAGCGCCTCCTCTCGCATCGCCCCCGGGACCCAAGCGGACGTGGCTCCGGGAGTGACGATGGTGGTCCCGCCTAAGCCCGAACCGACCACCGCGCCCACGACGGCGACCGAGCCCTCCCCCACGGTCGCACAGGAGCCGCTCAGTTCCGCGGCGCCCGTTGCGGCCGAGGAGGGGGACGCGTCCGCCGCCCTATCCACGCCCTCCGAGGACGCCGCGTCGCTTCCCTCCGCAGGCGAGAGCGGAACATCGGCAGCCCCGTCGGAGCCCGCGGCCGGCACCGGCACGGGCACGGGTGCGCCCCTGCCCTCGGCCACCGAGCAGCCCGCGGAGGAGGGGACTGCGACCGCGCTCGGCGAGCAGTCGCAAGAGGCGGCAGCCGGAGAAGCGCCCCCCGGCCCCGACACCCCACTGCCGACCGCGAGCCCTTCCGAGGAAAGCCAAGTCCTCCCTGAAGCTGCGCCTGCAAGCCCCGAGGCCCAGATCTCCTCGGACGCTCAGGCGTCCGACTCCGCAGTCCCACCCGTTCCTGAAACCCTCCCCACGCCCCCAACCCCCTCCGCTCCCCCCACACCCGCTCCCATCGAGGAGCCGGTCCCCGCTCCCGCGGCTCCCGAGACCCAAACCTCCCCGGCCCCAACGGAGGCTCTCGCAACGTCCGCGCCCGTCGCGGCATCCGCCCCGAGGAAAGCCCGGGTACGGCGACCCACGCGCGCAGCTCCGGAGCCGGCCCCAACGGCGCAGCCCGTGCCGTCGACCCCCGCCCCTCCGAAGATCCGGGTGGGGCCACCCCGAGTGGCCTCTCCACCCCCCCACGCGGTGGCTCCGGCCCCGCCGGCGGCGCCCCCTCCCCCGAGGGCCCGCTCCACCGGCGCTACGTCGCGGGCCCAGCCCGCCCCCGCCTCGCAACCTCCACACGAGGGTCTCGTCCAGAGGATGGAGGAGGACGTCGTGAAGATCGAGAAGAAGGTCTCGCGGGCGGTCCATCGCGGCAAGCCGGCCTGCAAGCGCTGCGGAGCCGCTCTACCGACGGGAGCTAAGAGCTGTCCATCCTGTCAGGCGCCGGTTCGGACATAGGAACCACGGGACTGCGGACCTTCATGCGCCGTCGCGATGGTCCTGCTCGAAGAGCACATGGGACAATGCAGGTGAGCCGCGCGTCACTGGGGAGGTCGGTCGGGGCCGTGCGCGGCCGTGCGCTCCTCGCACCGGCCCTCTCGCTGGTCCTGCTGCTGAGCTTTCTCCTCTCGTCCCCGATGGCATCGGCGACCCCCGGGAGCGGTGCGATGGTGGCCACGACCGCGGCCGCTTCCCCGGCCGCTTCCACGTTCTCACCGAACGTGGGCTCCGTGTCCGGAACGCCGACCCACTTCCAGTTCCCGCTCCAGCCGGTCACTTTCTCTGGCGGAGCGATCCGCCCCGCGAGCACGGGCGTCACCCTCCTGCCCGGGCCCTTCCGGTCGACGTACGGCGTGGACGCCCTGCTGAACTCGAGCGGAGGGTCCCCCCCGTTCGCGAGGAACATGACGATCGGCGTTCTGGCCTGGGGGGACGGCTACAACCCCAGCGACCTCCAGACGTTCTTCTCGACGTACTATCCTTCGAGCTTCCCCCGCCCCCACGTCATCGCCGTGCCGATCGACGGAGCCCCACCGCCGGGCGTCAACGCCGGGAGCGACCCGTCGGGGGGATCACGGGAGCTGACCATCGACATCGAGTGGGCGGCCTCGATGGCCCCAGGCGCCACCATCTACGCGATCTATGCCCCGCCCGGGACCTCTCCGCCGTGGAGCCCTACGGGCACCTCGCTCGAGGACGCGGTGGGATATGCGGTGGGGCTCGGCAACCTGACCGTGCTCTCCCTCTCCTTCGGCGAGGCCCAGGGCTCCGACCCCTCGCTCGAGAGCGCGATGGACCAGCAGTTCCAGAGCCTCGTGAGGAACGGTACCACGATCGTCGCCGCCTCCGGGGATGACGGGGGCTCTGCGGCGACGCAGCCCGGGAGCACCTGCACCCAGGGACCCGGGGTCAATTTCCCCGCGGCCAGTCCCTACGTCCTCTCGGTCGGAGGGACGGACGCGAGCGGCCCCGGACCGGAGGTGGCCTGGTCGCTCAGCGGCGGAGGGGCGGCGGCCTCCACCGCGAACGACCCCGCCCCGGCCTGGCAGGAGCTGGGGGGTGTGGCGAGCTACGTCGCACGGACCACCGGTCACACCCGGCAGGTCCCCGACGTCTCGGCCACGGCCCGGGACAACGGGTACTTCTTCGACGGCACGCTGTCCGTGGCGGACGGGACCAGCTTCTCGACCCCGCTCTGGGCCGGCATCCTCGCGGACATCGCCGCCACCAACGGGGCCCGGCTGGGAGAGGTCGACGCGAACCTCTACGCCTTGGCGGCGATCCACGAGGCCGGTTCGGGGGGCGCCTCGCCTTTCACCGACGTCACGAGCGGAGGCAACTGCTACGACCGGGCGAACCCGGGGTGGGACCAGGTCACCGGCTGGGGGACCCCGAACGCCGTCGCGCTCGACCAGGGGCTCCGGTCCTGGAGCTTCACCACGCTCACGGTCGAGCTCTCCCCCTCGTCGTCGGTGTCCGCGGGGGCCACGGTCTCCGTCGCGGCGGGGCCGACCACTTCGAGCTCTCCAGCCCTCGCGGGAGCGCGCCTGAACCTCTCGGTCCTCGACCCCGTCAACGACTCCTGGGTCTCACGCCTCGCCTCCGCGCTGCCCTCGGCCTCCGCGGGAGGATGGTGGCACGGGAACTTCACCATGCCCGCCTCGCTCACGAGCTCGTGGGTCAACGTGACCGTGGTGGTGCAGAACGGCAGCGCCTGGGGGATCGGCACCGCGGTCCTCTCGCCCGCTCCCCCACCGGCCCCGCCCGCGCCCTCGATCTTCGACATTCTCCTCGGGAACCCGCTCCCGGTCCTGGCGGGCTTCTTCCTGCTCTTCCTCGTCTTCCGGTTCTACTCCGACCGCCGTCGTGCGGTGATCCGAGGGCCTTCCCCGGGGGAACTCTCCGGTCAGCCCGCCGCCCCGCCGGGGGAGGGGGACGCGGCGCCGCCCCCCAAGCCGGAACGGCGGGGCACGAGCGTCGGCCAGGAGCTGACCCCCTTCTGCTGGAAGTGCGGAGCGAACCTCTCAGGGAAGGAGAAGCAGTGCCCCTCCTGCGGCACGCCTTTCTCCTCGTAGCCCGCCCTGGCCGGCCTCTCGCTCCAGAGGACCGACCCCCTTATCTCCCTCGGATATCCTCGCGAGCTCCGTGAGCGACGAGCCCTCGGCCACCGCTCCTTCGTCGCTCTCGCTCACGCTCTCACCCCAGGAGGTCCGTCTCCTGAGGGCCTTGCGGCAGGCCCCTCCAGGGACCGCGGTCCCGGAGGGCCAGGCCGCGGCCGGGGCGGGGATGGGCGCGGACGCGGCGAGGATGGGCCTCGAACGGCTCCGGAGCAAGCGGCTCACCGTGCTCGAGGAGACCTCTCGGGAGCACTGGGCGCTGACGCCGCTCGGGAAGTCGCTCGCCACGCGAGGGCTCCCGGAGCGTCGCCTCCTCAACGTGCTCGCGGAGAAGGGTCCCCTTTCCGCGGGAGAAGTGCCCGGGGCCGTCCCCGAGGGGGCCATCGCTGCGGAGGAAGTGACGGTGGCGATCGGACCGCTCCGGCGACAGAAGCGGATCGAGATGGGCGAGAAGCTCTCCGTCGCTTCCGACACCGACGCGGCGGCTCCCCTCGAGCTCGAGGGCGATCTCCGGACGATGAGCGACGGGGGCCAGGTCACCGACGAGAAGGCGCTGAAGGAGCTCCAAAGACGGGGGCTCGCGGCGAAGGAGGTCGAGCGCAGCCGCGCCTGGCGCCCTTCCCCCGAGGGTATGGCGCTGCCGCTCGAAGGCGCCGAGGGCGACAGCATCGGCGCGATCACGCCCGCGCTCCTCATCCACGGCGGCTGGACCCGGGCCACCTTCCGGCCGTACGACGTCCGCGCCCAGGTTCCGCATGTCGAAGGGGCGCGCCGCCACCTGTACAAGGAGTGGCTTCGCCAGGTGGAGGAGGTCCTGGTCGGGCTCGGGTTCGAGGAGTACCGCAGCCCGCTCGTGGAGCTCGAGTTCTACAACAACGACCTGCTCTTCATGCCGCAGGAGCACCCCGCCCGCTCCACGCACGACATGTTCTTCGTCGAGAACGTCCAGGGACACGGGCTTCCACCCAAGCTCCTCCGGGACGTGGCCTCGGTCCACGAGGGGCGGGCCCTGCCGCGCCAGCCGGCTCCCCTCTCCCGCGGCTGGCAGACCCCGTACAGCGAAGAGGTCGCCCGACGCATCGTGCTCCGAAGCCAGACGACGGCCGCGACGATGCGCTACCTCGTCTCGAGACCTAAGCCCCCGTTCCGGATGTACTCGCTCGACTCGGTCTTCCGGTACGACCAGCTGGACGCGACGCACCTGATCCAGTTCGACCAGTGCGAAGGCGCCGTGGGGAAGAGCGGGCTCACCTTCCGGCACCTCCTCGGGTTGCTCACCCAGTTCGCGAAGGCGCTGGGGATCCAGGAGGTCAAGTTCCAACCCACCTACTTCCCGTTCACCGAACCCTCGGTGCAGGGGATGGTGCGGCACCCGAAGCTCGGTTGGGTGGAGATGATGCCCGGTGGCATGTTCCGCCCCGAGGTCCTCCGTCCCCTGGGGATCAAGGTCCCCGTGGCGGCGTGGGGGCTGGGCATCGGCCGTCTCGCGATGGTCGCGCTCGGCCTCTCGGACATCCGCGACCTGTACCTGGACGACCGGTCCCGACTCTCGGCGGCGAGGGTGTGACGTTGACCGAGGTCGTCCGCGGGGACACGCTGTCCGAAGGTCGGAGGTGGAGGTAGGTGGCCCGCTCTTCCCTGTCCACCGCCCGTCTCTTCGCCATCCTCGGGAAGGAGCTCTCCGAGACCGAGCTGCGCGAGGTGCTCTTCCGGACGAAGGTCGAGATCGAGTCGGTCCAGAACGGTCAGGTCGAGGTCGAGGGGAACGCCGACCGACTGGACCTCCTCGATGAGGGAGGCCTCGCCCTGGAGCTCCAAGGGTCCCTGGGGAGCGCGAGCGGCCTCCCGGGGGGCCCGCCCGGAGCGGCCCTCCCCGGCGTGGAGGCCCGCGTCAACGCCTCCGTGAGCCCCCTCCGCCCCGAGCTCGAGATGGCCGTGGTCGTCGCTCCCGAAGGGTCGACCGGGCTCGACACCGGGACCATCGAAGAGCTCGTCCGCTACCAGGAGCTCCTGCATGCGACGCTGGGCCGGGTCCGCAAGGCCGCGAGCCTCGGGCTCTACCCTCTGGAGCGACTGGAGCCCCCGTTCCACTACGCGATGGAACCTCTGGGCCAGGTGCGGTTCACCCCTCTCGGCGGATCGGCGGAGGTCGGAGCCGACACGTTCTACTCCGAACACGCGATGGCCAAGGAGTTCGGCGCCCTGGGGCGAAAGGACGACCTCGCGCTCACGCTACGCGACAGCGCTCGCGCGGTCCTCTCGCTCCCGCCGGTCCTGAACGCGGCGGGCGCGGGGGAGGTCCGACCGGGGGACCGGCGGGTCCTGATCGAATCGACCGGGACGCGCGCGGCCCGGACGCGGGAGATGGTGGGGTACATGCTCCTGCCCTTCGCCGCCCGCGGCTGGTCCGTGCATCCGGTTCCCGTGCACCGTCCGGACACCTCGGTGGACGGGGTGGAGGTCGTCTCCCCGAGGCGGCTCCCGGTCCAGGCCACCCTCATCAACCGCCTGCTGGGCTCTCGTCTCACCTCCGCGGAGATCGAGCACGCCCTCCTCTCGGCTCGACTGGGCGTCGAACGGGCCTCGGGCAGCTTGCACGCCCTCGTGCCCCCGTGGCGGGCAGACCTCCTCGCCCCGGTCGACCTTGCCGAGGAGGTCGCCATCGCGCGAGGGTTCGCGAGCTTCGCCCCGATCCTGCCGCCCGCGATGAGCATGGGACGGAGGCGGCCCGATCGGCGCTTTGAGGTCCAGCTGGGCGATGTCCTGCTCGGACTCGGCTACCAGGAGCTCAACACCCAGGTCCTCGTATCTCCCGCCTCGGCCGAGAGGTTCTCGGAGCCCGGCGAGGCGTTGCACCTGAGCAACCCCATCACCACCGAGCTCTCCTGCGCCCGTCCGGTGCTTCGCACGAGCCTGCTGGACGCGTTGGAGAGGAACACGCGCTCGAGCTATCCCCAGCGGTTCTTCGAGATCGGTCCGGTCATCGTCCGCGACCCGGACGCCGACACCGGGACCCGCACGGAGACCCACCTCGCCCTCGTCGACGCGGGGGAGCTCGCGGGCTTTGCGCTCGCGGCGGGGGTGTCCGAGCGGCTCTTCGAGGTGCTGGGCTTCTCGGCGCCCCGGGAGCCCGCGGAAGCGCGGGGATGCGTCCCCGGGCGCGTCGCGAAGCTCCGCATCGCCGGGGAGCTCGTCGGTCTCGTGGGCGAGGTACATCCCTCGGTGCTGAGCGAACTGAAGGTCCAGGTGCCCGTGAGCTGGGTCGAGGTCGACCTGAGCCGTCTCGAGCGGCTGCGCGGCCTGCTCCCGAACAAGGCGGGATAGGCGGAAGGCCGCCCGGAGCCGGGGCAGACCTCCTCTCCGCCACGGCGATGGGGGGACGGGCCGGCGCTAGGCCCTTCGCCCACCATCCCCAAGCGCCCCCCCGACGATGAAGGACACGAGGGCTCGGGAAGCGTCTTCCCCGTCCGCTCCTCTCTCCGCGCATGACGACCGATCGCACCTTCTGCCGGTTCTCGAAGAGCCCGGCCACCGCCAGCTTCAACGTGACCGAGATCCCCGAGGCCGGGCTCTGCCTGTCGTCCTTCGTCCTCCTGACCTCGGAAGAGCATCCCCGGTCGGTGCTGATGGGGCACATGGACCCCCGGGCCCCCTGGGACCACCTCGGAGCGCTCGACCCGTCCCGTGTGGAGGCCCACCGCCACGGCTGGATGCTCCCCTCCTCCCACCTGTTGTACGGAGAGTCGCCCGCGGCGGGGGCGGAACGGATCGTCCAGGAGCAGCTGGGCCTCGCCCCGCGCCCGCTCCAGGGACCTCAGGTCGTCTCCGAATTGTACGCTCCGGCTCGCTTCCCCGACAGCAAGGGGCACTGGGACCTGGAGTTCCTCTTCCGTGGGTCGCTCCCGGAGGGCGCGGTCCCCCGAAACGAGGCCTGGACGGAGCTGCGGTTCGTCGACACCGCTCGGGTGGCGCGCAAGGAGATCGCCCGCTCGCACGAGGACGTCCTCGCATCGGCGGGCTTCGCGATCCCGTAGGCCGGCGCGGATCGTCCTGGACGGAGCGCCTGCGCCGCGCTCGGGGCTAGCTCGCAGGCTTCCGCGCGTAGAAGGTGACGGACAGCCATCCCTTGAACGGGCCGATGCGCTCCTCGGAGAGGACCTCAAGGCCGGTCAGCGCCACTCGCACCTTCGGCTCGGGGATCCCCCAGACCCAGCTGAACCCCACCCCGCGGTAGCGCAGGTGGTGGTAGGCGAGCAGGAGCCGCTTCGGGACGATGTGCTCGACCGACCCTCGGAACCCGGCGTTCCGCCAGACCCACTTCGTCGGGACCTGGAACACGAGCATTCCCCCGGGCTTGAGGACCCGCACGAACTCCCGGAGATACCCGAGGGCCAGCTTCGGGGGCATGTGCTGAAGCGTGATGTGCGTGAGCACGAAGGAGAACCGGCCGCTCTCACACGGCAGCACGTCGGACTTGTTCAGGACGAAGGAGACGTTCGGCTTCGAGTTCAGCCGCTTCGCCTCCTTGAGCATGCTCTCCGAGACGTCGATCCCGGTGACCTTGTCGAACTTCGCACCCAGCGCCTGGGTCAGCCTCCCCACGCCGCACCCGAAGTCCAGGGCCTCCCCGGGCGGGGGGGAGACGTGGGTGAGAATGGTGTCGAGCTGTTCTCGACCGTTCGCGAAGAACTCCTCGGGCGTCCACGAGCCCCGCTTCCCAGGGACCGAAGCGACCCGCCACATCGGGTCGTCGGCCCCGAGGAGCTCCCACTCGTCCCCGAGCGTCTGAACGTCCACGATCGGTGGCACAGACCTTCGGCGGAAAAAGTTGGTCCTTCCGCGGTCGAGGAAACCCCCGCCTGGGGCGCCCGTGCGTCCCCTCCCTCCGGGGCCCTCCCCGATGATTTCAAGAGCCCGGCCCCGCCTCGCGGGTCCCATGGCTCGCCGCTCCACGGACCGCCCGCCCCGCTCGAAGGAGGAGGCCCGCTGGAGGAAGGACGTCGAGGAGAAGCTCCCTCCGGAGGAGCGCGCACGGGGAGATCGTCCGCGTCTGGGGCTTCCGGCGGACGACGAGGTCTCGCACTACGAGGAGCGGCTGGGGTTCCCGGGACGGTCCCCGTTCACCCGGGGGGTCCAGCCGACCATGTACCGCGGCCGGCTATGGACCATGCGCCAGTACTCCGGGTTCGGTACGGCGGAGGAGACGAACGCCCGGTTCCGCGACCTCCTCTCCCACGGTCAGACGGGCCTCTCGGTCGCCTTCGACCTTCCCACGCAGGTCGGTTACGACCCCGACGCACCCTGGTCGAAGGGGGAGGTGGGGCGATGCGGCGTGTCCATCTCGACGCTCTCCGACATGGAGGCCCTCTTCCAGGGCATCCCGCTCGACAAGGCCACCGTG
Source organism: Thermoplasmata archaeon (assembly GCA_027314165.1). GTDB lineage: Archaea > Thermoplasmatota > Thermoplasmata > Lutacidiplasmatales > UBA184 > JAKAAX01. Next base: position 28,086 of record DAHVCH010000004.1, on the reverse strand, counting down.
TCGATGACGATCAACGCCACGGCGACGATCCTCCTGGGGCTCCTGGTCAACGTGGCCGAGTCCCACGGGGTCCCGCGCGCGAAGCTCGGGGGCACGGTCCAGAACGACATCCTGAAGGAGTACGCCGCGCGAGGGACGTACATCTACCCCCCGGACGCGTCGCTCCGTCTCACCGCGGACCTCATCGAGTTCGTGACGAAGGAGATGCCCCAGTGGAACGGCATCAGCGTCTCGGGCTACCACATGCGGGAAGCGGGCGCGACCGCCGCCCAGGAGGTCGCCTTCACCCTCTCGGACGGCATCGCCTACGCTCGCGAGGTGGCCAAGCGGGGCCTCCCCGTGGACGAGTTCCTCCCTCGGGTCTCCTTCTTCTTCTCCTCGGACCGGAACTTCCTCGAGGAGATCGCGAAGTTCCGGGCCGCGCGGAGGCTCTGGTCCGAGCTCTCTCGCGACCGGCTGGGCGCGAGGACCTCCAGGGCCCGGGAGCTCCGCTTCCACACCCAGACCGCGGGGTCCTCGCTGACCGCGCAGCAGCCGGAGCTCAACGTCGTGCGGACCGCGATGGAGGCGCTCTCGGCGGTCCTCGGAGGGACCCAGTCCCTCCACACGAACTCGCTCGACGAGGCCCTGGGCCTCCCCACCGCGGCCTCGGCCCGGCTCGCGCTGCGGACGCAGCAGCTCATCGCGGAGGAGAGCGGGGTCCCCCAGACCATCGACCCGCTCGGAGGCGCGTGGGCCATCGAGGAGCTCACCGACCAGGTCGAGGAGGACGCCCGAAGGTACCTCGAGCAGATCGAGAAGATGGGCGGGGCCCCGGTGGCCGTCGCGCGAGGCTACTTCCAGAAGGAGATCGCCCAGGAGGCGTTCCGCCATGCCCGGGCCATGGAGGATGGGCAGGAGCACGTGGTCGGCGTCAACGTCCACTCCGAAGGGAACCCCGACTTCGACCTCTTCGCGGAGAAGGGCCGCGGGGCGGGCCGCAAGCGCGGGAAGGCGCGTGGCCAGCGGATCTCCCCCGAGCTCGAACGGAAGGCCGTGCGCGCCGTGGCCTCCTGGAGGTCCTCCCGCTCAGGTCCGGCGACCGAAAGGGCCATGTCCTCGTTGCGGAAGGCGACGGAGGAGGGACGGAACGTCATGCCCTACGTCATCGAGGCGCTGAAGCAGCGGGCGACCCTGGGCGAGATCGCCCAACTGTGGCGGGAGCTCTTCGGCGAGCACCGGCCCTCGCGCGAGTATTGAGGACCTCCGGACGAGGAACGTGGCTCCCATGACGTCCGACCTCCCGCACCCTGCTCCCCTCGCTGGACAAGCGGGGCCCCCGGTCGACCACCTCGGCATCGCCGTCACGAGCCTGTCCGTGAGCGTCCCGCTCTGGGAACGGGCGCTCGGGACCACGGCCTCCGAGCCGGAGGTCGTCGCTTCGCAGAAGGTCCGGGTCCGGTTCCTGAGCGCGGGAGGCACGCACCTCGAGTTCCTCGAGCCCACGGCCCCCGACGCGACCCTCGCCAAGTTCCTGGAGAAGCGGGGCGAGGGGCTCCACCACGTCGCGTTCCACGTCCTGGACCTGCGGGCGAAGCTCTCGGAGCTGTCGGCCCAGGGCGCCCGCCTCATCGACCTCGAGCCCCGAAAGGGGGCCCGCGGCCGGCTCGTCGCCTTCGCGCACCCCTCCTCTTTCGGAGGGGTCCTGACCGAGTTCGTCCAGGATGCGCCATCGGGGGGCAAGTGAAGGGCTCGTCGTCCGCGCCTTCCGGCGGGGAAGGGACGTCGGGGAGCTCCTCCTCGGGCCTGACGATCGTGCACGCCCGGGTGGCGCGGGTCTTCGACAGCAGAGGCAACCCGACGGTGGAGGCCACGCTCGAGGGCCCCTCAGGGATCGTCGGTCGGGCCGCGGCTCCCAGCGGCGCCTCGACCGGGACCACGGAGGTCCGGGCGTTCCCCGAGGGAGGGGTCCCCGTGGCCCTCGAACGCTTCCAGAAGAGGGCCGCGCCCCGCCTCGTGGGCTTCCCCCTGGACGACCAGCCGGGCTTCGACGCGCTCCTCAAGGAGCTGGACGGGACCCCTGAGCTCTCCTTCCTGGGCGGGAACACCACCACGGCCCTTTCCATCGCCTTTGCAGAGCTGCGGGCCCGGGCCCGAGGCGTTCCGCTCTGGCGCGCCGTCCCCGGCGCCCCGGGGACGCCGACCTATCCCGCCCTCGTCGGGAACGTCATCAACGGCGGGGCCCACGCCATCGGCGGCCCCGAGATCCAGGAGTACATCGCGTTCACGGAGGCGAAGGACCCCGGGGCCGCCGTGGAGGCGGCCGTCGCCGTCCACCGGGCCGTGGGCAAGCGGCTGAGGGAACGCTTCCCGAAGGCCGCGTTGGGCCTGGGCGACGAAGGGGGATGGGTCGCTCCCCTCTCCAGCGTCGAGGCCTTGGAGCTCCTCGCCGAGGCCTGTCAGGAGGTCCGCGACGCCCGGAAGGCGAACGGGGTCTCCGTCCGTCCCGGTCTCGACCTCGCCGCGAGCGAGTTCTTCCACAAGGGCCGCTACGTCTACCGGGACCAGACGCTGGACCCGGACGGCCAGGTGGGGTTCGTCGCGAAGCTGATCGAGAAGTACGGCCTCGCCTACGTCGAGGACCCCCTGGAGGAGAGCGATTTCCAGGGCTTTGCCCGCCTGACCTCAAGGAGCGCGCGCGGAGGCGCGCCCCTGATCGTGGGGGACGACCTCTACACGACCCACCCGAGCCGCCTGGAGCGGGGGATCCGGGAGGGGGCGGGCAACGCGATCCTGCTCAAGGTGAACCAGGTGGGGACGCTCACGGACACCCTGCGGTGCGTCGAGATGGCCCGCAAAGCGGGGTGGTCGACGGTCGCCTCGCACCGCTCTGGCGAGGTCCCGGACGCCTGGCTGGCCCACCTCGCCCTGGCCTTCGGCAGCCGGGGCATCAAATGCGGCGTCCGAGGAGGGGAACGGATGGCCAAGCTTAATGAATTGGTACGACTGGCGACCTTCCCCTCACCATGAGCCTCGAAGAAGCCCAGGGAGCTAACGCCCCGACCCCCATGGCCCTGCCGTCCGACCGGCGCGGCGAGGGCGACCTGCTCATCCCGGAGGACACCTACCTCACGTCCGGGGTCCACATCGGTACGCAGCAGAAGTCCGCCTCGATGCGGAAGTTCATCTTCAAGATCCGTTACGACGGCCTCTACGTCCTAGACATCAAGGAGACGGACCACCGGATCCGCCTTGCCGCGAAGTTCCTCTCCCGCTTCCCCGCGGACAAGATCCTCGCGGTCTCCCAGCGCCAGTACGGTCAGAAGCCCGTCCGCGTCTTCGCGAAGCAGGTGGGCGCGATCACCCTCGCCGAGCGCTTCGTTCCCGGTTCCCTCACCAACCCGAACCTCCCGGGCTTCGTCGAGCCGAAGGTCCTGGTGGTCTCCGACCCCGCGACGGACATGCAGGCCCTCTCCGAGGCCCTCTCCGTGGGGATCCCCGTGGTCGGGTTCTGCGACGTGAACAACGACACGCGCTACGTCGACCTGGTCATCCCGGCCAACAACAAGGGAAGGGCGTCCCTCGCCACGCTCTACTGGTTGCTCAGCCGCGAGCTCCTCCGCGAACAGGGGAAGCTCACCCCGGAGAGCCCGTTCACGCTCACCGTGGACGACTTCCAGGCTGCGCTCTGAGCCCGTCCCGCGGCTCGAGCGGCGGCGTTTTCGCACCGGTATGGGGCCGGAGTATACATCCGCATCCATGTCCATAACGCGTGAAACGTTCGTACGCGGTTCTGAGGGCGACGACAAGTTCTTTTAGGGCCAGCCGGAATGGTCACGCTCACGCTCCAGAGGGGGAGGGGAAAGTTGCCGAGCCGCTACGTCCAGGTTAGTTCGTCTGCGAATTCCCTGCGAACAGCATGAGTGCCAGGGCACCGTCACCGATGCCGCTCCGCTCCGACAGCGGAGAGGATCTCTGTCCCACTTGTCGATCATCCCACTTGACCCGGGACGAGCTGCACGGGGAGCTCGTTTGCGGGGACTGCGGGCTGGTCCTGGACGGCAGCACGCTCATTTCTGACCGTGCTCCCCGGATCCGCGACGACGACAACGGTCGCACGGCCCGCGGGTACGGTCCTGCGATCTCCAACCTGTTGCCGGACAAGGGGCTCTACAGCGAGATCGGCTCCCCGGGGCGGGACTTCCAGGGGAATGCCCTGCCGCGCCACGCCTCCCTCAAATTCTACCACCTCCGGAAGCTCAACCACCGCCTCCGGACCGTCCGGACCCACCAAAGGAACCTGGTGGTCGCCTTGGCGGAGCTGAACCGCCTGGCGAGCGTCCTGGGCCTCTCCCGGGAGGTCAAGGAGTCGGCCACCTACATCTACCGCAAGGCGCTCGAGCACAAGGCGACGCGCGGCAAGAAGATCGTCTCGATGGTCGCGGCCGCGGTCTACGCGGCCTGCCGCCAGTGCCGCGTCCCCCGGACGATGAAGGAGATCATCGTCCACTCGAAGGCGAGCAAGATCGAGGTCGGGCGCGCCTACACCCTCCTGGCCCGGGAGCTCCACTTGGCGCTCCGTCCGATCGAGCCCAAGGACTACCTGGTCCGCTTCACCCAGGAGCTGAACCTCTCCCGCGACGTCCGTCAGCGGGTGCTGGATCTCCTGGCCCAGGTCGAGAAGGTCTACTCGACGAGCGGCGTGCTTCCCAACGGCGTCCTGGCCACGATCATCTACATCGCGTGCACGACGATGGGCGAGCCCCGCAGCCAGGACCGCATCGCGGCCGTGGCGAACGTGACCCCGGTCACCATCCGGAACCACTACAAGGAGTTCCTGGAGCTCCTGGGCATCCCGAAGCCGACCGGGAGCTTCCCGCTCGCCCGCGCAGCGCCCCCCCTCGCCTCCGGCCCGGGCGGCACGAACCTTCTGAGCACCGCGCGCTAGGCCCGGGAGCGCCCGGGACCACGCTCGGCACCCAAAGGGGATAACCCGCCGTCGCCTGGCGGCCCGCATGGGCACGGTGCCTCCGCTCTCCTACTCGGGTTTCCGGGCCTACTCGGAGTGCCCGCTTCGCTGGAAATTCATGTACATCGACCGGCTGCCGGAGACCCCGCGGGGGTACTTCTCCTTCGGCCGCTCGATCCACTCGGCGCTCGAGGAGCTCGTGAAGCCCGTCGCCGAGCGCTCCCCGGCGGCCCTCGCGGTCGTGCCGGGGGGGAAGGTCCAGAGGACGCTCCGCGACTTCGACGAAGCCCCTGCCGAGCCCGAGCCCGCCTCCGCGGGTCCCGGGGCCGCCATCATGAACCTCGAGCAGCTGCTCGAGGTCTACCGGCGGGTCTGGGTGTCGGAAGGGTACCTCTCTCCCGAGGACGAGAAGCGCAACTTCGACCTCGGCGCCGAGCTCCTGCGGCGCTACCACGCGCTCTTCCAGGCGGCCCCGCCCAACGCGGTCGCGGTGGAGCAGCATCTGGACGCGGAGATCGACGGGATCCGGATCCACGGCATCGTCGACCGCATCGACGAGACCCCCAAGGGCGGGCTCGAGGTCCTGGACTACAAGACCTCCAAGGAGCTCTCCTGGCAGGACGCCCGGACCTCGGACCAGCTGACCCTCTACCAGCTCCTGGTCGAGAAGAACTACCCGAAGACCGTGGAGGCCCTGACGCTCTACCACTTCCGGACGCTCACCCCGTTGCGGACGGAGCCTCGCACCGTGGAGGAGGTGGGCGACCTCTCCACCCGCCTGGGCGACGTCGTGGACGGGATCCGGTCCGACGTCCACGACCCGCGTCCCGGGCCCTACTGCACCCGATGCGACTTCCGGGCGATCTGCCCGGAGTGGAAGGAGGTCCCCACGGCAGAGCGGCGGAACGTGGAGGACCTCGTGGAGCGCTATGCCGACCTGAAGCGCCAGGGGGAGGGGCTACGGCAGGAGATGGAGGCCGTCGCCAGCGAGCTCCACGCGCTCTCCGACCGTCTCGGGGTCCATCGTCTGCCGGGAAGGGGAGCCGTCGTCTATCGCAGGAAGGAGACCCACTGGGTCTTCCCGCCCGAGCAGGTCCTCCCGGTCCTGCAGGACGCGGGACTGCTTCCCCGGGTCTCGAGGCTCGACAGCGACCAGGTGGCCCGGCTCTTGCAGGACAGCAAGGTGCCGGTGGACGTCCGACGGTCGCTCAAGTCGCGCGGGAGCCGACAGGCGGAGTGGGCCCTCCGCTTCGAGGGGAACGGGCGGCGCCGCGCGTCCAAGGACGACTAGGGACGATCAGGGCGAAGGGGTCCGTTCGGGCCGCTCCCCCGGCCCGCTCCTCGGCCCATCCTCCTTCCCCTCACGAGGCGGGCCGGTCCGCTTTCGGCCCGACCTGTCGCGCGCCTCCAGGATCCCGATGACCAGCGCAGCGACCGCGAGGACCGCTCCCACCACGAGGACGGGGAACCCCTGGGAGGGCGCGACGCACTCCGGCGCGGGCCCGTACGCTCCGGCGATGTGGACCTGGTCCAGGAGCCAGGTGCCCGCGCTGTCCGTCACGTTCAGGGTCACGTTCTCCTGGTCGACCCAGTCCGAACCCCCGTTGTGGAACGCGTGGTAGACCGGGTTTCCCGTGACGGGCGGAGAGCCGTGGACGAAGTACCAGCTGAAGTTGTAGGGAGGCGCTCCTCCCGTGGCGGTCGCGTTCAGAACGACCGGCTCGGAAGGCGCCGACCCGTTGCATCCCCCGAAGTAGATGGGGCCGTCCACGCGGTAGGACGCGTTCACGTGCAGCCCGGGGAGATGAGAGGCGATCGCGTCCGGGCCCGGGCCCCCCGGCGGCATGGGCAGGAGCTCCGCGACGCCGCTCGCCGCGCCGGGCACGGAGGGGAGGCTCCCTCCAGCGACGACGAACGTCCCCAGGAGGAAGGCGAGCGCGGACCAAGGGGCATGCTTCCGCTCTCGGTGGAATGCGCGGAAGGGCCGCCGGTCAGCTCCCGTCGAGCCCGCCCCGTGGCCCATGCTCAGGCTGTCCGTGTTACGCGGGAGGGGCCGAGGAGAGGTAGCTGAAGCTGACGTAGATCGAGACCGTGGAGTTCGTGGGGTTCGTCCAGACGAAGGTGTACCAGTCGGTGTAGGCGGCGGTGAAGGTGACCGGCGAGGCGGAGGCGGGGGAGGGCAGGGCATAGACCGCCTGGGGGTAGCGCTGGTTCCAGGTGCCGTTCCCCGGGAGGATGATGTAGAACACCACCGGCCCCCCGTGCGGGGTGGTGACCGAGAAGTTCCCCGCGACGACGTCATCCCCGTCGACGAGGCCCGCGACGGCGGTCGAGTTGTACGGGGCGATCGTGAAGGCCTGGCTGAAGGTCAGCGAGTCCGGCGCGGGCATCGCGGTGTTCGTCAGCTCCGGCACGACGACCATCGTGACGAGGCCCAACATGCCGATGATGAGCACCGCGCGCATCGTCTTGATGTAGAAGTTCCTCCGCCGAGGCGTGGCCAGGAACCACTGGAAGAGCCGGTAGGGCGCCTGGAGGGCGCGGGGCAGCTCAGCGGTGCCGGGCTTGCCGGGAGTGGGGCCGCCTGCGGAGGGCGAGGTGGGCGGAGGGCTCGCGGCCACGGGCCCCCTCGGGGGAAGCAAGGAGTATGACGTTTACGAAAGCCAGGACCCAGGTCGTGTCCAGCGCGCAGGCGCGATCCCGGGTCTCCAGGGCCCTCACGCGTAGAGGTGACAGGAGTGACAGTAGTACCGCTGGTACTCAGGTACGTAGGTGGTCGCCTGGCGGCAGCGGGCGCACACGGTCGGCGTTGCGGGGGCCTGCGGCGGGGCCGGTGGGGGGGTGATGGCCAGCGGGGGCGCGGCAGTCGGATAGGGTGCCGCGGTCGGGTAAGGCGCGGCGGCCGGGTAGGGCGCGGCGGTAGGATAGGGAGACGCGACGTACATCGGGACCGCGCCCGGGGCCCCGTAGCCCGGCACGGGAGCGTAGGCGACGAAGTAGGGGTTGACCGCCGTGACCGGGACGGCCACCAGCGGTGCGGTGCGCTCGCGGATCGCGTCCCCGAGCTTCGAGTAGGCCATGAGGTAGAACACCCCGGTGATGATGCCCCCGAACACGATACCGAGGATTCCCAGGATCAGCGTCGGCCCACGGGCCCCCTCGTACTCCCCTCGGCGGGTCCGCAGGTAGCACCAGTCCACGCCGATGTAGATGGCCAGGACGATGAGGCCGATGAGCGTCGCTCCGATCAGCCAGAAGATGTTCCCGAAGATCCCGAGTACGCCGAAGAACAGGAAGATGACCACGGCGATCCCGATGCTGAATATGACGTGGAAGATGAGCCCGACAAGGAGCCAGGTCTGAGCCTCGTCCGCGGAGACCGACTTGACCGGGGCGACGGAGAGGACTTGCTGCAAGGACCCGTTCCGTAGAGGGGCGCTTCCCACCCTTAATGGTTGGTGGCCGGGGCTGACCCGGAGCCGAAGGGCATTTGTTACGTGCCTCCCGACCTCGAGGTCGACCGCCTTGCCGCGGTCCGTGTGGCGTTCGAGTACTCCATCGAGGGGAGGAGCCCCCTCCAAGTCCCGCGCTTCCGTGATGAGCAGTTCCTCGAAGCCCTGTAGGCCGAGGACAGGGCCTCTTGTAGCCGAAGTGGCGGGAGATCTCCAGGATCACTCGCAGGACGGTCACCTCCCCTTCGGTCGGGCGGTTGGGAAGACCCAGGTAGCTCTGGGCGAGGGGGGCTTTCAGTCGGTCGAGAAGAGCGACCGGGGGCCGGTCCCCCTTCGGGTGGGGAGGGGTGGCGGCCCCCTCGGGCCGCTCCCAGGCCCACCGGTCCACGAACCCTGGACGAGATCGAGTATCTCGAGGAACCCCGGCCGCTGGGCCAGGTCGTAGAGTCACCAGGGGATACGCCGGCGGGACCGACGCACGTAGGGGAACTTCCGCTCCCGGAGTTGGTCGACGACCTCGCGGACGCGTTCGGCGGCGCCTCCGCTGACCTCCACCATGAACCCGACAGGGGGCCGACGATCTATGGATGACGTCTCTATGGACGCCCTTCTCCTTCTCGTCGTTAGTACTCTTGACGTGCATGGGGGGGGATTGCCCAGGCGTAGGATGAGGGAAATGACGCCCGGGGCGATCATCGCCTATCAGCTCGGGAAGGTCACCATGAACGGGCGGGCCCGCATCACCGAACGAGCTCTGGGGGCGGACCGGAAGGTCGGGGAGAGGTCGTACCGACGGCGGGGTATCTTGGATGAGGTCCCCCACTGGAAAGTGAGCCGCGGTGCTCTGCTGGTGCGAGCGGAGGATCGGACCCACGTGGTGCGAGCGTTACGACCGTGGACTCGGGACGTAGAGTGGTGGGAGGTGGCGCTGACCCGTCAAGAGCCCGCCGCCTTCAGACAACCCCCTCGGGGTAGGTAATGTCCCAACCTCGCGGGGGAAGAGAATATCCGGGCTCGACGGGCCCCTCGCAGACGACGTTGGGATCTTGCCGGGGGGCACGCCATGTTGCTGGGCCGTGTCGCGGGGCGGTCGGGAGGGTGGAGGGCACGAATCCTAAGGGCGGGCCCGTCACCCTGAGGTCAAGCTCGGCAGCGCCAGGATCATAGCCCCCGTCCTCAGTGCCAGGTCGTTCAGTCCCTTCGCCGCGAGCCTCCCGTCCGGGTCGTTGTAGTCGAGACCGTCGACGATCAGGCAGAGCTGTCCATGCGTGGCGGGGTTCAGGAGTGCCTCAGCCGCCCTCGGCGGGATGCACATCATTCCCAGGACCGAGAGGTCGTGGAGTCCCTCGCGGAGCAGCTGGGGAAGGCCCCGCCGCGCGGCGCGGACCACCTGGGCGATAGGGGGGAGCAGCCAGCGGAAGTGGGGTGGCAGGAACGCTTGAACTCCGCGGTCGTTGGAGATGGCAAGGAGGCGTTCAGGGGTCCCGGCGTAGAGGGCCCGTCGTCCCTTCAGTTGGAGCCCTTCCAGCAGGAGGGGGAGGTACCCCGGGTCGTGGTCGAGGCCCCGCGGACCCCGCGGAGCGCGGTCGGTGGCCACGGTCGGTCTCGATATCGGAGCAGACGTTACCTGAAAGGCGAGGGCCTCGATCATGTTCACTTCCACCTTGCTCTTGCAAGCGGTCCGTCAGTTGGCGGCAGAGGGTATGGTTCTTCGGTTCCGTCTAGGTCCCGCGGACCCCCCCGGGGGTTCAGAATCGTAACACGCGGTCGTTGAGGCGCGCCCACTCCTGACATGGGGAAGCGCCCTAGGGACTCCGACCGCGGTGCGACGCCCTCGGGGCGAAGGGGCTAGAACGGGCCAAGGTTCTCTCGAGGGGCCCCGAGAGCCCCTGGAGGCACCTGGTCGTGGGCCTCTCTATCGTTCCCTTTGAAAGCCCCTGCTTCCGAGGGCGCGCGGAGCTCTCCTGCTTCGGGCGAGAAGGGCGGTCGACGACCTATGCACCTATCGCCTGCTCGATCGCGGCCAGTAGCTCGGGGATCTCGAACGGGCGCGGGAGGATGACGGCGGCCCCCAGGTGCTTCGCCTTGTTCTCGAACTCCGCCCCGTAGAGCGGGCTCACAAGGACCACGGGCACCTTTGGCCGGGATTCCTGGGCCCTGGTCAGGACATCTTCCCACCCACCGTCGGTGAGCTCCGTGTCCAGGATCATCACTCCCTTGAACCCGGTTCTGAGGAGATTCATGGCCTGCTTGGTCCCTGCGGCCTCGGACTTGACACGGAAGTGGTGGAGTCGCAGAAGGGCACGGAAGACCTCTCGGGCCTCCGCGCCACCGCTGACGAGCAGGACGTCGGTCATCCGTCCTCGGGGGCCGGCACGCGAGCGGGGACACGCTCCAGATTCTTCGGAAGCTGGGGCTCATCGCCTTCCAGCAGGATCTTGGTCAGGGCCCATCGTGGGTCCTCCTTCAGGATGCTCTTCGCCGAAAAGGTGGAGGTCCGGTGGATGGTCATGTATTCGGAATACTGAGATTGCAGGATGTGGACAAAACGGTCGAACTCTTCCAGGCTCCGGAACCCGACCAGCGCGCGATGCGTGACCTCCCCCTCGGGCATGCGGTAGAGGGCCAGCACGTTCTCGTGGCGAGCGAGCTGGGCCTGGAGACCCGCGCCTCCCCCGCTCTCCCACCCCTTCGGGAGCAGGCGGATCTCGATAAGAGCGAAGACCTGGAGGCCCAGGGCGGAGAGGTCCAGTACCGGGCGGTACCCACGGATGATCCCCGCCTTCTCCAGTCGCAGGCGGATCTTACGGGTCGCCGTCGCGGAGATGTTGAGCTCGCGGGCGAGCTCGGTGTTCGTGGCCGTGCCGTTCGCAAGGAGGGCCATCAGCAGCCCCCGCTCGTGTGCGCTCAATTCGACCAATCCTCTCGCCTATCCCAGGAGACCTGGTTGTTTCTCCTTCAAAACCAAACAGCATAGGGGAGCACACATATTGAAACTCATCGGTGCCCGGTGACCGGGCATTCGGGCGAAACGGCCGCAGTCGCGGGCGTCTCGCGGGCCCCCGAGCCAGGGGCCCGGCTCGGGCCGCGCGGAAACCTCCCCACACGTGCCAGAGGCCGGGCCACCTCTAACTGGTCAAACCGTGGACGGGGACGCTCCCCCCCTTGCTCCCCTCTCCGAGCTCGCGAACCCTTCTTTCGGGCTACGCACGGTCGGCCGCGGGGGCCATGGTCCGGGCCGCGTGCGTGATCAGGAGCGTGCCCGGGACCGCAGGGAGCATCAGGATCGTCCACAGGACAAGGGGGTTCGGGAACAGGCTCAGGCCCGCGGTCCCCCAAAGCGTCGCCAGAAGGTAGCCAAGCCCCGTAACGGCGCTGAACGCGCCGTTGTAGGCCCCCCGCTCCGCGAGGGGTGCCAAGTTCGAGGGCAATGTGCTGTACGGGACCGCCTCGACGTTCTCCCCCATCGTGAGGAGGAACACCACCCCGAAGAAGACCTCGAGAGGGAAGAGCGACCAGGTGTCTGCGGCGGCGAGAAGAAAGAACCCCACGACGTAGAGCAACAGCCCCAGGAGGGCGAAGGTCGTGTGGCGCCGACCGCGGGCCATGCGAGTGGTCCAGGGCTGGGCGACCACCACCAGCACCCCGTTAAGGGAGAGTCCGAGACCGAGCCACCCGTACGAGATGTGCATAAGGGAGTTCACGAAAAGGGGGAAGACCACGGTCCACTGGCCCGTCACGAGCGCGATGAGCGACATCCCAACGGTCAGTTCGAGGAAGGTGCGGTCCCGTGCCATCGCTCCCAGACGCGCTCCCGGACCGCGGTGGGTGGCTCGGTCAGGTCTCACGACGGCCCCGGTCCGTCGAGCATCTCGGATCCGCGAGTCCTCGGCAGATGGGTCGAGGACGAGGACCAGGTAGGTTGTTGAGGCGAGGAGGACCGCCGTCCCGAGGTAGACCACGAGGGCAAAGCCCAAGGCCGAGATCAGAAGCCCACCCGCTGCGGTCCCTGCGGCGAACCCCGCGTTGTGTCCGATCCGCTGCCACATGAAACCCTCGGTGCGCAGGTGGCCCTCGGCCAGGTCGGCGAGGTAGGCGGAGTTGGCGGGGTTCCCCAGGCTCGTGATGATCGACCCCGCGAACGCGGAACCGACGACCCCGGCGAGAGATCCGACCGAGATCGACCATCCCAACACCGCGAACGCGGCCACCTCCCCGATGAGGGTCCCGAGGAATACCGACCTCCGCCCCAGCCGGTCGGTGAGGAGCCCTCCCGCCATGGAGAACGGCACCGATACCGCTCCGAAGAGGAAGAGCAGCAACCCCACCATGGCATATCCGATCAGAAGGACATTGTGCATGTAGAGCGCGAGGAACGGCCCGAGGAGCGAGGTCCCCAGTGCCCGGACCGCAGCGCCTATCGAGAGCGCGCGAAGGTTCCGGTCCACGGTTCTCACCCTCCGAATCGTGAGGGCGGCCGGAGATCGAGGGCCGCGCCGGAGGTTCCGGAATGCAGCCCTGCGCGCAGGTCCCGTTCCGAAAAAGAACCCCTCGTTGAAGAAGGGTCCGCGAGGAAGCCTCCCATGTCATGGGGCCAAGCGAGGGAGACCAGCTGCCCGAGCGCAGGTGCGAGGGCGGTCCCCGCGGACACCAGGGGACCCGGTCTGCGAGCACCTTCCCCGCTCCATGGCCGGCGAGGGGGCGGCGTCTCGGGACCGCCGCTCCCTCGCCGCGACGGGGCCGACGTGGCTGGTCGAGGGCTGTCCCGTTCGTCGCCAGCGCGATACTGTTGCTGGCGGGCATCGCGGTCGGCCGCTCTGCCCTGGTGGCGACGCTGGAGGGTGCGTTCGAGCTCCCTCCGGGCGCCCTTCCCGCGAACTCCTTGGGGGGCTCCGCTCTCTCCGTTCAGGACAACGGAGCCACGGCGCAGCTCACCCTGTGGGCCGCCCCCGGCGTCCCGACCTACTTCCTCCCCGCGCTCCTCTTCGTCGTGCGCGCTTCGACGCCCCCCCAAGGGGGCAGTGCGCACGCGTCGCTCACCGTCTCCCTCGTCTCCGGCGAGGGGTCGCTCCCGGTCGGCGAAGAGCTCTACGCGCTCGTTGAGCCCTACGCGTCCCCACCGTCCTCTGAACTTAGCGCCGCCCCATTCGTTCCGGGAGGCGAGCTTCGGGCTCCGCAGAACATCCCGTCGGCCGATGCCCGTTCCCCCTTCGATGGCCTGTCCTGGGGGATGGACGTCGACTCCGCGGGAATCACATGGGTGGGGTCTTCGGCGTCGATGAGCTTCTCCCTCACCGCAGGAGGGGAGGGCGCGCTCGCGTTGTCGGTCGGGGTCCTCCTGGTCGGGGGGGGTTCCCAATCTTCCCCCGTCTCCTTTACCCTGACGATAACGCTAGGCTCCCCCGCCATCTGAGGGGAGATTCGACCCGCGAAGGGTCGGCGAAGGCACGACTTTCCGTGGAAACATGTCATTGGGTCAATATCCCTGGAAGCTCCCCGGAACGTCGGAGGCGGGATTCGAAGTTCACGGCCGGGTCCCCTCGGCTTGAGCCCGAATCCCCTCTATTTTTCTGCATGAGCCGAGACGACTCCGGAGTGCTTTGGTTGCGCCATGCTGGAGAGGGCTGGCAGCGCCTCGAGAGGATACGGCTCGCCCGTGCGACCCCAGAGTGGCTTGCCGCATACCGTGAAGAGAATAGGATCCCGTGGTCCGCCGCGCTGATCGTCCTACCCTTGGGCCTGCGCCCCTCGGTGGAAACCCCCGAGTCGTTCGATGGGGAGTCGTGCGAGGAGTGACCCTCCAGCACATCGCTTCGCGCACTTTCGCTCCTCTCAGAGTTCCATGACGCGCGTCAGGGGGCTGCTTCGCTTCCGTTCCGGAACCATCCCTTGATACCAGGGGCGACCCAACTCCCGACCATGTTGGAAGCCGAGAGCCTCGCCCCCTTGTGGCTGCGGGAGCCGAACATCGTCGACACAACTGTGGCCACCTGTCCCCTGTGCTGGGTGCCGGTCCGCATCAACGAGGCGATCTGCCCCCGGTGCGGCGCCGTCTTCGAGGAAGATGTAGCGATGTGCGCCGACTGCTGGAGCCGGGTTCCGATCTCGGCCGAACGCTGCAACACCTGTGGCGCCTTCCTCGTAGAGTAGGGGAGGCGAGGGGCTCGCGCGGACTGTCGCGCGGTGCCCCTCGCATGCGCTCTTGTCCATTCCCTCGCCAGGAGGTGACACGCGTCAGGTCCGTCGGACGCGCAATACGCATCCGGGTGGATTCTCCGCGGAAAATCCTGCGCGGGTCCTTGACTCCGAGAATCCCGGAGTCTCTCGGAGGTGGCTCCGATGGACCCGAACCCTGGTGGAAGCTGGCCGTAGGAACCCCCGGACCGGACGACACCGGAACGGGCCGCTCCTGACCTGGTCTTCTCCTACGGGACATGCGCGGCCCGCCGAGGAGGGAGACGCTCCCTCCTCGTTACCCGTCGTTTCCTCGGGGCACGGGCCGCTTCCAAAGCCTCCCGGGCGAAGACGACATCGGCGTCGCGGCCCCCCTCGCGGGCGAGTCGCAGCGCCCGCTGGGCGACCTTCAGGGCACGTGCCCTTTGGCCCGCCAACCTGAGGATCTCCGCCAGGTTGGCGAGGACCCTCCCGACCAGCGAACGATCGGCCGCGAGCTCCGCCTGCGCCAGGGCCTCTTCACCATGGCGTAGGGAGAGCTCCAGATTCCCTCTCTTCCAGTCCAAGAAGGCGATGCCTAGGAGCGCCGTGGCCGCGCAGGTCCTAGAGCCAATGCCGCGCGACTCTCGAAGGATGCTCCGGTAGCGCACCTCCGCCTCCTCGAGCTCGTTCACGGCGAGGAGGGCCTTACAGGCGTCAAGTTCGAAGTGAAGGTCGAGGTAACGGCTCCCGAGCTCGCGGGCGATCGCCGAACCCTCCCGGTAGCACTTCAGGACCTCCTGGGGGTGTCCCAGCTCTCCTTCTGCATGGGCAATGCCGTGGAGTGCGAGCCGTTGGATCTCTTTCTGCCTCCTCGAACGCGAGAGCTCCACCGAGAGCCGGAAGTGGGGGAGGGCCGCTGCGTACTCTCCACGATACGCGAGCAGCGTCCCCTCCAGGAGTTCGACCGCCGGTCTTGCTTCCGGCCGTGACCGCCCCGAGGTCAGACGGCGGGCCCACTTCTCGGCCTCCGTGCGGTGGCCGGCGCGCAGGGCGCTCTGGATGAGGAGGCAGGTGAACAGCGGCGCAGGGTACCTCGGTGAAGGGAGGTCGTCCAGGGCGCGCTCCAGAAGAGAGGCGGCCGCGACGAAATCGCCCTGGCGACGGACCAGCTCTGCGGCGGTCGCCAGGACGACCCCGCGGGCCTCTCCCCTGTCGAGCAGGTGGGCGAGCCGTACGGTCGCGGGCAGGACCCGTGTCGCTTCCTCCTCTGTGATGGCCGTGCGCTCCTTCTCGAGCCACCGCGCGGCGCGCTCGGTCTCCTCGGCCTCGACCAGGTGAACGAACTTCTCTGCGGCCCGCATCGGTCCGTCCGTCCGGTCGGCCAGGAAGGCGTGGCACCGCCGCAGCTCCTCCCACCCGGCGGTCTCGCGCAGCCGTTGAGCGAGGGGCTCCGGGACCCGGAGGACCGAGTCGGTACGGTCGAGGATCGACTGGGAGACGAGATTCTCGATCTCCTCGGATCTCAATCCCGATGCGAGAGCCCAGGAGTGTGGGGCTCTTGCCCAGGTGAGCGTGAGCGGGAGCAGCGCCCTCCTCTGCGTGGCCGAGATGCTCGCGAGCACCGTGTCGGCGAAAAGCTCCTCGCCACCCGTGGGTGCCCCGACGCCCTGACGAAGGAAACGGGGGTTCCCGAGCGTCCCGCGGTACAGCTCCTCGAACCGGTCGTCAGGGAGCCCGAGGGCGCCGGTCAGCGTCAGGGCGTCCTTCCGGGAAAGCCCCTTCAGGGCGAGGTGGGTGATCTCCCCGGTAAGGGACCACGGCAGTTCCCGTTGTGTGACGAGGATGGCGGAGTGGGGCGACCCAGAGGCGAAGGGCTCCAGGGCCTCGCGCACGGTGAGCAGGGTCTCCGGAGTGGCGTCCTGGAGTTCGTCCAGGACCCAAACGACCCCAATGGGGCTCGCTTGGACGAGGCTACCGAGAGACGGCGTGCCGAGATGGCCCAGCGCCGCCGTTGGTCGGTCGTTCTTGCGGCGCTGCTTCAATCCCCCCACCGCGTCCGCCATCCGCGCCGAGAGTCCCGGGGTGGAGAGGTCGCGCAAGGTCATCCATACGATGAGGCGGCTTCCCCAGACGAATCGGAGCGAGCATCGCACGAGGGCGGTCTTCCCCACCCCGGGAATCCCATCAACGACACAGATGCCTCCGTTCTTGTAGACGTGATGGAGCTGCTCGAGCTCTCTCGCACGTCCTACGAAGGGCTCTGAGAGGTCGGGGAGGTCCCTTGGAGACGGGATCGCGTTCGCCGCGGCGTGCTGCAGGGCCTGCTCAGTGAGGCGGAAGACCTGCCGACGGTAGGGAGCCCCGGGGACATGGGCGCGCGCAGAGACAACTTCACCCGTTGCCTCCAACTCTTGAAGCGCGGCCCACACCGAACTCGGTCGGTAGCCCAGGCGCTTCGCGAGGTCATCCCGCGAGATCCCGTCCGCGGCGTCCCCGGAGACCGGGTGTGTCGACAGGAACGCGAGGATGTCGTCCCGAAGGGCTCTCAAGCGGGTCACGGCGGGTTCTCCGAACCATGGAGCCAGGGGAAGCGGACCTTCAACGTTCCCATCTCTCCCGGTGGGAGTTTCGCACCTTCAGCATCCGCCTCCTCCCGGGGCCTCACGTTCCAAGACCGCTGGGGGCCTCTCGAGGGGAGATGTCGGGCCATGCGTTCCACCGTGGGTCCACGGTCCCCGCCACAACGTATCGCGCCGTGGGTCTGGCCCCCCCCTCCGACTCTCCCCTTACAGGTGAGGTCTAGTCGTCAAGCGCGAAACGCGGAATATCTATCCTACCGCTGACGGGAACCGTCCGGCGGGAGAGGGGAAGGATGAGGATGGAGGATGGGAGCGACAAACGCGCCACGAGCCACCTGCCCCTGGAGAGATACTGAGCTCTGCCCCCGCAACCCGACGGTTGGGCACGGCTCGACCGCTGCGTTGACGGTGCGGGTCGACCTCGACCAGGCGCAAGCCCGGGTCTGCGCGTGCCGTGACCCTCTCCCCTCCACCGACCGAAGGTCGGTTGGACCTGAACTCCGAAAGTTCCCGAGCGAGAGCCCGATCCTCATTCCCCCCGAAGACGCCGAAGGTCTTCTGCGACACTCCCGAGCGCAGTGGGTGGCCCTTCGAAGCCTGCTCAAGGACCCGATGCAGGGTCTAGCCGCCCTCGGGCTTGGTGTGCTCCCCAACTCGACCCAGGACCTTATCGTCGACAGCCTGGACCGGGGCGTCCCCGTCGTGCTTCGGGTGAACCTGGGGCCGGGCAGGTTCGAGAACCCTCAGCTTCCGTTGATTGGGCTTCGAGCTCTGGGGAGCACTTCCCCGATCCGGCTCGAGGTCCGCGAGCTGCAGGAACGCTCCCGCTCTCCTCTAGGGAGCGCTCGACGCCGCTTGCGCGCCGTGTCGGCCCCCCGCCTTTCTCGCACGAGCCTCGACGGGACCGCTCCCGTCGACGAGGGCGGGGCGCGCGCATAGCCCCCGGTGCCCCCGGTGCCCTCGGTGGACCGGGTCCCCCTGCTGGCCCGCTACGGAACCTGCAGGCATCAGTTGGTTCCTGATTGACACCGCTTGTTCAAGAAGGGGAGGGCCGAAAGCCTCCCCTGTGTCCGCGCAGGAAGCGACCCCGCCTCTCGAGAAAGGCGTCGGCATGTACGCGCTCGGGGTGGCGACCATGAATGCGTTTGCGACGTTCGTCGTAAGGGCCCTCGTGGCCCGGGCACTGAAAGGGCTCTCCCTGGGCTTCGGTCCTGCAATGTCCAAAGCAGGGTCCGGCGACAGGATGTGGCTGACAGGGGTCTCGCACCCGTGTCAAATCGGTCTTGGGACCGTCGGGACGATCCGGTGGAACTTCGGAGGCCTCGCGCACTTCCGCCGCAACAGGCTCCTGGCCCGCCTCCCACGCCCTGGGCCTCTCCCGGTCCTCGCTCCGGAGGGGTCCATCGCACGGGGCGGCGTGGGAAGTCGTGTGGCCAAGGTCTACGATCTCCCTCCCTTCGCCCGGCTGGACCCTTGGTCCGGGCGGAGCAGGTCGGTCCTGACCGGGATCGTCCGCTCCTGCCTGGTCTCCCGGTGATGGAGGTGGTGAGGTCGCATGGAGCGCATCGGTCAGAGCCGTTCGACCCGCCCCGGGATCCGGACGGTGGACCTCGCGACCGGAGAGCTCGTCGAGGGCCCTCGTTCGTGGTCGGCCAGTGAACCCTGCAAGTTCGGAAGCTTCCTCTCCGAGGGGATTCCGCCCGTGCCCATCGCCCACCCCAGGTCCGCGACACCGGCGATCGCAGCCAACCACGCCCCGCCGGCCGCGGACCCTACCCTTCTCCTCCACTTCTACGAGGTGGTTCATTTCGGGGAGCGCCCGCAGCTCCGGAGCGTCGAGCTTCCCATGTCCGTGATGGACGAGCCCACACGTTGCACCCTCGCCAGCTCGCTCATGCGGGCGGGGGAGAAGACCCACCTCTTCTTGACGCTCCCGGACCGCTCCAACGGCCTCATCACACCGGCCGATACGTCCCTGCGCTCCTATTCCACGGTCCCCCTGGAGCTGGGGTCGGCCCGTCTCGTCCGCTACCGCGCCCGGGAGGTCCTCCGTCTCGTGGCCCAGGCCCATCGCGTGGCCCACCGGGAGCTCGAGCAGATCCGGGACCACGCGGGGTGGACGAGCGACGACTGGATCCGTGAGGCGCTCTTCGGGCCTGTCAGACTTCCCGAAGCGGCGCTCTTCACCGCTCCCGTCGAGGGGGAGCTGTGGCGTAACCTCCAGGGCGGCTTCCAGCAAGGGGCGCGTCTCGCGTTCACTCCTGGGGTCCCTGGACTCGTTCGCCGTTGGTGGCACGTGGGGGACACGCAGCTCCTGCGGGCCACCCCCCAGGGCATGCGCAGCGATCTCATCGGTGGGACCCTGCGCGGGCTGCGGGTCCGCTTCCAGAACCATCCTCAAGCGCTTGTGGCCTTTGAGGGGGTGGATGCGCTGCTCCAGGTCCTGCCGGTCCACGAGGTGGAGCGCATCCTCCACACCGTCCGAGACGACGCGGTCACGAACAACGGGAGCGCGTGGATCTCCTGGGACCCAAGGCAGATCGACCCTGAGACCCAGCGCCTCCTGGGGCGGGGTTTCTCGGTCATCCCGCACACCTCCCAGACGGCCTGGACGCTGACAGGCGTGGGGGAGGACGTGCGGCTGGTACCCCTCGTCGTTGGCCCTGGGGAGCAGCAGGTGGCTCCTCACACCGCGACGACCCTGGGGAACTGGCTCAGCGACTCCAAGACCTTCGAGCAGCGTCTCGCGGAGATCGCCGCCTCCCCCTAGGCCGCCCGGGCCGGGGCCGTGCCGGTCGGTGAACCCTCGGATTGGTGGGCCCTTCCACTCAGCCCTGGGGCGCGGGGAGCTCCGCAGCGCTCGTGTTCCTAGTAGTGGCCTGAGAAGTTGGCCAGGACCTCGGACGCGTAGTTCGGGTCCTCGAAGTAGCTCACCTTCCCCGGAGTGTAGGGGTCGAGCGTCGGGATGTGGAGGTCCGGGAAGAGGTAGCTGTGGTCGTGGGGCACCGCCTCGGCCGAAGGAGCATCGACCAGCCCGTCGTTCGCATGTCCCGAGAAGTAGGCCATTGCCCAGATCGGGTTCGCGTACCCGACGTAGACGAGCCACTCGGTGCCCGGGTAGTTCGCTCGCGCGTTAGGCATCCAGGCGTGGAGCGTCGTGAGGAACCCGGAGCCCTGGGACATCTCGGACGCTTCGTAGCCGGTGAGGTTGACCCAGGGGGTGAGGTAGGTCACCGGCGCGCCGTCCAAGGGCGTCCCCAGGAAGATCACGTTCTGAAGGGTCACCCGAGGCAGCCGGACGTGTTCGAGGAGGTACTCGGTCACCAGGCCCCCCATGCTGTGGCCCATGATGTCGAGGGTGACGCTCTGGTGCGCGAAGGCCCGGTCGAGCGTCCTTCCGAGCTCGAGGGCGATGGATTCGATCGGGGTGGACGTGGTCCCGTAGAAGGAGGGGTCGGTGTAGGTGGTCCCGTTGCTGAAGGTCAGGGTGAAGGTCCCGTAGTACGAGACCACGCCCACGACGTAGCCGGCGTTCACCAGTTGCTGGTAGACGTTCACGCCGTAGGTCCACACCGAGTAGGCCGGGACCGTGCTCGGGTCGTAGCCGTGCACGAGGATCACGTAGGTGGGCCCGGAGGAGGCCCGGCCCTGCGGCATGGGCGCGGAGGCGGACCCGGCCGTCGGACCCTGGGCCATCCCCGGGACCGCGACCAACCCCAGCAGCGCCGACAGGACGAGGACGCCCGGCAGGACCAGGGCGCCCAGGGTCCCTGGGATGGCGCTGCGGGGCATGGAGGTCCGACCCGGGGCTCGGTATTTGCTCCTTTCCGAGGGTCGGACATGGGCCGCCGACCGCGGAGGAGAGCCCCTACGGCTCGAAGAGGTGGGAGAGCCGGCTCCTCGCGCTGCGGTTGACCAGGGGCCCCGCGGAGAGCGCAGAGTTCCCGATAACGGCTACCGCCCCGTCGTCCGTCTCGATCCAGGTGTTCCGGAGGGCGATCCGGAGGACGCGTCCCTTGGTCCCCGCGTACTCGATGCGGTCCCCGACCCGGATGGCCTGGTCCCGCAGCAGGAAGATGCCGGCGAAGGTGTTCGCGAGGGTCGTCTGCAGTCCCATCGAGATGACGAGCCCGGCGATGCCCCCCGCCGTGAGGATGGTGAGCTGGGAGGCGATCCCGGTGAGGTTGAGGAGCAGGTAGGCGGAGGTGACGAGCCAGAGCAGGCTCAGCGTCTCCCAGATGGCCCTTCGTGCACGGGCGCGGACGCCCGCCCGCTTGGCCACGCTGCGGAGCAGCCTCCCCAGGACCAGGAAGAACGCCCCGGAGACGGCGACCAGAAGGACGGCCTCCCCCCAGGGAACGAAGAACGGGATCCGGTCCAGGACGGACACGCCCCGGGCCACCCCCGCTCGGGGATGAAGCTGCGGTCGGCGGCAAGATCGCGGGGGGGCGGTTGCGAAAGCGAATTAAGACCGGACGATTGGCACCGCAATGGTAGCCCCTAGACTCGCCTCCGACCGCGTCCTCGAGCCCCTCGAGGGGAAGGACCCCACCATCGCCACCATCTGTTCACACTCGAGCTTGCAGATCTTCCACGGTGCACGCCTCGAGGGGTTCCGGACCCTGGGGATCGCCCGGGGAAAGGCTCCCCGGTTCTACGACGCCTTCCCTCTCGCGAAGCCGGACCTGTTCCTGACCCTCCCGAAGGTGACGGAGATCGGCGAGCACGCCGAGCGGCTGCGGAGGGAGGCGGCCGTGCTGGTGCCCACCGGGTCGTTCGTGGAATACGTCGGCCCCGAGCGCTTCTCGAAGCTCCCGGTGCCCGTCTTCGGCAACCGCCGCGTGATGGAATGGGAGTCGGACCGGGAGAAGGAACGGGTCTGGCTCGAAGGCGCGGGCGTCCGGATGCCGAGGAAGTACACCGACTCGAGCGAGGTCGATGGGCCGGTCATCGTGAAGTACTACGGGGCGAAGGGCGGTCGAGGGTTCATCCTCGCGAAGAACCGCCACGAGCTCGACAACTTCCGGATCGTCGAGCCCCACGTCATCCAGGAGTACGTCATCGGCACCCGGTACTACATCCACTTCTTCTATTCCCCTCTCAACGACAAGGGCTACCGCTGCGGCGACGGCTCGCTCGAGCTGCTCGGGATGGACCGCCGGGACGAGGCGAACATCGACGAGCTGTACAAGCTCGGCAGCCAGGAGGAGCTCCTGCGCTCCGGGATCCGGCCCACGTTCGTGGTCACCGGCAACGTGCCCGTGGTCCTGAGGGAGTCCCTCCTGCCCGAGATCTTCGAGATCGGCGAGAAGATCGTCGAGCGGTCCATCGACCTGTTCGGCGGCATGGTCGGGCCCTTCTGCGTCGAGGGGATCATGACGGAGAAGCTCGAGTTCTACGTGTTCGAGATCTCCACGAGGATCGTCGCCGGGACGAACGTGTACATCAACGGCTCCCCCTACTCCGACATGGTGGCCCCGGGCCTCTCCACCGGCCGCCGGATCGCCCTCGAGCTCAAGCGGGCGATGGCGGAGGACCGGCTCGCCGAGATCCTGAGCTGAGGCCGTGACCGCCTTCCTCTGCACGGCCTGGTCTTAAGGGACGCCCCGGGTCCCCCTGTCGGCATGACGGACATCCTGGTCTCGCGCAAGCTCGGGCGCGAGTACCGCTGGCGCGGGGGGTCCAACCGCGCGCTGGTCGATGTCGACCTCAGGGTCCCCAAGGGGGTCGTCCTGGGTCTCCTCGGGAGGAACGGGGCCGGGAAGACCACCTTCGTCCGCATTTCTTCCACCTCGCTCATGCCCACCGCCGGCTCGCTCGAGGTCTTCGGCCACGACGTGGTCCAGGACCCGGACCCCGTGAGGGCCCGGATCGCGGTCATCCCGCAGGAATCCCGGCCCTTCTACTGGCTCACCCCGACGGAGCTGGTCTCCTACTACCTCCGCATGCGGGGCTCGGCGAGGGCGGAGGCCGAAAGGACCGCGCTCCGCACGCTGGAGGAGCTCGAGCTCTCGCACTGGAAGAACACCCAGGTCAACCGGCTGAGCGGAGGGCTCCGCCGCCGGGTGATGGTCGCGATGGTGATGGCCTCCGATGCGGAGTTCCTGTTCCTGGACGAGCCCACGACCGGCCTCGACCCGCTGGCCCGGCGCAGCGTCTGGAGCGCGATACGGAAGGCGGCGCACGAGGACCGGACGATCCTCCTCACGACCCACTACCTGGACGAGGCGGAGGCGCTGTCGGACCAGCTCGCCATCCTGGAGAGCGGGCGGCTGCTGGCCCACGGGAGTCCCGCCGACATCGCGGCGCGGGTCAAGTACCCCTACCGCGTCACCCTGGAGGACGGCTTCGCCCCCTCCGACCTCGAGGAGATGGGGCAGGTGACCCGGGTCGGGAACAAGACGCTGCTCTTCACCGACGAGCCGCGGGCCAACGAGCTCGCCCGTCAGGCCCTCGAGAAGGGCCGGAGGATCTCCATGGGTCCGGTGAGCCTCGAGGACCTGTTCGTCCAGATCGTCGGCAAGGAGATCTCCCAGGACGACGAGGAGGCCGTCGGTGCCGCATAGCCGCCTGCGGGCCATCTGGGCCCTGGTCTCGATGAACGGGTTCCTCCCGTTGAAGCGCCAGCCGCTGTTCCTGCTGAACACGCTGACGAGCCCGTTCTCCTTCCTGTTCCTCATCTTCGTCGTCTCCGGCGGGAATCCGACCTACGTCCAGTTCGCCGTGGCGGGAGGGATGGTGCTGACCGTCCTCTCGATCGGCACCTCCCTCCAGACCGACATGACCCACTACAAGCAGGACCTCAAATTCCACGAGATGGCGGTCGCCTCGCCGGTCTCCGCCGGGACCTACGTGCTGGGCCTCGCCCTGAGCGAGTTCGTCTACTCGCTGCCGGGGATGATCGTGTTCGTCGTCCTCTCGCTCATCTGGGCCCACTACGTCTTCCTGGGAGGGCTCATCGTCTTCGGCACGCTGGTCCTCCTCTGGATCTTCGCGAGCTCTCTGGGCTTCACGCTCGCCACGTACCTGGCCGACGTGCGGGAGACGTTCGCGGTCTCTCCGCTCATCTCGATCGCGCTCACGGTCATCCCGCCGGTCTACTACCCGATCGGGGCGCTCTCCCGATGGCCGCTGCTCCAGGACGCCGCGCAGCTGGCGCCGACGACGTGGGCGGCGAACCTCGTCAAGGGCGCGATGGGGCTCGCGCCGCTCTCCCTCGAGAGCGGGATCGAGGCGGTCGTCATCCTCCTCGCGTCGGCGACGGTGCTCTTCCTCATCGCCTGGAAGAAGGCCCAGTGGCGGGAGAACTGAGCGACTGGCCTTTCGCGGCCGACCGCGGTGTCCGCGGCACGACTCGGAACGGCTCCGCGGGGCGTGCGTCGCCGCGACGCGCTCTCTCGAAGAGTTGCGGACCCGGCGCATCGCTCTGACGGAGGGCCACGCCGCCCGCGCGAGATAATTCGTACGAAAAAGTCCGGGTCCGGTGCCTCAAGTCGGCCCGGTGGTCGGCAGGCTTATCTTCGCGGAAGCTGGTCGGAAGCTCGGATGTTGGTGGAAGCTGACGTTCGCACGTTCCTGTCGGGCGAGGAGAAATTCCAGCACTGCCTGCAGTGCGGGAAGGAACTCGTCGTGCTTCCCGACGACCGGCGACACGGACTCTGTTTCGACTGCTCCACCCCTCTAGGGCCCCTCTCGAGCGACTGCCCCAGCTGCGGATACTGGCTGGAAGTGGACCTGCGGCCCACGCCCTGCCCCAAGTGCGGGTCGTCGGTGTCCGGCTGGTAGGCCAGGCAAGGCCCGGACGCTCCGTCCGCCCCTCGGCCGCTTCGCGCTAGGGTTATCTCGGGGCTCCTATCCGCTCCTCGGGGCTGCCGAGGTGGCTCAGACCGGTACGGCGCGAGCCTGGAAAGCTCGTGGTGGATCTCCACCTCGGGAGTTCAAAGACCGACGGGGACCACCCCCGTCGATGGAGAGTCTCCCCCTCGGCGCTCCCCTCCCTTCCCGAGAACCTGCCCGCCAGATGACACGAGTCCCCGAATGAACGTCACCGAGGAGCACGCGTCCTCCGCCCTCTCCGAGGCTCGGACGCTGCTTCGGAGCGGACCGGAGGGCGGGACCCTCACGCCCTTCTGCCGCTGGCTGCGCAAGGACTTCGAGCCGTACAACTGGGTGGGGATCTACCTTCTCCAGGGCGACCAGCTCTTCCTCGCCGCGTGGGATGGGGAGCACGCGACGGAGCACACCACCATCCCCCTCGCCAAGGGCATCTGCGGGATGGCCGCCAGGGAGCGGAGGACGGTCAACGTGGAGGACGTCCAGGCGCGGACGGAGTACCTCGCCTGCTTCCTCGACACCCGGAGCGAGATCGTCGTGCCGATCATGGACGGTCCCACCTGTCTCGGGGAGATCGACATCGATGGGAAGCGGAGGGGGGCCTACGACGCTTCCGACGAGCGTCTCCTCGAGGCGCTCGCGAAGGAGCTGGTCCCGCACGCCCGCGCGTTGCTCAAGCGCGGGCCTTCGAAAGCCTGAGCAGCCGCTCCTGGATCGTCCGTAGGGCCTCCCGGCGGAGCTCCGGGCCGCTCACCGCGTCCGCGACCTTCTCCAGGGTCCTTCTCTCCTCCTTTCGCAGCCGGAGGGCCTCCCGGCGCACGCGGGTGAGGGCACGCGTGAGCTCGTCGACGAGCGGGAGCTGGGCCACCTTCGCGGTGCGGGAGAGCGGGTTGAGGTCCACCGCGATGACGAACTTCCCCGCCTGGACGAGGGCCCCCGCCCTGTCTCCGTCCTCCAGGGGAACGAGCACCACGTCGGCGCGGAGGATGCCCCGGGGGTCGACCCAGCTCCGGTCCGAGGCGAGTCCCCGCAGACGGGCGGTGGGGCGCACACCTAGCACGGTCTTGACACCGGCTGCTCGGAGCTCCCCCGCGACCAGCTCTGCACGGCGAGGGGTGCGATGGAACAGGTTCACCTCGACCTGGAGGTGAGGGATGGCCCGGGCGACCGAGGCGACCTCTCGGGAGGCGAGGGCGGCGACGTTGCCGTTCACCGACAGGACCGGGTGCTTGGCCAGCAGGAGCTTCGCTGCGGCAGCCCTCTCGGCCCGCGCCGCCGAGGGGGAGGTCCGCTCCCCGAGGAGGTAGTCGAAGGCCTCTCCCCGTCCGTGGGCCATGAGCCCCTCGGGGACGACCAGGCCCCGCTGCATCTGCTCCGCGAGCCCGGCGCGGACGACCAGGCTACGGTAGCGCGGGTGCGATCGAGGGATGACGGTCAAGTCGATCGCTCCCGGGTAGTCGCGGGAGCAAAAGAGCGTGCCCTCGCTGCCGAAGGGGGCCTCTCCGCCCGCACGGGAGGGCGCACGCCCCCGCGCACCGGCGGGCGGAGGTCCGAAGCCGGTTCCCACTCGGGGGGCCCCACGGGCAACTCCCTTCCCCAGACCGCGCCTCCGGGCCTCACGTGAAGGGCGCGTCCGAGGCAGAGCACTCCGGCTCTCCTGGCACGTTCCACGGCCCGGGCCAAGGGCGCGTCCATGGCCCCGTACGGGCGGACCTCCCGGACGTCATCGCGCTGGACCAGGAAGAGGAGCGCCGCCCGGCCCCCGCCGCGGACGAAGCGGGCCAACGCCTCCACGTGCGCCGTTCCCCGGAGGGTGGGGGCATCGGGGAAGAGGGCGGTCGAGCCTTCCTTCAGGTTCGAGCTCTTGACCTCCAGGAGCGCGCTCGGACGCGTCCCCTTCCCCTCCGCTCCGAGGACCGCGTGGTCGAACCGGTGGTGTCCCCAGACCACCTCGCTCCTCCACCCTCCCCAATCCGCGACGGGTCCCAGGTCCCCTCGTAGGAGGGCCTGGTCCACGATCGGACGTGCGGCCCCCGTGTCGACCGAGACCAGCACGCGCGGGTTGTCAGGCGCCTCGACGTTCACCAAGGTCCAGGCGGTCTTCCGCTCGGGCGCGTGGGCGCGGCGAAGGCGGTCCGGGGATAGCCCGACGATGTGGCCGAAGGTCCCCGTCGCGGGGAGGAGCTCCCTCAGTCGTCCCGGGTTCGGCACATGGGCCGCGACCCTACCAAGCTCCGGATCAAGGACGATGGCGAGGTAGCGGTTCGGGCGCTCCAGGAAGCGGACCCTGCGGACCTCTCCCGGGTACCTCAGGGTCGGCGGCCCGGCGGTCATGACGGTCCCTCCTCGCTCCGTGAGGAGAGGGCGACGTGCCAGAACCCATTTCCGCCTCCCGCGACCGCTGCGGGGCCAAGCACGCTCTCGGTCCCGTGCCATCCTTGCCTCCCTCGGGTGGACTCCACCGACGAGGTAGCCACGCGAACCCTCATAGACCCCGGGACCCGTGGCCACTTCCCCCAGTGAAGACAAGAGGGTCAGCGGAACGGGCCACGCGGTCCGTGGTGACGAAAGATGCACGTCAAGCGGAGGGGGGCGGTCTGGGGGGTTCCACCTCTCACGACGCGGATCGGAGGAACCGCTCGGGTCGCTGGTTGAACTCCGAAGGGAACCTGCTCATCCGCGGACCTACGGCACCCCGCTCGTCGCACTCGTCCTTCCGGAGTTCCACGAGGCACTCCCGGCAGAGGTCGAAGGTCTTCCATGCGTTATCACCTAAGCCTCCTCTCTCGAGAACTCTCTCGTGACCGGGGGTTCGACTGGAACGCTACGGGTTCTTGAGGGGTCCTCCAAGGCGGAGGGGTGGCGCATCCCTCCAAGTTGACCCGAGTCAAGCCCCGCCCGAACGTCCCTCCTCACCTCGAGGAGCTCGACCCCAGGGCCTTCCTCCCGAGGTGCTCACCGCCGAGGAAGTGGCGGAGCTGTACCGGGTCCGCTGGTGCATCGAGCTCCTGTTCAAAGAAGCCAAAGGGCAGTTCCACCTCGACCGGGTGCCTACCAAGAACCGCTGGGTGGCGGAGTCGCTGATCTGGACCGCTTGGCTCTCGCTGATCGCGAGCCG
>DAHVCH010000049.1 GCA_027314165.1 Thermoplasmata archaeon | reverse complement strand
CCCCGTCCGCCGCTCACTTCTCCATGAGCGGCGCAGGCAGGTGGCTCGCGACCAGCAGGATCGGCATGTGCACCCTCGGGGTCACCCGGGAGGACACCTCCCCTTCGAGCCAGCTCAGCAACGGGCCGCGCTGGATCGTTCCCAGCACCAGCAGGTCGATCCCGAGCTCGCGGCACCTCTGCGGAAGCAGGACCACCGGGTCCCCCATCTCCACCAGCAGGGAGACCGGCACGCCGATCGCCGCGCCCTGCTCCGCCAAAGGCTCGAACCGGCGCAGGTTCGAGTTGATCATCTCGTCCCTTTCTGAGGAATTCATCCAGACGGTGGCGTCGTGGGGCAACTGGACGACGTGCAGGAGCCAGAGAACGGCGCGGTGCTGACGAGCCGCCTCCAGACCGACCTTCCATGCGGCACCGGACCGGTCGGCCTCCCCGTAACCCACCAGGACACGGTGCGGGGGCCAGGCGTACCGATGGGGCGTCCGGTCCGCGGTGGAGGACATGGAGGCGTCCTTCGGAGCGTCCACCATGTCTTCCGGTCCCGAGGCTCCCGCGCTCCCTCCCGGAGGAGGGGCCCCCCCATTTCAATCCCACCGCGGAGCGACGGAAGTGGTCCGGGTGCCTCAACGATCGATGGCGGCGGGCAGCGATCGGTCATCGCCCGGCTCATCGGAGGACTTCGCCCCGAAATGGCGCTTCACGTACACATCCGCGCTGACGTTCCCGACGATGATGGAAACGAAGGCGACACCCAGGACCCCCGCCACCACGGCATCGGTGATGGAGGGACCCAGGGCGGCCGGGGTGTCGAGCAGACCGCGGGCCAGCACGATAGGGATCGCCCCCCGGATGCCTGAGACGGAGATGACCCCGTACCAGGTCCTGGGCAAGCGGGCCTTCGGGTGGCCCAGCAGCCCCATGAGCGGCCCGTGGAGATAGACCGCGATCGTCCGCCCGACCAGGAGCAGGAAGAAGGCGAACCCGATCAGGAGCAGATAGGAGCCCAGGCTGGAGACCGAGAAGAGCAGGCCCAAAGCGAGGAAGATCACCTAGTTGACGATGTAGGTGATGACACCCCAGAAGATCACCACGGAGTGTCGTACCTCCGGGTCCATCGCGCGGGGTGCGACGTAGGTCCCGACGGCGATGCCGGCGATTGCGGTCGCGACGATGCCGGACGCGCCCAGCCCGGTCGCCAGGAGGTAGGAGCCAAACGCGGCCACGACCGTGAGCGCTGTCTCCACCGGAGGGTCGTGGAGCTCACGGTGCAGCAGATGGACACCGGCGGCCACTGCGAGACCGATCGCTGCCCCGGCCCCCGTGAGCCACAGGAACTCGCCCAGGGCCGAGAAGGGATCGGTCCTACCGGTCTCCAGGATCCCCAGAATGACCGTGAAGAGGATGAACCCCACCGCGTCGTTGAGCAGGGACTCGCTCTCGACGATGGTCGCAAGCTCGCGAGGCACCCGCATCCGCTTGAACAGGTCGACCACCGCGACCGGGTCCGTCGGAGAGAGGATCGACGCGAGCAGCAGCGCCCCCGCCAACGGAAAGGCGAGCAGGTAGGCGATCGCGAGCCCCGCGAAGAGGGTCGTGAAGATCAAGGCCACGAAGATGAGGAAGAGGATGACGCCGGCCCGGGCCCTCATCAGGTGGAAGTTCACGTGGACGGCCGCTTCGAAGACGATGGGCGGGAGCAGGACATCGAAGAAGAGCGTGGGGGAGAAGATCGAGGGGAGCCCGCCCAAGAACGTCCGCACGAGCGGGGTCTGGTAGGCGACCAATGCCGAAGCCCAGGATCACGAGCGCGATGGTGTAGGGAACGTGGACCCACTTGCTGGCGACGACGACCCCGATCGCCACCACGAGAAGCACGAGGAGGGGAAGGAGGTTGATCATCGGCTTGGATCGAACCCCTTTCCGGGTCGTCCCTGATCATCCACGCCGGAGCGGAGGGCGAGCGCGGACGGAGCGGATCCCTCCCGGGAGCGTACGGTCTCCATCCAGAGGAAGGTAGAGGGTCCCCCTACTTGCCGACACCGCGAACCGGCCCCCTGCACGGCGACCGCGAGTGTGGATGGGAGAAGGATGAGCGGTCTTCGTGGCCCCTCCACCGCCTTCCTTCCGTCATCCTCGAGCGGCCTTGAAAACCTCCATGACCGCCCACTCGCCATCCCGGCGAGTGTGATCCCGGGCCCGGGCGACCGTGCGAATCTTAGGCCACGTGCCTGTCGACAAGAATGGTCGCCCCAACGGCTCGGTCGAATGTGCCCAGAGCACGTAAGGGAGAGCGCTGAGACCTGGGTCCGGGGTCGCCGAACAGGGAAGGAGGAGGAAGAGATCCGATGGACGAACTGAACGCGCTACGCGAAGCGAACACGCCTCTCTGGGTGGGCCTCGACGTGCACAAGGGTACGTGCACCGCCGTGGCCCTGACCGAGATGGGCGAGCGGAAGGCCACCTGGACCTTCGCGACGACACGGGCCCGGTTGAAAGAGTTCGCCGAGGGGCTC
Organism: Thermoplasmata archaeon; assembly: GCA_027314165.1. Classification (GTDB taxonomy): domain Archaea; phylum Thermoplasmatota; class Thermoplasmata; order Lutacidiplasmatales; family UBA184; genus JAKAAX01. The sequence continues at coordinate 3,576 of DAHVCH010000049.1, read as the reverse complement.
CCTCAGGGAACCCCCGTCGGCCTCGAGGCGAGCACGACCGGGAAAGCGGTCTTCCAAGTCCTCCGAGACGCGGGAGTGGCCGTCCGGATGGGCCACCCCACCGAGCTCGCCAAGAAGATGCCCAAGGGGAGAAAGACCGATGAGAAGGACGCCCTTACCCTCGGTAACTGCCTGAGGATGAACGACTTCCCCGAGACCTACGTACCCCCACCCGAGTTCGAGGCCATCCGCAACCTGGTCCGCTTCCGCATCCGCCTGGGCGAGCAGACCACCGCCGTGAAGGACCGGGTCCACGCCATCGTGGCACGGAACCTCCAGAACGAGGTCATGGACCAGCACTCGGACTACTTCGGCACGGGAGGGCTGGAGACCCTGACGACCCTTCCCCTCGTCGAGCAGGACCGTGCCTTCCTCAATGCCGAGCTCGCCCAGCTCGCCGGGATTGCGGAGCAGGGGGAGTGGGCCGAACGCGAGATGGCCCGCCTCGCCCAGGGGAGGACGGAGGTCGAGCAGCTGATGACCATCCCGGGGGTCGGCTACTACACGGCCCTGGGGCTCTACGGAGAGATTGCGAACATCGCACGGTTCCCCGACAAGAAGAGGTTCGCCTCGTACTGCGGGGTGACCCCGGAGACGGACAACAGCGGGGAGCGCGTCTCCGAACACCGCAAGGTCCGTCGGGGCAATCCCGTCCTCAAGCGACTGCTCTGCACCGCGGTTCGGGGTGCCGTCCGCGCGCGGAAGAAGAACGCCGTCGCGAGGTTCTACACCAAGAAGGCCAAGCACATGCCAGGGGCGAAGGCCGAGGTGGCCGCGGCCCGAAAGCTCTCCGCCATCGTCTACACCATCCTGACCACGGGACAACTCTACGTCGAGCAGGACCCCAAGCTCGTCGAGAGGAAGACCGAGAAGCTCGCGCAGAAAGCGAAGGCCCCTGTGGCACCGGTCACGATCGACACCTTGCGAGCTACGGTCGCGAGGTTGCAGGGGAAGGGAGAAGTCCTCGAGCGCCTGGGGGAGCTTGCGGAGCACGGCGGCATGTCCGAGGAGGGCAGGGATGCTGGCTGAGGCTCCCCACCCCCTCGCCCCCTCCCCCGATGGACGGGCGGAGCAGGCCTCACGCCCCGCACGTCCCGCTCATCCGAGCCCCCTCCGCGTGGACCTCCCACATCTGGTCCACGAGTCCTCGGTCTTCCGACCGAGGAGCTTCGCGAAGGGAGGAGCGGGACGTGCGGGGCCGCGCTCTGGTTCGGCCTGCTCCGCTCTCCGTGGCGTCCCATCGGGGGAGGGGGATCGTGGACCGCGGGGACAGAAGGAGACGGGCGCGGAACCGTCCATCACATCACTGGGCTCGGCAGGTTTTCAAGGGAGATTCGAACAGGGGCCCCACCAACCTTCTCTCTCAAGATCGACCGCGTCAACCCTTCCGTGTCAACCCTTACAACGGCCCTTGCTTTCGGCCCCTCCGGAGGTGCGAGCATGGGCCCCGTATCAGGGCAGGTCATCCGAAAGGGTGATCAACGTGCCAATCCGTCCTTGCCCCGAGCAGGTCCGATCGAGGACACCGTGACCCGTCCATCGGCCTGCGTGTGGTGTGGCGCCGCCGCGCAAGCGCCCTCGACGCGGTTCCGCGCCGATGTGTGGAAGGTCTGGGAGTGTGGAGCTTGCGGGACCTCCTACATCTGGCCACGGCCCACGCAGGAGCAACTGGCCCCGTTCTATCGGTTCCAGACGTACGCGGCCCACACCTACGGCCGGGAGGACCACCGGTCCCTGCGCAATCCCCGCCGCCTCTCCCAGGCGTTCGCCCAAGTGGAGGAGCTCCTGGGCGGTCCGGGGAGCCTCCTCGATGTGGGTTGTTCAGTCGGGCATTACCTTTCCGAAGGGAAGGAGCGGGGCTGGCGCGTCCAGGGCATCGAGCTGGACCCCGCGACGGTCGCCGTGGCCCGGAAGCGGTCCCAGGCGCCCGTGCAAGTGGGCCCGGGACTCGAGGTGCTGGAGCGCTCGGCCCAGTTCGATATGATCTTGATGAGCCACTGGCTCGAACACACCCTCAATCCGAGGTGGCAGTTCGACGCCGCCTGGCGGCACCTGAGGGAGGGGGGTTGCCTCTTGGTCCGTGTTCCGAACGGCGACTCCCGGGCTGCACGGTTGTTCGGCGCGAGCTGGACCTGGTTCTATCCACCGGTCCATCTGACGTATTTCGGTCCTGAGGCGTTCGAGGTCGCGGCCCGACAAGATGGGAGGAACCTCCTCTTCGCCAGGGCCCACCGGGGAGATGCCCAGTCCTTCCCCATGGAGCTCGGTTTTGCCGCGGCCCGCCGCCTGTACTACCTGGTACGAGGACATGATCTGCTCTCACCCCCCGTGAGAACCGGCGTCCATGAAGGAGGAGAGCACCCCTATCGGCCCTCCTTGATGCGCCTGGTGGACGTGGCCGAAGATGTCCTTCCCCTGCGGGCTATGCTGGGGCGCTGGGAGGACAGCGAGCTGATCGTTCTGCTCCGCCAATCCAGCTCGACCCGTGCGACCTAGTCCGTGATGGTGCCCGCGCGCCGGCATCCTCCGTGCAGACCCTCTCGGTGGCCCCACCTTCGGCGTCGGGGGGCGGCGCTCATGACGGGTTTTATACGGCCCCCCACCCCTCGGCCGCACGTGACCCCCGGGAACGTGGAGGAGGAGCTCAAGGCGCGGCTCACGCGCTACATGGAGCTCACGGGCCGTGCGCTCGCTCAAGTGCGCCCATCTCCGCCGGGCCGGTCGTTCCTCCGACGCGGCGCCGACGACGTGCTCTCCATGGCCCGCACGTACTACGAGGACGCGAAGCACTTCCAGCGGGAACAGGACCTGCTCCGAGCCCTCGCCGCGGTCACGTACGCCCATGGTTGGATCGATGCCGGGGTGCGCCTCGGACTGCTCGATGGAGGGGACGATGACCAGACGTTCACCCAGTTCTCCTGAGCGGAAGGTTCCTCATCCCTCCACGCCGAGGGACCGCGATCTCCGTGAGGCCGAGAACTTGCTCATGCGACGGGTGGTCAAGCGAGACCAGCTCTTCGAGGAGGCTCGCACCGTCCGCCGGGGGTCGCAGGACGCGATGCGCCGCCTCCACGCCGGCCAAGATCCCGCGAGGGACCTCCAGCAGCTCGCCCTGCGCGCTCGGCGTCTCCAGCGCGGGGGGCCCTCGGTCGATACGGTGGTGCTCGATGCGTTGCAGGAGTACGCGGAGGCCCGGCTGCTCTACGCCGTGGTGCGGGGAGAGCCGTTACCGACGGCCCGCGTCCTCCACGTCCCCGTGGAGGCCTATCTTTCCGGGCTCGGAGATCTGGTCGGTGAGGTGCGGCGGCTCACCGTGGCCGCCCTCGGAGAGGAGCGGCTCGCCGAAGCGGAAGCGCTGCTCGGCCTCATGGAAGCGCTCCTCCACGCCCTACTCCGCTTCGAGGCACCGCGGGGGATCATCGCCCTCAAGCCCAAGCAGGACGTCGCACGGCTGCTGGTCGAGCGCTCCCGGGGGGAGCTCGCCCTCGCGAAGGTCCTGCGACGGGCGGCGGCCGCGGCGGGGGCCCAAGAGCAGAG
>DAHVCH010000048.1 GCA_027314165.1 Thermoplasmata archaeon | reverse complement strand
CGGAGAGGCCACGGCGGTCGCGTTGAACACCCCGGGAGGCGCGAAGACCTCGACCGGGAGGTCCGTCGTGAACGTCTGGGGCGGGACCGCGCTGTCCTTGACGAGAACGCTCGCGAGGTAGCTCCCCGGCCGGGCAAAGGTGTGGGTCGGAGAGCCGACCACGGAGGGCGCGCTCCCGTCCCCGAAGTTCCACTGGTAGGTGTAGGGCGGAGTTCCCCCCTCTCCGTAGGCCGTGAGGTTGACCGTGAGCGGCGAGCGCCCCGCCGAGGGGGCGACTCCGGTCCGGACGACCAGCGGCGTCGGCGCAGGGGGCGATCCCCCGTTCGCCACCCGGAGCGACCAGGCGTCCCTCTGGACCCCCGTCGCGTTCTCTCCCCACAGGAGCACCAGGTCGTTCGGAGTGGCCCCGAGGTTCGGGACCATGGTCGCGCCCGCGATCGGCTCCGGTAGCGCGGAAGCCGCCGTCGGTTCGGTCCAGTTGTCACCGGTCAAGACCCAGAGGTCGTTCAGCCACTGGGACGGGCCCCGACCCATGCCCACGAGGGGATCTCCCTCGCCGTCCGTCCAGGCTGACGCGTTGGTCCGGGCCGGAGGAGAGACGGTGGGGTGGAGAGGGTACCAGCTCCTCCCCGAGAAGGCCCACGTGTCGGAGAGAGGCCCCGAGCTTCCGTTCCCTCCGAAGAGGATGAGGCGCTGGGAGGGGGCCTGCCAGAGAAGGCTGGCTCCCGACCGCGCCGGAGGGGAGAGCGAGGACGACGCGACCGAGGTCCAGTTCCCCTGGCGGTAGAGCCACGTGTCGGAGAGGAGCCCACCACTCCCGTCCCCTCCGAAGAGGACGACCCCTCCCAGGGCCGGGTCGTACGCCATGGCGGCGCTCCAGCGGGCCTGAGGCGCGAGCCCCGTACCGGCCCTCACCCAGCTCGTCTTGTACGGGACCTCGGTCCAGGTCTGGCCGAGGGCTCCCGTGGTCCCGTTGAACCCTCCGAAGAGGACGACCTGGTCGTCCGCCGCGTCGTAGGCCATGCTCGCTCCGAGCATGCCCTCGTCCCCCGGCGTGGCCCCGGGGAACCATGTGGGACCTGCCGGGTCGTTGAAATTGAGCTGCCAGCTGTCGTTGCAGTACACGCCACAGGCGCCCGTGCCCCCGACGATCTCCGCGAACCCGTTGCCCTCCGCCGTGAAACTGGTGGCCGCCGCGAAGGCCCGGATCGGGATCTGGTTCTCCGGTAGGAAGGAGGACCAGGTCAGGGGGCCGGGAAGGGTGGCGGAGGCGGCGGGAGCGGGGGAGATGGCGGAGAAGAAGGGCGCGACCGTGTCTCGCGCGCCTCTCGGGGCCACAGGGGATGGCTGGACGGGGCCCAGCCTCTGCGGGATGACCGAGGGCGCGAGGGCGGGCAGCAGCGCGATGGCCACGAGGAGGGCAGTGGCCAGCAGGAGCTCGAGGGGAGGATCCCTCCGTCCTGGTCGCGGCCGACTCGAAGCCCCGGTCGAAGGCCCGACCGCTTCGGCGAACGTGGGCACGTACCTCCTCCAGGCTCCGGACGCCTTCCGGGGACGCCTATGCGTGGCAGGGGGTGGTAGATACGTGGCACATCGTCAAAATCCAAGCTCTTCCCACGGAGAGACTGCGGTTCTGCAGGTCCCCGAGGTCAAGAAAGTACCGGGGTAGGGCGCGCGCGACAGGCCCCCTCAGGGCGAACGCGCGCCCGTCCCGCTCATTCCATCTGGCCGATGGCACCGGGCTCGCGCGCCGGGGCCGGGTCCTTGCGGGCCCCCTGCGCCACGTTCCGCATGGCGACCATGCGCCGCTGCTTGACGCGCGTCCCGACCCCCATGACGCTGAAGAGGCCGATCCAGCCGGAGGTGACCATCCCGGTGGCCACCGGCTGCGCCATGACGTTCACCGAGAGCGTCGGGGTGGGGAGCGACATCCCCACGGGGTTCACCACGGGAGAGAGCAGCGGGGAGGTGAGCGGGTTCCCCAGCGGGACGTTCACGGGCTGCAGCACCGGCATGCCCGGGGGCGGCGGTGGAGGCGGCGGCGGGGGCGGAGGGGGCGGGGGCGGGTACCAGACATAGGGTGGATCGACGACGAGAGGGGCCGCAGGGAACGCGGCGCTCCCGACGTTCCCGAAGAAGTCCTGGTAGCCCAGGACGCTGGCCTGTCCCGCCGCGTTGGCCCCTCCGCAGGTCGCACGATGGTTGACCCCCGTCGCGGTACAAGCCTCCACCGGACGCACGATGTTGTACGGGCTTCCTAACGCCTGTACGGGGAGCGTGACCGTCCATTTGTCCCCTAACGTGAAGAAGCTCCCCGGCCAGGAGAACCCGAGCCCGCCGTTCGGCAGGATGGTGGGGCTGCCCGAGCATCCCGGGACGGGGTTCCCGTAGGTGTCCGTGCAGGTGACGACCGCGTTGAGAGGGTTCCCCCACGCGATGTTGGTCTCCGGCCAGATGTCGAAGATCGGGGCCCCCGTGGAGAGGGGGTACATCGGGCCCCCGGTCCCGTTCGCGTAGAACGTGGTCATCGCCGTGAGGGGAGCCCCGCAGCTCGCGTGGCTGTTCACCGAGCAGATGTGGAGCGGGAGGGTCGTCGCCCCCATCTGGGTCGTGACCGGGAGCGGGGCCACGGTGAACTGGACGTTCACCCCGAACCCGTCGCCCACGTTCACGTTAGCGGGGAACGTCGCGACGCTCCCGTTGATGGTCGCTTTCACGATGGTGAAGCCCGGAGGAGGGGTGACCGAGATCTGGTAGGGGTTGGACGTGTCCCCCAGGGGGTACTCGCTCTGCGGGATGTCGAACCCCCAGCTCCCGTCGGTGGCGGAGGTGACCGAGTAGATGGTGGCCCCGTTCCAGGGCGCGTAGCTCGCGTTGATCGTGACCGAGAGCCCGGCCATGGGCTGCCCGTTCGTCCCGACGACGTCGCCGTAGATCGCCGCCTGGGGGAAGAGGGTGGGCGTGCTCCCGGGCCCCACCCCGTTGGGGGAGAGGAACGAGGCGCCGTTGGTGTAGAACCAGTAGGAGAGCGCCGCCGGGCCCCCGTTGCTCTCGGCGTAGGCCACGTGGAAGTAGCTGAACCCGTGGAAGGTGGTGCTGGAGCCGGACCAGCTGTTCCATCCGGAGGGCCCGGCGAAGCAGCCGAAGATGAGGCCGTTGTAGGGCCCGCTGGGGTCCATCGAGGGGTTCCCGTTCAGGTACAGCGAGGAGCAGTCGTCCCCCGCGTTCTGGAAGGTGTAGGTCCCGGCGTACACGTTCCCGCTGCCGGGCTGGGTCGCGAAGTAGATCGGGAACGTCTGGTAGCCCAGGTAGCAGAGGTTGCCGTTCGGCTGGACCCCGGGCTGGCCGTTCATGTACCCCGGGCAGTTCTCCCCATAGAAGTTGCCGTAGTTCCCATTGGTCCCGTAGAAGCTGCAGGAGTTGTAGGGGTAGTACCCGTCGAACTCGATGCACTCCCCGCCGTCGCGGGAGGGGAGCCCGAAGTACTGCCCGCTTCCATACGGGTAGTTCTCGTACCAGGTGATCGGGGCGGAGTCCTCGCAGGGGTACTGGCTGCAGGTGGAGGGCCGGTTCCGTACGTCCGGGACCGGGGCGGGAGCGGCGTGGGGGGCGTTCACGTGGAGGGGCGCGCCTCCCGAGGGCGCCGCCGCGAGCGCCATCGAGGCGAGGAAGAGAAGGATGAGCGCGGGGGTCCACCCGAGCGACCTCCCACGGCCCGCCGCAGGGTAGGCCGTGAGCTTCGGTGGGGAACCCATTCTTGGAAAAGGGGCGAGCAGGTGCCCCCTATGCCTCCATGACAATATGTCGCACGGGGTCAGATAAATCCATTCCTACTAGCCACAAGCCGACGGTGGGGCATCAGGTGAGCCCCGAGCTCGGGGTCCGGGTCCCCCTTTTGGGTCTGGTTCAGACCCCGGCCCGGAGGGTCGACGGCCCTGGCTGACCTGAGGCAAAGTAAGACTACGGGTCAACGCCTCCCCCCAGCCCGAAGGGGGCGGGGGGACCCCCAACCCCTTCCCCTCAATTCTTGGGAGACTTCCAATGAGAGGGCTCAATCTTCCCCCACCGCCCGAAGGGAAGGGCCCTCGTTACAGTTCAGCAAGGTTCCACTATCGGGGGATGGCGGAGTAATGTACGCCGATGCCCCTCTCAGCCTTCCAGTTCACGAGGATTGGACGACCGCCGATAATGAGATTGTAGGAACCGCGGGCGCTACGGTCACCGGTCCACAACCGAGGGCGGCCGTCCCAGGCAGGAACTGGAAGATCGACGCGTCCCCCGCTTGGAAGAGGAGGCGGAAGTCAGCGGAATTCGTCATCTCTGCGGTTGCGAACGGCTTCCAGAGCACGTTCGTCTCCCCGGTGACTAGGACCTCGGTCGTTTGCAGCGCGAGAAGGTCCGACCGCACGGTAGCGGTGTAGTTCCCAAAGGTAAGGTTTGCGACGACCCGGATGTACGACAAGTTCTGAGGGCTCGGATCCATCGGGTAGATGAGGCGGGCATCGGAGTAGGCGGGCAGGAACTGGCCGGCAGAACCCGGGGCCACTAACACCCCGGAGCACGCCGTGAGATGGTTGCCCGCCCACTGCAGGGCTTCGAGGTCCCCTTGGCTTACATTGGAGAGGTCGTGGAGCAGGTCCCCCATGTAGGCCGGAGCCTCGGTCACGGTCACGGCGGTCCCGGAGATGAGGGGGAGAGAGAGGACCAAGACGGCAAGGACGATTCCGCCCGCGCCACGACCCAATGAATCCAGGGATGTCTGTTTCGAACGCATCGTGCGTTGCTTAGGGGTGGGGCCATTCGTTGCCCGACGTGTTGCGTGGAGCCAACGGTCCAACTGCCCGGCGGCCCAGAGGAGGGGCAGGGCAGCGATTGCCGTGTAGAACACGAAGAGCAGGATTGAGGTCTCGCCGCTACTCGAGACGCCGACGATGGCAGATAGCCCAGAGCCGTGAATCCCCGAAAGGACTATCACCCCCAGCACGGCGGCCGTCGCCGCCGTTGTCCCGAGGAGATTGACGGTCGCAGCCCGAGGCATGTCGCGCTCGAACATGGGATAATGACCCAAGGTTCGGAGGAGAAGCAGGAAGAGTCCCGAAGCGAACAGAGCGGCGAGCTCCAACTTCAGGAGAGGAAAGGGCGAGAGCCAGACATCGATGGGCCGGAAAAGGAAGGGGTCCATGAGACCCACCAGGGCCAGAAGCGGGCTCACGGAGGGCGGCGGGGCGGGAGGGAGAGGGCCACCGATCTCGGTCAGCACATGGCCCGGGTACCCCCACCAGACGATTATCTCAATCAGGCTCCGGACGACGAAGAGGGCACCGAGCCCCGCAATGAGCGCGACGCGACCGGCCCAAGGTAGGAATGCCCTTGAGATCGGCCGCAGCGTCCTAAGACCGATGACCGCCACCAGGACGACGAGCAACTCGGCGCAGGCTACGCTCAGGCTAGCCAGGACCCCCACGAGAAGTGCGAACAGGAGGTAAGGGCGCCACGAGCCCCGGTGGGTCTGCCAGAGAGGTTCCAGCCAGCCTAGGAGGACGAGGAAGAGGGGGATTGCCAAGGCGAAGTCATAAGAGCCGCCGACCAGGAATCTGGGCCAGGTGCCCAGCGACGCGAACACGGCCGCAAAGACGAGCCCCCCCCTCTGTCCCGCACGGGTATCGACTCCACCGAGACGGCGTCCCCAACAGTACGCTCCCGCGACGCCGAGGGCCAGGAACAAGGGAGTCAGGTAGACGCTCCCATCCGCGACGGGCCACTTGAAGAGGAGGACGCCGGTGGCGAGCCAGACTGTGGTCCCTTGGGGGTAGATGATTCCCGCATCCGCGTACGGCAGCAGGGTCGTGCCTACCGAGCCCTGCCGAAGTAACACCTGCGTGAACTCGGTCTGGACGCTCCCGTCGTAGGAGTTTGGCAGCGCCATGCCGCCGACCACCGTGACCTCGAAAACGAGGAGGAGGAGCACGGCCGAGGCCACAAGTCCCGTGGGCACGAGCAGGCGGGCGGCGCCCGGCCAGCCCGTTCGGAGCCGGCTCCAGCAAGAACGAAGGTCCCTCCGGGACCCTGGATCCAGGCACCAAAGCAGGGCCCCCGCGACGAAGGCAACCACCACGAGCGATTCTGAGAACCAGGCGATGGGGAGAGAGGCCAGGACGAAGAGAAACCCCCCGGCAACGTAGAGCGAGACTACGGCTCGCTCGACGAGGGTCATCCGGATCGATCGACCCAGGAAGCGTTCACCGACGCGCACCAAGACGTCGCCCAGCGGAAGGAATGCGACGAAGAGCAGGAGGAGCTCCAGGTAGAGTAGTACGCCTCCGACCCCCATCGCCTCGCGGGAGGGATGGAGCTAGAAGAGCCTGCTCTGCGACCGGATCCCCCACTGGGCCCCGAAAATCGACCACCCTCGTAGGG
>DAHVCH010000047.1 GCA_027314165.1 Thermoplasmata archaeon | reverse complement strand
CCTGCGGGGAAGGGGGCATCCCCGGAGTGCTGGAGAACGTCACCTTCACCGGCAGCGCGCGGGATGGTGTGCCCCCGTATTCGTTCTCCTGGACCTTCGGTGATGGTTCTCCGAGCGCGAGCGGACGGAACGTCACCCACGGGTACGCCACCCTCGGAGACCAGAACGGGACGCTCACGGTGACCGACGCGATGGGCCATTCCACATCGGTCGTAGCGGAAGCAGTGGGGCCGAAGGACCCGGCCTTCAGCTGCCCCGCTCGGGGCGTCTCCCCCGCGTTCCCCTTCGGGTTGACCGAGGCCGGATTCATCCTCTTGGTCGTGCTTCCTATCGCAGTATTGGCCGTCCTAATCCCCCTCGTGCTCCTCTGGAGGCGGCGGAGGGGGCGCGGGCCGCCTCCGCCCGAGCCAGGTCCGGCCGCTCCTCAAGAGGAGCGGCCTCCCTCGCCGTAGCGGTCCCGACCGCGCTCGCGCGGCAAGCCGCGCGGGCCCTCCGGATCGCCGCGGACCGGGTGGACCGCGGGCTCTGATCTGCCAACGGGCGCCCACCCCCGGGGCCGATGCCCGCGATCAGTGCCGCGCCCGAGACGGCCTACCCAAGACCCCCCGCGTCGCCTTCCCCGCCCGGCCGAGGGGTATCAAGCTCCCCACGACGGAAAGGTCGTTGCCCGCGGCACTTCGCCGATCTCCTTCGGCCTTACGACCCAGGCGAGAGCGCCGCAGGGAATCCCGAGCCCTGCGCCGACCAAGCCACCCACGAAGCCTCCCGAGCCTATCACCCCCCCGACCGCGAAGCAATTGGAATAGGTCTGAGGGCACGACGCGGCCCACGTGACCGTCGATGCGACGAATCCCACTATGGCCCCGGTGAGGATGCCGAAGATGACCCCGAACATGAGCAGGGTCGCAAGTTGCTCCTTCCCGTGGCCCTTCGACAGCCAGGGTAGCCCGAGCAGGGCGAGGAGGAGGGAGAGCGACCCAGGAGGGGCGAGCAGAGCAGCCCAGATGCCTGCGGTCAGGTTCGTGTCGGTCGGCAGCGTCGTGAGCCACCATTGACCGATCGTGTCCGCCGAAGCGGCAAGGACCGTGAAGGTCGCCACCCCTGCGAAGATCCCGCCCAAGGCCAGCCATCGGGAAGGTCCGTTCCGGACCCCGACGAAAGCTAGGGCCGCGCCCACGAACGATGCGTACGGCGGCGCGATGAGCATCTCAACCGTCGTGGTCGAGATCTGATTGGGGATGGGAGCTCGGGAAGGGGATCCTGGTTGAACGACACCCGTCGGGTTGTTGAAGAGCTCTGCGGACGTCATCGCGGCCGCGACTACGGTCCCGAGGACGAGGACGGCGACAAGGACCCCTGGAACAATCCAGGCCGAGGGCCGCAAGCGGAGCGGCGCGCCGGCAGAGGCTGGCGGGGGATGCCGAGGCGAGGGTGGCCCGTCGAGAGGAACAAGACTCTGGGTCACTGGGCGACCCATGAACCACGGGTCTATCTGCATTCCGATGGCCGCCACGCACGGGCGCGACCGAGCTCGCGTGGGAAGGCAGTGCAAGCTACCTTCGGCAGCGCGAGCGAGCCCTACCCGCCCACCGCCCCGCGACCGAAACCCCTCCCCCGAGCGGTGCTCCGCATCTCTCGCGCCGTTTCACCATCTCCCCCTCGGTGAAATACTCGGGCCTACCGTCGTGAGGTCGTGCAGGGGGACGACCGCGGCGGCGGAGGCCGATGGGCCACCGCCTCGGAGCTGGGCGACTTCGCCTTCTGCCGTCGCGCCTGGTGGTGGAAGCGCCACCCCGAGCAGGTGCCGACGGGGGTCGAGTATCGACCCCCGGCCGAGGCGTTCGCGCGGGGGGACCAGGTCCACGCGCGGATCGAGACCGCGCACGCGACACCGGTGGAGGCGTCCCGGGGGCCCTACGCGGTCGCCCTGCTTGTCGCGCTCGCTATCGGACTTGGCCTGGCCTACGTCCTGGGGTGGCTCTGATGCTGGACCTGGTCTTCGCCGGGGAGGCTGTCGCGTTGGTCCTCGTCCTGGGAATGGCCCTCTGGGCCCTCTACCGCCTGCTCTCCCCGCCCCTCCTTCCGACGAACGTGGTCGCGGTCGACGAACCCGACCTTGGCGGCATGCGAACGCTCTCGTCCGCGCGCTATCGACTCTCGGGCCGGCCCGACGAGCTCCGACGTGCCCTCGACGGCCGCGTCTTCCCGGTCGAGGTTAAATCGACCCGCTCGCCGCGCAGTGGCGTTCCCTACCACTCCCACCGCATCCAGCTCCTCGCGTACTGCCTCCTCGTCGAGGAGACCTACGGCCGCACCCCCACCCACGGCATCCTCTCCTACGGCGACGGGACCGAGATCCCGGTCCCCTGGGACGCGGGAGCGCGAGCGGAACTCCTCGGGGTGCTCGAGGCGTGGCGCGCGCCGTACCTGGGGGAGATGGACCCGTCTCCCCCCAAGTGCCGGGCGTGTCAGTTCCAGGGTGGCTGTCCGGGGAGGGCGTCGGTCGGGGCCGCGAGTTGACCCGGGCCCGCGCCAGCGGGCATGTTTTCCCCGGTCCCCGAGGAGATCGAGGCCATCAAAGTCCAGGTTCCTCCTCTCCAGTGCCCATCCCTTCTCGAGGCGGTCCGGGTCCGGGCCGCGCTGGCGTTCCGCGCCCCGCCGGGGCCCGAGGTCCTCCTCGCCTGGGCCGACCTCGCGGTCGCGAGCGGCTGCGGCCTCTCCATCCCGGGGAATCTCCTGGCGGAGGCGGGCACCCGCGCGGTGGCGCGAGGGCCGCTCCGCTTCGAACTTGAGGATGTGGCGCTCCCCGAGCTTCTGCCTCGTCACGGCCACGACGCGGAGGGGTTCGGCCAGACCATCCTCGAGGTCCTTCGCTCGGCCAGCGGCTGCCTCACGGCGGGCGAGCTCCGCCGTCGTGTCGCCGAGGCGTGCGCCTCGTCAGGGATGCGGATGCCCACCCCGGCGAGGCTGTGGCGGCATGTGGTCGGGCTGGAGCGGAAGGGGATCGTGCGGAGGGAGGTCAGGATTGGCGGGGCGGGCGGCACCCGGGCCCTGGTTGGACTCGTCATGGTTCCTCCCCGCCTTTGAGGGGAGCCATGCTCGGGGACGGTCGGCCAAGAGGTCATATAGCCAGCCATACATCACATGTAGTGATGTTAGCCACCGACAACCGTCTGGCGTACGTCTTCACCCACCCTGAGGCCCGGAAGGTCCTCCAGCTGCTGGAGAAGGGGGCCGTGGGCTCCTACGAGAAGGTCCGAACCTCCCTCGGGCTCCACCCCCAGGAGTTCCAGCGCATCGTCCACCGGCTCGAGGTCTTCGACCTCGTCTGGGCGCGGGCGCCGAAGGGGGCCAGGTGGGAAGGACGCCGCATCAGGATCGCCTTCGAGCTCTCGCCGAAGGGGCATGCCCTCCTCGAGACGCTCCAGGTCATGGACCGGGTGATGCTCGCCCACCGCGAAGAGCTCGGACCGCGCACGGTGGACCCTCTGGTGTTGTCGTAGAGTGCCCGCGCTCTTCCTCCTGGGGCCCTCCAAGTGGGCACAGGGGTATGCTCCGCCGAACCTCCCGGCGTGGGCCTACGAGCATCTGCCGAAGGACCCTGTGGCCGGAGGGACGCCTTCGCCCTTGGACATCCGCCGGGCCCTGGCGGCTCGTCTTGGGGTCGACGGCCACAGGGTCGTGGTCATGGAGACCTTCCCCGACACGCCCGGCGAGCCGAGAACAGAGAAGTTCTCACGGCTCGTGGAAGAGCTGGAGGTCCGGCGCTTCGTACTCTACTGGCCCTTCGGGGCCAACCGGTCGGGGCTTGACGTGGAGATCGGGTTCGAGCTGGAGCGACTTCGGCGGAGGGAGCTCGAGGGAGTAGCAGTTCCCCCTTCTGACCCGGAGCGCCTGCACACGACCGGCGGTCAGTGATCGTCAAGCGTTGAAGTGGCGCGTTCGACGTCCCCCCTCGGAGTTCGAGGGGGGCCATGGTGGCGCGGGCGACCTCGCCTCACGGTCGCCGCCCGCACTTTAAGCGCGCGGGGACTCGCTCGGATCTTCCGAAGGGCAGCCTCGCTCGTCCCCATCGCATGAAGGCGGCCGCCCCTCGCGGTTGCTCACATCGCTCCCGCTCGGGGCTGCGGCGTCCTCACCGGGGCGAGGTCGCTTGAACAAAACGGCCGAGCCATCCGGTGGCTTCCTCGCCCTCGCCTGGCCAGGGCCCGACCCCGGTCCGGCCCGTCCTGCGCTCGAGCGGAACTCGCTCCAAGAAAGCCGGAACAGACCCCCTTCGGGAATGGCCGGGGGTGGGGCACTCCCCCCGCAAGGACCCGCCAAGCTCACCCCACGGAGGGCGCAATGTCGAGCTCGCCCGGGTCCCCCGCGCGCGGCCATCCTCCCGCGGGAGGTCATCTTCAGTCGTGGAGCGAGAAGGCCAGAGGCAGGAGCAGGAGGATGGAGCCTCCGGTCAGGAGGAAGGTGGTGGAGATCCCGAGCAAGGGTATCGCGAGACCCGCGGCCAGCGGCCCCACGGTGTAGCCGAGGTCCTTGAAGGTCGCGATCGCGCCGGTCATCGCGACCTTGTCCTCCTGCATCACGTCGGACATCCTCGAGTAGAGCGCGATGAAGATCCAGGTGTAGCTGATGGTGAAGGCCGTGACCACCACCAGAATGTACGCGAGGGAGCCCGAGCGCGGCAGGAGCAGGGCGGTCCCGGCGGTGAGCAAGATCGCGACCGATAGGGTCCGACGGATCCCGAACCGGTCGATCAGGGCGCCTAGCGGAACCTCGAGCGCCACGGCAGGCAAGAGACCCACGGTCAGGACCAGACCGATCTCCTCGTAGCTGAGCGACTCCGCGTGAAGCAGGATCGCCAGGAACGCGTAGTAGACGTTGATGAAGGCGTAGAAGCAGACCACCAACAGGATCGTCTTGACGAAGCGGCGGTCGTGCATGTGCCGCGTGAGCGCCTGTACCTGGCTCGACCAGGCGGTCTTCTGGCGAGGCGGGGACTCGTTCAGGAAGAACGACGCAATGACGAACGCCCCCAAGGACGTGACGCTGAGGAGATAGAACGGGAGGAAGAACGAGGCGATGGCAAGGAATCCGCCGAGGAGCGGCGCAGCGGCCGAGGCAAGGTCGTTCAGGTCGGAGAAGAAACCGGTCTCCTTACCCTTCACCTGCTTGTCGGCGTAGCTCAGGACGTAGGCCCAGGAGGTCAGCCAGAGGAAGGAGGAAGCGACGCCCCGCCCGAGGCTCAGCAGCAGCAGCTCCGGGAAGGTGTGCGCGAGCGGGTAGAGCAGGGCGAGGCCCGCGTAGACGAGGAGCGCGACCTGGAGGACGCGCTTCATGTTGAGGCGGTCCTCGAGCATGCCGAAAGGCAGGTTCAGGAAGATCCCGGCCATCGTAGACATCGAGAAGATGAGGCCGGTGAGCGTCGCGCTGCCGGTCACCTGCTCGACGTAGATCGAGAAGATGGGCGAGGTCAGTCCCCACCCAAAGGTGTAGACGAAGAAGGTCGTGGAGAGCGGAAGCAGGACTCGTCGGAAGTTCCGAAGGTGACGGAGATCGCTGAACTCCTTGAACACCGGTGGACCCTCAGTTCCGCAACAAGTCCCTCCCTAAAGCGCTCGCCCGTCTAGGGACCTCTCGCGCCCGGCGCCCGGACCCAGGGCGCGAGCCTCCCTCGGGTCGCCCCCGAGAGCACTGGGGTCCGAGCAGGAGACGCGGACGAGCGTTCCCGCCGACCCCGACCCGCGACGGCTCGACCGACCGCCCTGGGGGGAGCGGCGGCTCCACGGCGACGGCCAGGGACCCGAGCGCCGCATCCTCCTCCAGGGCGGACGACCCCCCCCGCCGGAGTGCCTCGCTCCGCGCGCTCAGGGCACCTGGGAAGGTCGAACTGCCTCACGCCCCACGGAGGCGACCCCGCCGGGACCTTGCAGAGGCCGGTACCTTCTCCAGAGGTGGAAGAGGAGCAGGACCACCAGGAGGTCGTAACCGATCACCGGGAGCATCCCGATCCCCGTCGGCAGCTGCCCGAAGAACCCTTGCGGGAGCAGCACGGCGACGAGGCCCGCGCAGAGAGCGACGAGCGCGAGCTCGTTCTCCGACCTGCCGATGTGCCGGACGACCCACAGGAGGGCGAGCGACCCCAATACCAGGAAGAAGAGCGCGACCAGCTCGGGAGCGGCCCCTTGAGAGGCGAGCGCGTCGCTGCCGAACGTGAGCAGAACGAAGAGGCCGATCGCGAAAAGGAAGAACATCCGCGGCCGGGCCGTCGGGCGCGGGTCCCTCGGCCGCAGATGGTCGGAGCGCGCGAGGTAGGAGGCGCCCACAAGGGCGCCCATGGCGGCGGCGCACCCGGCCCAAAGGGCGGGTCCGGCGTAGAAGCCCCGGGCTCCCCTTCGGAAGGACAGGGCCCCGCGCTCGTCCGCCACCTCCTCGGCGGGAAGGGTCAGGCCAAGCTCTTCCCGGTGTCCTTCGACCTCGGGGGAGCCCCGACCTCCCCCCTCGCCGGGGAGGGACGTGAGGAGAGCTCGCCCACGCGCTTGACGATCCTGTCGACCTCGGACCCAGGGTCCCTGTACCATCTCTGGGACCAGACACGCTCGAGGGTCCATCCCGCCTTCTCCAGGAACTGCTGCCGAACGACGTCCCGCTCGACCGCCGTCCTTCCCGAGGCGTACATCGGTCCGTCGGTCTCGATCCCCAGGGCGTAGCGTGTCGCGTCCCGTGGGTCCACGATCCCCAGACCGACCTTGTAGCGGCCCCGTCCCACGAAGAGGTCGGACTCGAGGCCGCGTTGACGGAGCGCGTCCTGGAGGCGGACCTCCAGCGCCGGCCCGAGCACGTTCTTCAGCGGGAGCTCCTCCTTCTGCTCGGCGAGACCGCCATACTTCGCGAAGACCGCTCGGAGCCGCTCCGGGTCGCCCTGCG
>DAHVCH010000046.1 GCA_027314165.1 Thermoplasmata archaeon | reverse complement strand
TCGAAGCGGACCTCCTCCCCTGCCGTCTCGGCGAGCGTCTCCCAACTGCCGATCGGTCGTCGGCCGAGGGTGGGGAGGGTCAGGACCACCCGGGTCGCGAGGCCCTGGGCCCGGACCCCCTCTGCGGTCTCCTCCGAGAGCGAACGGAGCACCGACCTCAGGCCCTTCGCGTCGGCCACCAGCGGGTGGGGGGGAGCGGGGGCTCCGCGAGTGCGCTTCGCCCTGGATGGCGTGGTCCTCGGACCCTCTCCTGAGGGAACGACCTTGGGCGTCTCCGCCCAGATCGCCACCGACGGCCGACCCTCAGGGGCCCCCGGTAGGAGCGCGGCGTGAAGTACGAAGGACCGCAAGGGGCTCCGCACGCGAGGCTGAGAAGGGGCGTCTCCATAAGCTCGACGGTTCGCGTTCAGCCTCGAGAGGAATCTCGTGGGGGGGAATAGTTTCGCGAAGAGCGCGGGGAGGTGTCTTGCAAATCTACACACCAACCCCCTCCGGGGCTCGAGTGCCTTCTCTCGGCCAGCCCAGACCCTGGGACCGATCTTCCTCGAGAGGTGGACCAGCACCATGTGGTGGAGGCCGTTCGACCAGTGCGCCCACTTCCTCTTGCACCGGTCCCATCTTCGACAGCATCAGTTCACCCGGTTGAGGACCTCCTGAGGGTGGTCATCTCGGCGTTGACCCGGGTCCTCGCGGTCCCGGTCTCGGAGAGACCCAGCTCGGGGTGAGCCGACGGCTGGGGGGTCGGGGCATGAGGGACGAGTTCAAGTTCTCGGAGCGATGGGCGTTCCGAGGTCACGATGCCCTCCCGGAAGAGCCCTCGTGGACCCCCTGTGCGAGCGGGACCCCTGACCATCAGGGTCCACTGCGAGACGAACGGATGCCGCGCGGTCACGACACTTCACTTCGATGGCCGTGAGCCGTACCTGAACTACACGCGTGGTGCGAAGGACTGGATCAGCTCCGAGGACGAGGAGGAGCGGGTCTCCTTCCTCTGCCCGAAGTGTAGCGAGCCGATCCGAAGGGACATCGCTAACGACCAGGCTCGCCAAGAGCTAGCTTGGGCGGCGAGCCTTCCCCAGAGACGGTACGGTGGAGAGGAAGACTCGGGGGACGATGATGTCCCGCCTTGAACCGGGATGCTCGCTATCTCAGCCCCCGAGTGGCCGCTCAGTTCCGTGAACAGTTCCCATCGTGGTTACCTCCGCCTTGCGCCGGGCGCCACTCCAGGAAATCCCCGCAGGGGCGACCGACCGGTACGGTCATCGGAATGCGGAGAGAACGAGGGGATGGGCGAACCTTCCCCACATCTTCGAGCGACGAAGCCGACCCGCGCCCGCGGGAAGAAGCCTGCTTGCTCCCCGTCGACAGGCGCACCTAAGGTGCCTGCACAGAACCAACCGGTCCTTCCGCCTGTCCGCTCATCCTCGCGAACTTCCCATGCGCGAGATGGGTCAACCCGGAGCGGAACGGCTCCCCGATACCGCGCGCAGCGACCCTCCGGGACGATGGCGGTCCGTGCAGGGATGCCACCCTTCGCGGCCGAGCAGGGGCCCACTCTCAGGTCCCCGTCGTCCCCAAGAAGGTCAGAAGCAGAAAGGCCGCGAGCCGGGCCGTGATGCCCGACGGGTCCACCGTGGGGTTCACTTCCGAGATGTCGAACCCTCTCACCCGTCCGACCTGAGATATCCCCTCGACAAGGCTGCGAACCTGCGCGACGGAAAGCCCATCCGGGGCCGGGGAGGAAGCTCCCGGGGCCGACCCTTGCTCGACGACGTCGATGTCCAGGGTCAGGTAGAGGTCCTTCCCCCGCAGCTCCTCGAGGCCAACCCCGGCGAGCGCCTCCCGGGCCCCCCGCTCCCTGACGGCCTGCGCGGATACCCACCGGACGCCCCGCTCCCGCGCGGTGTCGAAGAGGCCCGGGTCGTTGGCGAACCTCCCGACCCCGATCACCCGGTAGGGACGCTCGAAGGTCTCCATCATCCTCAACGCCCAGTTGCCGTTCGTCGGCCCCCCCTCGACGGGTCTCAGGTCCAGGTGGGCGTCGAGACTGACCACCTCCAGGTCGGGGAATCGCTTGTGGAGGCCACCGACCCCCGCATAGGCGATGGCGTGGTCGCCCCCCAGGAGCACGAGCGGGGCCTCCGGGTCGAGCTTCGCCTCCTGCTCGGAGAGCCGTCCCACCGCCCGCAGAAGGTCCCCATGGTCCTCGGAGAGGGTCAGGTCCTTTCCCGCGAGCCAGGAGACCGGGCGTCCCCCCTCGGCGTCGTAGGGGTGCAGCCGCCCGAGCTCCCTCCGGATGGCCTCGGGGGCGAGGCGGGCCCCCTTCTTCCCCAGGGTCGTCGCATCCCACGGGACCCCGTAGAGCCGGGCCGGCACGGGACGCTGGAGCGGCCACCGCCCTTCAAGGCACCGGCCTCCGCCCCCTCGGGGGCAGATATCGTCCGCCAATCGCCTTTTATCTGAGGTAAGGGGGTGCCCCAACATGCGTACCGCGTTGGTCGCCTGCCTCGCCCTGGCCGTTCTCCTCGCCGGACCCGCCGCGATGGCCCTCCCCATGGGCCCGACCGTGGCCACGCCGGCTCCCTCGGGGACCCCCCTCCACCTCCCCACGGACCTCTTCGGGTCGATGCGGCAGACCTGCCAGCGGTCCTCGGGCGCCACGCCCCATGGCGTCGGGTTCCCCATCAGCATCCCCGCGGCCGGTACGGGCTCCGCAGGGGAGTACGACGCCTCGAAGCTCTCCAACAACACGGCCATCAACGCGACCATCACGGCCCCGAACAACCCCTCCCTCTCCACGAACCAGTACATCGTCCTGGGTGTGGGCGACCCGGTCAACGCGACGAAGTTCACCGCCGTCGCCGTGGCCGAGACCTTCTACCTCGCCGTCGCGGTGGCCGCCCCGGCCGCCTACCTTCCCAACGGCACCCTCATCTACAACGCGGCGAACCTCGTGAGCCTCGGCTCCACCCACACCTACCAGATCAACCACCTCCACGGGTACTGGTGGACCTACACCTACGACAGCAACCCCATCACCGGGAGCTCGGCGTGGGAGAACGGCACCTACAACCTCGGCGTCTCGGTGGCGGCGGGGGTCATGTGCGAGGCCGGCTACACGCTGGGGCCCTCGTTCGTCGCGCTCGCCTACGGCGCGAGCGGCGCCGCGACCCCCTCCATCCCCACCACGACGGTCCCCTGGGCCGTGGGGGTCGAGCCTCTTGGCCAGAGCTCGCCCAACTACGCTCCGCAGGCCGCCAACGCGGTCCCCCAGCTGAACTCGACCCTGGGCATCGTCGGGATCCAGGGGCACGACCAGGTGAGCAGCCTCGGGTTCGACCACCTGAAGGTCGGCTCCTCGGTGCCCTACCCCGGCTCCCTCGTCCCGCTCTGGGGGAACTACAAGGTGATCATCCTCAACACCAGCACCATCACCCCCAGCTCCGCCACGGTGGCCTACGGCGGGAAGCAGGACTTCAACGCGACCGCCTTCGACGAGAACGGGGCCTGGATCACCAAGGCCCACGTGGCGTGGGCGTTCAGCCCCTCCACGCTCGGAACGCTCAACACCACCACAGGCACCGCGGTCCAGTTCACCGCGGGAAGCGCCACGGTCTCCGGCAGGCTCTGGGCGAACGTGAGCTACAACTGCTCGGTCATCCACGACCAGGCGAACGTCAGCGTCGCCCTGACCGGGGCTCCGGCCATCAACAGCTTCACCGCCACCCCCCCGTCGCTCGCGGTGGGGAGCACCACCCAGTTCAACGTCTCCGCCGCGTGGCCCCTCATGAGCAAGATCACCTACACGTACACCGGGCTCCCGGGCGGGTGCACGAGCTCGAACACCTCCACGCTGAGCTGCAGTCCCACGCAGGCCGGGTTCTTCCCGGTCCGGGTGTACGTGAACGACACCAACTCGTTCTCCAGCTCCCAGGTCCTGACGCCCTCCCTGGCGGTCTATCCCGCGCTCTCGGTGACGGGCCTCTCCTTCACCCCTAGCACCCTGACGTGGGGCACCTGGGCCTCCGTGGTGACCAGCTCCGTGGGAGGCGTTCCCCCGGTCTACTACGACTACCGCGGAGGGCCCGCGGGATGCAACGGCCGCCAGCCCTCGACCTTCAACTGCGAGCCCAGGTCGAACGGGACCTACCAGGTCGTCGTCTACGTCAACGACTCGGCCGGGCACTCCGGGACCGCGACGGCCTCGCTCACGGTCCACGTGCCGATCGCCATCGCGACCTTCACCTACAGCCACAACCCGGTGATCGTCGGGACCACGACGCTCATCAACGTCACGGCCAACGGCGGGACGCCCCCCTACCACTACGTCTACACGGTGCTCCCCCCCGGCTGCACCTCCTCGAGCACCAACTCGCTCGCCTGCACCCCCACGGCCACGGGCAACTTCACCGTCAAGGTGAACGTGACCGACGCCTCGGGTGCCTGGGCGAACGCGGCCAGCCCGCTGCAGGTCTCCAACCCGCAGCCCCTGGCGATCACCAGCTTCGTCGCGAACCCGAACCCGGTGGTCGTCTCCAGCACGACGAGCCTCTCCGTCACGGCCTCGGGCGGGGTCGGAGCGTACTCCTACAGCTACACCGGGCTCCCCACGGGCTGCGCCTCGGCCGACCTGGCGGTGCTCGGGTGCGTCCCGACGCAGCAGGGGAGCTCGAACGTGACCGTGACCGTGACCGACACGGGAGGGCACACCGCCGCCAAGACGCTCGACCTCGTGGTCTCCCCCACGGGGGCCCCGAGCATCTCGTCGTTCACGGCGACGCCCGGCTCGATCCAGCTCGGCTCGTCCACGACCATCGCGACGGTCGCGACGGGGACCGGGACGCTCGGCTACGCCTACACGGGGCTCCCGGCAGGCTGCGCCTCGACGGCGGCGACGTTCAGCTGCACGCCCACCATCACCGGCACGTTCACCCTCCGGGTGTACGTGAACAACTCGGTGGCGTTCGCGACCGGGACCGTGTCCCTCACGGTCACCCCCGCCTCCGGCGGGGGCGGGCTCTCGATCACCGCGTTCAGCGCGCTCCCGGCGAGCGTGGCCGTGGGCGGGACGAGCGACCTGTCGGTGACCGCGACCGGAGGCACGGGGACGCTCGCCTACGCCTACACCGGTCTCCCGGGGGGGTGCGCCACGAGCGACGCCGCCGCGCTCGCGTGCACGCCGAACACCGCGGGCACGTTCACCATCCGGGTGTACGTGAACGACTCCCAGGGCCACAGCGCCACGCTCACGACCTCGCTCACGGTCACCGGCGGGACCACGAACAACCCCGCGGGCAACTCGCTGGGCTCCACCCTACCGCTCCTGCTCCTGGTCGCGGTCATCGCGGTGGTGGCGGTCGTCGCGGCGGTCCTCCTCATGCGGCGCCGCAAGAGGTCCGGGGGCATGGCCGCCCCCCCGCCCGCCTACCCGCAGGGCGTTCCGCCCGAGCCCGCCCCGGGGCCGTTCACCACAGGTCCGGGTTAGGCGACCCAGTGGCCTCCGCCGCCGGCTCCTGGGCCGCGGGTGGGGGCGCTCGAGGGGGTCGCGGGCGCATCCGCCCGGCCCAGAACAGGACGAGGACCACCGCGAGGAGCAGCGCCACCGTGGCCCCCAGGGCCACCGGGTTCGCCTGGTAGCTCGTCTGCCCCGCGTTGTTGGGAACGAAGTAGGCGGTGACCGAGCCGTTCCCCGTGACGTCGACGGTGACGGCCGACCCGGTCCCTCCCGCGACGTTCACGCCCCCGCTCGTGAACCAGCCGGAGAACGTGTAGCCCGGGCAGGGGCGGGCGGCGGTCCCGTAGGAGCCGGGGAGGACCTCGACGTTCGCCCCGCTCGACCGGAGGGTCCCGTTGAACTCCAACCCGCAGGAGGAGGGGGCGGTCTGGACGGAGACGACGTAGGGGGTCGAGACCAGGTAGGGCGCGGGCCCGTACACCCAGGTGGCGTTCGTCGAACGGTAGCTCGTGTAGGTGCCGATGATGCCCCCGAAGAGCAGGAGGCCGGAGGACGGGACGGTGGAGATCATGCTGGCCCCGATGATCGCGGCGGCCGGGGAAGGGGACAGGAAGTAGAGCGTCCACTGGTCGTTCGCGAAGGCCCACGTGTCTCCGAAGAGCGCTCCCGTGGTGGTGTTCCACCCCCCGAAGAGGAGGACGTAGCCGTCCACGGGGTCGTAGGCCATCGAGGAGAGGATGCGGCCATCCGGGATGGTGCCGTGAATGGCGGGCGTCAGGTTCGTCCAGGTCCCGTGGGCGTAGCTCCACGTCTGCTCCTGGTCCTCCCCGAATTGGAGCCCGGGGACCGGGCTCGCTCCCCCGAAGACCAGCACGCTCCCGATCTGGGGGTCGTAGGTGAGGCCGGGGGCCAGCAAGGGGGGTGGGTGACCGGTGACGGAGGCGGTCAGGTTGTGCCACTGCCCGCCCAGGAACGACCAGGTGTCGCTGTGGACGTCGGTCGGGCTCGTCATCCCTCCGTACATCAGGAGGTAGCCATCGGCCGCGTCCCAGGCCATCCCTCCCAGGCCCCGGGCGGACGGGGAGGTGGTCAGGTTGAGCTCGGTCCAGGTGCCGTTCTGGAAGGTCCAGGTGTCGTGGAAGTACAGGGTGCTGTCGAGCGTCAGGTAGGGGCCCCCACCGAACATGACCACGTAGTGGTCGGCGTAGTCGTAGGCCATGTACTGGCCCAGGCGGGGGGTGGGTCCGGGGATGTGGAGGGGGGTCCAGTTCCCGTCCTGGAAGATCCAGGTGTCGTTGTAGGTCGTGCCGCTGGCGGTGGTGAGGTTCTTGATGCCGCCGAAGAGCACGACGTAGCCGGTGAGCGGGTCGTAGGTCATCCCCGCCCCGCCGCGCCCCGGCGGAGGGCAGGAGTTGTACGAGCAGAGCTTCTGCCAGCCGATGGCGCTGGAAGGGGCGTGCGTCACGGCCGGGCCCGCCGAACAGCCGTCGGTCAGGGCCCCCGTCCCCGTGCAGGTGAGCGCCTGGCCGTGGGCGGGTCCGTCGCCCTTCGCGAGGCTGGCCTGGGCCGCCTGGAGGGGGGTCTCGGATGCGGGCACGGGAGCCGCCGCGTGCGCCGGGGCCAGAGGGACCACGAGACCCGCGGCGGGGCTCAGGAGCAGGAGGAAGGCCAACCCAAGCGCGGAGAGAAGTCGGGTCATCCGTGAGAGATGTCGACCTTGGAGGCCAACATAATGCTTGTGAAACGCGGTTCGCCCTCGGCCGGGCCGGCGCGTCAGCGAGCGACAGGATTATCCCGCAAAGGAAGTAGGCGCCGCCGTCAGGGGGGGCTTCGAGGTTGGTCGAGCCATGGGAAGCGTCCACCGCGGCCCCGGGCGGCGCCTCCCCCGCCGGCCCCGGAGGGGCGGTCGCCCTGCCCCCCT
>DAHVCH010000045.1 GCA_027314165.1 Thermoplasmata archaeon | reverse complement strand
GCTCCCGCCCTTCCGCTCGACGCGGGCGCCCGTGGTCTTCTCCTCGCGGGTCTCGCGGGCGCAGGGGCCTATCTTCTCGCGCCCGGCGACGACCGCGGCGCTTTCCACCTCGGAAGAAGGGTCCGCAGGGGACGTTTCGCATGAGCCGCGGGGGCAGGGACCGCCTCGTGGAAGGGCCCGCGCTCCGAGGCCGAGCGGCCCTCCGCAGGGATCATGCTCCCCATGCTCCCTTTCGCTCGACCCTGCGAGGGCGTCCCATCCGGGAGGAGACGGTGCGGTCGGTGCGCGTCGGTCCCCGCTGGTCCTCTCCCCTCCTCGTGCGCCGCTTCCCCCGCGCGGTCGAGGTGCCGGCGCTCGCCCCCGTCGGAGCGACGAAGGCCCGGGTCCGCACGCTGCTCCGGCTGCAGGTGGACTCTCCGGAGGCCGCGGTCGCCCGCGTACGGGAGGACCGCGCTCACGTCGACGCCGAGATCTCCTCGCTCCGCTCGGAGGCCGACCCGCGGTACGCCGTGCTCCGTCAGGAGGAGGAGGGGCTCGAGCGGCTGGAGCAGGAGCTCGTCGCTCGGAGGACCCGGCTCTGGAACGTCCTGTTGAGCTTCGAGGGGTTCGGAGTCTCGGAGAGGCAGGCGACGGCGGAGTCCGACCGGCTCCGCTCCGACCTCGCCGGGCGGGGCTTCCGTTTCCACCCGTCCTCGTTCCAGGCACGCGTGCTGGAGGAGGCTGCCGAGGTGGGAGGGGCCGCCCGGACGGACCTCTTCCACGCCCTGCCGGAGGAGGGCGTCGCCGCCCTGCTCCCGCTATGGGAGGACCGGCTCGAGGAGCCCGGGGGCGTGCTCGTGGGGCTGCACGCGTTCCAGGGGACACCGTTCTTCATGGACCGGTTCCGGCACCCGAGCCACTCCTCCGCCATCTTCGGCGAGACGGGGAGCGGGAAGTCCTACGCCAGCGCGCTGGGGTGGATCCGCTCCCGATGGTTCCGGCCCGACCTCTCCGTCTTCGTGCTGGACCCGTTGGGCGGGCTCGCCCACGTGGTCGAGGCGCTGGGGGGCTCCGTCCTCCGCGTGGGCGCGGGCGAGCTGGAACTGAACCCGCTCGACCCCGCGACGACCGGGGGCGACGTGCGGGCGAAGGCGGTCCAGGTGGGGGTCATGTTCCGTGCGCTGTTCCCCTCGCTCTCCGACGAGGAGGTCGCGCTCGTCGACACCACGCTCTCCAGGATCTACGCGGAGCCGAGGTCGGAGCCTCCGCTCCTGAGGGACCTCTTCGCGCGGCT
Organism: Thermoplasmata archaeon; assembly: GCA_027314165.1. Lineage (GTDB taxonomy): Archaea > Thermoplasmatota > Thermoplasmata > Lutacidiplasmatales > UBA184 > JAKAAX01. The sequence goes on along the minus strand of DAHVCH010000045.1, from coordinate 7,731 downwards.
GTCGGCGCTCTCCCCTCCTCCCCGCCGACTGCTCACCCTCCTGGAGCGCGCGACCATGGGGTCGCTGCGCGGCCTCGACCGGCCGAGCAGCCTGGACTGCTCCGCGCGCCTGCTCGGCTTCGACCTCTCCCGGGTGACCCCCGAGGAGCTGCCGTTCTTCCTGACCCTCCTGCTCGACTTGGTCTACGGCGAGGTCCGGCGGCGGCCGGGCCCGAAGCTCGTCGTCCTCGACGAAGCGCACTACCTCGCCAGGGCTCCCTCCACCGCCGCCTTCCTCGACCACCTCGTCCGGCACGTCCGCCACTTCCAGGGGGGGCTGGAGCTCCTGAGCCAGGACCCCACGGACTTCCTGCGCGACGAGGGAGGACGCGCGGTGCTCCGGAACCTGGACGCCGTCACGCTCCTTCGGCTGAAGGACGGAGGGCAGAGCCTCCAGGAGCTGCTGGGGCTCCGCGAGGAGGAGCTGGACTTCCTTCGCAGCGCGGCCCTGCCTTCGGCCGCCGGCTATTCCGGGGGCCTGCTGCGGACCGGGGCCCTCCACCTGCCGCTCGCCATCGTCTCCTCCGACGAGGAGGACAAGCTCCTGCGGGCGGCCTTCGGACGCGAGCGGGAGCTCGCCGCCGTGGCCCCCGGGATCAACCCGCGCTGAAGGCGATACCGACGGTGGCCACCGTGAGGTAGACCCCTGCGTCCACGAAGGGGATGCTCACCTGGCAGCTGTTGAAGCCGTTGTACTGGACGAAGCAGTCGTGGATGTACGGGCGGGAGGTGACCACGCTGGAGTACCCGCGGGCCCACGTGGACCAAGCTCCGGGGAAGTTCGTCGTGACGTTGAGGTACTGCGGGTTCGTCAGGACGTAGTTGCCGTTGCTCAGGTTCGAGAACGTCCCTGTGGAGAAGAACTCCGTGCTCTCCGAGATGAGCCAGGTCTGGACCCCCACCACCCCCTGTCCCTGTTCCACGGTGAGGTTCTGCACCTGGAAGTCGATGAGCGTCAGGTTGGCGTAGTACCCTCCGCCCGGGGCGGGCATCAGGGTGAGCTGCGGGCCGGAGAGCATCGTCGAATCGTTGATCGGATTTCCGACGATCACCGCCCCCTCCTCGTAGTTGACGGAGACCACGGGGCTGTACCGATTGCTCAACTGGGCGGAGAGTCCCCCAAAATTGCCGCCAAATATGTCGGTGATCCCGTTCACGTACCAGGCACAACCTATGGGCAGGGACTTGTTCTGGTACTGGACGTAACCCTTCTGGTAGTGCACCACGTTCGCGTTGGAGTTGTAGCCGAGGGCGTTGAACCAGGTCAGGTTCTGCTGGTTGGAGGTCCCTCCCGAGATCGAGACGTTGTAGGTGTCGGTGGCCGACAGGTTCAGCAGCGGGCACCGGATCGTGCCGTTCTGGAACCCGATGAAGGTGGTGTTCGCCACCTTGTGGTTCCCGCTCATCGAGACGTTGTAGGAGTCGCGCTGGCCGAACAGGAAGATGTTCGGGGAGCCGGCCCCGCCGTTGTAGTTGAAGCTGAAGTAATCGTAGTCGCCCTCGACCAGGATGACCATGTACTGGAAGTTCTGGCTGGGCGCGCTCACGGAGATCACGTTGTGGTCGCCGGTGAAGTTGAGGAAGTAGCAGTTGTTCGCGCCGTTCAGGGAGACGGCCCAGGTCTGGTCCGTTCCGGAGAAGTTGTAGGTCTGGACGGGCGTGCACTTGCCCTGCGAACCCCCCTGGGTGCAGCTACCGGCGACGACCGAGCAGAGGTTCCCCTGCCCCCACGTCGGGGGCACGTAGTTGACCTGACCGAAGGCCATCCCGAAGGTGGCGTTCTCCGCGCGCGCCAGCGGCGGAGAGAGCGTACCGGTGGACCCGGGTCCCAGCGGAGGCACCCCCTTGCTCCCCAGGGTGATCGGGGTGGTCATGACCACGTGCTGCCCGGGGTGGCTCACCTCGGCGTAGATGTCCCCCTGGAGCTGTCGGAACTGGTTCTCGACCAGGAGGGCGTGCTGGAACTCCTCGTCCTCCATCTGGTTCGGGAACTGGACGGCGAGGTAGCTCGCCAGCATCAGGGCCACGATCATGATGGAGAACATGGTCGCGACGGCGCTCGCGATGCCGCGGCGGGAACTCTCGATGTGCCGACGGAGCCGACGGGTGGAGGCCCGACGCATGCGCATGGCCCGGACCGTGGAATTCCTCTCCTGACCAGATATACCTATGGAGCGCCCAGGGGAAGCTCCCGGGCGGAGCCGCCCCCTCGCCGGGGGGGCCTGCCGAGGGGTTGCTGATCGGTCGTCGGGCATCTGCGCTACACGTCGCGGGGAACCCGCAAAAGGCCTACGGGGCTCCCGCTGCAGTAGGTACCCTCTCGCGTCTATTTGAATGAAACGCGCGCGCCGGGACTGCCCCTAAGGGGGCTCTCGGCGGGGCGGTACCGTGGGAACGTCGGTCGGTGCCTGATGGGCCGGGTCAGGATACCAAGACCCCTCTCATGAACCTCCCCGAGACGGGGGAGGATGGAACGGGGGCGTCCCCCGTTCTTCACGAACCGCCGCGACCCGTCCGCAAGGAGGGCCTTCTGGAGGTCGTAGACAGGTCCGGCCTCTGGGCGCAGGACGAGCCCCGCGACGTCCTCGCGGGCCAGGACCTGCGCCTGGTCGATCAGTCGGTCAAGGTCTTTCCGCTCGCCGGTTTTCGATCTCAGGGCTCTCCTCCTCCTGTTGGGTTTGGCGGCCCGTCAGGCGGAGGGGGTCCCCTCACATCCACCGATTTTCACACAGCACTGCGGCTCCCCCCGGGACCCGCCCCGTCGTTCCCCCGTGGCCCTGCCTTTTAGGAGCGGGTGTGCTTCTCCCGACCGCCCAGAGAGTCCGCGAACCCATGGAGGACGACTACAGCCTCCTCGGCGTCCGTCCGAACGCAAGCCCCGAGGAGGTCCGTGCCGCCTATCGCCTGCTGGCGAAGAGGTACCACCCGGACGTCCACCATGGGGACGGCGCCCGGACGGTGGCGGCGAACAGCGCGAAGTTCGCCGAGGTCACGGAGGCGTACCTCCGGATCAAGGACGGGGCGCCGCGTCGGAGCCCGGCCGACGGGAGGGCGGGGCCGGCGGCCCCCCGACGTGCGGCCCCTCCGAGGCCCTCTCCCATCCCCTCCCCCCCCGCGAGGGAACCCCCGCGCCGCCGGGTCCCCAGCGTCGACCCGTCGATCCCCTTCGACTGGGCCGGGTGGGGCGGGAAGGAGGGGGCGCACGCCTCGCTGGGCGACGCCTTTGCCCGGGGAAGCTCCTACGCGGCGCTGAAGGTCGAGCGCGAGGAGGGCCACGGGGACGTCTCGGCGTTCCTCGACCTCACCGTGCGCGAGTCCCTCCTCGGGGCGGTCAAGCGCGTCGTGCTCCTCGACGAGGAGACCTGCCGCGCCTGCCAGGGGACCGGCCGGGTCGAGGCGCGGACGCTTCCGTGCGCCGCCTGCGGAGGGAGCGGTCGTCGGGAGGAGAGCCGGTTGGGGGGCGCCTGGAGGAGCATCGACCGGTGCTCGCACTGCAAGGGCACCGGCCGGGTGAGCCGGGAGGAGTGCGAGGTCTGCAACGGCAAGGGCAAGGAGTCCCGGCACGACATCGTGATGGTGGAGGTGCCCCCGGGCTCCTCTCCCGGACGGCGCCTGCGGCTCCAGGGCCTGGGCCGGTGGGACCCGGCCCGCCGCGCGCGCGGCGACTACTACCTCTCCCTCGCCCTGGCCGAAGGCCCCGAGGCCTGGCATGAGGCGGACGCCCAGCACATGGCCTTCCCCGTCCCCCAGACCATCCTCTCCAGCGGGGGCCAGGTCGTCGTGCCCGGGAGGACCGGTCCGATGCTCGTCCCGGTCGCCGCCGGCACCTCCGACGGGGAGACGGTGCGCCTTCCCCACGCCGGCCCGGTGCTCCCGTTGAACGGGGAGGCCGGGGCCCTCGTCCTGCACCTGCGCGCGGTGGAGGACCCGGGCGAGCTCCCCGGGATGTCCATCACCATCCCCAGCTTCCTGCGGAAGGCGGTGCCCACGGAACCGGGCGAGCGCACGGTCGCCGCCTGGTCGGCCTACCTCGACTCCCCGAAGAACCCCGGGTTCCTCATCGTGACGAGCCGGAAGCTCGTGTTCCTCAGCAAGGAGAACCTGGAGGGCGTCGGGATGGAGTGGTTCGCGCCCGTGAGCCGCCTCGCGCTCCAGCCTCTCGAGGCCCCCCCGGACGTCCCCCGGGACAAGACCGCGCTCTGGGCGGTCACCATCGCCGGGCGCCGGGTCTTCCTCCGGAGGACCCTGGCGCAGATCGAGAAGATCCACGCGCTGCTCGAGGACCTCCGGCGGGAGAGCTCCTACGGGCCCTCGGGGCTGTAGCGCCGCGCCGAGGAGGAGCGACCGGCCGCCTCCTTACGGCGCGGGGCGCGAGACGCTGCTCTGGCCCGCGACCTGCGACGGAGCGGAGGGGGTCTTCCAGCGGGCCCCGAGCTCCTGGGAGCGCTTGGTCGCGGCCTCGACCGCATCCAGCAGCATGGCCTTGAGCCCGCTCTTCTCGAGGGAGTGGAGCGCGGTGATCGCCGTCCCTCCCGGGCTCGTCACGAGGTCGCGCAGCTTCGCGGGATGCTCCCCGGTCGCCTGGACGAGCTGGGCCGCCCCCACCAGCGTCTGGATCGCGAGCTCGGAGGAGACCGCGCGAGAGAGGCCCACCTTCACCCCCGCGTCCGAGAGCCCTTCCAGGATGAGGAAAAGGTAGAGCGGCCCCGTCCCCGAGAGGCCGGTCACCGCGTCCATGAGCTCCTCCTCGACCTCGAGGACGAGCCCCACCGCCGAGAGCAGCCCCCGGGCCCGCTCCAGGTCCACCGGTCGCGTGCTCCGCCCTCGCGCGATGGCCGTCGCGCTCGCGCGGACGGAGGCCGCGACGTTCGGCATGGCGCGCACGACGCCCACGCCCGCCCCCGTGCCCACCCCCGCGCCGGTACCGAGCCCCTCCTCGATGACCGAGGTGGGGACGCCCGCCGCGATGGAGACCACGGTGGCCCCCGGCGAGATCGAGGCCCGGACCTCGGCGAGGACGCCGGGGAGGATCTGGGGCTTGACGGCGAGGACCACGACCTGCGCGCCCTCCACCGCCTCCGAGTTCGTCTCCGCCACCCGCACGTGGAGGTCGCCCATCCGCTCTCGGAGCCGTCCCGCTTCGCGGGAGCTCACGACCAGGCGCGAGGCCGCCTTGGGGTCCCTCGCGAGAAGCCCGCGGACGAGGGCGAGGCCCATGTTGCCCCCGCCGAGGACCGCGATGGACCCGCGGTCCGCCCGGGAAGCCCCCGCCGTGGCACCGGTCGACGCTGCGGCACATGGAGGGGCTTCGGTGCGCTTTCGCCGGGTCGTCACGGGGCGGGCGACCTCCGAGGGGACGATATACTGTGCGCCCGAAGCGCGGCTCCCGGCCACGGGAGGGCCCTTCGGAGCTCCGTACGCCTCGAGGAGGTTCATCTGAAACGCCGGGCTTTATCTACATGGGCGACCAAGCCCTGTCGGACGGATGTCCGACGAGTCTGTCGAGGGGACGGCGGAAGCTCCCCCGAGCAAGAAACCGACCCCATGGTCGGTCCGGAAGATCGTCGAGCAGGTGACCGGCCGCCCGCTCGAGTCGATGCAGGACCCTCCGGGCACCCGGAGACCGTCGCGGACCGCTTCCCCTCCCCCGCGGGAGGAGCCTCCCCTGGAACGCTACCACCAGGAGACGGGCGGCGCCGCGTTGGCGCTGCTCGCGAGCCCCGAGGGGACGCCCGGACCGTCCGAGGACCGGGAGGCCTCCGCCTCTCGCCCAGCGGTACGGGCCGTGGAGCCGGACGAACCGGAGCGCAATCCTACGCTGCGGGCCTTCCTGCCAGGATCCCCCTCCCCTCTCGGCCGAGGACGGACCGGCCGCCCCCCCTCCCTGCCCCTCACCCGCCCGCTCCCTCGGGAGGTCGTCGAGGAGGTCGAGCGCATGCGGGAGGAGGAGTCTCTCCCGGCCCTCGAGAAGACGGAGCCGCACGCGAGGGGCCACGCGGCGACGCGGGAGCTCGAGAAGGTCTACCTCTCCTACCTCCTGATGCACATGGACCGTCTGACCGAGCCCGCGCTCAAGTACCTCCGCCACGCCGTGGAAGAGGAATGCGAAGAGCGCGGAATGATCCGATAGGGGCGGGACCCCGAGCTTCGGACCCTTAGGTCGGGGTCGCGGCGGAGGCCGAGCGCGAACCTTCCGGGCCCGGGTCCCGGAACACCAGCACCGGGCAGGGAGCGGCGGAGGCCACCGCCATCGAGACGCTCCCGAGCAGCAGGCGATGGGTCCGGGAGAGGCCACGGGATCCGACCACGAGGAGGTCCGCCTTCTTCTCGTCCACCACGGCGAGCAGGACGTCGGTCGCGGAGCCCTCCCGGACGAGCCCCTCGGCGTCGATCCCCGCCGCGCGGGCCCCCTCGACCTTCCGGCGGACCAGCTCGTCGTGCCGCTGACGGAGCGAGGAGGTGGCGTCGGAGGACGTGGCGAACGCGGCCGTCCCGCTGGGGTCGATGAGCGATGGAGCGTAGGCCGCGACGACGGTCAAGTGGGCCCGGAAGGCGAGGGCCATCTCGACGGCGGCGGCCACGGCCTTCTCGGAGGGAGGGGACCCGTCCACCCCGACCACGATCGACCGCATTCCCCGACCCTGCCCCGCTTTCCTCGAGGGGGCTACGGCCCTCCGTTCAGAGGAGGCCCAGGAGGGAGGAGAGCCCGCCGTGGAGGACGAAGTAGGGCGGGCCGATGGGCTGGGCCCCCGGCTCGTGGATGAAGAGGATGCGGTAGAGCAGGAGCCCCCCGATCATCAGCACGATGAGGATCATGAACAGCACCCCGAAGGCGATGGGGTTGTCGGAGTACGGGTCCATCCACCAGGGCCAGAAGCTCTTCTTGGTTGGAACGGGCGGTGGGCTCGACAAGGGAAGGGGACCTACCCCCCTGGAAAGATAACGGTTCGGGCCCCGCTCGCTTTTTTACTGGGGAGGGGGCTACGCCCTCCGCTTTGTCGGGAGTCTCTGGGCCCACCGTCACCTGCCCCAAGTGCAAGCAGGGCCAGATGGTGAAGCTCTCCCAGGGGTGGACCTGCAACAGCTGCGGCTACGCTCCGTTCGCCAAGACGCCGAGCGAATCCTCGTCCTCCTCGAGCGTTTCCTCCGCTGCTCCGGAGACCGCCACCACTTACGGTTCCCCGGACCCCGCCCCGAACCCCACACCGGAGGACCCCATCGCGCCGGGGGCGCCCCCGTTCACCCCCGAGACCTCGCCCCCGGAGGCGGACCCCTCCCAGCCGTTCCCCCCGACGGTGGCCTACGCCCCTCCTCCTTCTGCTCCCTACTCCGCTCCCCAGGGGCCCGGCCCTTCCCAGGGCCCCGCGCGCCCCATCCTTCCTCCCTACCTGCCTCCGCCGCAAGCCCAAACCAATCCCTACGCGGCCCCTCCACCGGCCTACGGAACGCCGGCCTGGGGCTCGTCGGGCCAGCCTTCCCCTTCCCCTCCCCCTTCCTACGGCTACGCCGTGGGATCGGCGCCCCCCGCTCCGGGGACCGCGGGACCAAACCCCTCGGCTCCCCCTGCAGGCACTCCCGTCGCCCGGTCCAGGATGGGCTTCGCCCCACGACCCGGCGCGCCGCCCTCGGGGGCCCCGCCGTCCTCGCCGCCACCGCCAGGACCTGGCCCTGACCCCGCGGCCGCCGCCCCCC
>DAHVCH010000044.1 GCA_027314165.1 Thermoplasmata archaeon | reverse complement strand
CCCTGCTGATGGTCCTCGCGTTCAACATCATGATCATCATCCGGCTCATTCATGATCGGCCGGAGGCGCTCCGAGACATTACGGCCGGGCTCCGGAGGGAGGCGGAGGAGTGGCGCGAGGGGTGGGGCGAGGGGGACGCCGCCGCGTCCGCTCTGCCGGCCTTCCCTCCGGGGCCCGACGAAGGCTCCTGTGGCGGGGCTATCGCTCTCCCGCCCCCCACGTTCGCCTCAGCGTCAGCCGACTTGGACCGTGGGGCTCCGGGGGAGCCGCACGAAAACGTGCTGGGCCCGCACGGAAAGTCGTGGCCCGACACGGAAACCCTCCCCCGGAGCAGTCTTTTCGGCCACGCTCTCTCTCGTCGAGGGTGAACGGAAACCTCCTCTCACACGGATACTTCTCCTCGGGGCGCGAAAACTCCCCTCGGCCCCACGAGAACCCCACACAACGCGGTAGGAGCGCCGTCCCCTCGTCTAGGAACGTTCCACTCGGATCTACGGACTACGGGGTCTTCGCGCACACCCGACACCGGTGCCTTTACTGGTGAACATCCTAGGATTGGTGACGGACTATACCCAACTCCGCTGGTGAGCCGCGACGCGGCAGGGCTTCGCTCGGGCGTTCGGGGGGGCCGACCGACGGGCCGGCTCCCGCGACGAGGGCTGTGGTCGGCGCTCCGGGCCAGTCAGTGGAGCTTTGGCGGTCGCTCGGGCGTACACCCGACACGGGTGTACGGTGGAGGTGCCACCAATAAACCACGGACCTCCGCCGGGGGCGCTCGGCACCGGCGAGCCGCCGCTCTCGGCGGCGAAACGCGCGCATGGCTGCTCGATTGAGAGCGTATCAGATCGCAGCCGGCGGCCGTCCGTTCGGCCTGTTCGGTCCACGGACTGCAAACCGGGCCCGGGTCGTCACCACGGCGGCGGAGGCGGTGGGGGCGGCCCCGGTAGAACCTCGCCCGTGTAGGGTGGCTGGTAGGGGGGCGCGCCCCACATGGGCGGAGGAACCGTGGGCGGCGGCCCCCGCTTCCGAGATCAAGCTGGGCGGTCGCGCCCCAATAGGCTGGCTTCTCTCGTGACGGATCGGAGCGCCCGCAGGGCCGGTCCCCGCATCCTGTCGGTCGAATCGCCGTCGTTCGCGATCTCCGCGAGGGCGGCCATGGCGGAAGGCCCGAGTTCTTCCAAGATCTCGATGGCCCTCTGGCGGTCGATGTCAGCTGAACCTTCGTCCTGAGCGAGGGCCTTCATCCGCTCGATCACCCGAGCCAGCTCAGGGCGCGGGAGGAGGAGCGCGTCCTCGTCGACCAGGGGTGTGGGGCGGCCAACGACGGGGGACGAGGCTACCATCGGACACCCTCCCCCTCGGGGTCGCTGATTGAGCGGGCGGCCCGAGCCCTCCGGCGGGACTCCTCCTGCGCTTTCGCGGCCTGCTCGGAGGAGCACATCTTGAGGAACGGACGCGCGTGCGGTGCCAGCTCCGTCAGCGCTTCGAGGCTGGCCTCCTCTGGGCGACACCACCGGGGCGGGGGGTCGTACGGCTTCACCACGACCCCTGGAAACCTCGTGGCCACAGGCGCAGGCGGAGATCTCTCACCGATCCAGAGGCCGTCGCCATCGAGTCGGAGGTGGTACTTGCCGCCGCAGAATGGCTGCGACCTCGAGTATGGGAGGGTCCGACACCCGTCCCTCAAGCCGGGGAGGTACTCTCCTGGGCACTCGACTGCGCCTGGGACGTACTGGTCCCAGTGCGCCGCCCCTTGCAGCACGACCCCGTCGGAGACTCCTCCCGCGTTGTGCCAGTGTTGGCGCCGATAGTACGGCTGGCCGGGTCTGGAGAGCCGGCAGCCCCTCCCCTTCGTTGATTCGTTGAGTTCTCTCCAACTCAGGACGAGGGAGGTCCTGGAGTCGAGTAGCTCGCCGAGGGGGGCCGCCCCCTCGGGAATCTCCCTGAACCGGGATTGGTCGGCGTGTTCTGTCTGTGGCGTCGTTCTCGCGCGCTGAGGCGCTCTCTTTGAGTTCTGTTCTTCCACCATAGCTCACCTCGGCCCACCTGGGAGGTGGTGCCTGGATGTTCCCTTCCCCGGGGAGGGGTGGGGCGCATGGGAGGGCGAGTTGTGTCCCTCATAGAGGACAGACGCCGTAAGGGATTTGAGCCTGTTGGCCACTCGGCGAACTGTAGGGTGGTTCCCCCCCCGCCGCGAGTTCGCTCGTCTACCTCAGAGCGCTTCTCCCTGAGTGTGAATCACCAGCACCGAGGCGCCCTCACCTCTCCGATCATCGCCGGCTCGAGGAGGCTCGCGATCTCCGCGAGCCGCTTTGGGGTCGGGAGCGGGGTCGCCATCGGGTCGCCCCACCAGCGGCATGGAGGCGAGCAAGCTGAAGAACGTCGAGCCGGGGAGGCCGTCGACAGAGGCCCCGTGGATGTAGTCGGGTCCTCCCTCCGCCACGGCGAGGGCGAGGGAGTCGATATCCTCGATGGGCACCCCGCCGTACCGCGGCCCCCCTCCCGGGGGACCCCATCGGGAGCGCGCCCCTTGTGCTCCCTCCAGGAGATCCCACACGACTCGCGACCAGTCTCCTGGAGACTCCGCCCGCGCCGAGGCCAGATCTGAGAATTGCCGCCCGCCCAGGTCCACCGTCATCCTGGCAACCTCGTCACCGAGCGTGGAGTGGGTGACTGGCGTTGAGGCGGCCATCGCCACGCGCGCCGATGGGGTCTGCGTGTGCGGGGGAAAGCACGGCGGCGGGCTCAGTTCCAGCACCTGCGCTCCGCGCGTCCTGGAGGGCGGCGTCACGCGTCTTGACTGGCCGCTGTGTGGGCCTGTCCTGTAGGTGAAGTCCGGCCACGAAGAGTAGAGCGCGAGCTGCGCCCCTCGAAGGGACGAGGGAGCGACTTTGGCCTGCAGCAGGAGGGCGTTCCTCGAGGTGATCGTCTTGCCCCGCGAGTGGACGTGGACCAGTAGGAGGTCTCCCAGTTCGCAGCCCGGCTTCGCGCCGACTATGTCCACGATGGGCGAGCCGTGGCAGAAGACCCCGCCCGTGCCGACGCGAATCCCTCCGGGCGCCAGGATCCTGCTCCACTCCATTTGGATGTGGGCGGCCCCACGCAGAACAATCCCGGCCACGAGGAAGGGCTCGGCCACTCCGGGGGGCGGCGTGCCCCGGTGCGCCCTCCGTCCGGCTGCTGCCTCTGCCCACCTGTACCCGAGCTTGACCCCGTCCTCCACGGCCCCCGACAGCGCGGGCAGCGCAGCGAGCATGGCGCGGTCAGAGCACGTCACGGACCACAGTCAACCCTCGCTGCCCCAATAATGCGGCGATTGGTCTTGCGGGGGTGTCCACCCAGGCTACCGGGTGGACGCAAGGACGGTCCTGAGCAAGGGGAGGGTCGAAACTGCCGCTCCGGGACTGTCGGCTGGCGGGGGCGGCGCGTTCGAGCTGAGGCTTATAGGCTTCAGGGGCAATCGTCAACCGACGATTCTTATGACGTCAAACGACGACTATCTCCCGGCAGGGACCCTCGCCAGACCTCGGCAAATCGAGGGAGACCTCGCGGTTCTTCAGGGGCTGTCGTGGCTTGCCTTCTGGGGGTTGTGCCTCTTGATCGTTTCGGTCACCCTCGTCGGCCCGTTGACGGCAGCAGCGGGCTCTGGTTGGTGGAGCGGCGCCATCTGCATCGCCTTAGCCGCTGTTGCAGCGGTTCCCCCGGCCGCCTGGCTCGGGCGCCTCGTGTCGATAGCCGTCTTCGGGAAGAACTAGCACGAAGACCACTATCGTGAAGGCGGCCACACAGAGGCTCGTGAAGACCAGAGCTTGGAGGGCGCCGTCCTCCGATACCTGGAACGCCCCCGACAGATTTGTCAGCACAACGGAAGTGAGCACGGCGGACAACCCCACTCCGACCACCAGGATCGACAGATAGGTGAACCAGTAGGTCCGGTACTCCCCTCTGGAATCCCTGTCTCGCCCCGCCCAAAGGCCCAGCGGCGTGGACACGCTGAAGCCAACGAGGTTCACCGCGGTCGCGGCCCAGAGCGACGGGTAGAAGGGCCAAGTGAGCATGAGCCCTACAACCGTCAGCAATGCCACAAGCAGGACCTTTGCTCTCGCACCCACCTCCATCGCCCCGCCTCACTTGCTCTTCATGCCGCGGCCCGCGGTCACGAGACCCTGCTGAGCAGCTCGAGGTAGAGAAGCGTCCAACCGACCAACAGGGCGGCCATCGCCAGGTCGAGGACCCACCTCATTCGACTGGAAGTGGGCCAAGGCGCCGAGGACTCCTCTATCTTGAGCAACCTCCGGTGAGCTCGGTCCCACAGCCTGCCGAAGGCAGGGCGTTGAGCGTAGAGCCAGAGATATGCCTCCGTGAGCCCCATGCGCGACTCGAGCAGCGCGATCTCCTGGTACTTCGTGAGCGCCCCGATCGAGAAGTAGGCCATCCCCGCGTAGGAGGCCGTCGCGAGGAGAGTGGCGGGAAGGGGGCTGTAGGTGATCTGCCTGTTCCCGAGGTCGAGGAAGAGGTTGACGTTTGGGTACGCCGAGGAGACGGCTATGGCGATGTAAGCGAGGAGCTTCTTCAGCTGTCCGTCGTAGAGTGTGCGGAGTTGGGCAGCATCTACCCCCTCGAGCGGGTCGGGTCGCCCGCCCGACCGCGCCCCTTCCGCCATGATCCTTCCGCCCGAGTCCCGGTGAGGCTCCAACGGATTGGGGGAGGAGCATCACCTCAAGGTGGGGTACCGACGCGTCCCCGGGAACGCTGCGGCCACGGCGTGAACCGCGGCGCCCACCAGATCGCGAGAGCTTCCCACGACCCCAACGTCGCCCTCTTTCGGAACAAGGAGGGCCACCCCCCCTGACCGCTGGATGAGGTCGATGGCGGGGCCCGTTAGCCCGGAGAGGGAGTGGAAGACCAGAGCGTCGCACCCGTCCCAGTCCTTCTCCATCGTCCTCGCGACGGTCCCGCTGTCGACCTTCGACCTCCACGCCTTCACTTCCACGCAGACCGGGGCGCGGTAGAAGACGCAATCCGGCCGTCCCGACCCACCCACATGGAGAGCGCCGTAGATCCGGCACAAGCGGATCTCCTCCCTGAGCGCCCGTTCGAGCCTCGCGCGGCACTCGGGGCAAACGGTCATCCTGGCCCCACCCGTGAATGGAGCTGACTGGCTATGATTGCTCCTCCAGGGCTTGGGGCGGCAGGTGTGCCTGAAACAAACCTTCCCGCGATAGCTCCCGACTGTATTGGCAACAACTTCTCGCCGATTCGTCCCCCTGGCTACGTCGGCCGGAAGAGCGCCACGTCCGTCAAGGCCGTGCTGAGGGCAGCCGATCCCTCGTCCTTCCCCTGCCGGGCCTTCCAGAGCGCCGCCATCGTCAGGATCAGCTCTCCGGCCAGCAGGATGAGGTCCCATCGCTGAGGTTCCACCCTCAGCCCCCCTCCGGTGGCTACCGTGACAGCACGCTTCAGCTGGTTCGAACTCTCGATGTGGGGCTGGGCGGTCCTCCAATCATACCCCGTGGCTTGCACGGCCCGTATCACCTCCCCTCCCAGGTCGTCCACGATGGGTCGCACGTTCACCCCGTCCACGTAGACGTGGGTACGGGCCGAGAAGAGTCGCCCCAGTTCCGGGCTCTGCTGGAGGAGGAGGAAGAGGCGGTTCAACTGGGGCAGGCGCTCCCGGAGCCGCTCCTTCTCCCCGGGGCTCAGCACGGGCGGTGGATGCACGATATGTCCGGCGCTCACCACGCCGAAGGTCCCCAGCAGGAGGCCGGCCGCGACCCGGGAGACCGTGTGGCCGTTCCCCCCGTAGATCCGAAGGTCCTCTCCCACGACCCGACGGGCCCTGGCCACCAGTTCGACCGCGTGCATCGCCTCCGTGTCCTTCGAGGAGATGGCCAGGCTGCAGACCGGGAGCCGCAGCTCCCCGATCCCCCGAAGGTCCGCAAACCCCTGCAAGAGGTAGCGGCCGTGCCAGTCGGACAGAGGATGGGTGCTCCTCGCTTCCCTCCCTACCGTGTCGACCAAGAGGGCCCGTGCCCTACTCCCGGTCATCTCCGCCAGGGTGTCGTGGCAGAACCGCAGTTCCCTCTCCAGCGTCGCCGGGGTCGCGTACCGACGGAGGAAGTGCTTGAGGGACACGAAGGCCGGGTCGTCCCGGACCCGCAGGTTCCTCCCCAGGAACCCGATGGCCAGGAGGAGACGCTCGGTGAAGTCCCTCTCGTCGTATTCCATCCGGAACGACCCGTCCCAGAACTCGTCCAAGGTTCGACGATGGACCAGGAACCAGTCCGGCTGGTGCTCCAGGATGGTCTGGTGCACCTCCTGGGCCATCTCGAGGTACCCGGGACGGGGGGACCATTCGTCCTCCCCCTCCTCGCGGGCGGGAGGGGCCCGCTGGAGTTCCTCCAACGGCGAGAGGTCCACACGGTAGGTCCCGGCGAGCAGCTCGTCCAAGGTGGCCCGGGAGAGGGGCCACGCCTTCTCGTCCTCGGGTAGGGGGACCGTGGACATCCGGGCGCCCAGGTCCTGGTGGGTCCACGACCGGGACAGAGTGATCTTCCCTCGGGCCAGGGCATCCAGGAGCCGGTCGGTCAGCAGGGAGTTCCGCAGGGCCTCCTGAGTGTCGGCGGGGACCAAGCGGAGAAGTCGTCGGTTCTTCCCGAGGCAGGTGCGCGCCTCGTTCGGGAGGGTGTCCCAACCCTTCGTTCCACGAGCCAGCTCGAGAAGAAGGCGGGCACGCTCGGTGTGCGCGACCACCTCTGTTCCATCGAACTCCCGGGTGGCAGTCACGAGCACGTCCCTGAGCTTGGCGTAGGTCTCGCGGGTCCTGGGGTCCAAGCGGAGGAGGGCCCGGGCCCGGTCCTCGAGGGTGTCCGACTCCTGGACCCAACCGAGCAGAGCCTCTTCCGTGTCCCGGGTGGGGCGGGCCAGATGGACCTCGGCGAGCCCTCGGCCTTGCCCCTCTTGCTCCCGGAGGAGCGCGTAGGACCTGCGGAGGTGGCGGGCGTTGATAGCCTGCTGGAGGCGGGCCTTCCGGCGCCGGAGGTGTTCCAGCAGGAGATCGTGGGCTTGGACCAACCATAGGGCCTGGGACTCGAAGGTGAGGCGTGCGCAGACGGCGGGGGCGCGGTCCAAGGTGGCTGAGCCGAGGAAGGCGCTCAGGCAGGGGGCGCTTGGGCGCAGCCGCTCGTACCATTGGTGGGGCTGGACTCCCGGATGGAAGGTCTGGAAGAGGGTCTCTGCCGATCGGAGCTTCTCCAAGGTCTCGGAGAGGCTCACCCCGTGCGGGGTGGAGAGGCCACTCCAGGCGAAGTGGGTCTCGAGGGAGGCCCGGGCCGCGACCGCCTGGTAGGCGGCTCCGACGGGAACTTTGGCATGGGTGAACCACGAGAGCGGGTCGTTGCGGTCCCTCGGGAGTCCGATGGCCCAGGCCTCCACGACCCGGTACGCCGTCCGAAGGGGGATGGGGGCAAGACCACGAGCCTGGCGGGCCAGGTTGAGGTTCCGGACGACCGTGCTGGGAGGTGTGAAAGGAGCTTCCTGAAGGGTCTCGACGACGGTGGTGATGTCCTCGACCGTGAGGTCCGGGGCGCGCTTGCCGAGGTACTTGGTCCCGCGGAAGGTGGGGTCGTTGCCGAGGAGGTAGAGGATCCGTCGGCGGAAGGCTATCGGTTGGAGTCCGTGCTGGCTGGCGAAACGGACCAAGTCCTGGCCGGTGACACCCCCGGCGGCCCTTTGGCGCTCCTCGAGGAACTGGCGTACGACCGAGCGGGCGACCTTGATTCGGGGCATCACGCCCCCACTCGCTCAATACACTATGGGAGTTATCGTGGGAAGGTTTGTTTCAGGCACACCTGCCGCCCCAAGCCCTCCAGGGAAAGGAGCGCTTCGTGTAGCGCGTGCGAGGGGTGCTCACGGGCGATTCGCGCGTGGGTCGGATCTGATTTCTCGGTTTGATCGTCGCTCGCCCCTGGTGGTTGGTGCAAGCCGAAGGGTCTGTCTGGTGCTCGACCACAGTGTGGTCTTGATGCCCACCGGCAGACCACCTTGCAGTCCACCGCGTGGACGGAGTGGTACGGGGGGACTCCAGAGAACGGCGGCCGCCGGCCCCCGTGTCAGCCCACGGCCCGCTTGACGCTCGAGTCCCACTTGAGGTTCGATGCCTCGCTGCGGACGTAGTCCCCGGACATGAGCTTGATGATCTCGCGGTGACGCTTGCCGACGCACTCCAGGCGGCGATCGGCTCCCGCCCCCACCACCCGCACGTTTCTCAGGTGCCTGTCGTCGATGATCCGGCTCCAGTTCCCCATGAGGTCCGGAGAGCTGGCCAGCTCGCGCTCGATCTGGGGCATGCGCCGCTGAGCGAAGCTGCTCCGCTCGGCGAGCTCGTTCAGCAGCGTGAACGTCTCGCCGGTCACGTACGGTTCCAGCCTGGCCGCGACCTCCACCGCGCGCGCCCGAACGCCAGTCTCGTAGGCGAAGAGCCGCTCGAACTCGGATGGGCGGAGCACGAACAGCACGTCGTCGACCTGCACGCAGGAGAAGGACATGTCGAAAGAGAACGGGGCACCGACGATGGCCTTGAACTCACTGCGGAGCAGCGAGGCGTAGACGCGGCCCCGCTCGTTGAACGTCAGCATGGGGCGGACCAGCTTGTAGAGCCTCACCTTGACTTCGCCCGGGAGGGTGAACGCCAGGACGAACGAGCTCGGGGGCTCGCGCGCCGCGATCTGTTCCTCGAACGCGCCCAGCTGGGTCAGGCTCGCCGGAAGAGAGCCGCGGATGGCCACCCTGACGTGGCGCTCGGAGGTCAAGTCCACCGTCTGGATCGCGTTGCTGCCGCGCTCGGCCTCGTCCCCCGCGACGTACGGGATGAACGTGTGAGGGTTCTCCGCCTCCGCCCGCTTCCACCGGTCGAAGATCCCGAGGATCTCGGCGCGGAACCTCCTCATGACGCGGTCCTGCGCCGATGCGAGGAAGTAGGTCGAGACGCCGCGGTCGTTCGGCCCATCACCGAGCAGCAGGGATACCGCCGTCGGCAGCGACTCGAGCCCCGTGAGCGTCCTGAACGCCTCCTCCGGTTGCACCCCTCTTCTCCCTCCAAATGCCTGCCGCGAGGCGGACGACGGGGACCTCCTGGTCCCGTTTAAGGGTCTTGCGGTCGGACAGGACGACCTGCTCGTCGCCGGACTCGTCGACCACTCGGTAGACCCGGTACCCGTCCAAGCTCGGCCGAGAAGGGTTGCCTGGGGCGCCCCGGGGCGGTACTCGAATTTCGAGACCGCGACCATGGCGGGGAAACGACGCGTCATGGCGGCGCGGGCCACCACTTCGGTCAAGGGGTAAGGCCGACGGACCGGCTGTAGGGACCAAACGACCGGCTTGTGCGCTGTCATCCTGGTGTGGGGCGAAAAGGCGGTCGTAGGTGTGATCCACCACTCTGCGAATCCCGTCCACGCGCTCGACCGTTGCCCGGAGGTCCCCAATCATGGAACGCAGAGTCGGGAGGACCGGACCGGTCGCATACCGAACGCGCTGGCGACCGACACCTTGCGATGAGAGCGCACCGACGGTCGCGAGGATGACG
>DAHVCH010000043.1 GCA_027314165.1 Thermoplasmata archaeon | reverse complement strand
CCCCTCGGCCCCGGTCATCGATGCGGGCCAGTCGATCGCGCTCACCGCGAGCCCGGCGGGAGGAACGTCTCCCTACGCCGAGCAATGGTACTCCTCGACCTCGGGCACCGGGTCCTGCTGGTCGGGGGCGGCGGTCGGGACCTCGGCGACCATCTCGGCCTCGCCGGCGGCGAGCACCTACTACTGCTACGTGGCGACCGACGCGAGCCTGGGGACGCCCGCCACGAACGCGTCCTCGCCGTGGAACCTCGTGAAGGTGGATCCCGCGCTCGTCGCCGGGGCGGTCACGCCCACGCTCCCGACCCTCGACCGCGGCCAGTCGGTCACCCTCACGGCAAGCGCGTCGGGCGGGACGCCGGCCTACACCTACCAGTGGTTCGCCTCCTCCTCCAGCTCCGGGGCGTGCGGCTCGGGGACGATGTCGGGGAGCTCGCTCACGGTCACGGTGACCCCCTCCGCCAGCACGTACTACTGCTACGTGGCGGGGGATGGAAGCGTCGGGACCCCCGCCGCGGCGGCGCCCTCGGGGTGGGACCTGGTCACGGTGAACCCCCTGCCCACGCTCACGCTCACCCGCGGGACCCCGCAGGTGGACGTCGGGGAGACGGCCAACGTCACGGGGACGGTCGCGGGGGGAACGCCGGGATTCACGTGCACGTGGTACGTGAACGGGGTCCAGCAGGCCGGCTCGAACTGCCTGGGGACCGCTTACGCCGCCAGCAGCGCCCTCACCCTGACGGTCAACGCGACGATCGTGGACAGCCTGGGCGGGAGGAGCTCCTCCGCTCCGGTCACGATCGTCGTCTCCATCGACCCGACGGCCTCGGTGAGCCCCACCACCTCCAACATCGACGCGGGGCAGTCCGCGACGCTCACGCCCACGATCACCGGGGGCTCGAGCCCGGACACCTGCCAGTGGTACCTGAACGGCTCCGCGATCGCCGGAGCCACGAGCTGCACCGTGTACCGGTTCGTGCCGGCCCGGGGAGGGCCCTACCAGGTCGGGTTCTCCGCGACGGATGCGGCGACCGGTCCTCTTACGGCCTGGAGCAACGCCACGGTGGTCGCCCTCCCCGCCCTGGTCGCGTCGGCCAGCCCCCAGACGGTCATCCTGGACATGGGGATGGCCCAGCCCTTCACGGTCACCGCGGCCGGAGGGATCGCTCCGTACACCTACCAGTGGTACCTGAACCTCACCCCGATCGCCGGGGCCACCTCCGCCTCGTACCCGTTCGTCCCGACGGGCCCGGGCTCCGACCGTCTGACCGTCCGGGTGGCCGATTCGCACTCGGGGGTCCTCTGGGTGAACGTCTCCGCCACGGTCTACCCCTCGATCTCGGTGGCAATCTCCCCCTCCTCGCCCTCCTCGGTCGCCCCGGGGGCCCCGCTCCCCTTCACGGCCACCTCCTACGGGGGTGCCCCGCCCGCGACGTACCTCTGGTTCGTGAACGGCGCGGTGCAGTCCGGGGCCACAGGGCCCTCCTTCTCCTTCTCGAACTCCACGCCGGGGACCTACACGGTGAACGCGACCGTGCTGGACGCGCTGGGCCACGTGGCGCGTTCCGCCTCCGTCCCCGTCGTGGTCGCCGCTCCCCTCTCGGCCTCCCTCGCGCTCTCCCAAGCCACGGTGGACGTGGGGATGAGCGCCTGGTTCAACGTCTCCGTTTCCGGAGGCCTCCCGCCCTACACGCTCGCCTGGACGCTCAACGGCGCGACCTGGACCGCCCCAGGCGCGAGCGCGCTCTCCTACCAGTTCGACGCCACCTCCGCCGGCACCTTCGCGGTCCAGGTGACGGTGACGGACTCCCTCTCGGGGAGGGCGACCACGGCGGTCGAGACCCTGACCGTGAACGCTCCGCTGAGCGTGGCGCTCGCCGCCAACACCACGAGCACCCACGTGGGATGGACCGTCGTTCTGACGGCGACCTCCGCCGGCGGGACGGGGCCCCTCCACTTCGTCTGGCTGCTGAACGGCAGCACGATCGGTTCGGCCACGTCCTCGGGGTACGACCTCCTCCCGTCGGGGGCGGGCAACTACTCCTTCCAGGTCCGGATCACGGACGCCCTCGGCCGCTCCGCTATCTCCTCCGTCGTCGTCGTCGAGGCGAGCCGGGTCGCTTCCCAGGCCCACACCGGTGGCAACGGCGGGTCGACCGGCGCGGGCTTCCCCTGGTGGATCGTCCTGCTCATCGTCGTGGCCCTCCTCGGCCTCGCACTTCTCTTCTTCCTGCTCCGTCGACGCAGGAAGATGCCCGCGAAGGCGGAGGAGCCCGGCCCCTCCGACAGCGCAGGGCTCGCCGAAGGCTCGGGGCCCGCCGCCCTGGGGGAGGCCGCCGCCGTCGAGAGCCTCCCCGTGGCTTCCTCGGACTTCCCCGGGGCGACGCCGGCGGCCGAGGGTACCGAGGCCCCCATCGCTCCGACGGACGAAGCGACGGCCCCGGATCCCTCCTCGATCGACGCACCCACCGAGCCCGCCTCCCCGGTCGAGATGACCCCTCCGCCTCCTCCGCCGCCCGAACATCTGCCAGCCCCGCCGCCGCCCACGCCGGCTCCGGTCGACTCCGAGGCCGCCGTTCCGGCGATCGAGACGATGCCCCCCGAGGTGCCGCGGGCCCCTCCGGCGGAAACCGTCCCCGCTCCCGAACCCTCTTCCGTGGGTGAAGTGCCCGTCGTTCCTCCCCCACCACCCCCTCCACCCCCACCCCCGGTGACCGGTCGCGAGGAGTCCCAGGGTGGCGTCATCCCCGCGGGAACGCCTCCGGAGATGCTCGAGGCCGCGGTGGCTGGCGAGGCGGAGCCGCATCCGAGCACGGAGCACCTCACCAAGTGCCCCGAGTGCGGTTCGCCGCTCCCCACGGCGCGGTCCGATTGTTACGTCTGCGGCTGGGAGAACTCCTGGGCGTCGGGCTCCCGGGCCGGGCCGGCCAGCGCGGCCGAGGCCCCCGCGGCCCGCGCGGCGTCCGTCCCTCCGCCACCCTCGCCCCCCCCACCCGCGCCACCCGCGCCGCCCGAGCCCCCGGAGCCATCCACGTCGGCGCCCTCAGCTGCGCCCGCTCCGGCCCGGAGCGCCCCCTCCCAACCGGCCGCCCACTCCTCGGGGGGAAAGCACCCGACGCACTGCTTCATCTGCCGCTCGGAGCTCAGCGCGGAGGGCAGCTGCCCGATCTGCGGCGTGCAGTGGGCGGAAAAGTAGGGTCAGGCCCTGGCCGTTCGCCCGCGGACAGGTTTTACTCCTACCTGCGGCATTCCGGGTCGCATGTGCCGCCTCTTCGGTCTGCTGGCCGCGGCAGCTGAGCGCCCGTCCCCCTGGCTCGTGGACGCCGAGATCCCCCTGCTCCGTCAGGCCAACATCGATCCCGAAACGCTCCAGGCCGAAGGCTGGGGGATCGGCTGGTACGAAGGAGGGAAGGGGAAGCGGGCGCGGGTCGAGCGTTCGGCAGAGGCGGTCTACCTGCCGGCCCAGCGGGAGAAGTTCACCCAGGTGGCGACCTCCGTCGTGAGCCCGCTCGTCATCGCCCACCTTCGGAAGGCGAGCAATCCGATGCACCTCCCACGCGAGCAGCTCATCGGCCCGGAGAACACGCAGCCTTTCGTCTCGGACGGGAGCCTCTTCGCGCACAACGGGTGGATCGCGCTCCCTCTCGAGACCCGACCGCGGCTGGGGGCCCGGGCTCGGAAGCTCGGCGGGGTCAACGACTCCGAGGTCCTCCAGCAGCTCTTCCTGAAGCACCTCGACACCCTGGACGACCCGCTCCGGGCCTACGCCCAGAGCATGCGGACGCTCCACGAGGTGTGGGAAGAGCAGGGCCGTCGGACCCCCGGTCCGCACGGAGGGCTCAACCTGCTGTTCTCTCGGTCCCCGGAGGAGCTCTGGGCCTTCTGCCACTTCACCGGGGAGCACGGGAGTTCTCTCAGCGGGCTCCCCCGCCCGTACTACGAGATGAGCTACGCCGCGGCCCCCGAGCGGCTGGTCGTCGTCAGCGAGCCGACGGACCGACACCTGGAGCGCTGGACCCCCCTCCGCTCCGGCCACTACCTCCACGCGCGGAACGTGGGCGGGCGCGTGCTGACCACAATGGGAGAGGTCCCGGGGCTCCCGGCCTTCCCGGCCTCCGCGCGTGCGGGTGCGATGTCGTCCGTTCCAACCCTCCCTTCGGCCTGAAGGGCACGGCGAGGGGGCCCGGCGGCCCATTCCTGCGTCGAGCAAAGCCCAATTAGCCCCTCCCGACCATCCCCTTCCCGATGGGGGAGACCCGAAGGTCCGGCCTCGCACGCCCGTCGCTTCTCCTGTTCTGTTGCCTGGGACTTCTCCTCGCCGCCGGCACCGCCGCGGCGTGGGCGGGCCCCTCCTCGAGCGCGGGCCGCGCGACGGCCCCCGTCCCTCTCAGCGCAACCTCGGCCCCTCTCGTCACTTCGGGCCCCCTCCCGATCTTTCCCGGTTGGTCGGCGTACCACGGGGACCCCCTCCTCGACGGGCGGGCGGCGAGCTCCTCCCCCCAGCACCCGGTCCTCCTTTGGTCCATGCCCCTGCCGCTGGACACTTCGACCCTCCCGGGGCCGGGCTCGACCAATCGCCCGTACCAGTCCTCCCCGGTCCTCTTCGGCTCTGAGGTCATGATCACCACCAACGACGTGCTCTACGCCTTCAACGCCACCACGGGAGCCCTGGAGCAGAGCGTCGATCTGCTGGGTCGCCTGGGAGACGGACCCTACGTCGCCACGCCCCTGGTCACCTCGACCGGGGAGGTGGCGGTCGCCCAGGACGGGGGCGGGAACAACGCGGGCGTGGTCGATCTGGCCACCGGGACGGTGCCCCTCGTCTGCGGGCTCAACGGGAACCCCATCGCCTCGAGCCCCGCGCCGATGCCCCAGGACCTGGTCCTCTACGCGGACGGCAGCGGCAACGTGAACGCGGTCAACCTGGCGACCAACAGTTGCACCGGGCCGGGGTTCAACAAGGTCGGCGGCGGGCCCTCGTACCGCGCCTCCCCGGCGATCGTGTACGTCAACAACGTCCGCGGGTGGGACGCGGTCCTCACGGACACGGGCAGCAAGAAGATCGACATCTGGCCCACTCCCGCGGGAGGAGCCTCGACGACCGTGACCCTGACCCCCGCGCCCGTGAACCTCTACGGATCGGTGGCCGTCGCGAACATCACGAACGGCACGCAGTCCCTCGCCACCGGCTTCCTTGGCGAAGAGGTCGGGGTGGGGAGCGCGAGCTACCTGTGGTCCGTGAACCTCTCCTCGAACGCGCCCTACCCTTCCGCCCTCCAGATGCCCACGGGGCCGGGGAAGGACCCCGGCGTGGAGGGCACCGTCGCCGTCGTGGACCAGGGCGGGGCGCGCGCGGACGTGTTCCTCGGGAACGACAGCGGGGGCCTGGCAGGGTACCAGTTCAGCGACGCCGGCCGGGGCGCCTGGACCCCCCTCTGGGGATTCAACGCCGGACCCGGCGTTCAGTTCCTGGCCTCGCCGGTCTATGCCCGCGGGAACATCGTGGACGGGGCCACCAACGGTTGGATCTACGACGTGAACGCGACCACGGGCGCGCTGGCCTGGAAGATGTACCTCGGCGCTCCGATGTACGCCTCCCCCGCGGTCTCCGGGGGGATCGTGTACGCTTTCACGTCGGCCGGAGGGCTGGACGCCATCTCCCTCGCGGCCCCTCCCGTCTCGTTGGTCCCTCCAGCTCCCTCCCCCGCCGGCTCCACCAGCCCGGTGTTCGTCTGGGCGGGCGCGGTGAACACGACCGGGGCGGACCGCGGGAACCTCTCCGGCGCCTCGGTGAAGCTCACGACCACCGGCGGCACGGTCCTGGGACCGAACCCCACGCCCACGAACTTCACGGGCTGGGCCGAGTTCAACTGGACCACCCCGGCCGGGGTGACCTCCTCGATCAACTGCACGCTGACAGCCTCCGTGAGCGCGACGGGCTATGCCGGGGCCTCGACCTTCGCCCTGGCGGAGGTCGACCCCTCCTCCCCGCCGCCCCCCCCGGTCGTGCCGCCGCTGCATGCCCTCGTCTCCTCCGGGCTTTCGACGGTCCTCTTGGGAGGTACGACCTGGATCGACGTGTCGGCCAGTTCCAGCGGGGGAACCCCCTTGGGCGGGGCCGCGGTTCAGCTCACGCTCGTGGGCGGAGGCACGCTCGCCTCCACCTTCGGGCCCACGGGTGCGAACGGGACGTTCTGGACCACGTACCTCGCCCCGGCGACCCTGCCCGCGAGCCCTGGGACGCTCATCGAGGTCAACGTCAGCGCGCCCGGATACTACTCCGCCCAGAACGCCACCGCCCTCGAGATCGTGGCCCCCCCGACCGCTCCGCTGCCCGTGCTCTCGGTCTCGGTCTCACCGGGGGCCGCGCTCTCGGTGGCGCAAGGGGGCACGGTCGCCTTCCAGGTCTCCGTGACCAACGGGAGCTCGGCGATCTTCCCGCCAGTGGGCGGAGGCACCGTCTCCGTGGTCTGGAACCCGTCCTCCTCCGGCGCCTTCTCCGGGAGCGGTCCCACCACGGCCGCCGGGGTCGCGTACTTCAACTTCACCTCGAGCGGGACCGCGACCGGCTCGGTCCTGGCGCTCCTGCAGGTCTCGGCCACGGGCTACGTCCCGGCGTCGAGGGCCCTGGCGATCGCGATCATCCCCCCCTCCGGCTCCAGCGCGCCCCCGCCGCCCTCTCTCTCGGTCTCCCCCACCTTCGGCTCGAGCTCGTTCGTGCCGGGGACCAGCACGACCCTGGTCGTGACCGTGCTCTCGCACGCGCAGACGATCTCGGGGGCCTGGGTGAACGCGACCGTGGTCGAGTCGGGGACCGCCCCGACCTCGCTCTCGCCGACCACGGCGGTCTCGAGCGCCTCGGGGGTCGTCTCCTTCGCCGTGTCCTGGAACGGGTCCCCGCAGCAGACCGTGACGCTCCAGATCGAGGCCAGCGCCCCGGGCTACGCTCCCGGCTGGACCAACCTCACGGTCACGCTCCAGCCGCCGCCCAGCCATTCCACCCCCGTCTCGAACGGCTTCCCGCTCTCCATGCTGGACCTGCTCCTGCTGGCGCTCACGCTGGTCTTCGCGGTCGCCTTCGTGGCGGCGTTGACGCGACGGCGGGATTCCGAGCCCGAGGGTGGAGCGGCGGGAGCGAGCGTCGACGAGGAGGCCCCGACCCCGCCCCCCGACATCCTTCCCCCGGCGCAGCCCGGACCGCCCCCGGACACCGGTCCCTCCGGGGTCGTCCCCCCGCACGAGTTCGACGAGGAGATCGACCAGCACGAGACCCACGAGGCCGCGACCCCGACGGAAGAGGTCGACCGCCCCGGTCCCCCTGAGGACGCGACCCCGATCGTCTCCGAGGGCTCGGAGCCCGCCTCCTCAGCCCCCTCCGAACCGCTCACGGAAGCGGAGGCGGCGTCCGCCCCCGTCCTGCTGGAGGACGAGGAGCCCGGTCCTTCGGCCCAGAGCGAGACGGCGGCGGAGGGCGCGCAGGGCGCGACCGGCGGCGGCCCGGTCCACGTGGAGATGGAGCGGACCCTGGGCAAGGAACGCCCGAGCGTGGAGGAATCGAACCCCTACGGGGAACAGATCTCCCCCGAGGACGTCAATCCCAACGTTCGAAGGATCCCGAAGAAGCTCCTGCAGCCCGCCGAGATGCGGATCTCGGGCGATGAGAAGGCCTCCGACGAGGACCCTGGCGCGGCGGACCGCGAGCGCGAGCGACAGGCGCAGGAGGACCAGCGGCAGAAGCTCGTGGAGAAGTCTCGGAGGATCAAGCGAGCGAACCGACCCCGTGACCCCTCCAGGTCCGAATAGGGCGTCCGGCGCGCGGACCCCGGTCCTTGACGTGGGGCCATCCAGGGCCAGGACCACGAGTGTCCCGGCATCGCTGCGGCGAGCGCTCCTCTCACGAGCAAAAGGGCGCGAGGAGGAACGAGCCCGGGATCTCTCGCTTCGGCCAGCTGCTCTCGTGGCGCGGCCCGTGCGGAGCACCCTTCACCGACCCGCGGCGCATCTCGATCGAGGCGAGGTCTGCTCCCGTCACGGGGAGCGCTCCGTCCTCGGTGAGGCTCTCGAGGTGAAGCGCGCCTGGCCGCTCCTTCCTCGAGGGCGCCGAGGGCAGCGGCCGCCACCGAGGGGCTCCTCGAGGGGCCCTCGTGCTCGGCGAGAACCGGCTCATAGAGAGCCGTTAAATACGATGGGGGTAGTGGAACTCCAGAACGCTACGGGCACCGCCTGTACGTTTACCGTGCACCCATCGAGCGGGGGCGCTCGCTGGGGAAGTGGGGAGAGCGCGAGCCACGGGGTTCGCGTTCGCTGATCCTTTCATACGCAGATTCTGGACGCTAGGCGAGTGCGTCAAGTGTAGCTGTCTCCAAGTCACTTGAGGAATGGCTCGGCTCGGGCGCCGATGAAGGTCGTGCCAAGCTGCGATAAGCCAGGGGTAGGCGCAAGGAACCTGAGATCCCTGGATCACCTAATCGGAACTCCGGACCGCAAGGTCAGTCCCTTATGGGATAGGGAACCCCCCGAAGTAAAGCATTCTAGTAGGGGGAGGAGAAGAAATCAATCGAGATGCCCTAAGTAAAGGCGATCGAAAAGGGCAGAGGACAAACCGAATTCTCTGGGGACAACCTAGAGAAGATGTGGGGTTATGGACCTTCGCACTCCCTCGCCTCCCATGCCGAACGCGGCTGGAACGCCGGACCACAGAGGGTGAAAGTCCCCTAGGCGGAAGGAGGAAGGGAGATTGGAGGTATCCAGAGTACCGTGCGTTGGAAATCGCGCGGGGAGTAGGGAGGCACAAACTTCCGATCCTAAATACGTCCCGAGACCGATAGTGCAATAGTAGTGTGAACGAAAGCTGAAAAGTACCTCGGAAGGGAGGTGAAAAGAGCCTGAAATCAAGTGATCACAAGCCGCATGGGCCCCCAAGGAGCGAAGCCGGGTAATACCGGTGGACACAGGGTCCATGCGTCCGTTTTGAATAACGGGCCAGGGAGTTTCGATCTATGGCGAGGTTAAGCCGTTCAAACGGCCAAGCCGAAGGGAAACCGACAGTCCGCAACCGGGCAACCGGCCAGGGACGGGGTGGGCTCGCCCGTAGTCATAGGTGGAAGACCCGAAGCCAATCGATCTAAGCGTGACTAGAGTGAAGCCTGCCGAAAGGTAGGTGGAGGCTCGAACCGGTGTTGACGTGCAAATCACTCGGATGAGTTGCGCATAGGGGTGAAAGGCCAATCTAGACTGGGAATGGCTGGTTCCTCTCGAAACTACTCGCAGGTAGGTCTCGGCCGAGACTACCCGGTATGTAGAGCACCGATTATGGAACACGGGCTCGAAAGGGCTCGCTCTGTTGTCGAACTCCGAAGTGCCGGGCGTTGTAGACGCCGGGAGTGAGCGCGGCAGGGGTAAGCCCGCCGTGCGAAAGGGAATGCAACCCAGCCTCGCATTAAGGGCCCAAAGTGCCGGCTAAGTGCTATGCCAAAGGGCGTCCGTGTCCCCAGACAACTGGGAGGTGGGCTCAGAAGCAGCCATCCTTCAAAGAGTGCGTAACAGCTCACCAGTCGAGGGCATGGGCACCGAAAACGGACGGGGCTAAAGCCGGCCCCCGACATGCGAGCGGTCCCCCGGAGGGGGACATCGTGTAGAGAGGCGTGCTGCGCGGGTAGAAGTGGGGCGGTGACGTCCCGTGGACCGCGCACGCAATGAAAATCCTGGGAGGAGTAACAGCAAAGACGGGTGAGAACCCCGTCCGCCGAAGGGGCCAGGGTTCCTCGACAACGACCATCCGTCGAGGGTTAGTCGATCCTAAGCGTGTCCTTAATCGGACCACGCGAAAGGGAACACGGTTAATATTCCGTGACCCGCGGCTCAAAGCGCATCGTGCTGACACATCGGGCTAGTTCGAGCGGGCATATGCCAGCCTGTTCGCGATCTGTCGTCCGGGGGAGTACCGTCATGGTGAGAACCTGGAGAAGGATCAAAGAGGCCCCTGACGGGGGCTTCGGATAATGCCCCGTGTCCGTGAAA
>DAHVCH010000042.1 GCA_027314165.1 Thermoplasmata archaeon | reverse complement strand
CCAACAAAGCTCGGTCGTGGACAAAGGGCTGAAACCGCGCCACATCCCCTATGAGAGGATGGACACGGCCATCGGTGCGGTCTTCACCGTCGTGGTCGCGGTCGTCCTGATCATCGTCGCGGCCGTGTTCTTCTCGACGACGGACCCCAACCTTCCGGATGCTGGGACGGCCGCCAGGCTCCTGTTGAGTTCACATCCCTACCTGGGCGCGATCCTAGCCATCGGGCTCTTCGATGGTGGTCCCATTCTCTGAACGACCGTATCGGTCAAGCCCGGTGGTTCAACGTGTTCCGACTGATGGTCATGGGCGTCGCCGGGGCCATCGTGCTCATCCCCCGAGCCCCCCTGGGGGAGATCACCCTCTTCGTCCAGGTGATCGCGGTGACCCTGCTGCCCGCCGCCCTGGTCTTCCTCATCGTTCTTCTGAATCAGAAGGAGCTGATGGGAAAGTATGTGAACACCCGGTTCCAGAACTTGAGCGCCGCGGTCATCGTCGGCGTCATTCTGACCCTCTCCACCCTGTACGCATTGGGGATCGTGTTCCCCCAGCTGTTGGGAGGATAGGCACCCATGGGATACCTCGGTGACGCCGTCGGGAAGGTTCGGGAGATCAACCGTCGCTACGCTCGCCCCAAGATCGAGCTCAGGAAGGGAACGAAGGTCGTCCTGATGGTGCTTCGGGTCTACTTGCTTGCCCTCGTCGGCCTCCTACTATTTGCCCTCGTGAGCCACGCCCGTTAGCCACTGGAAGTACGCTTAGGAGGACCGGCCGATGCCCATCGAGAACCAAGAGCGAGACCTGCCCGCCAACGCCCCTTCCGGGGAGAAGGCGGGGGCGAAGTACTTTCTCCTGAGCGAACTGCTCGACCGAAACGTGGTCATCGGGAAAGAGACGACGATCGGCAAACTGCAGGACCTCGTCTTTCGAGACGCACCGAAGTATGCCGAGGTGACGCACCTCGTTGTCCGTCGCCCGTTCGGTCGGCAGCCCTGGCTCATCCCCTGGACCCAGGTCCTCGGCATCGAGGGGAAGGAGGTGATGGTCTCCGAAAGCAAAGAGGGGCCTTTCCCGGACTTTGAGCCATCCGAGGGACAGCTCCTGCTCCGGGACCAGGTGCTCGACAAGCGGATCCTCGACACCAAGGGGCACGCCCTGGAGGTGGTCTACGACATCCAGTTGGTTTCCGCCGAGAAGAAGCTGGTCGTCGTGGCCGCAGATGTCAGCCGGTCCGCTCGCCGACGGCGAAGCGCCCTCTTCAGGCTCTCCCCGAAACCGAAGGCCACGGGAGGGGAGTTCGGGGATCGGATCCCTTGGAAGTACGTCCAATCGATCGGCCCGGAGCTCACCAGCACGAAAGGAGACGTGCGGCTCACCATCCCCCGGGAGACCCTGGGCGAGATCCGACCGGAGGACCTCGCGGACATCCTCGAGGAGCTCAGCAGCGAGCAGCGGCTCACGATCTTCAACGCTCTGAGCAACGAGACTGCGGCGGGTGCGCTTACCGAGACCGAACCGCGGGTCCAGCGTGAGATCCTCCACGACACGGACGTGGTCCGGGTCGAGCGCATTTTCGCCCACCTCTCGCCCGTCGCGATCGCGGAGATCCTCTCGGCACTCCCTCGAGAGGACACCGTGGACTTCCTGAGGGTGCTCAAGGGGGAGGTCTACACCAAGGTCCGGGACATCATGGAAAAGCACGAGGTTCCTGCCTCGACGTTGGCTCTGCCGAACTTCCTCGCTTTCCCAGGGCATCTCACGGTGGAGGCGGCCTTCGAGCGGTTCCGCGCAGAGGCCCCGAAGAGCGGCGTGACCATGTACATCTACGTGGTCGACGCCGACGCTCGTCTTGAGGGGGTCGTGGACATCAACGAGCTGATGCAGGCCGGCCCCGCCCGTCGCCTTGAGGAGATCATGACGGAGGTGGTGGTGACCGTCTCACCAGGCGCGGACCTCTCCGAGGTCCTCGAACTCTTTGAAAGATACCGGTTCCGTGCGCTTCCGGTCGCCGACCCTTCGGGGAGGATCGTAGGGGTCGTTCGGGAGAAGGACGCCTTCGCCCTCGGAAGGGGAACCGAGTTCGCTGGACGAGTTCTCTAGAAGGACGCCCGTCTCAGGTCCCGCAGAGCCGCAAATCCGAGGAGGCCAATGATCAGGATGGCCGCTCCGCACAGGGAGTAGACCGGGCCGACCGTTAGGCTCGCGGCAAGGAGCCCGGCCAACAGGGCCCCCACGGGCTGGCTCGCGGCAGTTCCCGACCCCAGGGCGGACCCGACGCGCCCCAGGAGATGCTTCGGCACCTTGGCCTGGAACAGCACGGAAATGGGCAGGTTCGCCGCCGCGAGGCCTACGCCCACGATCGCCGTGGCGACAAGGGTCTCCCACAGCTCGTGCGTGAATCCCCAGAGGATGCACCCGACGCCGACGATCAGGACCCCCGCGAAGAGCATGGGTCCCGCCGTCCGGCGCATCGGAAGCTTCCCCAGGACCGTGGACCCGACGAGGGTGCCAAGGGCCATCGAGGCCCCCATGAACCCGTACGCCGAGGCGTTGCCCTGGAGGGCGAACTTGGCGAAGGGGGCGACGAGCGTGACCATCATCGCTCCGAAGAAGTTGAGCGCGATGGCGATCACGACCAGTTGGCTCATGAACGGGTCCTTGCGAAGGTAGGCGAACCCTTCCACGAAGTCGTGTCCGAAGCTGGTCTTGGCGGCCGCCTCGGCCCCTTCCTCCCGAGGCTCCGAAAGGCGAGAGGAGATGAGCGAGACGAGCGCCAGGGCGACGAAGAAGGTGATCGCGTCGTACAGGATCGGGGTCTCCACTCCGAACAAGGCGACGACGATCCCGCCGAGCCCTAGGCTCGCCAATTGATTGACCGACCCGCTCATCGAGAACAGCCCGTTCGCGGCCCCCAGGTCGCTTCGCTCCACGAGCGAGGGGATGATCGCGGTGCTCGTCACCCGAGCGATCGCGCCGCCCGCGTTCAGCAGGAAGACCAGGAGCAGAAGGACGGGGAAGTACAGGTCGTGAAGGAGCAGAAGGCCCGCCATGCCAAGGACGACGACCCCTTGGAACGCCTCGGCCGCCATGAGCACGGAACGTCGGTTGAAACGATCGACATAGACCCCGGCGATGGGTCCCAGGAACACCACGGGGAGCAGCACGACGGCGACCACGAGGCCAACGGCGGCGACGGACCCCGTGGTCTGGATGACCAACCAGAGCAGGGCGATGTCGAAGATGAAATCGCCAGATTGCGAGATGATCTGAGAGAGCCACAGCAGCAGGGTGGGCCGATGCCGCAGGACCCTCCCATAGCTCGGCGGTTCGCTCGGCTCGAGGGTCATCGGTGCTCGGGACCTGCCCTCCGTCCATTAAAGCGCGGGCTTGGGCCGCTCTTCAGGAACGAAGGGACTGCGGGGGGGAGGGGCCCACGAGGGGGGCGCGGCTCACCCAGAGTGAGGGGGGTCGTTCTCCGAGCGGAGGAGCGGCTCGACCTGCTCCAAGAGCCGACGGTTCTCTCCCATCAAGCTCCGCATCACCCCTTCCTTCTCCAATCGATGGTAGTAGCGACGGGCCGCCTCCAGGTCATGGTGACGGGCCGAAAGGACCACCAGGTGGACCAGGGCCTGCCCGAGGAACACCCGGGAGCCTCCCTTCTCCGACATCGCCACCATCCCCTCGAACCGGGCGCGCGCGGTGGCGAAGTCGTTGGTCTCGGCGGCGATCCGTCCCTCCAGCAGGTGGAGCTGCTGCCGGTTGTTGTCGCGCTCCGGGAGCCCCAGCCGGTCCACGAGCCGACGCAGCTCGTCGGTCAGCGCCTTCGCCTTCGCGAACTCCCTCGTGTGGACGTAGTGCTCCGGGGTGTTGCCTAGCACGAGCAGCAACGTGCTCCCGTAGCCGTACCTCCGGGCCGTGGTGATGGCCTCCTCGCCCCAGCGCACCGCCTCGCTCTCCCGTCCCAGAGAGCACTCCAGCAGCGAGAGGCCGTCCATGATGTTCACGAGGATCAGCTGGTCAGAGGTGCCCTCCAGGCGGGGCCGCTCTTCGAGCGCCTTCAGCAGGTGGGCCCGGGCGCGCTCCGGCTCGAGCCCGCTGAAGATGTAGGAGCTGGCGGCGGAGTTGTGGCACCGGACCTTGAGCACGGCGTCCGGACCCTTCTCGGCCAGCTCGCTCGCACGCTCGGCGGCGGCGATGGACTCGTCGAACCGCGCCCGCTCGAGGTAGTAGTAGCTCAGGCTCCGCAGGAGGTGCGCCTCGAGCTCGTTGGAGCGGCCCTGCACCTGCGCGAGGGTCGACCGCAGGAGCTCGTCCGGGTGTCCCCCGAGGCGCACTTCGGCGTCGGCGATCCCGGAGACGTACCGGGCCCACTGGAGCGCGCGCGCCCCCCGCTCCTTCGCGAGCGCCATGGCCCGCTGGAAGGCCTCCCGGGCCTCGACCGGACGGTTCGCGCGGAGCCGCAGCTTGGCGATCTCCGCGTAGACCTTCTCCTCCGTCTCCCTCCCGCGGGCCGTGGGATCGGTCTGGGACAGTACGACGGCGCGCAGCAACCGCTGCTCCGCGAGCGTCGGAGCGCCCCAGCGCTCGGCTTCCTTGGACGCGGCCAGGAGGGTCGGGACGCCCCGTCCGATCTCGCCGGCCTCCGCCCAGTGGTCGGAGAGCCGGAAGAGGGCCTTCCCCTGCTGCTGGTGCGCGGGCCGCTTGGTGAGCGCCTGGGCCAGGTTGCGGTGGAGGCCGACCAGCTGGGCGGAAGGCACGGACCCCAGGAGGTCGGGGAAGAGCGCGGGCTCCGGACAGTCGTACCGGTCGCCGTCGAGCCGCAGGAGCCCCGCGTCGATGGCGGGGCTCAGCGCGAGGTGGAGCTCCTTGTCGGTCATGCCCAGGACCTCCTTGAGGGTCGTCCGGTCCGCGTCGGGTCCGGCGACGACCGCCAGGGAGAGGGCGTCGAGCGTCCGCGGCGGGAGCGCGCGGAGCCGGCTGCGCAGCCGCTCCTCGCCGGACGCCCCGAGAGGGTCCATCGGGAGCGGGCACCACGCCGCGGGGGCCTCGGCCAGGTTCTGCCGCCAGAACTCCATCTCCTCCGCCTCCCCCTCGAGCGCGATGGCCACCGCGAGGGGCATGTCCGTCATGCGGAGGGCCAGGAAGGAGAACCAGTCCCGGCTCGCGGCGTCCAGGAAGTCCGCGTCCTCGATGAGCACGACGGCGGGGTTCTGCCGCGTGCGTCCCTGCACGAGGTCGACGAGCTCCGCTCGCAGCTCGGCAGGGGTGAAGGCCCGCACCTCGTCGCTGCGGTCCGCGAGGGTCGACCTGGACCCGCCCCCGTGCTCGCGCTCGTGAGGCGCGCGGCTCGGCAGCCCCGCGATCAGACCCACCAACGGCATCGCGAAGGTCTCGGAATGCGGTCGGCGGCTCCCGTCATGCGACGGGGCCCCCGCGTCCTCGGTGGGATGGTACCAGCGCGACAGCCACGGCTGGAGGGCCCCGTAGGGCACCATCGCGTCGAGCGGGTGCGCGCGCAGCCGCAGGGTCTCCCACCCGGAGGAGGCCGCGTTCTGCTCCACCACTCCCAGGAGGCTCGCGCGGGCCTCGCGCGAGCCGCCCAGGACGAGGACGAACGTCCCCGCTCCCCGGCTCACCCTTCGGAGGGCCTCGGAGGCCGGGTTCGGGAGCCGGGGGAAGTCCCCCGGACCGTCCGGCTGGGGGGGCGCTTCGCCGCTCACGGGACAGGTATGGCGAGGGGTGCGATAGATGTTCGCTCGCTTGCGGAGGCTGGCCCGTGGGACGCGTGGGGTCGGCCGGAGGAGCCCGTGGAGGCCCGGAACACCCCCCGACCGAAAGGGTTTAGGCGGACGGGGATGCGGACGGGCCGTGCGACGACCGAAGACCCTCCTGGTCGGTGGGGGCGGGCGCGAGCACGCCCTCGGCCTGGCGCTCCAACGGAGCGAGGCCCCCCTTTTCGTTGCCGCTCCCCAGGTGAACCCCGGTCTCAAGGCCATCGCCCGAGACTACCTCGTCTCGGCCGTCGAGGACGGGCCGAAGATCTCGCGCTGGGCGCGCGAACGGGGCGTCGAGCTGGCCGTGCTCGGGCCCGAGGCGGCGATCGCCGCCGGGGTCGCGGACGAGCTGCGGGCCGCGAAGATCCCCACCGTCGGCCCCTCGGCCGCCGCCGGCCGCATCGAGAGTTCCAAGGCCTTCGCTCGGGAGCTGATGCAGCGCCATCACATCCCCGGTCTCCCCGAGTTCCGCACGGTGAACTCTCCCGCGGAGGTCGACGCCGCCGTCGCGGCGTTCTCAGGCCAGTTCGTCGTGAAGGCGGCCGGGCTCGCGGGGGGCAAGGGCGTGTGGGTCCAGGGCGTGGACTTCCAGACCCCCCAGGAGGGCGCGGAGATCGCGAAGAAGCTCTTCCCTCCCACCGGGAAGGAGCGCACCGTGGTGCTCGAGGAGAGGCTCGAGGGCGAGGAGTTCAGCCTGCTCGCCTTCGTGGACGGGACCTCCGTCCTCCCGATGCCCATCGCGCAGGACTACAAGCGGGCGCTCGAGGGGAACCAGGGCCCGAACACCGGGGGGATGGGCTCCTACTCCGAGCGCGACCACCTGCTCCCCTTCCTGACCAAGGAGGACCGGGAGGCCGCGACGGAGATCCTTCGTGGGGTCGTCGCCGCGCTCCGGAAGGAGAACCTGGAGTTCCGAGGGGTGCTCTACGGGGGGTTCAT
Organism: Thermoplasmata archaeon; assembly: GCA_027314165.1. GTDB lineage: Archaea > Thermoplasmatota > Thermoplasmata > Lutacidiplasmatales > UBA184 > JAKAAX01. The sequence continues at coordinate 5,386 of DAHVCH010000042.1, read as the reverse complement.
GCTCACCGCGCAAGGGCCCGAGGTCCTGGAGTTCAACGCCCGGTTCGGAGACCCGGAGACCCTGAACATCCTGACGCTCTTCGACGGCACGGACTTCGCGGACCTGCTCTACCAGGTGGCCGCCTCCCGCATCGACCCGTCCCACGTGAGCTTCCGTCTCCGCGCGACGGTGTGCAAGTACCTCGTTCCCGTGGGCTACCCCGACTCTCCGAAGAAGGGGTCCCTCCTCCGGATCGACGAGAATGCGATCCGGGACCTGGGGGTCACGGTCTACTACGGGTCGGTCAGCCCCGGCCCCGAGCCGGGAACGGCCCTCACCGGGACCTCCCGCTCCCTGGCGCTGGTGGGAGAGTCCAGCGCGCGGAAGGACGCGGAGGCCAGGGTCGAGCAGGCCCTCAAGCACGTCCAGGGGGAGTACTACGTCCGCCACGACGTCGGGAGCGTCGCCGACGTGAAGGCGCGCGTCGAGCACATGCACAAGCTGCGCGGCACGGCTCCCTTCGACCCGGTCAAGAACCCGACCCGGAGCGGCCCCGCCCCTCCCCAGGTCTTCCTCGCGTAGGTGGGACGGCTCCTCACCGCCGCCCCTGGGGCTGCGGCCTCCCTCGGTCGACCGGCCCCCCGGAGGTCGCCCGGACCCACGCTTCCGCGGGGAGACGTGTCAAATAGCGGAGGATTGTCGGAACCCCGATGCTCTGTCCGAAGTGCAAGAGGTTGATGCGCCCTGAGGCGGCGTCGAAGCGCTGGGTGTGCTCCGCCTGCGGTACGTCGACGAAGATGGGCGGGGGTGGCGTCGTCACCCACAGCGAGCCCAAAGCCAAGCAGATGACCGTCATCTCGGAGAAGATCGCCACGAACCCCACGGCGAAGGAAGAATGCCCGAAGTGCGGGAACGACACCGCCTTCTGGGTCCTGCGCCAGACGCGAGGGGCCGACGAGCCGGAGACCCGCATCTTCGAGTGCACGAAGTGCGGCAACAAGTGGCGCGAGTACCAGTGAAGGGAGCCACGGAGGACCAGGCGCCGCCTTGACCGCGAGCGAGCCCTCCGGACCTGCCCCCTCGGAAGCCCCCGCCGCGGTCCCGCTCTCCCAGGCCAACCGGGCCGCCTCCGTGGGCCAGAAGGTCCGCGTCCGAGGCTGGGTCCACCGCACGAGGAGCTCGGGCGGGATCTGCTTCCTCATCCTGCGCGACGCCTCCGGGCAGATGCAGGTCACCGCGAAGCGGGACACGCTCGGACCGGAGACCTTCTCCAAGACGGAGAAGGCGCTCGTCGAGAGCGCGCTCATCGTGGAGGGGACGGTCGCGGCCGACAAGCGGGCCCCGGGCGGCCACGAGCTCCGGGCCGACCGGGTGGAGGTCGTCCACGCGGCCGAGAACTTCCCGATCTTCACCGGACAGACCGAGGACTTCCTGCTCGACCACCGGCACCTGGCCGTCCGGACCCGCGAGATGGTCGCGACGGCCCGGGTGAAGTCGGAGGTGCTCCGCGCCGCGCGCGCGCTCCTCGACGGGGACGGGTACTGGGAGGTCACGCCCCCCATCCTCTCCGGCAACGCGGCGGAAGGGGGCTCGGAGGCCTTCGAGCTCGACTACTTCGGGACGAAGGCCTACCTCGGCCAGACCGCCCAGCTCTACCTGGAGGCCCTCATCTACCCCCTGGAGAAGGTCTACGCGGTCACCCCCTCCTTCCGGGCGGAGAAGAGCCGGACCCCCCGTCACCTGACGGAGTTCACCCACCTCGAGGCGGAGCTCGCCTGGGCCGGGCTCAGGGAGAACCTGGACATCCAGGAGAAGCTCGTCACCGGGATCCTCCACCAGGTCGCGGAGAGAAGGGCCGAGGACCTCCAGCTCCTGGGCCGCGACCCGAAGGAGCTCCTGGCGATCGAACCTCCCTTCGAGCGGATCCGCTACGAGAAGGCCCTGGAGGTCCTCCAGGGGAAGGGATTCGACCTGAAGTGGGGAAGCGACCTCGCGACGGCGGAGGAGCGGGCCTTGACGCTCGAGCGCACCGCTCCCATCTTCGTGACGCACTTCCCGAAGGAGCTCAAGGCGTTCTACATGCTGCAGGACCCGGACGACCCGCGGACGGTGCTCGGCGCCGACCTCCTGGGTCCGGAAGGGTACGGGGAGATCATCGGAGGCTCCTGCCGCGAGACGGACATCACGCGGACCGTCGAGCGCCTGGAAGCGATGGGGATCCCCCGGGCCCCCTACGACTGGTACCTCGACCTCCGACGTTACGGCAGCGTCCCTCACGCGGGCTTCGGGATGGGGATCGAGCGCGTGGTCCGCTGGATCGCCCGTCGGGAGCACATCCGGGACACCACACCCTTCCCCCGGACGCCGTCCCGGCTGCTGCCGTGAGCGCCGTTCCCCTGGGCGGTAAGCCTTTACGGGGGGCCTCTCCTCCTCCCGACGATCGAGCATTGACCGGGACCGCGGCCGCCGCAGAGACGTCGGGGGATCTTTCCTCCCGGTGGTGGACCGTCCTCCTCTGCGCGCTCGCCCTCTTCCTGCTCCTCCCCACCGCCCTCGCGGCGCCCGCCTCCTCGGCGGCGTTCCATGCTTCCGGAACGGGAGCCCTCGGCGCGGGGTCGGCCTCGGCCTCGTCCTCGTCCTCGTCCTCGGTGGGCTCCGCCTCCGCCTTCCCGTCCGCGGCGGGAGCTCCCTTCGCGGCGGGCGCGGTCTCGGGGGGAGGAAGGCCCAGGCTGTCCTTCGGCAGGAACGTCGGGATCTCCTTCTCCTCGTCCTTCCCCTCGGCGGCCTCCGGGGTCTCCGGAGGCACCCCTTTCGGTGAAGTGATCAGCGAGGGTCGTGGAGGACCGGCTCGCCATCGTGCGTAGGCCCAGAGCGCGAGGAAGCACGCGATGACGGCGAGCGGCGCGGCAAGCAACCAATCCGCACGGGAGACCCCCAGCGGGCCCGAGCTCGAGGGCACGGTCACACTCACCGTGGAGTTCCGGGAGTAGAATCCTTGGGCGGAGACCGTCAGGTGCAGGAGCGCGGTCCCCTGCGAGCCGGAGGGTGGGGTCCACGTGAACGCCCCCTGTCCGTTCAGGTCGGTGAACACGGCGGGGGGAAGCACGGAGCCGCTCGGAGCGGTCAGCGTCGCGTACGCCCCGACCACAGCGCCGGAAGCGTTCGAGGCTGCGAGCGAGACGGTCACCGAACCCCCTGACCAGGGGCCCACCTGCACGGCGAGGACCAACGCCTGGAGCACGACGGGCACTCGAACCTCCGACAGTCCCACGCCGTACCCGGGGACGCTGGCCTCGACCACGAGGAGGGCGCTGGAGTTGGCGCTCAGAAGCGGGACCGTGAGGTCGAAGGCGTAGGCGCCGGGGCCCGACACGGTCGACGGAACGGAGGCCGGAAGTGGCGCGTAACCGAAGACCGCCGAGAGGGTGGCGCCGGCGAGAGGGGGCCCGGTCGTGGAGTTGACCCACGCCACGAACCGCCCGAGCTCACCGCTCACCAACGGCCCGTTGACCACGCGTACGGCGAGAGCGAGCGTGTAGGGCTGGATGGCCAGGATCGCATGGCCTCCGCCCACCTGGAAGCCCGCGACCACCGCAAGGATGGCGAGCGAGTCGTTCTCGGGTTGGTCGACCAAGGGAGCGGTGTACGGGACGGTGTAGGCCGAGACTGGCGAGTCGAAGACCGGTGCGCCAAGGACCCCACCGAGCGGACTTTGGAAGCTGAGGGTCGCGTTCGGAAGAGGGCCCGCGCCCTCGGTCCCGTTGACCCAAAGGATGAGGGTCCCCTGGCCATCGGAATAGAGCGGCGGCCCCTCGAGGTGTCCCTCGACGGAGAGGTTTCCCGGGACCAACCACACCGACAGGTTCACCGAGCCGGGTAGCCAGCCCATCGCCGAGCCGAGCACGGAGACCGTGAGCTGCTGAGGGCTCGGGGCGAGGGGGAGGCTGAGATTGACGATGGCCCCTCCACCTGGCAGGTACCACGGCAGGCCCGCGTGCAGACCCGAGGGGAGGACGAGCTCCACCTGAGGAGGCGTGAGCGGAACTCCGGAGCCGTTCACCCAAACGTGCACGGGCCACGTGGAGAGGGAGCCCAGCTGGCTCGCGAGCCCGGTCGCCGCCACCTGGGCCCTGGGGAATCCCGACCCGTTCCAGAGCTCGGTCCCAGGGGAGAGGGATGGAAGTCCAGAGGAGACCTCCACTGCGCCTGGAGCGAGGAAGAGGTCCTGCAGGTACCCCGCTTCAGGAGATCCTGCACAGGGCAGGCAGCCGTTGGCCAGAGGACCCACGCTCCCCGCGTGCGGCAGCGTCCATGCTCCCGACTCGTTCAGAAGGAGACCGGCGTCCAGGCCCAACGGAGAGAGGGTGGCGGGCAGGGGCCCCGCGACCTGGACCGTCAGGTAGGCAGGGGGACCGGAGGCCACGGTCTGGACCCCCACCGGCAGGCTCCCGTTGGCGTTGTCCGTGGAGCCCGTGATCGGGCGGCCGTTCAAGCTGAAGTTCCACCAACCCGTCGGAACCCCCGTCGTGAGGTTCACGGTGGAGGTCCCCTCGAGCCGGAGCACCTTCGCCAGGGAGGGATGAGTGAAGGAGAGCGTGGCGTCCAGGGACCCCGAGAGGTTCTCGACGAAGAAGGGGACCACCCGTGCCCCGGGAGCGTTCACCCACGCTCCCACGCCCAACGAGAGACCGGGCGCCACATTCTCCCAGGCGGTCACGACGTAGGAGGTGGCGTTGGGACCGACCGCGTTCCCCGAGCTGAGGTTGAGGACCGCACCGATCCCGGTGTTCGGGAAGGAGCCGGAGAGCGACCCCGTCACATTCGCCACATTGTGGAAGCCTGGGCCCGCGAGCCCCCAGAGCCAGTCCCCGGTTGGAGGGGCGGGAGCTACGGTTCCACCGAGCTCGATCTCTCCGTCCAGGAGACCGGGCGCCTGGTCGTCCCCCACCACCTGCCATCCTGTGGAAGGGGCCCTCCAGATCCCGTTGTTCGGGACCATCGGCCCCCCGATCCTCCCGCCTACGGAGAGAAGAGCGAACGCGGGGTCGAAGAGCACCGTCACAGGGGGTCCCGCGACCGGCGACTCGACCAGCAAGCTCGGACTGGTGAAGGGAGAGGTGGCTGGGGAGAACCCGACCGCGGGAGACGCGCCGAGGTCCACCGTGCCGTTCCCTCCGACCGCCTCGATGGCCAAGCCGTCGGCGGTCGCGGACCACCAGGTGCCGTGCTCGAACGAGAACGCGAGCACCACCTTGGACCCGGAAGTGAAGTTCTTGGACCGGTTGACGAACTCCTGGACGCCGGAGCCGGAGGTCAAGTTCCAGATCGCGTATCCCGCCTCCCAATCCGCAACGGTGGAGTTCTGGAGGCCGAAGAGCCCGACCGCGATCTGGGTCGTCGCATTGA
>DAHVCH010000041.1 GCA_027314165.1 Thermoplasmata archaeon | reverse complement strand
CCGAGGTGGCCGGGAAGGTGCCCCCTCCGCTCTTCGAGCGGAAGTCGACCAGGACGCCGCTCAACGGGAGGCCTCCCGTCCCGTTCGTGACGGTCCCCGCCGCCCACCCGGAGGTCGCCCCTCCGGTCGGCTGCAGCGTCGCGTTCCAGAACGTGGTGAGGTGGGAATGGAGCGTGACGGAGGTGGTCTGGGTGGTGTACCCGCTCGCCGAGGCTTGCAGGCTATACGGGTACGGAGGCAGCGCGAGGGAATAGATCCCCGAGGACTGGACGGGCTCGGCCGTGCCGTTCACCGAGAGCGTCGCCTGGGTCGGGGCGAGGCGCACGTCGAGGAAGCCGGGGTGCACCCCGGTCCAGGGGACGAGCGCGATCGCGAGGGGGGTGGTCTTGGACGCCGTGATCGTCAGCGTTCCGCTCTGGGGCAGGTACCCTGAAGCGTTGACGAACCAGGCGTAGCTCCCGGGCAGGAAGGACTGGTTGAAGGTCCCCGAGGGCCCGGCGGTCGCGGTCACCGACCCACCGGGGGAGGTGAAGAGCACGCTCGCGCCCGCGACCGGCGACCCGTTCGTCTGGTTGGTGACCGTTCCCGCGGCCCAGCCGGGCCTGGGGAGCGCTCCCTGGACCAGCGCGTAGAGGTTCCCGTCCTCGGCCGCGAAGTAGGTGCCTGTCGAGGTCACCGTGGGTGCCGCGTAGAAGGAGGATTCGCTGTGCAGGACCTGAAGCGGAGCTCCTCCCGCTGCGGGGAACTCGTAGAGGTACCCCCCTCCGGAGGCGACCCACAGGTCGGAGCCAGAGACCACGGGGGTCCCCGCCACGTTGCCGTAGAGCGAGGTCGTCCAGCCGGTGGCGGTGAGGCCCGGGACCGTGAAGGCCTGCAGGACACCGGTCTCGTTACCGGCGTAGAGCGTCGATCCGGAGATGTAGGGGGAGGTGATCGAGGCCGGGAACGTCGCCGGGGTCCCCACGATGCCTCCGCTGGTGGCGATCGGGTAGATCCCTCCCGCCGTGGTGGTCACGTAGGCCGTTCCGGCCGAGACCGCCGGGGCTCCGTAGACGCCTCCGGGGATGGACGCGGTCCACTGCACCACGCCCTGGAGGTTCGTCGCGACGACGCCCCCGAGCGAGGCGCTCGCGACCAGGAATCCCGTGGAGGGGTCGTAGGTGGGCGGGTTGTAGATCCCGTAGGGCGAGATGTTGCGGACCCAGAGGATCGTACCGTTCGCGTCGACCCCGAACAGCGAGCCGTTGGTGAGCGCGCCGTAGTACTTTCCCTGCACCAGCGTGAGGCCCCCGTAGATCGGCGCCCCCACGCTCGTGTTCCAGAGCAGCGAACCGCCGCTGGTGTAGGCGGTCAACGTGCCGTGGAGCGTGCTGGCGATCACGCCGTCGCTCGGGAGAAGGGCGGGGGCCGAGCGGGAGGAGAGCCCCAGCGAGCGGGCCCAGAGCTCGGCGCCGGAGGTGGGATTGAAGGCCCGCAGGATCCCGTCGGAGCCCGCCAGGTAGAGGATCGACCCGTCGGCCGTGACGACCGGGGAGCTCAGCAGCGAGTTGTCCGTCTGGTACGCCCAGGAGACGGAGTGGTTGGTGACCAGGTAGGGGGTGTAGTTCCCGTACAGGCCCGGGGCAGGCTGGACGTAGGGCCAGGGGAAGGAGGTGAGCTCGCTCGAGCCTCCCCAGACCGACTGGGGGAGCGGCAACCTCGGGGCGGCGTTGAAATTGAAGAAGTCGAGGGGGTTGTTCGCAAGCGCGTCGAGCGTCCCAAGCGCCGGGAGGTTCCAGTTCCACTCGATGAAGCGCAGGATCGAGGTGGGCGAGTAGTACGCGTGGGAGATGTACCCCTCCTTCGCGTAGGGGGAGATGACGACGAGGGGGATGCGGATGCCGTCCCCGAGCCCGGTGATGTCGGGGGCCGGGACGTGGTCGAAGAACCCGCCCCCCTCATCGTACGAGAGGAAGATCGCGGTGCTGTTCCAGTACGGGCTGTTCTCGACGGCGCGGATCACGCCTACGATCCCCTGCTGCCCCTGAGTCACGTTCCCGCCGAAGCCGGCGATGGTCCCCGGATGCTCGGTGCCGTTCAGCCAGTCCTGGGTGTACCAGGAGACCGCGGGAAGGTTGTTGGTGTAGAGGTCGGTGTAGAGCTGGGACCAGGGCTGCTCGTGGCCCAGCTGCCCGGCGTACTGCTGGATCCAGTTGAAGTAAAGCATGGGCTGGAGCTGCGAGAGCGTGGTGGTGAAGTACCAGCTCGGGCAGTTGGGGAACAGCGAGAGGAGGCACGAGGAGCCGTTCCCCGTGTTGTAGTTCCCGTCGTAGTCTTTCCATGAGACCCCGTACTGCTCGAGCTCCTGGGGGAGGCTCGGGAAGTAGACCATGTTCGAGCCGTTCGCGGGCCCGGCGTCACCGGTGATCGGTCCAGAGGTGATCCCGTAGTAGTAGAACCGGTTCGCAAGCGTGGGCCCCGCGAAGGCCTGGAAATAGTTGTCCGCGAACCCGTACTCCTGGGCCAGACCCAGCTCGTTCGCGACGATGTAGGAGGGGTAGTACCCGTTCGAGACGTTCGAGTCCGTGTAGGTGAACCCGTCCATGGACGTGTTGTCCATGTTGCCCCAGATCTGGTCCTGACCGTGGGCCGGGACCGAGGAGCTCTGGTTGGCCGCGTAGTTCCATCCGAGGGTGTACTGGTTCGCGTACCACCCCACGTTCCCATGGGTCCCGGGCTGAGGGACGCCGCCAGGGGGCATCCCGAAGGCCCCGGGGAACTGGCTGAAGTAATTGTCCGTCCCGTGGTTCTCCTGGATGATGACGATCACGTGCTTGATCGGGGACGCCGTGGTCAGGCCCGGCCCGTAGACCTCTTGGGTCACCTGGACAGGGCTCGTCGTCGACGCCTGGTGGAGCGCGGCGAGGCCCCCGGCGGAGGGGACCCCCATCAGGAGGACCAGGGCCAGCGTCACAAGGGTGGGCTTCCATCGGAGCGAGGGTCGGGCGGTCATGCTAGGTCTTCGCAAGACAAAGGGTGGGGGGTATTACCTTTCGGCTCGAGCGCACGAGAAAGCCGTCGGTCCCGCCCCGCAGGAAGGGGGACACCCCTCACGGCCCGCCAGGACGGCGTGCCCTTCCACTCCAGAGCCCCCCTTAAATCCCAGTGCGGGATGGACCGGGCCAGGCGACCATGGGAGCCGACGACGATTCTCCGCGCTTCAAAGCCCACGTGCAGATGCTACGACAGGCCACCCGAGGGATCGGGAAGGATATCGAGATGGAGTTCAAGGATGTCGAGAAGGACATCTCGCGCCTCCCCAACTCCGTTGGGAAGGACTTCGACCAGCTCCACCTCGAGATCGAGATGAAGCTCGCTCGGCTGAGCATCCGGGCCCACAAGTTCAAGAAGGAGTTCCCGAAGGAGGTCAAGGCGGACCTGAAGGCGGCCGGACGCGCCATGAGGTCCGGAGCCAAGATCGCGGCCGAGGCCCCGGTGGTCTACACCGCGAAGGGTGTGAGGGCGGCGAAGCGCGGGGCGCAGAAGGGCTTCGCCCGAGCGGCCGGGACCTACCACGACCCGTTGGAGGAGTGGAGCCACCCCAGCGAACCCTCCCCGAAGGGCGGGTCGTAGTCGCGCGGAACGCCGGGGCTCGCGTGCCGGCCAGCCCGGCGGTCCGCCCTCGAGCCGATGACCCTGCGCAACGGGAAGCTTGCGCTCGCCGACCTCGTGGCCTACGCCACCGGATCGTCGACGAAGACGGGATGACGGGCAGCCTGCAAGCGCCTCCGGATCCGTTCTTGTTCAGGGAAAGGGACCGAGAGCGGGACCACGGGGAAGCGGACGAGCGCGCGATCCCCCAGGGGGACTACTCCTTCCCTTCGTAGTCGAAATAGATCCTGACGGTCGCGTGGAACTCCACGACCTTCCCGTTCTCAACTCGGCCCTCGAACTCGGAGGCGCGGAACCACTTCATCCCGCGGACCGTTCGGGAGGCGGTCTCCACGGCGTTCGCTGCGGCATCGGCGAATCCTTTCTTCGAAATCCCTACGACCTCGGTTACGCGCTGGACCATGGGCTCTACCCCGGGGACCCTATCGGGAACCCCCAGATGAATCCTGGCCCGCTCCGATAACCGGCGCGGGGTCCCGACGGGGGCCGAATGGAAGCGTACGGACACGTATCGCTCCGAGGAGGGGCGTATAACCTGCCTCCGGGGGCGGGGGTAACGCTCTTAGCGCTCCCGAAAGATGAATGTCCGTGGTCCGGGGGAGCGGGGCCTCACGACGCACGGGCCCGTCGCGGAGGCGTGACCGCCGACTCCGCGAGATCCTGCGCCGGTTCCGGTGGCTCGGCCTCGTCGCGATCGTCGGGGTCGTTCTCGCCACGAGCTTCGTTACGGCGGACGTCGTGCTGGTCTACCAGGCGACCACCTCGGCCGGCGGCACCGCGAGCCCCTTCATGTTCGTCGACGGCGGGAACTACGCCACCGCGAGCGGCCTGGGGTTCTACGTACGGACCTATCCGAACGCCCAGCAGGTCTCTGTCGCGACGACCGTGAACGGGGCCGACGGGGCCTCGGCCACCTACCTGATGGACGTTCTCGAGCTTCGGACCACCGCCGCGACCACCATCGCGTGGAACCTGGAGATCGATGTGAGCACCGCCCTCGTGGCGTCGGGGGTGAACGCCGCCTACATCTCCTACTGTGCGACGGCCCCCACCGGTGTCGCCGACACGGGCCTCGCCCTCTCGAGCGGCACGGATGCGAACGGCAATCCCTGGGCGATCTACCCCCCCGTCTGCGCCGGCGAGGTCAACGAGGCGCTCACCGCGGTGGGGACCGGAGCGGTCGTCACCGTGGCCGCGGGAACCGGTTCCGGCGTCTCGGTCCTCTACCTCTCCTTCCTCATCGCCGTGACCAACACCGGGGCGACCACGACCACTCCGGCGTCGCTGTCGTTGGTCGCGACCGCGTGAGGGGGAGAGAGGGCAGAGGTCCGATCGCATGCGGCGGCCCTTCCAGCTGAGCGATCTTGTCCGACGGGGCGGGCGTCTGCGCGGACACCGCCGGGCGTCCTCCGTGGTCACCCGCTGCACCGTCGCCGGGAGCTTTCTCCTGCTTCTCGTCGCGACCCTCGGCCTATCGGGGCTGGTGGCCGCCCACGTGGTGGTCCAGTCCTCGGCCTCGAGCGTAGCCGGGGGCAAGATCGCCCCCTTCCGGTTCGCCAACCCCGCGAACTACGCTCCGGTGCTCGGGCTGGGGATCCAGACCAATTCCTTCCCGAACGCCGCCGCCACTTCCGTCCAGCTGACCTTGAACGGGTACGCGGGCTCCTCGGGGACCTACGCCCTGGACACGCTCGAGGTCGAGACGGTCGCGGCGACCACCGTGGCCTGGTCCGTGCATCTCGACGTGTCGGTGCCGATGGTCGCGAGCGGGGTCAACACGCTCTGGGTCTCCTACTGCAACAAGGCTCCTTCGGCCATCCCTGCCTCCGGGACGCCCCTGGCCTCGGGGACCGACGCCAGCGGCAATCCTTGGGCGGTCTTCGCGCCCACCTGCCCCGTGGGATCGATCGAATCCAGCCTCGAGCTCACCGGGGCCGGCCCGACCGCGGGCGCCGTGGTGACCGTGGCCGCGGGGACCGGGGCGGCCCAGCCCGTGCTCTACCTCTCCTTCCTTTGGGCGGTGGGGAGCACCGGGGTGACCACGACCACCCCGGCGGTCGTTTCGATCGTGTACGAGGCCTGAGGATGCCGACGGGAAGGAGGGACGCATGAGGACGGTCCTACGCCGCCTCGGACCGGTCTCCCGGTCCGTGGGCCCCTCGTCGAGGGCGGCGAGGGTGTTGGCGGTCCTCGCGGCGCTCTCGGCTCTTGGGCTCCTAGGCCTCTCCGACGCGGCGGCGCACGTGTTCGTCCTCCAGCAGATGGACGTCTCGGCCGGGTCCCACCCGGGGATGGAGACGCTGTTCGCGCGGACCGTCACGACCACGCAGCGCTGCGGCACCGTGCGGGTGACGGGCGTCGTGCAAGGGACGACCTCCTCCCGAGGGTCCATCTCGATCACCCTTCCCCCGGCGTGCCGGGGCGCCATGCTGAAGTTCTTCCCGGCCCTCGCCTACAGGGACAGGAACTCGAACCAGGCGGAGTTCGGCCTCTACAGCAACTCCTGGACCGGGAACTTGGGGCGGGTGTCGGTCTGCCTCTCCAGGACCGCCGGGGGCTGCGTCTCGACCAACCTGAACCTCGTCTCGACGACCGTCCCGCCAGCGACCACGAGCCACCCCGCGACGGCCCTCGGGACCATCTACGGCCCCGCGGTGACCGTACGGATGACCGGCGCAGGCACGGCCACGATCGTGGTCATCCTCTCGGTGCAGGACAACAGGGGCGGGAACAATACCCCCGACGCCTACCAGCAGATGCAGATCGCGATCACGATCCAGCAGCGCTGAGCCCGCCATCGCACGGCTCTCTGACCGCTCGAGGGCCCGGGAAGAGGCCCTGCTCCGGCTCGAATCGCCCGCTGCGCCTCGAGGCGCCCCTGCCCGTAGGTTCATGAAGGGTAAGTCCCGTGGGGGTGGGCAATGCTCGCAGCCCGGACCGCCGTATTGATGGCCTTGGCGACCGTATTCCTGATGGCCCTCCCCGCCGCGGGGGCGATGCCTTCCGCGCACGCAGGGATGCCCCACGCCGCGGTCGCGGGGTGGGCGGCGCCCTCCCACACGTCGGTCCCGAGCTACGGCGCCGACACCTGGACCGAGTACCAGCACGACTCCTCGAACTCGGGGCTCTCCTCCGACACGCCGGTCGCCTCCAACCTCAACTGGAACTCCACCCTTCCCAATTTCCCTGACCCCGTGACCGCGAGCGGCGCGGTGGCTCCCGCGTTCATCTCCTCCCCGGTCGTCGGCCAGGGGAACGTCTACTTTGCTGCGGGTGACGACATCATCGCCTACAACGCGACCTCCGGGGCCGTGGTCTGGAACACCACCCTCGACCGAGGGGTCACCGGCGTGCCCGTCGTCGTCACTCCCGCGCTCTGGCGCGGCATGCTCTTCCTGGTCCAGGAGCAGGACGGCGGTACCTTCCCTCCCTGTCCGGGCGGAGCGGCCGCAGGCTGCAGCTCCATCTACGCGCTCAACGCCACCAACGGCACCATCATGCAGTCCATCCAGCAGACGAATGGCCAGTGGGGTGGCGGCGCTTCGGCGAACTCCCCCGTCCCGATCTACGGGGCGGACTTCGGGGGCAACGCGGGCATCCTCATCACGGACATCTATGGCTTCCAGTACGCGTACACCTGGAGCGGCACCGCGCTCACCTTCTACGGCTCGAACGCGGGGGCTCGCGCGGGCGGGACCCGGACGACGAGCACGCCCGCCATCGCCCTGCTCCCGGGGATCGGCCCCGGAGGGTCCTCCGTCTGGTCCACGTTCTACCTCGACAGCGCCCACCAGGTCGTGCGCGGCTACCAGTACACCCAAGCCACGGAAACGAACACGCCGGGCTACCCGTCTGCGAACGGCATTGGTCCCGGCCAGACACTGACCTGGGCGACCACGAACTCGGGCTCGATCGCCGTCACGAACGTCAGCGCGGGGGGCAAGACCTCCTGGCCGTACGGGTTCTTCGGCGATGACGCCGGGCCCGGGGCCACGAGCCACCTCATCGCGATGAACCTCACCGCACACAGCTACCCCTCCGTCGCCCTGCTGCGGACGACGAACCCTGCGACCGACTGCGGGCTCCTCTCGACCCCGGCGGTCGTCTCCAACTGGGGAACGGGGGCCGGGCTCCTCGTGACGGACATGAACGGCACCGTGAGCCGCTGGAACTTCACCACCTCTGCCGGGGGCGGCACCCTGACGCAGATGTGGAACGCGACCCTGGGCGGAACCCCGGTCGGTTCTCCCGCGGTCGCCGGTGACGTCGCCTACGTCGCGGACTCGGCGGGGGACCTTTACGCCATCAGCGTCAACACGGGGAACGTCGAGTGGACCAAGACGCTCTCCGCCCCGGTCCGAAGCGACGGGGCGCTCGCCTACAGCCGTCTCTTCGAGGTGTCTGACCCCATCGGGGGAGGCACCACGGGGAACGTCACGGCCTTCGGTCCCACGCCCAGTCCGGCGGTGAACCACCTCACCCTCACCACCACCGCGAACCCCGCCACGATCACGGCCGGGGGAGCCCCCTCGATGCTCGTGGCCCACACGACCTGGGTCGCGTCCAGGGGCGGCGCCACGGGCCCCGCGGTGGGCGCGTGGGTCAACTTCACCGTCGCCCCGAACGTCGGGACCTTCGACACGGTCGCGGCGATCGCGAACGCGAACGGGTACGCCTACGTGAACTGGACGGCCCCCAGCTATTCGCCGGTGTGGTACAACGTCACGGTCACCACGACCGCTCAGGCGCCGCGGAACCTCAGCGCTTCACCCACCGCGACGCAGGTGACCGTCAAGGCCGGCGGGACGACCGGCGGCGGCGGGTTGCTCCCGCTCGCGGTGGCCATCACCCCGGCCACCTCCTCGATCGCCTCCGGGGCGATCCAGCCGCTCTCGATCTACGTGGCCAAGCCTTCCGCGGCCGGACCCGCGACCGGGGCCGCCGTTGCCCTCGGCGTGAGCGGTCTGGGCTCGGTGTCGCCCACCACGGCCTCCGTCGGGGCGAACGGGTACGCCTACGCGAACTTCACGGCCCCCGGGGGCAACACGGTCTCCACCGCCTCGCTCGTGACCGCGAGCGCGACGCTGACGGGCTTCCTGGGCGGGAGCGCCTCCGCGGCCGTCACGACCCAGGCACCCCCGACCCAGGCGGGTCCCGGGAACTACACCATGAGCCTGACGGTGAGCCCCCTCAGCTCGGCCGTCTGGCCCGGGAACGTGACCCAGCTGGTCGTCACGGTGACCAACGCCTCCCACTCGGGGGCCCCCCAGAGCGGCATCCAGGTCACCGCCGCCGAACTGAGCGCGCCATCGGCCGGGTCCTTCGACTTTGCGAGCCGGACCTCGAACGGTGCGGGAAAGGTGTTCTTCAACTACACGACGGGCACCACGACGGGAGCGGTCCTCCTCTCCTTCTCGGTCCCGGCGGTGCCCGCGAAGCACCTCCTGACGTCCTCGGTGACGGCCTCGGTCTCGATCTTCGCGAAGCCGACCACGACCACCACCACCCCGACCACGACCTCGCAGAACAACGGTCTGCGCACGATCGACTGGGCCCTGATCGGGCTCGTCATCGTGCTCCTGATCGCCCTTCTGGCGGCCCTGGTCTTCGGACGCCGCCGCAAGGAGTCACCCGCCGTCATGACCGGCGCGGCGGCCGGCGGTGCGGCGGCAGGCGCGGCGGCCGACACGCCGGCGGCGGAACGCTCGGACACCTCCGAGCCTGAACCCGAGCCGGCCCCGGCGGAGAGCACGCCTGCGGAGGAGCCCGCCTCGGGGACCCCCTCGGAGGGGGCTTCCGAGCCCGAGCCCTCGGCCGAGGACACCTCCCCCATCAAGGTCGATGAGCCCGCCAGCGGCTCCTCGGAAGGCGCCGGGTCGAGCGGGAGCCCCTCCGAAGGGACGGGAGGGTCCGAGCCCTCCCCCGCTTCGGACGCCTCCCCGAGCGGCGAGTCCAGCTAGAGGGGCCTCGAGGGGCCCCGCGCCACGGGCCCGCGGTCAGGGCTCGAGCGTGAAACCGGGCCGCGGCTCGAAGGGCACGTAGGGAGGCTTGAACCTCCCCGGGTCGACCTCGCGCAGCTCGGTCCATCGGCCTCGCGCGAGGGCGTCCGCCATCCACCTCGAGGCCGCCCCCGCGCGCATGACCCCGAAGCCGTTGAACCCGGTCAGGACGAAGAGCCCCGGCGCGTCGGGAACCGGGCCGATCATCGGCCTGCGGTCCGGGGTCGAGGTGCAGATCCCGTGCCAGGACGCGCCCACGGAGGAGGAGGCCCAGGCGGGGAAGCGCCGCTGCATGAACCCCGCCACGTTCTCGAGGAACGGGAGGTCGCTCGAGGGCGAGAGATGCTCGGGGTCGACCTCCTTGAGCTCGGTCCCGTCCCCTGCGAGCACATCCCCTCCTGGGAAAGGTCGGACATAGACGTCGAGCTCGCTGTCGTGGAGCCAGGGGAAGGGCTTGCGAACGTTCGCCTTGATCAGACACGCCCGGGTCAGGTAGGGGGCGAGAGGCAACGGGTGGCCGAGCCGGCCAAGCACGCCCTTCGTCCACGCGCCGCACGCCACGATGAGCTTCGGGGCGGAGTACGTGTGGCCTCCGGCCGCCAGCTCCCATCCCTTCGGTACAGGGCGGGCTTCCGCAGCCCCCAGGTCGGACTCGACCTGGGCTCCGTTCTCCCTGGCGAGCCGGCCGTAGAGGAGCGTGAGGTCGGTGGGGGCGACAACGGCGTCCTTGGGCGTGTAGAGGGCGGCCCGAGCGTCATCGACCTTCGCGGCCGGGAGCAGTTCTCCGGCCTCCTTGGCCGTGACGACCCGGGCCTCGATCTTCGCCGCTCGCAGTCGGTCCACGGCCGAGGCGAGCCCGCGCTCCCCCTCTTCGCTGGAGACGACGCGCAGTCCTCCCGTCTCCAGGAACAGGGTCTCGTCGTGCTCCTCGGAGAGTCGTCGGTACTCCTTCCTTGAGGTCTCGACCGCGCGGATGTCCCACGCGTTCCAGCATTGCGTGGAGACGATGCCGGCCGCCTTGCCTGACGCTCCGCCGGCGGGCGTGTGCCGCTCGTAGAGGAAGACCCTCCAGCCGTGCTCGTGCGCGAGGTGGAACGCGAGAGCGTTTCCTGCGATGCCCCCTCCCAGGATGAGGGCGTCAAAGGCGCGCGCCCCCGAGTGGGACCTGGGCGTGCTGGGAGCAGAGGTTCCTGGCAAACGTGCACCTGGGGTCCGGGCTAGGGCCGACAAGCCACGGGCGCTCCTCCCCTTTCAATTCATCGCCCGAGCTTCTCACCGCCGCCGCCGGCTCCTCTCGGAGCATTCTTCCACCTTCCAGTGGGTAGGACTGCCGCCGGCATGACGGGCCTTGGTGACCGGGGGCACCACCGAAGACTAACTTCGGCTAGGCGAGATTGGCTCCAGTTCGGAAGCCTTCTCCTCGACCGTGACGGAATCTTGGGGGTGTACCGTTCGGACCGCAGCCGGCAGATCGGGTGGTCTGCCCCTCACTCGACCGCGAGCAGCTGCCGACCATGACCCGCAACGCGCCCAGTAGTTCCAAACGCGGTATACGCCGTTCCCGTCTCAAGGAGTGTGCCCGAGAACTCCCTAACACGATGTAGAAACTTCACGCGAACCTCTCGTGGTAGGTCCTCCCCAGCAAGTTCCACACGACGACACGCAGTTGCGAACCGCTTCCCATCTTCGTCCCTCGCCAGCGAGGATGAAGATGTCCGCCACCAACGAAACCGATAGCATGCGCCGAGCGTCCGAACAACTCGACAGCCCCGATCAGGTCCCTCGCTCTGGACCGATCCTTCAGGTGCCCGGCCCCCGGTTCAAGTAGTGGGAAGGCCCATCGAGTGACACGTTTGACGCGGGCCCCGCTGGTGCGTTCCCGTCTCCCGTCGAGATGAGCGGGCACGCGGGCCCCCTCGCCTGGCAGGACGCGTTCGCGTCGGCCCCGCTCCCTGTCACCACGAGCTGGTAGCAATTCACCCTTGTGGCGCGGTGGCACTGTCACCGTCACTGTGACCGTGGAGCCCATGCTGTGGGGTTCAGGGCTGGGGCTGCTCGAGCTGTCAGCGAGTCCTTGAGCACCCGGATGAACTCCAACTTCCGCTTCTGACAGGTCCTGTAGATTGTCAAGAGTCGCTCGAGGACCCACGCACCGGTCCACGACCGTCGACCCCCGGATATCTTCCTGTACAGAACTCCTTGCCTCACCTGGGTTTCCGCGTCGTTATTGTGGAACGGAACCCCCGGTTCCGTGAGGAACGTGAAGAGCATCCGGCGACGGCGCTTCAGCTCCTTCGAGATACGACGGGCGTCCTTGTCCCTCCAACTCTGGCTCACGATGTGCGTGATCGCCCGGTAGCCGGCCTGAGCCACTCCCCGTCGCACCCATCCCGGGGCGTTGGGATGTGTGTCTGCCCAGAGCACCGCCGCCCTCAGGACCCGTCGCACCCCATCGGCGAAGCGGAGGAACTCCTCCGGGGGATGGCCCGCGCTCGTGAGCGTCGCCTCCTCCT
>DAHVCH010000040.1 GCA_027314165.1 Thermoplasmata archaeon | reverse complement strand
CGATGGACGTTCTCCTGGAGATCAGCGGGGACGTGGGCGTGCTCGTCGTCACGGGGATCACGATAGGGTTGCTGCTCTACCTCCGGTGGAAGTGGCTCCGCGACGCGCCAGGTGGGAGAGACCGGTCGTCCATCCTCCGATGACGGGCTCCCGCGATCCATCCCCATGGGGGCGGGTTCGGGGGGCTCACCTCGACCGCCCTTCCCCAGCGGTCGCACGTTGCCGTGAGGGGGACGGACGTCGCGCCCTCTCCTCAGATCGCGGAGCCCGAGGGACGGCCGCCGAAGGAGGGGTCAGCCTGCGTCAGTCGAATCCGGGGCCGAGGAGCTCCCGGGCGATGACCAGGCGGCGTATCTCGCTCGTGCCCGCGCCGATCTCCAGGAGCTTCGCGTCGCGCATCAGCCGCTCGATCGGCAGGTCGCGCATGTAGCCGTTCCCGCCGTGGACCTGGATGGCGTCGAGGGCGACCCGGGTGGACGCCTCGCTCGCGTAGGTGAGCGCGGCGCACGCCGGCCGCCCCGTCCGCTTGTCGTGCCCCACCGAGTCGAGGGCGCGGTGGACCAGCCCGCGGGAGGCCTCGAGCTGCATGTACATGTTGGCGAGCTTCTCCTGGACGAGCTGGAACCGGCCGATCTTGCTGTGGAACTGCTCCCGTTCCTGGGCGTACCGGACCGAGAGCGCGAGGCACTCCTCCATGATCCCGAGCGGGATGGCCGCGAGGACGGCGCGTTCGACGTTGAGCCCGCTCATCATGATCTCGACCCCGTGGTCCTCCTTCCCGAGCAGGTTCTCCTTCGGGACCTCCACCCCGTCGAAGACCAGCTCGCCGGTCGGGGAGCCGCGCATGCCCATCTTGTCGAGCTTTCGGGAGACCGAGAATCCCCGGTAGCCCTTCTCGACGATGAACGCGCTGATCCCGCGCGAGCCTTTCGAAGGGGACGTCCGGGCGTAAACTAGGAGCGTGTCGGCCACCGGACCGTTGGTGATGAACTGCTTGGTCCCGTGGAGGACGTAGTGGTCCCCTTTCTTCTCGGCTCGGGTCTGGAGCGACACCGCGTCCGAGCCCGCGTTGGGCTCCGTGAGCGCGAGGGCACCCGTCGCCTTGCCGGTGGCGAGGGCGGGCACGTACCGCTTCCGTTGTTCCTCGTTCGCGTTCCGGCAGAGGTTGTCCAGGCAGAGGTTCGAGTGCGCCCCCACCGAGAGGGCGAAAGCCGGGCTCACCCTGGCGACCTCCTCGAGGACCAGGGCCTGGGTCAGGTATCCCGCCCCGGCGCCGTCGAGCTCGGGCGGAACGGTCACGCCCAGGAAGCCCTGCTCCCCCATCCGGCGGAACACCTCTGTGGGCCAGTGGTCCTCGCGGTCCATCCGGTCCGCGACGGGGGCGAGCTCCTTGCGGACGAAGGTTCGAACCGCCTCCTGAAGGGCGCGCTCCTCCTCGGTCAGCCTGAGGTCCATGAAACGGCCCCAGGCTCTCCCCCGCAAAGCCCTAGCGGGGCCTCCGGAGGCCCCGTAGGGGCCAAAGCCGGCAGGCGTCGCGAGCTCAGCCCGAAAGGCGGACGCGCATGCCCAGATGCGCGCGCCAGGCCGCCCTGGGACGCGGGAAGTCCGTGCGGAAGTGCCCGCCCCGGCTCTCCTCCCGCGCGAGCGCTCCCCGGGAGATCATGAGCCCCGTGAGCAGCAGGTCGGCGATCGCCGGACCGTCGCGCCCCGCGCTCGCGCTCTCCCGCTCGGCGACGGACCAGTCCTGGGTCAGGCGGGCGACCGCCTCGTGCAGGCGGTGCGGTTGCCGGATGATCCCCACCTGCTCCCAGAGGAGCTTGCCGAGACCGTTGCGCGTGAGCTGTCGACCGTGAAGCAGCGGGGGGACGTCCTTCGGGACCGGACGGAGCTGGACCTCCGGCTCGGTCGAAGGGACCCCCGCCCAGCGTGCACCCCCCCGGAGGGCACGGACGATCCTCTCGCCGAAGACCAGCCCCTCCATGAGGGAGTTGCTGGCAAGACGGTTGGCGCCGTGGAGCCCGGTGGAGGAGACCTCCCCGCAGGCGTAGAGCCCCCGGACGGAGGTCTCCCCGGAGAGGTTCGTCGCGACCCCGCCCACCATGTAGTGGGCCATCGGAGCGACAGGGATCAGGTCCTTCGAGAGGTCGAGCCCCTGGCCGCGCAGGAAGTGGCCGATCGTGGGGAAGCGCGAGAGCAGACGCTCGCGCGGGATCGCCGTCGCATCGAGGAAGACCTGCCGGTCTCCCGAACGCTCGAGCTCGAAGGCGATGGCGCGCGAGACCACGTCGCGAGGCGCGAGCTCCGCCTCCGGATGGTAGCGCGGCATGAACCGCTCCCCCTGCGCGTCCCGGAGCACCGCGCCCTCGCCGCGGACGGCCTCCGAGATGAGGAAGCGGGGGGCGCCGTCCCGGCGGAAGACCGTGGGATGGAACTGGATGAACTCCATGTCCCGGATGAGCGCCCCCGCACGGGCGGCGATGGCGACCCCCTCGCCGGTGGCGATGATCGGGTTCGACGACTCGTGGTAGAGGTGACCGGCGCCTCCGGTGGCAAGCACCAGGGTGCGTGACCGGAGCTCCTCGTCACCCTTCAGCGTGCGTACCCTGACCGACACCCCTTCCTTCGGCGTCGGTCCTATCGAGAGGAGGTGGGCGTGCTCCCGGACCTCGATCCCCTGCTCGACGACCTGCGCCTGGAGGGTCTCCTCGATGCGAAGACCGGTGGCGTCGCCTCCCGCGTGCAGGATCCGGTCCCGGGAGTGGGCGGCCTCCCGTCCCAGCGTGATCTTCCCGTCGGCCGTGTCGAAGGGGACCCCCCACCGGGCCAGGTCCGCGATCCGGAGGGGAGCCTCCTGGGCCAGCGCCCAAGCCGCGGGCCGGTCGACCAGGCCCGCGCCCGCCCGGACCGTGTCCTGGAAGTGGAGGCGGGGGGAGTCGCCCGGACCCACCGCCGCCGCGATCCCTCCCTGCGCGTAGCGGGTGTTCGACTCGGTCAGCGTGGACTTGGTGAGGACGCAGGGGTGCAATCCCTCCTCGCGCGCCCGCAGGGCGACGTAGAGCCCCGCGATCCCGCTCCCCACGATGACCAGGTCCGGCGTCCTCTCGCCCACGGCGCCGGGAGGAGCCGGGGCCTCGATAAGGGCGGGGGTCCGATCCGGCCCCCGAGCTTCGTATTCCGGCGAAGAATCGCGCCGTGACGCGTTTTCACCTACCACACATCTTTATCCGTATCGCCCATGGGGGGCCCTCGAGGAACCCGTGGGGTCCGTGCGTGGCCTGCCGGACGTGAAAGCGGCGGTCCGGGACCACCACGCTGAACAGCGCCTCCGTAAGGTCGCTTTTGCCCTCACGGGGCTTCTGGTCCTCTCCCTCCTTGTCGCGTTCCTGCCTGGCGGCGGAGTCGGCCCCGCGGCCGCTTCCCCCCTCCCCCGGGCCGCCGTCGCGGGAGAGAACCCCCTGCCGGCCTCGGGAGGGACCGCCGGGCCCGTCTCGGCCCCGTGGGTCCCGAGCATCACCTCGCTCAACCCTCCGCATCTTTCCGCCGCGATTCGGAACTCGCCCTCCTCGATCTACACCTACAAGAACCAGCAGGAGCTCGCACCCCAGGACTCCCAGGTCTCGCTCTTCGTGAACGCGACGGGGAACGGGGTCCCCAACTACGCGAACGTCCAGGTCGTCTTCGTAGTCGAGACCACCCTCTACGACGGGGTCTACGACCCCACGGTCGCCGACTCGGGGGTCAACAACCCGTGCAACGGTCCGTGCCAGGAGTCCAACTCCGTCCCCTACTTCGTCGCGAACGCGGGGAAGCTTGCCGGGGACATCTCCGCCAACAACCCGTACTCCTCCGTCAGCTTCGCGATGGTGGACTACTTCGCGACGCTCGGTAACCACGACGACGGGGACGGGGCGGAGTACCACGTCGACGTGGGCAACTTCGTCACGGCGCCCAACTTCCAGACGGCCGTCGTCAACGGGTTCCAGAACCCCGTCCTGGGAGGCTCCTGGTACTACGGGGACAGCGACTTCTCCGACAACATCGGGGACTCCTCCTCCATCACGGCGCTCTACGGTGCGCTCAAGGGCTCGAACCTGGCGTGGAACGCCGCGGACCACCACGTGATCGTCTGGATCGGGTCGACCACGCCGCGCGACTCCGGGTACCCCTTCAACTACGCCGGCACGCACTCGGACTACAACAGCGGCTACAGCGCGACCTGCGAGCCCTCCTACAACTACGGCGCCGGGATCGTCTCCCCCAGCTGCGAGCAGTGGATCTCCGGGACCAACAACATCGCCAGCCTGGCCCAGTCGCTGGGCGTCACGGTGGACACCATCGACGTGGCGAACGGGATGACGGACGCCACGAGCCAGGACTACACCACGTCGGCCTACGGGAGCGCCGACAGCGGGGCGATCCTGAAGGCCGGTTGCGACCTGGCGACGGCCACCGGAGGGTCCTGGGAGGGCCCCTCAGGCTACGGATGCTCCGTGGCCTCGACGGGGACGGGGCAGGGGAACCTCACGTGCAGCCTCGGGAGCTCCTGCTACCAGGGGCAGAGCGGGACCACCTACTCGAACCCGCCCCGCGCGTGGTCGACGAACACGGCGCTCGGATGGGCGATCGACCACATCTCCTTCGGGCCGGTCTCGGTCACGAACACCACGGCGTCCTCGAACGGCGTCCCGATGTTCCAGTTCGTCCCTCAGCTCAACATCACTCCCGACCCGACCAACCCCGCCTGGACCGTCACCTGCCTCCGGCACGGTTCGCCCGTCTCCGGCTGCCAGCAGACCCCCACCGTGACCAGCCAGGGGACCGCGACCGTGTACGGCTGGGCCTGGCCCTTGTCGACCATGAACCTCAACGACACGTGGACGGCGACCTTCAACGTCGTGGCCACGGGTGCGCCGTACAACGTGAGCTACCCGCTCGATGCCTGCACGGGCATGGGTTGCCAGGGCCCGGTCGGTGGAGCGGGCGCGCTCTCCATCGTGGACTACAAGAACTACCAGGGGACGGCGACCACGTTGTCCTTCCCGGCTTCGGACATCTACGTCGTGTACCCCGGGATGAGCATCTTCCTCTCCCCTCCGTTCACCCGCGGCTACGCGCCTCTCACCCAGACCTTCTCAGTGACCGTGGGCGGTGGCCAGGCCCCGTTCACCTATCAGTGGTACATCGGCGCCGTCGCCCAGACCGGCGCGACCTACCCGACCTTCACCACCACGTTCAGCGCCACCGGGGTCTACGTGGTCCGTTGCCTCGTGTGGGACGCGTTCGGAAAGCAGGCCTCGGGCACCTCGCAGGTGACGCTGCTCGCGGCGTCCTCCAACCTGTTCAACATCCAGGGCAACGTGACCGACTCGTCCACGCTCCAGAGCATCCCCGGGGCCACCGTGGCGCTCAACGGGACCTGGGGCACGACGACCACGAACTCCGGGGGGAGCTACACGCTGGGGCCGGTGATGAACGGGACCTACACGCTCTTCGTGAACGCCTCGGGCTACTCCTCCTACGCGGGCCCGGTCGTGGTCCACGGTACGACCTGGGACAACGTCGCGCTCAAGGCGGTCCCACCCTCGACGTACACCCTCTCGGGGTACGTGACCGACTACTCGACAGGGGCGACGCTCTCCGGCGCGGTCGTGAACCTCACGTACTACGGGAGCGCCGTGGGCAGCACCACGTCCAACGCGCAGGGACACTACTCCCTGACCGGGGTCCTCAACGCGACCTACGCCCTCTCCGCTACGCTCGCGGGGTTCAACCCGGCGAGCCTCACGGTCACGGTCCAGGGCGCGAGCGTGGTGCAGAACATCTCGCTCTCCACGCTGCCTCCGAAGGCGTACTACATCACCGGCACGGTGACCGACGCCACCACGCACGCCGCGATCAAGGGCGCGGTGGTGACCCTGAACGCGACCCTTCTATCGAACACCACGAACACGAACGGCGTCTACCTGCTCTCCCCCGTCTACACTGGGGTCTACACGGTCGCCTGCTCCGCGACCGGCTACTCGACCCAGACCACGGCGGTCACGATCTCCACGGTGGCCCTGACCGTGACCTTCGCCCTCAACGTACCGCCACCGCCACCCACCCCTACCTACTACATCCAGGGGACCGTGCTGGACGCGAGCACGCAGATGCCGGTGAGCGGGGCCAACGTGGTGGTCTCCGCGACCGGGGGGGCCATCGTCGCGACGGCTCACGCGTCCAACTCGGGCGACTACGCGGTGACGGGGCTCGTGAACGGCACCTACAACGCCGTTGTCGGGGCTCCGGGCTACCTCAACGCGAGCGTGGGGTTCACGATCGCGGGGACCTCCCGGGCCCAGAACTTCTTCCTCACGCCGCTCGGGGGAGGGAAGGTCGCGTACTTCGCCGTCCAGGGGCTGGTCCTGAACGCGTCCAACGGGGTCGCGGTGAGCGGGGCCACCGTTCTGGTCTCCCCGCTCCTGGGGACCGCGGTCTCGGGCAGCACCGGCACGTTCCTCTTCCCACGGGTCCAGAACGGCACCTACTCGCTGACCGCCACGGCGCAGGGCTACGCGGAACTCAACGAGACCTTCCAGGTCTCCGGCTCGAACGTGCTGCTCACCCTCAACCTCACGCCCGTGGTAGGGATCCACCCGCTCTACTCGGTCTCGGGGATCGTCGAGGACGGCACCAGCCGCACGGGGATCTCTGTCGTCACGGTGGAGGTCCTCAACGTGACCTATCCACCCGTCACCACGGTGGTCTACAGCTCCCAGGGCGGCTTCACCTTCCGCTCGCCCGACGCGCACCTGGAGCTGCGCGCCTCCTCTCAGGGGTACTACGACGGATTCCTGAACATGACCGTCCACGGTGCGGCGGTCTCAGGGGTCACGATCTACCTCGCTCCGGTCATCCCGGCCGGGGGCAACAGCGTCCCGCCTCCCACGAACTTCTGGAGCTCGAGCTGGACGAAGCCCGGACCCTACGGTCTCTACCTGCAGGTCTGGGTCCCCCCGACGGGAGCGCTCGCGACGTTCGGTCTGGGTTGGCTCTACCTACGGCGCCGACACGCCCCGCAGCTGGGACGACGGCAGGGCGGCCGGCCCGGGACGCCCCCGGACGGTAGCTCAGCGTCTCCCCCACCGGCCGGCCCGGGAGAGGTGGGAGCCGGCGGGGCCCCTCCTAGCTGAGGCCATCTCTTCCGCATCGGTGGCGATCTTCACCTCTCTCTCTTCTCGCGCGATGCGCAGCAGTGTCTTCCAAAGGGTGCGGACTCTGGTCGGTGCTTCCCGCGCGGAGGTGTCCGAGCCTCTCGAGGAGGCTGGTCCCCCGTCCCCCCGTTCGAGGTCAGGTCTTCGACGGGGCGGTCCAGCGTAGGATCCGTCCGACCCGCTCGGTCTGGAACCCCTCCCGTTCGTAGAGCTTCACGGCGGCCGTGTTGGCCTCGGTGACCCATAGCCGCGACTCGGTGAACCCCAGCGCGACCAACCCCCTCATGCTGCGGGCGAGGATCGCCCTGCCGATGCCCTTGCGGCGATAGTCGGGGAGCACCGCGATGTCGGCGAGGAGGGAGCTGTGGGGGTTCTCTTCCAGGCAGAGCGAGAAGCCCACGAGATGACCCCGGGTCCCGGCCTCCGTCTCCTCCTCCAGCACCACGGCCACCGAAGCCTCCCGGAGCGGGGCGCCCAGGTCGCCTTCGAGGAGCCCCCGAAGAAGGCGTTCGTTGTCCTCCGGGGACTCCGCGACCATTCCTTCATCGGGCCCTCCGACGAAGGCGGGGAAGTCCATCGCCGCGAGGAGTGGCGCACCTAGCGCGAGCGCCGGGACGAAGCGGAAGCTGGCGGGCAGGGGCTCCCCCGGGGGAGGCTGCGCGGGATCGAGCTTGCGGACCATCAATCTCCGGCGCACGACCCCGAAGGGGAGCTCCTTGGCTGCGCCGTCCAGCCGCGCGCCCCAGGCCTCCTCGGTCGCCGCAGGGTCCGCGGAGATGGCGAGGTCCACCCGGCGCATCCCCTCCGGCCGCTCGCGGTCCAGGGCCCGGAGGAGCCCCATCGCCGCGTCCAGTTCCTCGGCGGGGCCGGAGAAGTGCACCTGGCCGAAGCCGCGGTGGTTGCGCACCGCAAGGATCGCGAGCCCCCGGTGCTCTCCATGAGGGGGGAGCACCCAACCCAGCATCCGCCCCGCCCGCAACTCGGCCTCGGAGTCGTCCGGCCACGACTGGGGTAGGCTCTCCCCCCGCGCCTTCAGGGCCTTCCGCATCTCGACGAGCAGTTCCAACAGGTCCCCGCGGTACTCGCGGGCCGGAACGATGGGTGGTGGAGCGGGGGCGGTGGGACGCGCCTCGGTCATGCCCATGCGGAACGAACCTCCCTGCGCCTTCCGGGGACGTTACCCCATCCGTCCCGGAGGGCCGAAGCGGGGGCCGCCCGTCGCGGAGGCCAGCTGAGCCACCCGAAGCTGGAGCTCGTGGATCCGCCGGGTCACGAGTCCGATCTGCTGGGTGGTCGCGAGGAGCGCCTGGTAGGACAGGTCCAGTTCCTCGCGCCAAGGTCGCGCGAGGACCATCCGACGCTTGAGCTCGTGCTGGACGGCGGGCTCGGCGTTCGGGCGGAGCGAGAGGAAGCGCTCCTCGATCGCGTGCATCTGAGCGAACCTCTCCTCGAGCTCCACCCGGAGCCGGGCGTGCTCGTGGCTCAGCGACTGGAGCTCCTGCTCGAGCGCGTCGAGGTCGCCCTCCATCGTGGGCCCGGGGGGACCTGCCGAAGCTCCCACCCGCCCCCTCCCTGCTCGTTCGCTGTGGTCGGTCGGGCTAGTCGATGGACGGGGGGATCCCGCTCAAGGTCGCGCGGCCTCCACGGGTGGGGTTGCAGCGGTGCCCTTCGTCTCGTGCGCGATCTCGCGGCGAAGGATGGCGGCGATGTCGGGGGCCACGGAGGCCCTCTCCACCGGGTTCTCGACCGTGTCCGTCGCGAAGACGTCGTCGGTCACCGCCTTGATCCTCTCGAAGGCGTCCTTCAGGAACAGACCGTGGGTGCAGGTCGCGGTGATCGCTTCCGCGCCGCGGGAGCGCAGGAGCTTCGCGCTCTCGACGATCGTGCCTCCCGTGGAGATCACGTCGTCGAGGAGGACCACCTGCTTCCCGCGCACGTCGGGCCCGGTGGGAGGATAGTAGAGCTCCACGCGCTCGCTGTCGATGCGCTTCTTCTCCAGCGCGATCCAGGGCTTCCCGAGGAGCTCCGCCATCCTCCGGACCCGGTCGACGCCACCCTTGTCCGGGGAGACGAGGAGGTCCACCGGGCGCTCGCGGAGCAGCCGTCCGATGGCGGGGATGCCGCTCGCCTCGAAGAGGGTCTTGCGGAAGACGCCACGGTTGAGGTCGGAGTGGAGGTCCACGGTGATGATCGCGTCCGCGTCGGTCTCGACCCGACGGGCGAGCGCGCGGGCGGAGACGGGCTCCCCGGGGAAGAACCGCCGGTCCTGGCGGGAGTACCCGAAGTAGGGCACGACGACCCAGATGTGCCGGGCCCCGGCCTCCCGGACCGCGTCCTCCAGCAGGAAGAGCTCGATGAGGTCCGAGTCGGCGCGGAGGGACTGGACGATGACCACATCCTGGTCCTCGAAGCTCCCCCCGACGCGCACGTAGAGCTCCCCGTCCGGGAACCTCTTGCGGAAGGGGATCCCGAAGGGCACGTTCCCGAGCTCTCGAGAGATGCGCTCCGCGAGCGTGGTCGACGCGCTGCCCCCAAGGACGTGCATTCCGCCCCTCCCCCGTACGTTCGTCAAGGGCCCCCCTTCTTTAAACTGGCTAAGGACGGCGCTGCCGTTGCCGGACCCCGGGAGGGGCGAGCGGCCGGGCCTCCCGACCCTCGGGGCGGACCCTCGCGGACGATGTCCGGTCGGACGGCCAGGAGCCCGCCGGCCCCGGAGCTCAGTGGGGGGGGCCGCCCTGGGCGGCCCGGGTCTGCTTCGCGCTCTGGATCTGGGCCAGGGCCGTGTTGGCCGTGTTCGAGTCGTGGAAGGCGATGCTCTGCCCGTTGATGATGAGGTGGGCCGTCTGCTGCCCCATCATCCCGCCGAGCGGGTTGCCGATCGGGATGTACTCCGAGAGGGTGTTCCCGGCGGCCTGACCGGCCACCTGGCCCGCGCCCTGGTTCCCGGTGACGACCTGGGCGTCCTGGATGGCGTCGAGCTCGACGCCCCAGAGTATCTCGTGCGGGGCGCCGCCCAGGCTGGCCATGCCGCCCGCCTTCAGGAGGAGGCAGCGCTGGTTGGTCAGCTGAAGCTCACCGTGGTGCGTCTTCCACTGTCCAAGGACCTGTTCGTTCTGTCGCATTCCCGTAGCAGGCTGGTTGTGGTGTCCGAAGAGGGGCACGTGATCCACCTTCCCTTGGATTGACCGAACCTGGGGATATGCCTTCCGGTCGGCGTCTCCCTCTTCCGGCGCCCGTCCCCCGCACGGCGCTCTTGACGAACCCTCTTTCGACAAGGGACGAAAGTCCGGCCACTCCGTTAATATACGTACTAATGCGGATACCATCCCTTAAGGAGGTCCCCGTAAGGGAACTTAACGAGAATGAAGCGATTGAGCAAGACTCGTGCGAACGAAAACAAGGATCGAGGCGTTTCGCCTATCATCGCCACGATCTTACTGGTGGCGATCACGGTGGTCCTGGCCGCCGTGCTCTACATCCTGGTGGCCCACGTGGGCTCCGGGGGTGGACAGCCTCCGGTCGCCCTGACGATGGTCCGGGCGGCGAGCGGGCAGTGCGATGGCGCCAGCACCGTGGCCGTCACGATCGCGGGGAGCACCAACCCGGTCGACACCTCCGGCATCGGCCTGTCGTTGACCCCTGCCGGCGTGTCGACCCCCAGCCCCGCAGGACTCGCGGGGGTGGTGTCGACCACTTCCTGCGGTGTGGCGCCCCCGGCGTCCGGCTGGATCGCGCTGCTGCTCTCGCCGGGAGGCTCGGTCCAGCAGGCCTACTACGACAGCTCGGGCTGGCATGCCTGGAACGCCTCGCTCCCGGTCCCCGTCGTAGCGAGCCAGACCCTGCTGGTCGTCGCCGCGAGCAACGTCAACCTCTCCCAGGCCGCCTTCGGGGTCTTCCCCCTGCAAGGCGGACCGAACGTCTCCGGCAGCACAACCCTGTAGACGGCCTGGGAGGGAGCGGGGGGGAGCGAGCGGAGGAACGTCCGCGATGACCGATGAGCCCCCGCGGGATGAGAGGACGGTGGGAGGGCGGGAGAGTTGGCCCAACGGCCGGCCCCTCCTCGCTCCGCGTTCCTTCCCCCCTCCAACCTGGAAAGGTCCCTCTAGGGAGGCGAGGTGGACGGTCCTCGTCCTCCCAAGGTTTGAAGGAACGCCTTTCCGACGGCGGTCGCACGGTCGCGTTCGCCGGAGAGGGCGCTGCTCAGGAGCTCGTGGGCCAGCGCCACGCGATGGTACCGGACCCTGGACGGGTGGTAGTAGCGGCCCCCGGTGCCCTGCGAGAAGATCCGGAGGAAGGGAGACCCGTGGGGGGTGACATCGACGATGAGGGGCGGCAGGTCCAGTTCCTGGAAGAAGTGCGGGACGAACTGCAGCTCCCTGCGGACGTTCCCTCCCTGGTGCAGCGGGACGTTCGCAAGGCCCGTGCCGATGACCGCGAAGATGCGGACCACGTCGATGGTGTCCGCGAGCCGGGCAAGGAAGAGCTTGGTCCCTTCCATGATGCCGGAGGAGAACGGGCTCAACCCTCCCCACGGGGCCTCGAGGAACCGGGCCCGGACCGCTTCCAGGTCCGTCGTGAAGTCGCTGGCGATGACCGCCCGGTTCCCCCGCGAGAGCACGAGGCCCACCTGGTCCCTGCGCTCGTACGCGTCGAGGAGGAGGGAGCGGACGATGCTCTTGATCTGGTCCTGGACCTCTTCGTCGTAGGTGCTCGTGTCCACAACGAGGCACATGTACGAACCCACGCGGGTGTAGCGGACGTTCTCCTGGATGTCCTGCTTGACGATCTCCAGCCGGTCGAGCCGGGAGCTGATCTTGGCGCCCCTCCGTACAGCGGCTCGGATGGTGGGGAGGAGGGCGACGTCCTGGGTTCCGTCGGGGGGAGCCTGGTGGTAGGCCACGATCCGCCCGCGTCGGCTCTTCGTGATCCGGGTCGTCGCGCGTCCGTGCCGCTTGACGTTCTCCAGGATCTCGCGCTGCCGCTGGTCGGAGATCTCGTTCAGGATGCGTCGGAGGCGGGGGTCGCGCCCCCCCTCGAGCCCCTTCACGGCGTCAGAGACGGCCTCGCGGATCGGCCCGGGCTGCCGCTGCTTGAGCAGGAACATGAACCGGTCCGTGTCCAGCTCGACGAAGTCGAGGTCTGCGATGAGGAAGGCGCTCGTGGTCCGCTGGGCGACCTGGTCGAGCTCCCTCCGGAACGCGCGTTCGAGCCGCTCCAGGGCTTCAGGGGTGGTCTCCGCGACGCGCGGGAAGGGGACGCGGGCGTAGACCGCGTACTGCTCGCGGACCAGCTCCCACCCGTAGTCCCGGGGGAGGTTCTCCCGGAGGTCCTCGACCCCCAGGCCCTCGGCCGGAATCCCGGCTCCCCCTGCGAACGCCATGGCGCGTCAACCTCTAGGGGGTCGACGGTATTTGGCCTGGAGCGGCGAGGGGGGGAGGGGGTCCCCCCCGCCCGAGCCGGGATCCCTTGGGGTGCCGGCGAGCACCAAGCAGGGGGGAGGGGCGGCGAGAGGGAAAATGGCGTGCGAAAGTGGGGGGTACGGAGGCCCTTACTCGGGCACGTAGGCATGCACCTTTATACGCATGAGCTTCCCGGTCCATTCATCGTAAAAAGCCAATCGGGGGGTGCTCGTCAAGTGTCGATTTGTAATACGACACGCGCCGCTGCGGTGGGCCCAGCGCTATTATAACCCGGAACGGAACTATCGACCAACTCGAGGGCGTAAGTCCTCAGGGAGAAGCGAAAGCATGGAGAGCGTATCTGTGAATCGCCTTAGCCGAAAGAACAAGCGCGGGGTATCCCCGATCATCGCAACGATCTTGCTCGTGGCGATCACCGTGGTGCTGGCGGCCGTGCTGTATATCCTGGTCACGGGTCTGCTCACGCACACCTCCACGACCTCGAGCATCGGTCTGTCGGCGGGAACACCGGGGACATGCACTAGCGGCACCGCGACAACTGCGACGACATGGAACACGTTCCCGGTAACGATTGCGTCGACGACGAGCACGATCTCAACGGCCAACTTTGGGCTCAAGATCATTCCCGCAGGCTCTAGCAATCCGCTTGCCCTCACGGCTGCGACAGCGGTAGCTACCGGCGACACGTGTCCTGGAGACTACCCCGCGGCGGCCGGGGGCTACGTTGTCGTTCTCGAGAATGC
>DAHVCH010000003.1:83047-177204 GCA_027314165.1 Thermoplasmata archaeon | reverse complement strand
ACCGACCGCACCGTCTCCTCCCGGAGGGGACGCCCTCGCAGGGTCGAGCGAAAGGGAGCATGATCCCTGCGGAGGTCCGCTTCGCCTCGGAGCGCGGGCCCCTCCACGAGGCGGTCCCTGCCTCCGCGACTCATGCGAAACGTCCCCCGCGGACCCTTGTTCCGAGGTGGAAAGAGCCGCGGTCGTCGCCGGGCGCGAGAAGATAGGCCCCTGCGCCCGCGAAACCCGCGAGGAGAAGACCACGGGCGCCCGCGTCGAGCGGAAGGGCGGGAGCGAGCTCGACGGCCCAGCCGACCCCGGCGAACACGAGGGACGGGACCCATGGCAGGACCGATCGGACCGTGGCGGGGTGCCCGTCCTTCTGTCCGCCCGCTCCCGGGCTCGGACCCGGGACGAGGAGAAGGAACCAGCAGAGGAGCACCAGCGAGGGGGTCGCTCCCGGCCAGAGCCCGAAGAGCCCGAAGGTCGCGCTCAGCACCGTCACGCCCACGGCGAAGGGCTCGAGCTCGCTCAGAGGAAGGGGGCAAGGGGAGGGCGCCCGCGGCGAGGACCCTCGGACCGTCGTCACGCGTCCTCCGGGAAGTGCGGAAGCGAGCTGAGCATCGAGGCGATGCTGCCCCCGCGGACCGAGGGCCCGAGCCGGTGCCATCCCAGACGGCGAAGCCCCTCGGCGGGGTCCACGGACCCGGCGGGCGCGAGCGGTCCCGGCGACGTGCACGGGAGCACCAGGACCACCCTCGCGCGGAACCTTCCCTCGGTCACGAGACGAAGGAGCGAGGCGTACTCGTTCCGGAGCCGGGTCTCCTCGGGGGCGGAGGTGGGAGAGGAAGGAGGGAGGAACCTCCGCACGTCCCACTCGGTGGGGATGCGGGCGAGGTAGATCTCCCCCGTGGCGTTCCCCAGCGGGCGAAGGAGGCCGAGCGCCTCCTGGAGCAGCTCTTCGGACGCCCGTCCACTGAACCTCGAGGGCGGATGCTCCCACACCGACCAGGGGCCCGGGCCCCTGCCGACCACCCAGGGCCTCTGAGCTCCCGGGAGGGGGCGGCGGGCGCCAGGGTGTGCCGCAGCTTCGCCGCCGCGGGCGGCCCTTCTCCGGAGAAGGAAAGCGACCCGATGACCGAGACGCGTCCAGAGCGTCTCCTCCTCGCTCCGTACCAGCGTGAGGACGACCGCGGCCAGCAGGAAGGGCGCCCAGGCCCACGCGCCAAAGAGGACCGCCGGCACCGCGCCCGCGGAGACGAGAAGGAGACATCGGAGGAAGTCGCGCGGGTCCTCGAAAGGGCCGATGGACATCCGTCGCCCCAGCCGCTCGGGGAGCGCCACGCCGGAAGCAGGGGAGGTCATGGCCGCGGGTCCCCTTCGTTCAAGGGCGCCGGCGCGGGCCCGCCTTCCGAGGATGGCAGGGGAACCGGCGGTTCGCGCCCGGCGCGGAAGGAGGAGGGAGGGGGCGTGCGGGAGGGCGTGGCAGAGGCCGCAGAGGTCCCGGAGCGGGTACGTCCACCCCGGGCGCCCGCGGACCGGGGCGCGGGGCGTTCCCTCGCGTTCCCCGACCGCGGCGACCTCGAAGGGAGAGGTGCGTTCGCCTCAGCGCGCGGGGTCCCTCCGAAACGTTCGTCCGCCTTCGCGCGCGCCGGGAGCGAGGCGACCTCTTCGGCGCCCTGCGCGCCCCCCGAGCTGTTGGTGGCGCTCGTGGCCATGCTCCGGCCGGCTCGCCGCCCCAGGAGCTCGGCCAATCTTCCAAGGCCCTCCTGAAGACCCCAGGCGGCGAGCCCCGCGGGACCCGCCAGGGCGAGCCCCGAGGAGGACGCGCCGCCGGCCCGCATCGCCGGCGCCGCCTTCCCCGCGAGGGAGCCGCCCTGAGCGCCGACGCCCGCCGAGGCCCCAGCTGCTCCTTGGCCACCGGAACTGGAGGACGACGGGGAGCGGAAGCCCCGCGCGAAGGAGGAGCCTCCCTTCCTCAGGAGCCCGGAGGTCCACCCCTGCGTGGCTTCCGAGTTCCTCAGGAGGCTGCTCCCCACCACGAAGCTCGCGTTCGGGAACCCCGCGTGCGAGAGCGAGGCCCCGGAGATGGACAGGATCTGGGGCATGGCGAGCGCGACGGAGAAGAGCCCCATCGTGAGCAGCACGCTCGTCGAGCCCACGGCCAGGACGAGAGGGACCACGAGGAAGCAGGGGAGGAAGGTCATCTCGATGAACAGGACCCACACCTTCCGCGCGAGCGACCCCGCGCCGGGGATCGGCCAGAGGAGCGTCAGGGGAGGGAGGAGGACGAGCAGGACCGCGACGATCGCTCCCCGGAAGGCCAGGAGGAAGGCGAGGAGCAGGACCATCCCGAAGAGGGTCCAGGAGACCACGAACGCGAGGACCCCGTTGTCCCACGAGAGGGAGATCGCTCCGGGCCCCACGAGGGCGGTGTAGGACCTCCAGGCCCCGCCCCCGTAGTCGTAGAAGGAGGGGTAGATCCCTGCGGCGAGCTGCCAGATCCCCGAGGTGATCGGGAGGACCAGGTTGGCGACCAGGATGCCCATGACGAGCTTGGCGGCGAGCCCCTGGAGCTTGGGCGTGGGGTGCGCGGAACGCACGAGGTAGAGGAGGCCCACCGCCGCGATGACCATCACGCAGAGGGGATCGACCAGACCGACCAGCAGCGCGTTGCTGAAGCTCGCGGCCGCGGCGAAGACGTTCCCGCCCTGCCAGGACGCGTAGGCCGCCGAGGGGTCCATCTCCGGCACGAACAGGTCGTCGTAGGTGGGTCCGGTGACCACGGAGACCGCCGCGGTCAGCGCTCCGAAGAGGGCGAAGAGGATCGCCTTGACGATGGGCCCGTAGTCCATGGTCGGCCCCGGAGGTCGAGCGCGCAGAGGCGGCTACGTGCCGGTCAGGACCCAGTGCGCGAGACCCCAGGCGAGGCCGCTCACCGCCGCGAGCAGGACCATGCTGCCCACGAGCGCGTCGCGGGCCCGCTCCTTCGCCTGCACCTTCTTCGTGGGGTCGTGCGAGAACCAGGAGATCGCCACGCGCGACCAGACGAGCGTGATGACGCCGCTCGCGGCGATGCCGACCAGGATCACCCCGCGGTTCAGCACCGCGGAGAGGTTGCCCGTGGCGTTCGTGACGGCGTGGGGCGCGGGGGGAACGGGCCCGCCCAGGTGGAGGGGAGACCCCTCCGAGAGGGGCCCCGCCGCGAGGTGGGGCCCCTGAGGGGTCCCGTGAGCGGTCGCCCCCGGGACGAGGAAGAGCCCGGGAACGACGGAGAGGAGGGCCGCGACGAGGGCCCAGCGGACGGAGGGGGCGAGGCGCGCGGGGGGCGTCCTCACGGCCGACCCTCCGCAGAGGCGAGCTCGCCCATCGGCTCCGGGGCCTGGCCGGTCCGGTCTGCGCCGGCCTCCGTCGGGACCGGAGGGTCCCACCGCTCGACCCCTTCGCTGTCCGTCCTCCTCGTCGCGCGGTGGTCCTGCTCCAGGAGCACCAGCGCCTCCTCGGCCTCCTTGCGCGGGATGCCGTGCTCCTCCGCGAGGACGAGCAGGGTGTCCCGGTCCTCTCCCGGCAGGTGTTCGATGATCTCCTCGATGGCCCCCTTGGCCTCCAGGACGGAGGGGAGCTCGGACTTGGGCGAGCTCCGGTGCGCGCGAGAGCGCCTCCGCTGCCAGGAGAGGAGCAGCCCCACGGCCAGGATGGCCCCGATGCCCACGGCGACGAGGACGAGGTCCGTCTCCCCGGAGGCCGGGTCGCCCCCCGAGGGCAGGGCCACGTCGGTCTGGGCCCCGCCCGGTCCCAGAAGCTCGAGGCTCGAGACCCCCGAGGCGCCGGGGAGGAGCAGCGAGACGTTGCCCTCCACGACGGTGCCGCTGACCGTGGAACCCCCCGGGACCTCCGCGGTCACCGTCACGTTGGTCAACGGGTTCCCGTAGACGTCCAGGGCGCTCACGTTGAGCAGCAGGGAGGACCCCACGCGCTCCCAGGACAGGAGGCGGAGGACCGCTCGCGAGGCGTCCGCCTGCCAGGAGACCTGGAGGGGGAGACCCTGGGCCAACGCTCCTTCGAGGAGGTAGGAACGGGTCCCGGCCTTGGTCGACGTGAAGGTCAACACGGCCTCGCCTGAGAGGAAGCTCCCCGCGACGTCGCCGCCCCCCCCGGTGGGGCCCGCGACCTGGCGCGCGGTGACGTTCCCCGTGTACGAGGTGTTGAGGTTGCCGTAGTCGTCCTCCGAGGAGAGGACCACGGTGCCGTTGGTCCCGACGAGGAGCGGCGTGGGGGCCTCGCGGACGGAGAGATGCGTCGCGCTCGCGGCCAGCACCGCGATGGGGACGGGCAGGGTGAGGTTCTCCAGGAGCGTCCCGTCCGGCGAGCTCACGGTGCCCGTGAGGTCGACGGTCGTCGTGCCGCTCCGGTCGACGAGGAAGCTCGCGGCGTCGTCCCCGAGAGGGGAGATCCCGGTGCCCCACCAGTCGAGCCCCACGGACTCCCCGGACGCCCACGTGCCGTTCTCGGGCGTCGCGGCGGCCGACACGGTGAGCGGGACACCCGCCTCTGCGGAGGCCGGGTCCGGGGCGATCTGGACCGGTCCGAGCCCGTCGAACGCGCCCAGGGAGAAGGTCGAGCGGGCCGTGGCTCCGAGCGTGTCCGTCGCCACCACCTCGACCGTGTGGGTGCCGCACGTGTCGAACTGGAGGGGCAGGGCCCAGGGCAGTCCCGTCGCGAGCTCCTGGGGGGCTCCCGACCTCTCACCGTCAAGGTAGACCGACGCGGTCGCCGCCGCGGCGCTCCCGGAGATCGTGACCACGAGCGTCGTCCGGAACGGGAGGAGGCCTTCGGTCCGGGTGAGGTTCACGCCGAGGGAGAGGTCGTCCAGCACCGCGGTCGCGTTGCTCCGCAACACCGTGCTCCCTCCGGCCGCGTCCTGCACCGTCAGGGTGACGGCGTACGTCCCCGGGTTCGGGAAGGTGAGGTTCACGGAGCTTCCCTCCCAGGCGCCGAGACCGGCGACCTGCCAGCGGAACAGGTAGGGAGCCATCCCTCCGAGGGCATTGGCCGACCAGGTCACGCTCGCCCCCACGGCGACCCTCGTCGTCTCGAGGGAAAGGGCCGCGACGGGGGGAGGGCTCACGCTGAGGTTCGTCTGGGCGACGGCGACGGCCCCCGCCTGGTCGCTCGCGACGACCTCGACCGGGAAGTCCCCCGGGGTCGGGAAGACGATCGACCCCGAGGCGAGAGGGAACGTCCCCCAGGGCGTGGTGATGGCGGCGCTCACGGCCCCCACGCCGCCCATGATGGTCGCGTGCGGCACGAACGGGACCCCCGCGTCGGCGGCGAGCCCCCCCTCGGGGAGGACGACCTCGAGCGGAGGGGCCACGTCGAGCGAGATGGAGCTCGAGACGGACCGTCCGTCGGCGTCCGTCACCACGAGACCGACGGGATAGGTCCCGGGAGAGGGGAGGGAGGCCTCCCAGGTGGTCCGGTTCCCCGGGTCGGCGAGCGGGGGAGGGAGCGACCAGAGGAAGGTGTACGGAGGGACACCGCCGCCGGTCCCCGAGATCATCTGGAACGGTTGTCCGGCCTCGGGGGTGGAGGGAAGGGGATGGGGAGAGGCCTGGAGCGCGGGAGCGACGGACAAGGCGAAGCTGACGCTGCTCGACAGCCCGTCCGCGTCGGTGACGCGTACGGATCCCGCCAGGGGCCCCGAGGCGTTGGGCACGAAGGACCAGGACGTCAGTCCGAGCCCGGAAGCCTGGACCCCCGGGAGGGCCCAGGAGATGAGGTAGGGGCCGAGCCCTCCCACCGGGACCTCGGAGAGCAGCGTGCGCACGCCGACCTCGGCCGCGCCGGGACCGGAGACGACCCCGACCGACGCGAGGGCCGGTGCGACGCTCACGACGAGGTCCATCGCCGCGGAGCCGCCCGCGGCGTCGGAGAGCGAGGCTACCACCGTGTACGTTCCCGGAACGGTGTAGGTGTGGACCAGGACCATGCCGGTGGCGACGGAGCCGTCGCCGAAGCTCCAGGTCACCTGCTCGGGGGTGGCCCCTCCGAGCGCGGTCGCCTGGAAGAGGGCGGGGGCCCCGACCTCGAGCGAGGAGCGGTTCGAGGAGACCGAAAGAGCGGGCGGGGCGGAGACCGTGACGTTGACGGTCGGGGCGACCGAGGAGGCTCCGACGCTGTCGGTGACCGTGAGCGCGACCTGGTAGAGCCCCGGACGCTGGAAGATGTGCGAGGGGTCGGCCAGCGCGCTCACCGTCCCGTCGCCGAAGTCCCACCGGTACGAGAACGGGGGCGTGCCGAAGGCGACCTCGCTGGAGAATCCCGCCGCGAGACCGGCGTCGGTCCCCGGCACCAGAAGCTCCGCCGCCACCTGGGGGGCCGGGACCACGGCGATGTCCACGGGTGAGGAGGACGCGTGGCCGCCGACGGAGTCGGTGAGGCTCGCGTTGGCGACGTAGTTCCCCACCCTCGCGTAGACGTGGGTCGAGGCCCACGCGCCGGAGTGGTTCCCGTCGCCGAAGTTGACGGAGAGCGAGGGGAAGGCCCCCGAACCTCCGCCGGCCGTCGCCAGGAACGCGAGAGGAGCGCCGACGTCGGACTGCGTGCCCCCGGCCGTGAGGACGACCCAGGGGTCCGGGGCGATCGTGACCACGGCCGAGCTGCCGGAGGAGCTTCCCAGCGCATCGGTCGCCTGAGCGCTCACGGTGAAGCTCCCCGGGTCGGGGAAGGGCAGGCGAAGGACGACCCTCGTGGAGGAGGTCTGCACGGGGAAGACCCGGCCGTCGGAGAGGGCCACGTCCCCCTGGAAGGGGCCCCATCCCCCCTGCAGCAGGAGGACCACGGTGGTCTGCCCGCCGGCGTCGATCTCCGTGCCGTTCATGGAGAGCAGCGCGCGGAAGGCGGGGGCGATCGGGACCGTCGTCCCCGCGAGGTAGGAGTGGCCGAGCGCGTCCGAGACCCGGGCGACGATCGTGAGGTTCCCGGGAACCTGCGGCATGAGCGTGAACGTCTG
Organism: Thermoplasmata archaeon; assembly: GCA_027314165.1. Classification (GTDB taxonomy): domain Archaea; phylum Thermoplasmatota; class Thermoplasmata; order Lutacidiplasmatales; family UBA184; genus JAKAAX01. The sequence goes on along the minus strand of DAHVCH010000003.1, from coordinate 170,213 downwards.
CGTCCCGGGGAGGGCTATCGCGCAGGAGAGCGTCTCGCCGTCGGAGGCGGAGAGCGCAAGGCTGTACGGGCCCTGGCCTCCGACGAGGGTGACCTGGGTGGAGATCGGGCGGCCCACCTCGCCCCGGGAGGGCTGGGCGGAGACCGACGCCTGCAGCGGGGCCAGGACCTCCAGGTCGATGGACCCGTTCGCGACCCCTCCCGAGGCGTCGACGACCTGGAGGTCTGCGACGAGGTCCTCGGCCGCCGGAAGGGTCCCGTTCCACGCGACGCTACCGGCGCCCGTGAGGGTGCCCCTCATGGGCGAGGAGGAGACGACGGGGCCGTCGAAGCTCCAGCTCCAGTCGTAGGGGGGGACGCCGTCGCCCACCATCGCCGTGAGCGAGAACGGCTGCCCTTCCGTCGGCACCCCCGGGGCCGCCTGCAAGGAGATCGAGGGGGCCGGGACGATCCGCCCGACGGACGCGCTGGTGCCGAAGTCGACACCCAGGGCATCCTGGACCTGGGCGGTGGCCGAGAGCGCGCCCGGCATCGAGAACGTGTAGGGCTCCGAGTACGTCCCGTCCGAGGGGACCTCCGTGAAGAGCGTCCCGGCGTCCTCGCCCGGGTCCCAGGAGAGCTGGAAGGGCCCGGCCCCTCCGGTCACCTGGATCGTCAGGGGGAATGCGCTTCCGACGTCGGCGACGGAAGTGCCGCCGGAGAGCGTGAGGGCGGGAGGGGCCACCACCTGGACCGGGAGCGGGGGGGCGACGGCGACCTGCCCGTCCGCGTCCGTGACCGTGAGCTGGAGGCTCAGCGGCCCTTCCTGGCCTGGCACGAACGTCCACGCGCCGGTGGCGTAGGATGCGCCTCCCCAGGAGTTCGACCAGAGGTAGGAGTAGGGCGCGGCCCCGCCGCCGACGCTGGATCGCACGACCAGGGGAGCCCCTTCGTCCGCGACGGCGGGAGCGAGGATGGCCGCCCCGAGGTGCGAGGTCACCACCAGGGAGCCCGCGGAGGACGTCGGGACCTCGGTCCCCTGACCGTCCACGACGGAAGCCGTGGGCGCGTAGCTGCCCGCGGCATAGTCGTGGGTGACCGACACGGGCCCCGGAACGTCCGAGGTCAGGCTCGCGGTCGCACCGTCGCCCAACTGGAAGGCTATCGAGTACGGCGAGGATCCCCCGCCGACGATCGTGCTCAGGGTGACGGGCTCCCCCGGCGAGGCGGGGTCGGGGGTCTCGGAGATAGGGCTCGCCGTCAGGGGAGCCACGACGGTGACCGGGGCGGTGGCCTCCACGGAGAAGAACTCGCCCTCCCATAGGGGAAACACGAACCCCCGGACCTCCACCGTCACGAGGGCTTCCGTCGGTGTCGTCACCGACGCGGCGTAGAAGGTGGCCGAGGACTGGTCGAGCGGCCCGAGGTAGCCGGGGGCCCCCGGGGAAAGGCTCCAGAGCCAGGAGGTCACCTCGACGACCCCGCCGTCGGAAGAGGGCGAGACCAGGGCGCTCAGGACCTCCGAGCCGCCCGCGACCAGGACCGACGACGGCGGCGCGATGGCCACCGTGACGAACGCGCCGTCCTTGGGCGCGAACCCGGAGCCGGGATGGGCGGACTGGACCGGGGCCACGCCCGAGCTGGGCGGGGGGGCGGTCCCCAGGGGCCCCACGCCCACCCCGACACCGGGGAGAAGGACCGTCGCGAGGAGCGTCAGGGGAAGCAGGATGGTGATCGGCGCAAGGAGGCTCGGCAGCGGGCGGTCTCTCGAGGAGGACATGGGACCCAACGGCGGCTCGAGGTTTGGAACGGGATATAAGATTCCTCATAAATTGAGGTTGGCGCTAGGTGCCCGGGGGCTCTGGGAGGGCCGTTACCGCGGCGCGGAGGCTCCGTAAGGCTCTTGGTGGGGAACTCGGTGGCCGCGCTCGTGTCCTGCACCTGCCGGAACCTGCCGCACTGCCCGAACTGCAACGCGGCCGTCCGGGTCCCTTTCTCGAACATGGACCGGGGCGCGACCTTGACCGCGCTCCTGCGGCAGCTCAACACGAAGGAGCGCGGACTTCCCCGGGAGAACCTGAACCGCCTGGCGCAGGGACGCACCCCCTGCCCCTCCTGCGGAGAGACCGTGCTCGCCATGCACGACCGCGTGTGCGTGGGGGAGAACCTCACCAGCCTCGGGATCTCGACCTCGGACCGGGAGAAGCTCCTGGGCCGGATCAGCTTCCCGGAGTAGGGCCGGGCGAGAGGAGCCGCGGAAGATGACCGATCCCGCCGACCCCCCCGAGCCGCACGCCCACCCTCCGGCCCAGCCCGCGTTCAAGGTCACGCCCTGGGAGGTGAAGGGGAAGATCGACTACGACCGCCTGCGGGAACAGTTCGGTACCTCCCCCGTCGACGCCCCCCTGCTCGCGCGGCTGGAGCGCCTCCTGGGAAGCCCGCTGCACCCGCTCCTGGCGCGGGAGATCTACATCACGCACCGGGACCTGCCCCAGGTGCTCGACAGCTACGAGCGGGGCGACCCGTTCTTCCTCTACACGGGCCGGGGGCCCTCCGGCGACATCCACCTCGCCCACCTGATCCCCTTCGAGCTCTGCGCCTACCTCCAGCGCAAGCTGGGCGTGGACCTCTGGATCCAGGTGACCGACGACGAGAAGTTCCTCTTCTCGGGGGCGGGAGGGCGCCACGACCTCACGCTCGCGGACACCTACAGGCTCGGGCGGGACAACCTTCTGGACCTCCTCACGGTGGGCTTCGACCCGAAGAGGACCCACATCCTCTTCGACACGGTGTCGATCCCCGCCCTCTATCCCCTCGCGCTCGAGGTGGCGAAGCGGGTGACGTTCTCCACGGCCAAGGCCGTCTTCGGGTTCAAGAACGACAACAACATCGGCAGCATCTTCTTCACGGCCATCCAGTCGGTGCCGGCGTTCCTCCCCTCGGCCCGGGCGCACCGGCCGATCCCCTGCCTCATCCCGTGCGGGGTCGACCAGGACCCGCACTTCCGGATCACCCGCGACGTGGCCGAGGCGCTGGGCTACCCCAAGCCCGCGCTGCTCCACAACCGGATGCTCCCGGGACTGCTCGGCGACGAGAAGATGAGCTCCTCGGCCGACCGCCGCGACAACGCGATCTTCCTTTCCGACAGCCCGAAGGACGTGCAGAGGAAGATCTCCCACGCGTTCACCGGCGGGCGGGCCACCGTGGAGGAGCAGCGGCGCCTCGGCGCCACCCCCGAGGTCTGCTCGGTGTGGGCCCTCTGGCGCAGCCGCTTCGCCCCGGAGGCCAAGGAGTTCGAGGAGATCACGCGCACCTGCCGCAGCGGAGAGCTCCTCTGCGGGGAGTGCAAGGCCCGCCTCGTCCCCCGGGTGGACGCGTTCCTCGCCCAGCAGAAGGAAAAGCGCGCGGAGGTCGAGAAATGGATCGACTCCGCGATCGAAGGGGCTCCTCACGGGTAGTGGTGGTCACCCGGAATCTCCTGGCCTGGCGTGTGGCGGTCTCGCCGCCACTGCAGGTAGGTGAGCCCCGCCTGGGAGAAGCCTTCCTCGGGCGTCACCTCAGTGATGGGAAGAGAAGGGGGGATGGCCGGGTGGCTGAGACGTCGAAGGCTCATGGGCGGCGTCAAAGCCGTTTGCCGCATTCGGGATGCGGTCGAGGACGTCATGGAGGTCCTCGCGACCCCCGCCGATCGGATGTCCGAAGTGCGGGCCCGGGAGGGCGCGTGCCTCCCCGGGTCCGAGGTCTGACGGAGCGCCCCGGGTGCGGGAAGGCTCATACCTATGGAATCCATAGACACCTTCGTGTCGACGGCAGCTTTCACCTCGGCCAGCCTGCGCAAGCAGACGATGGCCCGCCTGCGCTCTCACCTGCGGCCCGGTCAATCGGTGGACCAGTTCCTCAACGAGCTGATGGACGATGACCTGACCTACGCGCAGCGCCTGGAGGTCGCCCGCCGCGAGCGTGAGGAGGTCTCGGTCCCGTGGGAGGTCGCCCGAAGGTCGCTCCCCGCCCTGGCGCCCCGGCGGAGACGCGGGTAGCTCGTGGTGGACGTCCGCATCAAGCCGAGCGCGCTCCGCGAGTTCTCCGCACTGGACCCCGACGTCCAGCGGGCGTTCGACGTGGCGTTCCACGTCCTCCAGGAGAGCCCGAACCCTCTTCGACCGTCCGAGCCGCTCGACCTGAAGCAGTTGCGGCGCGCGAAGCTCCACTGGCGGCTCAAGGTCGGCCGCCGTCGGGCCGTCTTTCGGTGGGACGGGGCGGTCCTCGAGGTGGTGATGGTCGACCACCGTCGTCGGGTCTACGACCGGCTCTCCGAGCTCGGAGTGTAGGGAGGTCGGCTTCTCCTCCCTCGGGTGCTTCGGCCATCCGACCTGCCCCTCGGTCAGCCGACAGATGGAGGCGCCCTTGGCGCAGACGAGCGCGCGAGGGCCCGTGCCGAGGCCCAGCGCAAGGGTCGGGTCGCCGCCGCTCAAGTGGCCCTCGGGGCCCAACCCGAGGCCCGTGCGCTCGTCATGCGCGACCAGACCCGCCTGCGCAGGTTCTGCGCGCGATTCGGGGCACTGTCCGGGACCTCTGTCCCCACGCGGAGACGGACGGGGCGCGAGTCGTCCACCCCGGGTCCCCGCACGACGGGATGGGCGGCTGGTGCTCGGGGCGGCACGGGTGGCAGCCCATCCACGTGGACGACCTTCGGGAGGGCCTCGCCAGCCCGATCGACTGGATGAGCGAGGTCCGGGCCAGGGAGGCCAGGGAGGCCGGGTGTCTCCCCAGCTCGGAGGGGTAGGAGCCCCTCCTCCAATCGCTCCTCCCCCCCTTCGTGGAGGGAGACGACGAGCCTCGGATGGTCCTTCCGCCCGAGGACCATCCTCGGCGGAGACCCCCGCCCCTGTCATTCCACGCGAGTCTCGGGCCAACAGGCCCCTACATCACGCAAGGAAGGGAACGAGGTGACCAGCATGGTTCAAATAGAAGCGGGGAAAAAAGCCGTGCCAGACGTGGGGAGTTTGCCGGTGCCACCGACACCGCGCTCCCTCCCACGGGCGTGGGCGACGAGGGGGAGTAGCTGGCGGTCAAGGACCGCCTCCTCCCCTCACAGGGGAGGTGGGTCCAGACTTCCGCGAACCGACAAACGACGAAGTGGCGAACGGGATCGTGAACGCGGTCTCGGGGGGATGGGCCCCCGGATGCGGGGACGAGAGGCTCGCGATCCGTGGGTCCCCCCGTGCGAGAGCGTCGCTTGGCCAGGCTCAAATACCCTGTTCCGTGTGTAGCGGTTACCCAAGGAACGTTCCCGCCCGAAGATTCGACACGCTGCCCTTGCGCCGGGGTTCTTCCGAACTTCTGCTGAGTGCGAAGTCGTGCTTCTCGCGGGGATGCGACGAGGGTGCGACAAGAACGCGAACGAAAGAAGGGAACGCCAATGGTAGACAAGCCCCTGACAAAAGTGAAGGACCTGACGCCGAGCTCGAAGCAAGTGAACATCCTCGCCAAGGTGGTCTCCGTCGGAGACGCCAAGGAAGTGATGGGCAAGTACGGCGACCCCCGAAAGGTCGCTGAGGCCGTGATCGGCGACGACACGGCCACCGTCACGCTGTCGCTCTGGAACGACCAGATCGGCCAGATCGCGAAGGATGACATCGTCCTGATCGACAACGGATACGTCTCCCTCGTCCGGGGGCACATCCGCCTCAACGTCGGCCGCTACGGGAACCTCAACAAGTCCACCGAAGCGATGGCCAGCGTCAACACCGCGCTCGACATGAGCGCCCAGGAGTTCCAGTCCGAGCGCCGCTACTTCGGTGGCGGCGGTGGCGGCGGCGGGGGCTTCGGGGGCCGCGGCGGCTACGGCCGCAGCGACCGGGGCGGCGAGGGCGACTCCCCTCGGCGCTTCTGAACCGACCGTTCGGACCCAACCATTCCCCCGGCTAACGCCGGGGTGCGGCAGGGGCCCGCCCTTCGGGGCGGGCTCCGCCGCAAAAGAACCCACTTATAGGCGGACGGACGGTCCCCCCCCGAGCCCATGAACGCGTCCCATCCCCGCGAGGTCCTGCTCTACGTCAAGAGCCGCAAGCAGATCACAAGCTTCTACCGGGGGTCGGCCGCCCAGCTCGAGACGACCTCGCCGGGTCGCGACATCCCGCAGGGCGCGGCCTCCTCCGGCGGAACGAACATCTCTCCCGACGTGGGGGAGGCCGAGACGTCCCTGGTCCTGCCCGACGACCAGGCCCGCGCCACCGCGCTGGTCCAGGAGCTCGCCCCCTCCCGTGGCTACTCGCTCAAGATCATCGACGTCTCCCGCGCCAGCCTGATGAAGAAGATCCTGGACACCCACCTCTCCGGGGTGGAGCGCTACCCCGTGCTCGTCTCCCCGTCCACCGGCAAGAGGCTGGAGGGGGCCGAGGCCTTCACCGAGTCCACGCTGCTCGGCCTCCTGCCCGCCGACCTCCGGAACTCCCGGGCCTTCACGCAGTTGAAGGTCGACCCGCACGAGGTCGACACGGTCCGCTCGACCCTGATGGGGTTCTCCGAGGTCAAGGAGATCCACCTCATCACCGGGGAGTGGGACATGTTCCTCGTCCTGGAGTTCCCCACGGGTCCAGGGGCCGGCAAGCGCCAGGTCTTCGATTTCGTCCTGCAGAAGCTCGCGAAGATCCCCGGGGTCCAGGACTTCTCGACGATGATCCCGGAATACTCCGTCACGAAGTTCCCGATCTAGGCCGGGAGCCCTCGGCCCCCCGACGCGCCTCCTCGGAGCGACACCTTTGAGCGCGCTGTCCCCCGTCGCGGAGTTCGCCTTCCGCTTCGGCTACCTTGCGGACGGCTTCCAGGGGTACGCTCGCCAGCCCGGCCTTCCCACGGTGGAGGGGACGATCCGGGAGGGGCTCCGCCGCAGGGGGGTCCTCGATGCGGAGGGGGAGCGCCGGTTCCGCACCGCGAGCCGTACGGACCGTGGGGTGCACGCGCTCGGGAACGTCGTGAGCTTCCCCACGCGGTTGCGCCCGGAGGCCGCCGCCCGGGCCTTAGGGTCGATCGACCCCAGGATCCACTGCTCCGCCTTCGCTCCCGTTCGGCAGGGGTTCGACCCCCGGCACGCCAGGGAGCGATGGTACCGCTACCTCCTCCCCGCAGAAGGCCACGACCTCGCGCGCTGGCGGGAGGGGGCCGCGCTCTTCGAGGGGGAGCACGAGCTGAGCTCCTTCTCGCGGAGGGACGAGCCCCCGAAGAGGACGCGCGGCAGCCTGCGGGAGGTCCGCGTGGAGCGAGAGGGAGCGAACCTCGTGGTGGACCTCAAGGCGCCCTCCTTCCTGTGGAACCAGGTCCGGAAGATCGTGGCCACCCTCGAGCTCCTGGAGCGCGGGGCGCTCTCGGAGGCGGAGGTCCGCAGCGCGCTCTCCGGCCGGAAGGTCCTGCAGCTCCCGCTCGCGTCCCCGGGAGGGCTGGTCCTGATGGACGTCGCCTACGACTTTCCCTTCCAGGAGGTCCGTCTTCGGGCCTCGCCTCAGCGGCGGCGCTTGCTGGAGGGGGCCCTGCGCGAGGCGCGGACGAGGGAGACGCTCCTGGGCTGGTTCCAGTCGAGCACGCCCCTCCCTCCCGGCGGCATGTCCGAGCCGTAGAGCGCCTCCACCGTGAGCGGGTGCTCGCGGAGCCAGGCGAGCCCGCCGACGTAGGCGGAGAAGGTCTCGACGCTGGTGAAGAGGGGGATCGCGAGCTCGATCGCGCGGCGCCGGAGCACGTACTCGTCCTCCAGCATGCGCTCGAACTTCTCCTGCGTGAAGGAGGCGGGGACGTTGAGGATCAGGTCGACCTCCCCTTTCTCCAGCACCGTCCGGATGTTCGGCTCCCGGTCCGGCTCCATGATCTTGTAGAGGACCGTGACGCGCTTCAGCCCCTGCCCGAGGAGGTAGGCGGCCGTGTCCTCGGTGGCCAGGAGCTGGAAGCCGAGGCGCTCGAGCACGTGGGCCGCCGGAAGGAGGATCTCCTTCAGGCGCGGGCCCCCGACGGAGAGGAAGGCCCGCCCCCCCTCGGGGACGAACTTGACCCCGGTCGCGATCATCGCCTTCACGAGCGCGTCCGGGAAGGTGGGTCCGAAGCAGGCGACCTCCCCCGTGGACTGCATCTCGACCCCGAGCAGCGGATCCGCCCCCTCCACCTGGAAGAAGGAGAACTGCGGGACCTTCACGCCCCACCGGCCGAAGGGGACGGGAGCGCTCCCCGCGCGGGAGAGGCCCTTGCCCAGCAGCGCCCGGGCCGCCTCCCGGAGGACCGGGGTGCCGGTCCCCTTCGCGACGAACGGAAGCGAGCGGGAGGCCCGCAGGTTGAGCTCGATGACGTAGACGTCCTCCCCGACCACCAGGAACTGGACGTTGAAGGGGCCCTTGATGGAGAGGGCGCGCGCCATGGACTGGGCGGCCTGGACCATCTTCTCCTGGACCGCGGGAGGGGTCGAGCGCGGGGGGAGGACCAGGATGGCGTCCCCCGAGTGCACCCCCGCCTGCTCGACGTGCTCCAGGATGCCGGCGACCAGCACGCGCTCCCCGTCGGAGACCGCGTCCAGGTCGATCTCTCCGGCCCCCTCCAGGAACTTCGAGATGACGACCGGGTACTCCGGGGAGATGCGGACGGCCGCGGAGAGGAAGCGCTCCAGGTCGGTGCGGCCGGGGATGACCCGCATCGCCGCGCCGCTCAGCACGTAGGAGGGCCGGACCAGCACGGGGTAGCCCACCTGGTCGGCGAACTGCTCGGCCTCCTCGAGCGTGGTGAAGGCCCTCCAGGCCGGCTGCGGGATCTTCAGGCGCTCCAGGAGGCGGGAGAACCGACTGCGGTTCTCCGCCGCGTCGATCGAGTCGCTCGTGGTGCCGAGGATCGGGATGGCGCAGGTGGCGAGCAGCGGGGTCATGTTCTGCGCGAGCTGGCTGCCGACGCAGGTGACGATCCCCCGGAAGCGCTCCTTCTCGTAGATGTCCCGGACCCGCTCGAGCGTGATCTCCTCGAAGTAGAGGCGGTCGGAGCGGTCGTAGTCCGTGCTCACCGTCTCCGGGTTCGAGTTGAGGACCGCGACGGAGGCGACCCCCTCCGCCTTGAGCCCCTCGACGAGGTTCATCGTCGACCAGTCGAACTCGACCGAGCTCCCGATGCGGTACGGGCCTGCGCCCAGGACGAGCACGCTCCCCTTCGGGGAGGGCCCCACCTCGTCGGTGTCCGCCCCGTAGGTGAGGTAGAGGTAGTTCGTCCGGCTCGGCCACTCGTTGGCCAGCGTGTCGATCATCCGGATGTGCGGGACGATCGCCTTCGCGAGCCGGTCGCGGCGGACCTCCTCCTCGTCACGGTCCGTGGCCCGGGCCACGGCGCGGTCGGAGAGCCCCAGCCGCTTCGCCCGTCGTAGCAAGGCGGGCGTGAGCGGGTCGGCCTTGGAGCTGCGGAGCTCGCGCGTGACCTGGTGCACCTGCTGGAGCTGTCCGACGAACCACGGGTCGATCCAGCTGGTCTCGGAGATCTGCGCGGGGGAGATCCCCGCCTCGAGCGCCTCGAGCACGTGCCAGAGGACCTGGGGGGTGGGGCGGGAGAGGTCCTCCAGGATGGCCGCCTTCGCCCGGGGCTTCTCCGGAGGGCCCAGCTCGCTCCTCGGGTCGGTCATCCTCACGGCCTTGAGGAGCGCCTCGGGGAACGTCGCCCCGACGCCCATCACCTCCCCGACGGACTTCATCGTCGGACCGAGCTCGCGGCGGGCGCGCGGGAACTTCTCCATGTCCCAGCGCGGATGCTTCAGCACGACGTAGTCCATGGCCGGCTCGAAGCAGGCCGTGGTGACCCCGGTGACCCGGTTCTTGAGCTCGGGGAGCGTGTAGCCGAGCGCGAGCTTCGCCGCGACGTAGGCGAGCGGATAGCCGGTGGCCTTGGACGCGAGCGCGCTCGAGCGTGAGAGGCGCGCGTTGATCTCGATCGCGTAGTACTCCTCGTTGCGCGGGTCCAGGGCGAACTGGATGTTGCACTCGCCCACGATCCCGCACGCGTTCGCCGCGCGTATCGCCGCCGCCCGCAGGAGCTGGTACTCGGAGTCGGAGAGCGTCTGGGAGGGCGCGACGACGATGTTGTCGCCGGTGTGCACGCGCATCGCGAGCACGTTCTCCATGTTGCAGACGGTGAGCGTGTTCCCGAGGCGGTCCCGGACCACCTCGTACTCGATCTGCTTGAAGGAGCCCACGTAGCGCTCCAGGAGCACCTGGTGCACCGGGCTCGCGCGCAGCCCGCGGGTCGCGACCTCGCGCAGCTCCTCGGGTCCCCGGGCCATCCCGCCCCCCTTCCCCCCAAGGGTGAACGCGACGCGGACGATGACCGGGTACCCGATCTCCTTCGCCCGGGCCAGCGCCTCCTCCTCGGAGTAGACGGGGTGGCTGCGGAGGACCGGGACCTGCGAGCGCCCCATGAGCTTGAGGAACAGCGCCCGGTCCTCGGTCTCCTCGATCCCCTTCACCGGGGTGCCGAGGACGCGGACCCCGAGACGGCGCAGGACGCCGCGCTGGTGGAGCGAGACGCCGCAGTTGAGCGCGGTCTGCCCCCCGAAGGAGAGGAGGATCGCGTCGGCGTTCTCGCTCTCGAGGATGGGCTCGACGAACTCGGGGGTGACCGGCTGGAAGTAGACCCTCCCCTTCCGGGGGGGATCGGTCTGCAGCGTGGCGATGTTCGGGTTGACCACGATCGTGTAGACCCCCTCCTCCTCGAGGGCCTTCAGGCACTGGCTGCCGGAGTAATCGAACTCCCCCGCCTCCCCGATCTTGAGCGCGCCGCTCCCCAGGACGACGACGCGCTTCGGGAGGTCCAGCTTCACGCGCGCCTCCGAAGCTTCTCGACGAAGAGGTCGAAGACGAAGCCCGCCTCGCGGGGGCCCGGTGCCCCCTCGGGGTGGCCCTGGAGCGCGAGGACCCTCCCTCGGCGGTCGCGCAGCCCCTCCAGGGTGCCGTCGTCGGGGTTCCGCCCCCACGGCTCGAGCCCGGTGCCCTTCAGCGAGCCGGGGTCCACGGCGTAGCCGTGGTTCTCCGAGAGGATGAAGGCCCGGCCGTCGGGGAAGACCACGGGCTTGTTCTGCCCGCGGTGGCCGTACTTGAGCTTGAACGTCGAGCCGCCGTGGGCCATGGCCAGGAGCTGCTGGCCCAGGCAGATCCCCAGCACCGGGGTCCCGCGCTTCTCCGAGTCGCGCAGGGTGTCGACGACCGCGCCCAGGGTCGACGGGTCCCCCGGGCCGTTCCCCACCAGGATCCCCGCGACCTTCCGGCCGTCGAACCGGTCCTCGACCACCTGGTGGGAGGGCCAGCGGACGACGTCGACCCCCCGGCGGAGGAGCGAGCGGAGGATGCTGGCCTTGATGCCGCAGTCGACGGCCACGACGAGCGGGGCGCCTCGGGAGCCGGAGCGCAGGAGGTGCGGCGCCTTCGGGGTGACCTGCGCCACGAAGTCCTCGTCCTCGTACCGCGGCGCGCGCTCGAGCTCCCGTCGAAGGGCCGAGACGCTGGGGACCTGCTTTCCCACGGCGACGGAGCCCCGCATCACGCCGTGGGACCGTAGGAGGGAGGTCAGGCGGCGCGTGTCGATGCCGACCAGGAGGGGGACGCCGGACCTCGCGGCCCACGCCGGGAGCGAGGTGCGCGCGTTCCAGTGATGCGGCGGCTCCAGGCTCTGCATGAGCGCCGCCCGGACCTGGATCTCGGGGGACTCGAAGCCGTCCGGCAGCCCCCAGCGGTCGCGTCCCTCGGGGGAGGGGACGCCGTAGTTGCCCAGGAGCGGGTAGGTGAAGGTGAGGATCTGGCCCCGGAAGGAAGGGTCGGTGAGGGACTCGGGGTAGCCCACCATGCCGGTGGTGAAGACCACCTCCCCGTGCACCGTGCGCGAGGCGCCGAAACCCTCGCCTTCGAACGCGGTCCCGTCCTCGAGAACAAGGCGTCCCAGCAGGCCGGGCGTGGGCGTGTTCCGTTGCTGGGTTCCCCGCGTCAGAGGCGACCCAAGCGGGTCGCACCTGGGTTGCGGTAATAAGCCTCGCGTCATCGTTCCGACAGGAGCGGGTCCGGACGGACGCCCGGGGTCCTCCCGGGCCACCGCCGGCGGGGACCTCCTTTATTGGAGGCCCGCCTCCTTCCCCGCCGTGGCGGGATATCCCGTCTCCGTCCCGCTCATTGGGCGTGGGCCGGAGAAGGCCCTTTTCGAGCGGATGCTGGAGGGGCTCGCCAAGGGCCGTGGAGGGATGCTCCTCCTGACCGGGCCCGTGGGGTCGGGGAAGACCCGTCTCCTGGAGCACATCGCCAGCCGTGCGGAGGCGCTGGGGGCGTTCGTGGCCCAGGGGAACGCGGCGGAGGGCGACAGCCGCCCCTACATGCCCTTCCACCGGGCCCTCGAGGAGGCCTCCCGTCGCGGTCGTGCCCGGCCCACGGAGGCGGGCCCTGTGGGCGACTCGCTCCCCCTCGCCGCCGCGGCCGTCGCGGGAGAAGGGGGACTGCGCCTGCGGGACTACGGGCGCTCCGTCGCCTCTCGGGTGGGGATCTCGAAGGACTGGGGGCCCGCGGCGATGCGCGACCTGCTGCCCTCCTCGGAGGAAGAGGAGGTCCGGCTCGAGGAGCTGCCCCCGACCGGGGCCGTCGTCCGGCTCCTCGAGCGCCTCGAGGAGCTCGCTCCGAAGGCGCCCGTCGTGATCACCCTGGACTGCTTCCAGTGGGCGGACCCCGCCTCGCTCTCGCTCCTACGCCCGCTCGCCCGGGAGGCGCGCAGGCGCGCGCTCATGGTCGTGGTGAGCTACGATGCGGGGGAGGCCCTCCCGGAGCCGAGGCCCGGGGGAGAAGGCCCGACGCTCGACGAGCTCGCGCGGAGCGTTCAGCGGGAGAGCGGGACGATCCGGGTCCAGCTTCGGGGGCTAAGCGACCTCGAGGTCCGGAAGCTCGTCGAGGAGATCCTCGGGGGTCCGCTCGACCTCGAGCCCTCCGCTCCGCTGCCCGAGATGCTCGGACGGACGGGCGGGAACCCCTTCTTCCTCCAGGAGGTGGTCCGCGCCGGCCTCCGCGACGGATGGATCGCCCGCCGGGGCGAGGCCTTCCGCGTCCTCGAACCCGCGCAGGACCTCCAGGTCCCCACCCTGCTGCGCTGGTGGGTCCACCGCAGGACCCAGTCGCTCCTGCCGGGGGACCGCACGGTCCTGGAGGCGATCTCGGTCCTGGGGAGCGAGTTCGATCCCCGCGCGCTACCGGCACTGGTGCCCGACATGGCCTCCCGGCTCAAGCCCGCCATGGAGCGGCTCGAGGCCCGGCACGGCCTGCTGCGGCAGGTGCGTCCGAGCGTCTGGCAGGTCGTGCCGGGCTTCCTCGCCTCCGTCGTGCGCTCCGAGCTCTCCGGAGAGGTGCTCCGCCGGCTCCATCGGCGGGCGGGCGAGTGGCAGTCGGCCCACGACCCTCACGCGGTCGAGAAGATCGCGATGCACTACTACCAGGCGGCCGAGCCGACGCTCGCCCTGCCCTGGCTCGAGCGGGCCTGGAAGGCGGCCGCCGACCGGGGGGACAACGACGCGACGGTCCGCTTCGCCCGTCAGGCGCAGGAGATGGCGAGGACCGCCCAGCAGCCGGACGCCCTCCTCTTCTGGCAGCGCAGGGAGGCCACGGGGATCTTCCAGAACGGCGACGTCGAGCGCGCGGCCAAGACGCTGGTCGATGCGATGGAAGGGACCTCGCCGGGTCTGGGGAGGGTCGAGGTCCTCTGCGAGCTGGCCCTCCTCGACACGCACCGGGGGAACCCGACGCGCGCGATGGCGATCCTGAACCGGGCCGACGCCGAGCCGGTCCCTCCGGAACAGAGGGCGAATGCGTCACTGCGGGTGCGGGTCTACCGCGTCCAGCTCCACGCCCGCCTGCAGCGTTGGGACGAGATCACGAAGGAGGCGCCCTTGCTGATCCAGGACCTGGAGCGGGGCGAGCACGACCTGGAGCCCCGGCAGGAGCTGCGGGTCCGGGTCTCCTACGGGACGGCGCTCAGCGCCCAGGGGGAGTTCCCGAAGGCCCGGGAGGTCCTGCTGGACGCGCTCTCGCGGGCCCGGAGGAGCGGGCTCGAGACCACCGAGTCCAACGCCCGGACCTCCCTCGGCATCCTCGCGCTGAGCATGGGCGACCTGGGCATGGCCCGGGCGATCTTCGAGCAGTCGGCGGAGGAGTGGCGGCGACGGGGAGGGGTCACCAACCAGGCGATCAACACCTCGAACTACGCGGAGGTGCTGCTGGACATGGGGGAGCTGGAGGAGGGCGGGAAGTGGCTCGAGGAGGCGAACCGTCTCTGCGAGATCGCGGGGCTCTCCCAGATCATGGCCATGAACACGCCCCTTCGGGCCCGGCTCGAGCTCGCGCGCGGGAACCTCGGCAGGGCGGAGGAGCTGCTGCAGGCGATCGTCCCGGCCGGACGTCTCGCCGCCCAGGAGGACGCCGGGCGGGAGGGGCACGCCACCCTCGCGCGCATCCTCCTCGCGAAGGGAGACCTGGAGGGGGCCTGGCGGGAGGCGGAGAAAGGCGGGCAGCAGCTCTCCGGGCTCGGCGGGGGCCTGGCCGCGCGGACGTACGCGGTGGTCCAGGCGGCACGGGGGGAGACCTTCCGCGCCGAAGCGCTGCTCAACAAGATCGTCCACGAGACGCAGCGGGTGGGGAGGAGGTACGAGCAGGCGCTGGCCCTGGAGGACCTGGGAGAGGTGCTTGAGAAGCAGGGGAGGGTGAGCGAGGCCCGTGGGCGATGGAACGAATCGCTCGGCCTCCTGCGCGCCTGCGGGGCGCTCTCGTACGCCGCTCGGCTGGAGGCGAGGCGGAACGCGCTCGCCCCCTCGCACTGACCGACGGCCGCGCGACCCTCCGGCCGCGAGCGAGGTCCCCGTCCTCAAGTAGGGAGGCGTGGTCGTCCTCCCGATGGCCGGGTTCGTCCGGGTGAAGCCGAGCTACGACATCATCATCCTGGGAGGGGGCCACGCCGGCCTCCAGGCCGGCCTCAAGGCGGGGCTGCTCCACCAGACCGCGGTCATCCTCGACCGGGGGCCGAAGTACGGCCGCTCCTACTACGCGCCCAGCATGGACAACATCCCGGGGTTCCCCGGGGGGATCTCGGGGCACAAGCTTCTGGACCTCCAGATCCAGCAGCTCAAGGAGGTCGCGTCCTGGACCGCGTACCTCTCTCCGGTCACCCTCCAGAAGGTCGAGCGGCAGGGGGCCGAGTTCGTCGTGGTCTTCGAGAGGCTCCGGCAGGTCCACACGGTCCGGGGGAAGGTGCTGCTCCTGGCGCTCGGGGTCGTCGACAGGATCCCGCACGTCCACGGGAGCATCGAGCCCATCTTCCCGTGGGCGAACCACGGCGTGGTGGACTTCTGCATGCTCTGCGACGGGCACACGCTCCCCGGGAGGTCCGTCGGCGTCGTCGGGGGAGGGACCTACGCCGTGCGGACCGCGCTCGACCTCTTCCACTTCCAACCGGCCTCGATCACGCTGCTGACCCACGGCGAGCCGCTGCTCGAGGATGCGGACGAGGAGGAGCGGAAGGAGCTCGAGCGGTCGCTGGCGGCCCACCACGTGCGCGTGGTGACCCAGGAGATCGTCGACTTCGAGGGCGTCCGCGAGAAGAGGTTCGGTGTCGTCCTGAAGGACGGGACGCGGGAGACCTTCGACAAGGGGTTCTGCGCCCTCGGCTGGTACTCGACGCACGGAGAATTCCCCCGGGCGCTCGGGGCCAAGGTCACGGACGAGGGGTACATCCCCACCGACGACGACGGGCGCGTGCTCGCGGCGGACGGCTCCGGCGTGATCCCGGGGCTCTACGCCGCGGGGGACATCCGCGACGGCTGGAAGCAGGTGCCCGAGGCGTGGGCGACCGCGGAGCGCGCGATCATCCACGCTTTCGCCTTCTACCTGGAAGAAGAGACGGGCCCGAGGACGTTGGAGCCGTAGCCGGGGGAGGGGAGGACCGGCGGCCGAGGGGCCGTGCGGGTCCCTACGAGCGGCCCGTGACGTGCCGACGGAGCTCGGGGAAGGCCCGGACGATGTGGAAGGAGCCCATGCGCCGGAGCTCCTCCTCCCGGACCTGGGACTTCTCCCCCGGGTGGACCATCGCGACGAAGTCCACGCCGGCGGCCCTCGCGCACTCCATGTCCTGGGTGCCGTCGCCGACGTAGAGGGCGCGGTCCTTCGCCACGCCCATGTCCTTGAGCAGCAGGAGCAGGCTCTCCGGCTGGGGCTTCGCGGGACCGGAGTCGTTCCGTGTCCGGAGCTTCATGAAGAACGGGAGGAGGCCCGTGTTGTGCAGCGACGTCTTGGCGAACCCCTCGCAGCTCCGGGTGAGGACCCCCAGGCGGTAGCCCTCCTGGTGCAGGGTCGAGAGGGTCTCCTTGGCGCCCGGGCTCGCTTTCGCACTCGGGAGCGCCGCCATCTCGATCTCGTCGAGCCTCCGGTTCGCCTCGGCCTCGAACCGCATCCCCAGGACGTCCGCCCCGGTCATCTGGCGCAGCTTCGTCTTGGCGTGGAGGATGAGCTCGGGGACGTTCTCGGTCGTGTGGAGCTCCCCGGGGGGCACGCCCTCGTGGTGGGCGGCCTCGATGACCGCCTTCCGCATGGCGTGGAAGTCCAGGGCCGAGTCGATGATCGTGCCGTCGAGGTCGAAGACGACGGCCATGTACGGCTGGTGGTAGCTCGATGGGCCGATCGGTTCGCCCGGGCGGATCATGGGACCTCGCTAGAGCACACTACGGTCCCCCTTCTTGTCCTTGACGCTCCACTCGCATGAGGAACCTGGCCGTCCCGTGAGCGAGTTCGAGGGCGGGTCCGGGAGGATCCCCCACACGCTCCAGCCGCTCGGCCCGGAGCGGAGGGGCCCCTTCGACCTCACCGTGGAAGAGCGCGTGCACCCAGAGCCCTTCGGGGAGCGCGTAGCGTCCGTGCAGCACCGTCCCGAGGTCGCTCGTCTCGACGTTGACCTCGATGGACCGGACCGCCCGGGCCCAGCCTCGGAGGTGGCGCCGGTCGGGGGGGACCTCCTCCCCCGGGCTCCGCAGGTCCCGGAGCGTCGAGCGCGCGGGGGTGAGGAACCAGAGCGGGAGCCCGTCCGCGTCCCAGGTGCGGGAGCGGACTTTCGGGCGTTCTCCGGGGGGGTGGAGGTAGACCATCCCGCGGTAGGTTCGTCCGGGCGAGGGCCGATGGGTCCCGAGCGTGATCCGAAGGACCCAGGGAGAGCTCTCCATCTCGTCCTCCCGGCCAACCGCCCGCCCGACCGACCGCCCGGCCGCAGCCTCCGCTGCGGCGACGGCTCTTCTCGCTTGCGCGGGAGAGCGAGCGGAGGGCCCGCTCGAGCGGCCCTGCCGGGCGAGCTCAGTCCTCGCCCTGAGGGCGGGTGAACGCGGGCTGACCGTCGAACTCCTGGAGACGCTCCAGGCCGACCCATCGGTGGTGCGCGCCCACCTTCTGGAAGAGCTCCAGGAGCGCGGGTTCGGACACCTCGCCCTTGCCGTCCGTGGCAAAGAACCGGCACTGCCAGTGGTCGACCACGTCGAGCATGGCGTCGCTGGGCGGGAAGACCCGCGTCCCCCGGTTCGAGATGCCGTGGAGGCGGAGCGAGGTCCCTTTCGTGAGCTCGACCAGAGCCTCTCCGAGCCGCTCCGAGTCGAGCGAGCTCTCCAGGAAGATGTCCACGCCGACGGTCTTCCGGGTCTTCGCGACGACCATGGCCGGGGTGGCCGGGAGGGAGTGGAACTTCAGGGCGTGGTAGTCGCGTACGCGCCAGCCCTTGGGGGGGGCCTTGCCCAGGTTCTGGACGACGGCCTCCGCGAAGTCGGTGGTGCTCGCGGCGATCGCGTCCCCCACGACATCGCGCGTGGAGACCTTCCCCTCGGCGAGCGTCGAGACGACCGCGTTCTCGACCTTCGTGGCGATCTCGAACTCCTCCAGGTGTCGGAGCAGGAGCACCGACGTCAGGATGAGCGCGGTGGGGTTGATCACGTTCTTCCCCGCGTACTTGGGCGCGGAGCCGTGGACCGCCTCGAAGATGCCCACGTGGTTGCCCAGGTTCGCGGAGGGGGCGAAGCCGAGCCCGCCCACGAGGGCGCTCCCCTCGTCGCTGAGGATGTCGCCGTTCATGTTCGTCGTCACGATGACGTCGAACTGCTCGGGCGCCTTCACCAGCTGGTGGGCGCAGTTGTCGATGATGATGTGGTTCGCCTCGATGTCGGGGTACTCCTTGGCGATCTCCTCGAAGGTGCGCTTGAGGAGCCCCTCGGTGAACTTCAAAATGTTCGACTTCGTGGCGCAGTGGACCTTCTTCCGCCCTTCCGCCCGGGCCAGTTCGAAGGAGAGACGGACGATCTTCTCGCACCCTTTGCGCGTGACGATCTTGAGCGCCTCCGCGACCCCGGGGGTCTCGAGGTACTCGATCCCGGCGTAGACGTCCTCGACGTTCTCCCGGACGATGACCAGGTCGACGCCCCGGCCGCTGAACGGCGTGCGGACGCCGGGCAGCTCCTTGACGGGACGGATGTTCGCGAAGGTCTCGAAGAGCTTGCGCAGCGTGACGTTCGCGCTCTTCTCCCCGAACCCGACAGGGGTCTCGAGGGGGCCCTTCAGGACCACACGGGTCTTGCGGATCGATTCGATCGTCTCCGGCGGGACGCCGGAGGCCAGTCCGGCCTTGAAGACCGCCGCGCCGGCAAGACGCTCCTCCCACTCGATCGGGGCGCCCGCGGCCTCCAGGACCCGCCGCGTCGCCCGGACGATCTCCGGTCCGACGCCGTCACCTGGGATGACGGTGACCAGCTTCTTCCCGTTCGGTCCGACCGTGTAGGGCTTCCCGCGCGCGCCTGCGTCCGTCACGACCCCTCCTCTCTCCAACGTGGATCAAGCGGCTTCGCGAGGGTCGGGATGGGCGAGGGCCTCCTTGGTGAGGTTCTCGCGGTAGCGGCGGACCGCTTCCCGGATCTCCGCGTGCTTGACACCGAGGATCTCCGCGGCCAGCAGCGCGGCGTTGACGGGGCCGGACTTCCCTACGGCGAGGGTGCCGACCGGGATGCCCGAGGGCATCTGGACGATGGAGAGGAGCGAGTCGAGGCCCTTGAACGCGGAGGTCTCGATGGGCACGCCCAGGACCGGGAGGACCGTGTGGGCCGCCGCGACCCCCGGAAGATGCGCCGCGCCCCCGGCGGCCGCGATCAGGACCTCCATCCCGCGCTTCTCCGCCCCCTTCACGTACTCCGCGAGCGCGTCCGGCGCCCGGTGGGCCGAGAGGACCCTCACCTCGTAGGAGACCTTGAGCGAGTCCAGAACCTTCGCGCCCGCTTCGAGCGTGGGCCAGTCGGATTTGGAGCCCATGAGGATGCCAACCAGGGCGGACATGGTGGTTCGGGAGCCGACACCGGTGTTCGGTTTAAGGTGAACGGACGCTCCGGTTAGGCCCCCGTGCTCCCGAACCCCCCGGTCCGGTCCGTGGTGACCTCCACCTTGCCCCACCGGAAGGCCGTCGGGGCGTCGGGCACCACCCGGATCTGCGCGACCCGCTCGCCCGCGTGCAGCGTCCGGGGACCTCCGAAGAGGAGGGCGAGCGGGACCTTCACTTCCAGCGGGTAGTCGCGGTCGATGGTCCCCGGCGCGTTGACCATGATCACCCCCCGGGTCGAAAGCCCGCTCCGAGGACGGATCTCCAGGAAGGTCCCAGGAGGGGCCCTCATCCGCAGCCCGGTCCGGACCAGGGTGACCTGCCCTGGGAGCAGCTCCGCGTCCTCGGCGGCGTAGAGGTCGAAGCACGCGCTCCCGGCGGTCGCCATCTCCGGCATCCGGGCGCCCGGGGCGTCCGGCATCCGCTCGATGTCGACGGAGAGGACCGTCGTCCGGTCCTGTGTCGCGTGTCGCTTGGACGGGGCGGGGCGGGAAGGGGTCGCCCGGGACCCGCGGGGACCGGGGCTCCGACGACGGGGCGGGGCTGGAGGCATCCCCCCGCCCCACCACCACCCGCCCCATGTCGCTTGTGGACGGACGGCTTTCGGTCCGCCGGCGCCTCGGTGGCCCCCCTGGTCTCCGTTCAAATAGAGGGTCCCGCGTCCCGCTCGACCGCCCTTCGTCCGGGAGGGGGAGCGGGCCGATGGCGTGGAAGGACCTGAAGGAGTTCCTCGAGGCCCTGGAAGCGAAGGGGGACCTCCTCCGGGTGAAGAGCCGCATCTCGCCCCGGCTCGAGATGAGCGAGATCGCCCAGCGCGCCCTCCGTGCGGACGGCCCCGCGCTCCTCTTCGAGAACGTCGAGGGTTCCTCCCTCCCCGTCGCGCTGAACGTCCTGGGGTCGCCCCGTCGCATCGCGATGGCCCTGGGAGCGAGCTCGATCGAGGAACCGGCGGAGAAGATCCGCCGGCTCCTCCGCTTCCGTCCCCCCGCGGGGCTCGGGGCGATCCTCTCGGACCCGGGGGGAACGATCGAACAGCTCTCCCAGCTGAGGGCCCTCGCGCCCAAGCGGGTGAGCAAGGGCCCCTGCCAGGAGGAGGAGACCGACCGGCCGAACCTGGAGGAGCTCCCGATCATGACCGGCTGGCCGAAGGACGGCGGGCCCACCATCACCTTCCCGCTCGTGGTGACGAAGAACCCCGAGACCGGGGACCAGGCCGTGGGCATCTACCGGTTGCAGCGCTACTCCTCGACGACCCTGGGGGCGCACTGGCAGACCCACCGCGCGGGGGCGGAGAACTTCCGTCGCTACCAGCGTCGCGGCGAGAGGATGCCCGTCGCAGTGGTGATCGGCGCCGACCCCACCACCGTGTTCGCCGGGCTCGCCCCCGTCCCGGAGGGGATCAGCCGGTTCGCCTTCGCGGGGTTCCTCCGGGGCGAGAGCCTGCCCCTCGTCCCCTGCCGGACGGTGCCCCTGGAGGTCCCGGCCGCGTCGGAGATCGTGCTCGAGGGCTGGGTCGACCCGAAGGAGACCCACCTGGAGGGGCCCTTCGGCGACCACACCGGCTGCTACTCGCTCGCGGAGAACTTCCCGGTCATCCACGTCACCCATCTCACCCGCCGCTCCCGACCGGTCTTCCTCTCGACCGTCACGGGGAAGCCCCCGACGGAGGACGCGGTCTTGGGACAGGCCGTGACCCGGCTCTTCCTCCCCGTGGTCCAGGCCGTCCTGCCCGAGATCGTCGACCTGGACCTCCCGCAGGAAGGGATCCTGATCAACGTGGCCATCGTCTCGATCCGCAAGAGCTACCCCCAGCACGCGCGGAAGGTGATGCACGCGATCTGGGGGCTGGGCCAGATGATGTTCACGCGCTACATCGTGGTCGTGGACCACGACGTGGACCCCCACGACCACCGGGAGGTCCTCTACCGCGTGGGCCTCCAGGCCGACCCGCAGGAGGACTTCGAGCACGTGTTCGGACCCGTGGACCAGCTCTCGGTCTCCAATCGCGTGGAGAACCAGGGAGGCAAGGTGGGCATCGACGCGACGAAGAAGTGGAAGGAGGAGGGCTATCCCCGGGCCTGGCCCGAGGAGGCGCGGATGGACCCGGCCGTCGTCGCCAAGGTCGACTCCCTCCTCCGGTCCGACCCTGACCTCGCCCGGCTTCGTCCCTCCTCCCCGCCCAACGCCAGGTCGTGACGGCCGGGGTCGGGGCCCCGCCGCGGGGCGTCGGGGCGGGCGGGAAGCTGAGGGCCCTCTCTCAGCTCCTGACGGTCCCGAACCTGGGGCTCAACCTGTTCTTCGTAGTGGGGTTCCTCTTCGTCGTCCTCCGGGGGGATCCCGATTGGAGGCTCGCGGCCTTGGTCCTCCTGGCCTTCATCGGCGCCCGGAACGCGGGCCACGCGTTCAATCAGATCGTCGACCGAGAGCTCGACGCGCAGAACCCGCGGACCCGGGACCGGCCCCTGGTGACGGGCGTGCTCTCGACCCGCGCCGCCTGGGCCGTGGTGCTCCTCAACGTGGGGCTCTTCTTCGTGGCGGCGGCCCTCATCAACCTCTGGCTGACGCTGCTCGCGGTGCCGGCGCTGGGGCTCGTCCTCGGCTACTCCTACACCAAACGCTACACCCCCGCCACCACGGTCCTGCTGGGGGCGGTCCAGTCGCTCATCCCGGCCGCGGTGTACCTCGCCGTCGATGGGAGGATGCCCCTCCCCGCCTGGGTCGCCGCGGGCGCGATGCTCCTTTTCGGTACGGCCTTCGAATCGGTCCACTCGCTCGGCGACCTGGAGTCGGACCGGGAGCACGGGCTCCGGTCGTTGCCGTTGAGCGTCGGGGCCGCGCGGGTACCCTACCTGGTCGGCGGGCTGCTCGCCGGGGCGCTGGCGCTGCTGCTCGCCTTCCTCTGGGCCACGCTCGGGGAGACCCCCTGGCTCCTTCCGATCGGGGTCGGCATGGGGACCCTCGTGGTCCTGGAGTTCCGGGGACTGCTGCGCGGACGGGAGAGGCTCCTGCGGCTTTTCCGCCTGCACTTCGTGATGGGAGCTTGGTTCCTTCTGGGAGTCGTACTATTTTACATCTCAACTCAAATCTAAGTAAAATCAGAAGTTCTTACGAGAAACCTAGGGTACTGGATGGCTTTCGCACAGAAACACCTCAATCGTCCCGTGTACTATCTATACCTCCCGTCCCCGGCCCGTTAAATACCGCCCTAAAGTAGGGACCTTGAGGGGACATGCCGCAGGTGATGATAGGACTGTCCGGCAAAGACTACAAGACGACGACCGACGTGTGGCGACTGGCTAAGCGCTCGCTGAACCCCATGGTTCGGCGCAGGATCGGATGGCGGGGGCGCTCGAGCCTGCTCCGGGAGTTCATGCTCTACGGGTTCGAGCTCGCGAGCCAGAACCCCGAGAGCTTCCTCCGAGTTGTCCGCGACAACCACGACCCCCTTTTCGGGAGGAAGGGTCGGAAGGACGCGGGCGCGGAGCGGCGCGAGACGCTCCTGAACGCCTGGCAGAGCTACTTCCCGTCCCAGGAGAGGTCGACCCGGGGTCGGAAGGCCAGCTAGGCCCTCTCCCAAGTTCGGACGACGTCTCCCAACCTGTTCCGAGATGGGGGCCCAGGGGGGGCCCCCTCTCCGCCCGCCTTCCAAGAGCTTCAAGCCCCTTCGTGCTGACCCTGTCCCATGCGCGCGCTTCTGAGGTCCGACGGGGCCGCCTTCGTAGGAGAAGGCACCGTCGGGGGCCTCCGGCTCGCGCTGCCCGGGCTGCTCTTCGCTTCTCCTCGGGGTTCCCCTCCGCTGGAGCTCCCCCCGGGGGCCGCGAGGCTGGAGGAGCGCGACCCGTCCGGCGGGATGCGGAGGGCCCTTCGGCTCGTCCAGGGGACGGAGGCGCTCGACCTCCAGTTCGCCGTCGCCACCCCCGAGGTCGCCGGAGGGGAGGAGGCTCTGCTCGAGATGGCCCCGCGCGTCGTCGGAGCGCGGACGCCGCTCTCCGCGGCTGCGCAGGCTCAGCTCCGGCAAGGCACGTACGACCTGGTGGTCTGGCTCAACGCCCGCGCGGCCTGGACCGACAGCGAGCGCTTCGTGCGGGAGGCGATCGAGCTGCGGGAGGTCGCCGGCCCGGCCCCGATGATCTGGGCTCCCCGGGTGGCGACCCCCGGACGGCTCTCCGAGCTCTACGCGCTCGGCCTCGACCTCCTTGACTCGACCGAGGGGCTCTTCGCCATGGCCGACGGAGCGTTCCTCTCCGCGGACGCGGAGGGACTGGAGGAGGCCGGCGGGGAGGAACGGACCCTCGGCGAGAGGGGGAAGACGCTGGCGGGGGACTACCTCTCCGAGCTCGCCCTGGTCCGACGGTATGCCCGGGCGGGACGTCTCCGGGAGCTCGTCGAGGCCCGGCTCGTGCCCGAGCCGAAGCGTGGAGAGGTCCTGCGGTACTTCGATGGGATAGGGGGCCCCTTCCAGGAGGCGCACACCCCGATCGTGGGCTCGGGGACCCGGCCCTACACCACGAAGGAGGCGCTCCGCCGACCGGAGGTGGAGAGGTTCCGGCGCCGTCTCCTCACGCGCTACCGACCGCCTCCGTCGAAGCGGACGCTCCTGCTCGTGCCCTGCTCCATGACCAAACCGTACGCCAACTCGCCCAGCCACCGCCGCATCGCTCACGCGATCGAGGGCGTCCCGGGAGGCCTCGGCATCCACTGGGGTTCCGTGACCTCCCCGCTCGGGATCGTCCCCCGCGAGCTCGAGAGCTTCTACCCGGCGCGGAACTACGACATCCCGGTCACCGGCAGCTGGGACGAGGACGAGCGCGGATGGGTACGGGATGCGCTCGGGCATCTGCAGCGGAGCGGAGGCTACGAGCACACGGTCGTGCACCTCCCTCGAGAGGAGTACCGTTGGCTCGAGGACCTCTTGCCTCCGGAGAAGGTCCCATGGACGGTGGAGGGCGACTCGACCACCTCGGGGGCCTCCCTGGCCCATCTCGCGAGCGCCCTGCGGACCGCGCACGCCTCGGGGGCGCGCGGACCCCCCGGAGGGCCGTTGGCCCGGGTCCGGGAGGAGCTGCGGTCGATCGCCCAGTTCCAGTTCGGGGCCCCGATGGCCGACCGCCTCTTCGAGGACGGGGTCCGCCTGATGGGCCGGCCCTGGTTCCAGCACCTCTTCTCCCCCGCCAAGGAGGACCTCGCCACATGGAGGGAGGAGGTCGGGCTCTGGCGCCTCACGGTCCCGGGAGCACGGAAGGTCCTCGCGGACGCGCGAGGGAGCCGGGTGCAGGTCCGCGGCGGGGTCGAGCTGCGAGGCGACCTCTTCGCCCCGGGCGTCCTGGAGGCCGACCCCGAGCTCCGCATCGGGGACGACGTGATCCTGGTGCGGAACGGGGAGGTGCTTGGCGTGGGCGAGTCCCGCGTCCCCGGGCCCTGGATGGGCCGGCTACCCCGGGGTCTGGTGGTCAAGGTGAGGCACCGCGCTCACGGAGAGGGACGGGCCGGTGCGACGGACGCCTCCGAGCCCGCCCCGGCGGACACTCCCCGAACGGCCGGTTGATGTACCGGGTCCGCCCCTGCCCGGTCCGAGGGCCGGTAGTCCAGGGGTGAAGACGGCGCGCTTACAACGCGCAGATCGGCGGTTCGAATCCGCCCCGGCCCATTCAACCTCTTTATAGGTCGTTTGACCTATATCTTGGTTGATGAGAATCCATCGACCGCTGGATGACCTATTGAGAGGGAAGGGCATCCTCCACGTCCTGCGCGTACTCTCCCGATCTCCGGGAGAACCGTTCTCTGCCCCCGACCTCGCCCACAGCGGGCGACTGGCCCTGTCCCACGTCCAACGCGCGTTGGCGATCCTCGAGGCGGAGGGGATCGTCGACCGTCGGGTCATGGGCCGCACTCATCTGTGGTCGCTCGAACCGAACAACGCCATGCTCGCACCCCTTCGCGCCCTGTTCGAGGCGGAGGAACGACTCGAGGGGGATCTCATGCGGGACCTGAGGCAGGGGCTCCGTTGTTCGGGAGTACGCCGGGCCGTGTTGTTCGGCTCCGTCGCTCGAGGTGACGAGAAGGGCTGGAGCGATGTGGACATACTCGTTGAGCTTCGCCGTGCGTCCGATCGGGATGCTGTGGAGGACCAGCTTTTCTCTGTCCGCCGCAAGGTTCGAGACCGATACGGACTCGTCCTGTCTCCCATTCTCGTCACCCGGGAAGATCTGCGTGAGCGCATCAGTCCGAGCTTCCTCGCGACTGTGCAGAGAGAGGGTTTGGACTTGTTGAGGGACCCATGACGCGCCCCCCCCCCAGGACCGAACAGGTCGCCCCAAGGGAATCCCCGGCCTACTTGTCCAAAGCCCAAGAATTCGCGGCAATGGCCAAATCGGCGATAGACGACATGCGATATTCAGGCGCGGGGCTCGCAGCGATCCACACCGTCATCTCAGCCTGCGACGCGTTCACCGTCCGTCGGCTGGGCCTCAGGAACAAGGGGGAGGACCACCGCGACGTGGTTCGGGTGATGCTCAACAGTCCGACCGAAGGACTTGAGGCGGTTACCCGCCAGGTACTCTCCGTTCTCGACCTCAAAAATCGGGTGGAGTACGGTGGAGATGGCCTATCAGCCGGGGAGGCGGAGAGGGTCGTCGCCCAAGCCGACCGTGTCCTTCGATGGGTCGAGCAACATCTCGGTTGATGACTGGAAGGGGATTCTTGGGGAGACTCAAACCCGTTTGCTTGTGAGTCCGCCCCGGCTCATGCGGGATTCTGAGCGTCGAGGATGGCTGCATCAACCAGCACTAGGAGGTATCGGACAGGCTCTTGGGCGGCAATTGTTATCTATAATTGTTTCAATATTTTAGCGATGATCACAGATCCCCCCACAACCATCACCGTGCCCAACTCTGTCCTCTCGCGGCTCAAGATGTACAAGGCGGGGGGGAAGACCTATGCTGAAGTTCTCGAGGAGCTCATGGACGCTGTCCCTCCTGAGAGGTTCCTCGACTGGGTTCGGAAGGAACTCGAACGGCCAGCGGTGCCCTACCTAGAAGCGAGGAGCCGCTTGGGACTCCGGAAGGACTGAATGGTCCACGTGACCGTGAGTCCGGAAGGGATAACATCCTTCCGGCGCCTCCCGCCATCGGTCAAGGAGGGGTTCGACCACCTCTTGTTGGAAATGACCCAAGCCCCACGACTCAGGCTGCCAGGTCACTGGGACGCCCACGCTCTCGAAGGTGGAGATAATCTCTGGACCCTCAAAGTGGGAATCTACCGCGGGGTGTTCAGATGGGATGGGCACGAAGCACGCTTCGTGCGCTTCGGACCCCGAAGGTCTGTCTACGAGCGCCTACCCAAGTGACCCGGTTGAGACCCAAGACTCCTAAGTTCGTAGCGGGGATTCATCCGATGTACGTGTCACTACTTTGGCGGAATCTGGTTGGGACTGACAGCGTTCTACCCTGAGCTTCGTACCAGGCCATCTCTCCTCGTACGAGATTCGACGCACGTCAGCGATTCTCGAGGGCGCGGGCATTAAGTCCGGCCTTCCAGGTCTCAGGCTTGTCTTGGTGACGAATATTGAAACTTCTCGCGGATTCTCCTATCGCGGCTGACCTTTTCAGCGCCTGGACCTGTCCCCCCGGAAGTCTTGGGGACACGCGACCGTCAACGTGGCGCCTACTTCCGCGTCATCTACCGCTTGTGGTCCCTCCACGGTAAGGTCCGCCACCGCGATTTCTCCAAGGCTCTCGATCGCGCTCGTGCTCACATGGGCCCGGAGCTCCGGGGCCTCACCCCGCCCCTCAACCCCGATGCCCTCGCTCATCGTGTCACCGCGTACTTCCGTCAGCAGGGCGTGCATCGCCGCCCTCCGTCTTGGTTGCGCAAGACCCTCGTGTAAGCTCTCCAGAGAGGAGACATCGACCCCGACCTGCGTGATGCGGACCTCCGGCGGGCGGCTCGTCAGCACCTCCTGGGTCTCCGTGTCATCGTCCCCTTGGAGGGCCCCCTTGGGCGGCTCGTGCGGTCAGCGAGGACCGAGGTCACCGGCCAGCGGCGAGAGGGACGGCTCGTCGCGCTGGAGAACGACCTCGGGGTCGCCCTCCGGGACCTCCCCCTGGTCCGGAAGGCTGAGGCGGCCCAGCGCCTCCGTCAGTATCCCCCGGTCTGGAAGGGCAAGGCGAACCTCCTCACCATGGCCCGGGAGGCCATGCTGGCCTCCCCCGACCTGGACCGCCACCGTCGGGTGGTCGAGAACCTGCCACCGTCCCACCTGAAGAGGCGGGAGAAGTACTTCCTGGTCGAGTCCATCCCTTTCGCCACCGTCGCGCGCTGGCGGGACGCACGGGACACCGTCCTCTACTGCTTCGTCCGCAAGGCCCGTCTCCTGAGGGCCAACCTCGAGGAGACCTGGAAGGGACCAGGGCGGGAACGATAACCACCGCCCAAGCGCAAGAGGACCTCGACCGGTTGGTCGCTCAGGGATACTTCCTCGATCCCCGGCTCTACGGAGATCTCAAAGAGACCCTACGCCGCCTCGCTACCTCCCGAACCAAGGGAAGCTGAGCTGTCCCCACCACCCCCGGGGGCACCGGCGTCACGCTGCATTCCGGCTGGGGGGACTTCACCGGGATGGGCTACGGGAACTACACGATCGGCGACACCAGCGACCAACTATGGCGAACGAGCATCTCCAGGGTAATGGAACTCGACGAGTCGGCACGCTGAACAGCGCCATCCGCGGAAGGTCGTGGGCCTGCTGAAGACCGAGAGAGCTGCCTTGTCGAGCATCTCCTGCCCCCGCAAGGATCCCGGCCAGATCACCACGCCCACGTGCGCGGGGGTTCCCGAGGCGGTGTCCGGTGCCCAGATGAGCGTGCCGACCGTCCCCCGGCCCTCCCCGTAGAGCTGGCCCCGCTCGAGAGGCATCCCGCACTGGCGGCACCGCGGTGTGTCCGAAGGGAGCGGGGTCGACACACCGCATCATCGGAAGAAGTCCCCTTTGACCGTTTCGGCGCCTTGCGGAGAGGTTCACTCCCCGTAGGAACTCGCGTTTGCGGTCAGTGCTCGGCCTGCGCGTCGGGGGCGCTCCAGCTGGTGGAGGTGAAGCGCATCCTGAAGGGGGTCGGGTTCACCGACGTACAGGTCGACCTCAAGGGCTCCGGCTCGGACTCCCCCTCCCTCAAGGGCCCATCCGGCCTTGGTGTGTACTCGGCCGACATCCGGGCCAAGAAGCCCGGGAAGTGAGTCGCCGTGCCCCAGAGGACGGTGCTGTTCATCTGCGTCGAGAACGCGTGCCGTTCGCTCATGGCGGAGGCCATGTTCAACGCCCGAGCACCGGATGGGTGGCGCGCCACCTCTGCGGGCACCGAGCCCGCGGGAGCTCCCAATCCGAGGACCGCCAGGATGCTGGCCGAGATCGGGCTCGAGCTGCCCTCGCACCCGCCCCAGCCGCTCACGACACCCATGATGACGGGCTCCAGCGTCCGCGTGACGATGGGATGCCTGGACAGCGAGAAGTGTCCGGCCCAGCTCAAGACCCTGGAGCTCAGGGACTGGGGGCTCCCGGACCCTGCCAAGCTCGAGGACGAGGGGTTCCGGCGCGTGCGCGACGGCCTTCGCCGCCGGGTCGAGGAGCTGGCCCGGGAGCTTTCCCAGGCCGAAGGGGGCTCACGGTCCGTCGAGACCTCTCACACGTCATGACGTCGTAGGGCGCCCCGAACGTCCCGAGGCTCGCCCCTGGTTGGGGCTCGACACGTTCAAGCCAGGGTCGGAATTCCATGGGCCTACCGACCATGCTCCAGCGTCCCCCCAAGGGGCCCGGTTCCGTCCGTTCCGCGCGCGAGCTCGCCGACCGACTGGGTGCCCTGCGTCGCCGCGTGTCGGTCATGGCCCGCCTGTTCGGGATCGGCGCCTGCAAGACCGGGGAGCAACGGTTCGCCTACCACCTGCACCACGCCGCGCGCTCCCTGAGGAGGCGCGACGTGACGGACGCCGAGACGGAGCTGAGGGCCGCCCTTTCCGTCGCCGAGCCGTCCGCCCACGGGCCGGACATCGTCGTGGTCCGTTCCGTGCTGTCGGAGGTGCGCAGGAGCGTCCTGAGGCCCATCTACGAGGAGGAGCTCGCCGCCGCGAGCGCAACCACCGACCCCGGATCGACCCGCCGTCACCTGCTCGAAGCGCGACGCATCGCCGAGGAGATGGGAGAGGGCGAAGAGGTACGGTGGCTCGACGAGATGATCCAGGGCCCGAGGCTTCGCACGACGGGCCCGGGCGGGGGAGGGACCCTCGCTCGGGAGGATCGGCGTGAAGGGCCATCTCCCGCGTACGAGCGCGAGCTTTTCCCCCCCACTCAGAAAAGCCGCGAGGAGCAGCGGGCACAGTTCCGGCGCGTGGCCAACGATTCCCGGGCCTACGCTTCCAAGCGCCTGAGGTCCAAGCGATAGTTCAGGTGCCGCGTTCCCAGACAAGACCGGGAGGGACGGCTCGCAACGCCGGTCCCGAAGCGAGGAGGCTCAACCCTGCCGCATCCGGAGGTCCGAGCCGGTCGCGCCTAGGTAGCGTCCGAGCCGGGACACCTCCTGCTGCAGCTGGGACCGCGGCACCGTGGGGGGGCCGCGCAGCGGGTGGACGGTGACGGTCAGCCGGTCGCGGCGCATCGCATGCTCCCACACCCCAGCGACCTTCCCGTCGAGGAGCACTGCGGGGGCCACCCACCCGTGGGGGCGGTAGACCTTGCCGTGGTGCTCGGCCGCAAGAAGGTGCCGCTTGCTTCGGTGTCCGAGCAGGAAGACGTCGAAGTACGGCAGGAGCCTCACGGAGGGGAGGTCCTCGCCCGTGAGCTCGCGCCCGAGCTCCCGCACGTCCTGGCGAAGGACCCCTGCGACCCGCCCCTCCAACGAGGCGGGAACGATCTCGTCCCCCACGCGTTGCCAGACCTCCCTCGCGTCGCGGAGCCTCATCCCCGTCCAACTTGAGAAGTCCTCCGCCGAGGCTGGACCGTACGCGGAGAGGTACCGGCGGAGGAGGGTCTCCTCGGCTTCCTCGACTTTGACGTCGCGCCAGCCCCGGACCCATCGGTCCCCCCGGACGTACGTGGGCTGTCCCCCTCGCTCCTCCCCGTAGCAGACCGCTCCGAACGCGCCGACGAGATGGAGCAGCCAGTGCGCGGGGTACGTGAAACCCTGGAACTTGACGCAGGAGAGCCGGGCCGCGTTCCCCCATCCGCCACCACGTTGCTCGACGACCCGACCACCCGTGGACCGGGCGACCCCGACCGCGAGCTCGTCCCGGGTGGAGGGGACCTCGAGGATCGAGAGCACCGCCTCCATCAGGAGGTCGAGCTGGGAGGCGGACACGCCCTGGTTCTTCAGCCAGAGCACGTCCCGCTCCGCGCGCTTGGCCGTGCCCCGAGCGAAGGTCGCGAGGTCACGGGCCGGCAGCAGGTGGAGCGTCCGCCGCATGCACCAGGCGCGGACGAGGCGACGGCTGGATATCAGCGCCTTGTCCACGTCGTCCGACCGTACCCCCTCGATCCTGGCCCAGAGCGAGAGGCCCGCCGCCGAGAGGACCTGAGCCTGCACCCCGCCCACCTGGCCCGTAATGGCCAGAAGCTGCGCGTGGGGAGCCCTGGCGAGGAGGTGGTGCCGTCGGACCCGGAAGGCCATCACCGCGGCGGGAGAGATCTCGGGAGTGGGGGCAGGGACCCGACCGCGGGTCATTCGTGCGCCCGAGGGATGGGAAGGATATGAGCGAGGGGCGCGGGCGTCTCGCACACTTCGCGCCAGCCTCGCGGAGATGCTCAGTTCCCGGCGCGACGGCCGGTCCGTGGGCGCCGTGCACGGGTCGCGTGCGCCGGCCGGGAGGGATGGCTGCCAGAGGCCTTTCGGCACCGGAAGAGCTCGTGCCCCACCTCTCCTTCCGGAACGTACTCCCTGTGCTCGACCTCGAACCCCGCCGCTTCCAGCCCGCGCCGGTACGTGTCGGCGGAGGCATGGTCCCAGAACATCGGAGCCTCGCTCCCGAGCCATCCGCGCTCGATGCCCCTGTAGCGTCCGGCGCCAAGGATCGAGAGGAACATCCCGCCGGGAGCGAGCCACCGCCAGATCCGTCGGAAGAGCGGACGCTGTTCGCGCAGCGGCACGTGGATGATGGCGTAGAGCGAGACCACCGCACCGAACGACCCGGGGTGGAGGCGCGTCTTCGTCATGTCCTGCCGCACGAACCGGGCGGACGGGACCAACGGTTTCGCTCGCTCGATCTGGACGCCCGAGATGTCGATACCGGTCACCTGGTACCTACGGGAGAGGAGCAGGCTCGTCGGCCGGCCGCTCCCGCATCCGAGGTCGAGCACCCTCGCCCCGTTGGGCACGGACTCGAAGGCGGAGCGAGCCAGGCGCGGTACTGTCGCTCCGTGTGTCCCGTGGCGTCTCGCAAGGGGTTGGTGGAAGAGGGGCGGTACAGGAACGAGCGCTGGTCCCAGCCTTCGCGGACGAGGGCCTTGACCTCCCGGTCGGAAGGTCCCCGACGCCCCGCCATCGAAGAACGAGGTCCGACGAGCCTTGTATAGCCGTGCCCGCGTGGACCCCGCATGTCGAGCACGCCCACGGTCCACGCGGCATCCGCCCCCCATCCCCCCGGGCGGCTCCTCGAGACCGCCACGCTCGGCGGCGGTTGCTTCTGGTGCACGGAGGAGGTCCTCTCCGAGCTCCAGGGGGTCGAGAGCGTGATGCCGGGCTACTCCGGGGGCTCGGTCCCGGACCCCAGCTACGAGGATGTGTGCGAGGGCGACACCGGGCACGCCGAGGTGGTCCAGGTGGTCTTCGATCCCCGCGTCCTCTCCTTCGACGACCTCCTGCGGATCTTCTTCTCGGTGCATGACCCGACCACCCTCAACCGGCAGGGGAACGACACGGGCACGCAGTACCGCTCGATCATCCTCTACCACTCCCCCGAACAGAAGGCCTCCGCCGAGAAGGTGATGCGGGAGGTGGAGAAGGAGCAGCTCTGGGACGACCCGCTCGTCACCCAGCTCGAGCCGTTCCTCGCCTTCTTCCCGGCCGAGGAGTACCATCGGAACTACTACAAGCGCAACCCCGGCCAGGGGTACTGCCGCGCCATCATCGCCCCGAAGGTGGCCAAGTTCCGGAAGCACCACTTCCAGCGGCTGAAGCGCGAGGTCACGAACCCATGAACCCGACCGAGGGTGAGGGCCCGGGCCATCGCCCGTGCGCTCCGAGGGGGAGCGGATGGTGCTCGTAGAGGACCAGGGAGGGACCTTCGAGGCCCCGCTCCCGGTCATCTGGAAGTTCCTGCAGAGCCCGGAACAGCACGGGCGGGTGCATCGGCAAAGGAAGGGCTCGCTCCGGCTCCTCTCCGAGAACCAGGTCCTGGCCGCGTGGGAGCAGGAGATCGAAGGGGCCGCGGTGAAGGTCTCCAACCGGATCACCCTCCTGCCTCCCCTGGGGTTCGCCGTCGAGGTGCTCGAGGGGCCGTTCGCCGGTTCGAAGTTCTTCAACTACTACCTGCCGCGAGGGGAGAGGACCGAGGTCATGGTCGTGGGCGATTTTGTCTCCAAGACCCTGCCGGAGGGGGAGGTCCCCGCGGCCGTTCACCGGTACCTGGCGGAGGTCTTCCGCGAGGACGAAGAGGCCCTCCGTCGGAAGGGCGGCGTCGGCCGCTAGGGACCACGGCTCGGTAGGCACGAGCGCGGCGCGGGCGGTCCCCGACACGTCCCGCGCCGCCGTCGCTCCTCCACGGAGAAGCTACTCTTCAAGAGGGGTCCGCGAGGTACACGGACCTCCACGAGGTGATCATGCCCGAACTTCTGAGAAGCGTCCAGCACATCCTCAAGGCCGAGGACACGCTCGAGGGGGCGGGGGTGCGCCTCAAGCGCGCCTTCGGCAACGGGGAGGTCCCCCTCTTCGACCCGTTCCTCCTGCTCGACAACTTCGGCTCCACCGACCCCCGCGACTACGTCGCGGGCTTCCCCTGGCACCCGCACCGTGGCATCGAGACCGTCACCTACATGCTCGAGGGCCAGGTCGACCACGAGGACTCGCTCGGGAACAAGGGACGGATCGACAGCGGCGACGTGCAGTGGATGACCTCGGGCAGCGGGATCCTCCACCAGGAGATGCCCCAGCGCAAGGAGGGCGAGTTCCAGGGGTTCCAGCTCTGGGTCAACATCCCCTCGAAGCTCAAGATGGCCGAGCCCGCCTACCGTGGGCTGTCCGGGCGGGACATCCCGTCCATTCGGAACGACTCGGGCACGGTCAAGGTCGTCGCCGGCACGCACCAGGGCGTCGAGGGCCCGGTCAAAGGGATACCCGTCGACCCGACGTACCTCGACGTCGCGCTGCGGCCGGACGCCGCCTTCGAGCTGCCGGTCAAGAAGGGGCACACCGTCTTCTCCTACGTGGTGGACGGCGGCGCCAGGTTCGAGGGACGTGACGGACTGGTGCCCGCGAAGCGGGTGGTGCTCCTGGGCGACGGCGACACGGTCCGCCTCCGGGCGGGCGCGGAGGGAGCTCGCCTTCTGCTGGTCTCCGGACGTCCTCTCCACGAGCCCGTCGCCTGGTACGGTCCGATCGTGATGAACACCCAAGAGCAGCTGAGCCAGGCGATGTCGGAGCTCCGCCACGGGACGTTCATCAAAGCCCGCGAGATCCGAGAGGGCTGACCGACCTCCGCCGCGCTCTGCAAGGCGGCCAGTCCCGGTCCACGAGCCCTCGTCCCGGGGAGGGTGGCCTCGTCTCAAAGAAGAGAGCTCAAGGTCCGTCCTCCACGCCGCGTTCGGTCTCCTCCTCCGGCGAGGACGACCCGAGCTTCGATCCCTCTGGAGGCGGGAGAAGGCCCATCGGCAGCGAGCGCGAGCTCGCGGTCATCCCGCGGGACGATGGGGCCACCGCCTCCGCACTTACCCCGGACATCGCCGTGAGAGGTGCGGCGACACTCCGCGGGTCCGGGCCGGACCGAGGGGCGGGAGAGGGTTGCTCACCGGCGGCGCATCGAAAGTACCGTGCCGGTGCGCCATCGAAACCTACGGCGTGGAGCTGTTCGGTGACGGGGTCGTACCAGACGCACATCTCCATCTCGAGCCCCTCCTCCGCGAGGAGGTCCTGCACCGTATCGGCGATACGGTCGACCCAGGCGTCGTCCGCGGGGTCTCGAACGGGGGTCCTGCGGGCACGGTCCCGGCGACCTGGCGCCATGCTCAGTTCCTCGCAGGGCCCGGGAGGGCCGGGGCGGGGTCGGTCGAGCGGGAGGTCGGGGAGCGCGGTCCGGGTGAGGACCCGAACGGTGCCCGAACGGAGACCCGGGGAGCCACGGGGGTGAGCGCGTTGGCGCGGGCGCGCAGTTCGCGAAGCCCACCCCCGGGGAACGGGGAAGAGGACGCGTGCATCCTCACCACGTCGACCCACCCCTCCTCACTGGAGAGGGCACGGGTCGTATCCGTCGGAGGTCGAGTTCGTCGGCGTGGGTGAGCGGACGCAGCCGGGAAGGCCCGTCGGTGCGACATGGCCCGGGCGGTGACCTCCTCGGGGATAATCGATGACGGCGCTCGCGGTTTGCGCACGGTGCTCCCCCTTCTCCGCCTCCGGGGAGAGCGGCCCTCAGACGGCCTTCTCGCTCGCTCCGACAGGTACGGAGGGGAGGGCGGAGGTGGGGGCGGCGGGGACGGAGGCGGAGGCGGGGACGGGCTCCTCGTCGAGGAGGCGCCGCTGCCCCGGCCGCTCGAGCGACCGGTACTCGTGCCTCGGCCTCGGGCGGGCCCCCTTCCCCGCCGTCCTCCAGCCCCACAGCTCCAGGATGCGGTCCACGTCGTAGCCGAAGGGCAGGAAGAGCGTCTCGAAGCTGCGGGCGAGGAGCTCGACGTAGGCGCCCACGTCGTACCGCTCGTCACCGGCGAGGAGCTCGACCGGGACCGCGCGCTCCCGGTAGTCGCGGGAACGCTGGTCGCGGATGAGGTAGGAGACGTCCTCTCCCGGCTCCCGGGCGATCCCCTCCTGCTTGAGGCGACGCAGCGCCGCGACGCCGTCCGAGTAGACCCGGTACTCCTCCAGCCGCTGCGTGATCCGGTGGGTGAGCAGGAGCTCCTCCCGGGGGACCTCCCCGCCGGCCAGGCGCTCGACGTGCCGGCGCCCGACCTCGAGCGCCCCGGCGATCCGGGCGCGGAACCCCTCCGCGTCCTCGGCCTCCCCCAGGTGGTCCAGCGCCTCCTCCTGGACCTTCTGGACGAACGTCGGGGCGTCCCCCCGGCGCGTCTCGATCCCCCGGACCTTGAACTCCCCGTGCTCGTACCTCCCGTAGTAGCGCTGCGCGACACCGAACCCGTGCTCCCGGTTCGGGAGGAAGACGATCCACCGGTACCGTCCCTCGTAGCCGAGCGGGAGGCCGGTCCGCTCGGTGACCCGGCGGGAGAACGCCTCCGGGTCCCCGCCCTCCGGAGGACGGAGCCAGAGGGAATCGACGATGCCGTGGACCACCCCCCATCCGCCCTCCCGCGCGGTGCGGGTCAGTTCCACGAGGACCTCCCGGGCGTAGGCGTTGATCGCCTCGTGGCACTCGATCCGTCCGAACCGGGCGTTGCGGTACCCCTGGTACCCGAAGCTGGTCACGAGGACCCACTTCCACGCCTTCCCGAGCGCGTCGTAGCGCTCCCGCTCGGGCCCCTGGGTCGCCTTCTTCCTCCGCTTGTAGTGGAGACGGCGCTCGACCAAGGGACGGATCGTCCGCGGGACCACGCCCTCGCGCAGCGTGCAGGAGCGGTACCCCAGCCCCGGGGCGACGTGGGGAGAGTCGGGGCAGCAGGGGCAGTCCAGCGTCTCGATCGACAGGTTGTGCTGGACCATGATCGAGGGGAAGAGGGAGGCGAAGTCGAACTCGTCCACCTTCGCGTGCAATCCCACGGGAGGGGTGAGGATGAGCCCGCCCCGGTCGGCGGCGACGAGCTGGGCGGCCGTCTTCTCCTGCTCGGGGAGGTTCTTCTTCCACGGGATGTGGACGCCCAGGGAGAGCGCCACCGCGAGCTCCATGGCGCTGAAGGCGGTCCCGGGGGACTGGCGGACGACGGTCTGCAGCCCGAGCCGGGAGAGGCGCGAGGTGTCGACGAACCCCAGGAGCCCCACGTCCTCGACGAACCGCTCGTTGACGTCCAGGTGGAAGCGGCCGGAGAGGAAGTGCATCGGGGCGCGGTGCAGCACCCGCCCGTAGCTCTCGAACGTCTGCCCCCGCTGGTGGAGGCGGAAGCGGCTGGGCTCACGCCCGAGGAAGAAGCGCCCCTCGTCCCAGCCGTGAGCCGCGGCCCGCCGGTAGAGGTGCGGGAGGTGGAAGGCGTCCCCACCGTGGGTCCAGACGATGTCCGGGTCCTGCCGGCGGAGCTCCGCGAGCATCTCGAGGAGGGTCGCCTCCTCCCCCTCCTCCTCCAAGACCCGGTCCCCGACCCGCACGCGCAGGACCGGGTCCTCCTCGCGCGCGGGGCGGCCGGGAGCGGCCCCGGTCACCTCGACGTGGAGGCGGGAGCCCTTCAGCGGGGGCGGGTCGTACTCCAGGACCTCGGGAGGCTCCTTCGCGAGGACCTCCGTCCCGCTCCAGAGGACGGGGGCGAAAGGGTAGAGCCCCCGGTCCAGGTAGAAGAGCTGCGGAGCGGAGAGGTCCACGTCGAAGAGCTGGAAGGTGGTGAACCCGCCCCGAGCGTCGATCTCCGAGGCCAGGGACCTGCGCGCCCCGTGCGGGGCGGGGGTGATCGCCAGGACCCGGTGCGTCCGGTCCGCCGGTTCGAAGAGGCTCGTACGGATGTCGGCCCACCCCATCGCGGCGATGGACCCCTGCTCGTCCCCGAGGGCGCGGGCGAGGTCCTCGAGCCGGTCGGAGGGACCGGCGACGTAGAAGGGCGGGGCCCAGGGCACCTCCTTGCGATGGACGGGACCGTTCCGCTCCCTCAGCCACAGGACGACGGCGTCCCCGGCCCGGGAGGAGTGGACGTCCAGGAGCCAGCCCTCGGGCATCGTTCACCGCCGGCGCCCTGGGCCGGGCCTTGTCTTCCCCATCACGGCGTCCGCTGACCCGGGCCCTCGCTCGGCGCACGTCCCTGAGCGCCCCACGTTCACAGCGCCCGGGCGGCGAGCTCGGCGGGCACCGAGCTGGTGCCCTTCCCTCCCTCCCGCGGGTGCAGCCGCCGTTCCAGGTCGAGGAGCATCGATAGGAAGACGCGCTCGGTCAGGTCCCCGCTCGAGAGCATCGTTCCCTGCGCCACGTACCGGCGCGCCCCTTGCAGGAGCTCCTGGAAATCCTCCCGGTCCTTGGGGTCGATCAGGGCCCGTCCGAACTCCCGGTCCCACCGGGCCAGCCGCGCCTCTAGAGCGTCGCGGTACGTCGGGACCGTCCGTCCCATTGGACCTCACCTCCCGGGCTCGTGGGTCGCCGGTACAATCTCCCGCGCGCGCTGCGGCCACGGTGGCGACCTCGACCGTCGAGGAGCGGTGCCCCGGTCGTGCCCCCGGTGATCACGGAAAGAGGGCCGACCACGGGGTCACCTCCGACGGGCGCTCGAACCGGTCGCTCGAGGCGGCGGCCGGCACGTCGGCGTCGAACTCCTCCAGGTGCCGCTGGTGCGGCGGGAGGGCGAGCAGCGTCAGCGACTCCGCCCGCTCCTGGGCCGTGAGGCGGACGACCCCGTCGGGGCCGTGCAGGAGGCGGAGCGTCTCGTGGACCGGGGGACCGAGCCGGGCGAGGCCGGGGAAGACGAGCCGTCCCCCGGTCCGCTCCTGGGTGACCAGGAGGGGGCGCCGGAGCGAGCGGGCGACCCGGCCCAGGACCTCGGCCATGTGCATCTGGAGCGCGACGGACTCGTCCGCCGGGACCTCGGCGTCCTGGCAGAGGAGCGTGGGGTCGCTCACCACGAGAAGGCTGGGGAGCACGGTCCGGGAGAGGAGCACGTCGCTCCAGGTCTCGACGAGCGACACCATCTGATGGGCGGTGAAGGCCCGGGCGAGGCGGACCCGCCCCAGGACCTCCTCGGGGTCGACGCCCCAGCGACGGGCGAGGGCCCCCACGGAGTAGGGGGAGAAGCGGTTCGATCCCTCCCGCAGGGAGACCTCCCCGCCATGGGAAGCGACCGTGGCCAGGAGGAACGGCAGGAAGCCGGAGACCAGGGTGGGAGGGCCCACCAGGGCCGTCACCTTCCCCGGGGCGAAGGCGCGCTCGAGCCACGGGAAGAGGGCCGGAGCGGAGGGGAAGAGGCGCTGCCGGTCGCGTTCACGCGCCAGGAGCTCGGAGGCGGGGCGCAGCTCCGGACGCGGGAACAGGAAGGAGCCGGGCAGCGGCGGGGAGAGGGACCCTGCCGCGGCCCCGAGGAGGGCGGGTGGAACCATTCCTTCGGAGGGGTCGGAGGTCGCGCCCATGTTCGGTATACCTCGATGATCCTCGCCTGCGGCGAGCACCCGTACGAGGCGGAAGGGCCATCATGAACCCCCGGGAGGAGGTCGTGAAACCGGCCTCTCGAGAGAGCGTCGGTGTGCCGGTCGAGGGGCGCGACCATGATATACGCGGGGCCCCGGTCACGAGGGTCGCACGATGCCGAGGAGGAGCGGGGTCGTGGGCCGGGGTGGACCTGGCACGCTCCCCATCGCACCGCAGGTCCTGCGGGGACCGACGGGCCCGGCGCTCGCGAGAGGGAGCGCGGAACCTCCCTTCCCCGGAGGGGGCGAAGGGCGGACCGTCGACGAGCGGTACGACTTCCACTCGCACACGTTCCTGACCGACGGGGAGACCGCCGCCACGGACATGTGGCACCAGGCGGTCCGCCTCGGCCACCGGGCGCTCGCCATCACGGACCACCTCTACACCGAGGACCCGCGCCCGATGATGGAACGGCTCCTCCAGGAGCAGAAGGCCTTCGAGGTGGAGGGGTTCCACACGCTCGTGGGCGTCGAGGTCTCCATGGCCCCTCCCGCGCGGATCGCGGAGATCGCCCGCGCCGCGAGGAGGGCCGGGGCCCAGATCGTCATCGTCCACGGAGAGACCCCGGTCGAGCCGGTCCCCCCGGGAACGAACCGGGCCGCGATCGCCTCCAACGAGGTCGACCTCCTCGCGCACCCGGGGCTCCTTACGGAGGAGGAGGCGAGGCTGGCGAAGGCCCACGACGTGGTCCTGGAGCTCTCCTCCCGACGAGGCCACAGCCTGGGGAACGGGGGCGTGGCGAAGCTCGCGCTCCAGCTCGGGGCGGAGCTCGTCGTGGACTCGGACGCGCACTCGCCGGACCATCTCCTCCGGCAGGAGTTCGCCCGCAAGGTGGCCCTCGGAGCGGGCGTGCCGCTCACCCACGTCCAGCGGGTGCTCACCGAGACGCCCCAAATGTTGCTCCAGCGCTGCGTGCGGGGACGGTAGGGCCGGCGGCCCGCCGCGAGGCCACCTCACTCCACCCCACGCTCCGGGCCGATCGTGGCCCACCCGACCTGCTCTACCGCATCCTTCGGTGAAGCACCGGCGCAAGTGCGCCCAGATGCGCGAAGCCCTCGAGG
This sequence comes from Thermoplasmata archaeon, assembly GCA_027314165.1. Lineage (GTDB taxonomy): Archaea > Thermoplasmatota > Thermoplasmata > Lutacidiplasmatales > UBA184 > JAKAAX01. The sequence goes on along the minus strand of DAHVCH010000003.1, from coordinate 130,318 downwards.
GGTCCTACGAGGGGTGGAAGAAGCTGGCCACGCTGACCGCGCGACCGGTCAGACGCTCCACGAAGTCGGCGGCCTCCTCGAGCACGGTGGAGACCTCTTCGCCCCCGTCCTCGGCGACGCGGCTCCCTCGAAGAGCGATACGAAGCTCTCCGAACTCCGCCGCCAGGTCCTGTCGTCCGAGGACCCGCAGGACATGGATCCGGTCGTTCACGCCATCGTCGGGATCCGGCGGGGAGGCCCGACCGTTACGCGCGAGGAACTCGTCCACGGCCTCGCACACCGCGACCCACGCCTGGTCGTTCACGTGGCCCGCGGGGCCTGAGCCTCGAGTCTCCCCCACGCGTCCCCCCGTTCGAAAATAGACCGTATCGACCAGATAATACGTAGGGATGGCACGACGGAGAGGCGCGATCGTGTCGCGACCTTCGAGGAACGGGCCTGGGGCATTACCGGTACGGGGGGACCGGACGCACGAGCGCATCGCGCAGTTCCGGACGCGCTCCCGCCCGGGTCCGTGCGGGAATTGATGCGGACCCGTCCGCATCGCGGTCCGGGCGGTCCCCGCGGAACCGGGGTGCGGCTTCGGTCGCCCCGGGGCGAGGCCGATCGCATGGGGCCGGGGGGGGCCGGGAGGCCGAGCGGCCGTGCCGCGCGCATCTCCGCTCAAACGTGCCTCACCGCAGGGACTTGAAGGGGAGAGGACCATGGAGGAGCGATCCGGTCGTCGGGCGTTCACGCCTCGAGCGATCCGGACCCTAGCGGGAGAACGGGGCCTGAGCGCACGGAGCCTCGAGTCCGTGCGTTCGACCGAGCGCGAAGGTCCCCTCCCGTTGGGGCGACCAAGCTTCCTCGGGCAGCGAATGCAGAGGACCACCGCACCGCCCGCGACCCCCGGTCCTCGCGAGGGCGTGCCCCGAGCGCGGGCGCCGCACGGGCTCCCCGGGGGGGCGGGAGGGGTCCCCCAAGAATCTCGAGATTTCCTGAGGGCCGGAGGGTCATCGGCAGGCTCGACCGGTTTTTCGGTTCTCGGCGGTGACGCGGCGTCGCACCCGCATTGGTGAGGTGAAACACGGTTCACTCCCGCCTCATGTCCCCAGCGCGGAGAGGGACGTTGTTCCGATGATCGAGATCCGCTTCCACGGCCGGGGAGGGCAGGGGGCCGTCATCGCGGCGGAGCTCCTGGCCCAGGCCGCGAACCTGGACGGGAAGACCCCTCAGAGCTTCGCCTTCTACGGGGCGGAGCGACGCGGGGCCCCCGTGGTCTCCTACGCGCGGATCGACGACCGCCCCATCCTCCTCCGCACGGCCATCACGGCCCCGGACATCGTCGTGGTCCTCGACCCGGGGCTCGTCGAGGTCGCCCCGGTCATGGACGGGCTCAAGCCCGGAGGGACGCTGCTCGTCAACTCTCCTCTGCCCCCCGAGCGCTTCCCCACGCCCAAGCCTGCGTTCGTGGCCACCCTGGACGCGACGCAGATCGCGCTCTCCCATGGGATCGGCTCGCGCACGATGCCGATCGTGAACACGACCATGCTGGGGGCGCTCTCCCGCGTCTCGAGCGTGGTCTCCCTCTCGGCGGTCCAGCATGCGATCGACGAGCACGTTCCCGCTCGTCCGGCGGAGAACGGCCTCGCCGCCATCGAGGGCTTCCACACGGTCCGCGTGGCCGAGCTTCCCGGTCTTCCCGGGGGGAAGGCCCCCGCGGGACCGGTGGCCCCCGCCCTGTCCTCCGAGGTCCCCGAGGCGCCCATCGCGTCGATGGCCAGCGATGTCCTGCACACCTCCTCGTGGAGGACCCTCCAGCCCGTGATCACCCGGGAGAAGTGCACGCGCTGCAACTTCTGCTGGAAGTTCTGCCCGGACAACGCCATCGACCTCGACGCGGAAGGGTTCCCGGTGGTCCGCAACGAGCATTGCAAGGGCTGCGGGCTCTGCGCGGTCGAGTGCCCTCCCGTGGCGATCGAGATGGTCGTGGAGGGAGGAGCGTGACGCGGCTGGTCCTCTCGGGCAACTACGCCCAGTCCTACGCCGCCCGTCTCGCCAGGGTCCAGGTCATCTCCGCCTACCCGATCACGCCGCAGACGACGATCGTCGAGCAGCTCGCGAAGTTCGTGAGCTCCGGAGAGCTCCCGGCCCAGTTCATCAAGGTCGAGTCCGAGCACAGCGCCCTCCAGGTCTGCGTCAGCGCCGCCGCCCTCGGCGCGCGGACGTACACCGCGACGTCCAGCCAGGGTCTCCTGCTGATGCACGAGCTCCTGCACTGGGCCTCCGGCATGCGCACGCCCATCGTCATGGGGGTCGTGAGCCGGTCCGTCGGACCTCCCTGGTCCCTGGACGCGGACCACACGGACACCATGTCGCAGCGCGACACCGGATGGGTCCAGATCTACCCCGAGAGCAACCAGGAGGTCCTGGACTCGGTGCTGGAGTCCTTCCGGCTGGCGGAGGACCTGGCCATCCGGCTCCCGGTCATGGTGGCCGAGGACGCGTTCTACCTCTCGCACACCGTCGAGCCCGTCGAGGTCCCATCCCAGGCCCAGGTCGACGCGTTCCTGCCCCCCCGGGTCCCGAAGGGGACCCTCGTCCCGGGGAAGGCCACCCGCCTCGGGTCGTACGTCGGCCCCGCGGACTACGTCCGGTTCCGCCGGGAGCAGGCCCGCGCCATGGAGCGCGTGCCGGAGACGCTCGCGGCGATCGAGGAGGACTACGGCCGGCGGATGGGCCGGACCTACGGAGGGCTGCTCCAGGAGTACCGGACGGAGGGCGCGGACGCGGTGCTCCTCACGATGGGGACCGCCTCCACCACGGCGCGGGCCGTGGTCGACGAGCTCCGCGCGGAGGGGAAGCGCGTCGGGCTCGCCCGCATCCGGGTCTTCCGCCCCTTCCCGGCGAAGGAGGTCCGCGCCCTGGCCTCCCGCGTGGACCGCCTGGGCGTGATGGACCGTTCCTGGACGTTCGGCCAGATGGGGAGCGCGGCGACGGAGGTCGCGGCGGCGATCCAGTCCTCGCCCCGGCAACCCCGCCTGTCGAGCTTCCTGGCGGGCGTGGGAGGGCGCGACGTGGGGACCGCGCTCCTGCGGGAGATGTTCCGCGACCTGCTGTCGAAGGAGCCCAGCGGGCTGCGCTGGATGGACATGGAACCCCTGAAGGAGGCGCCGCTCCATGGCTAAGCTCACGCTTCCCCCCGTGGAGCTCGTCCGTTCGGGGCACTCGGCCTGCCCCGGGTGCGGGCCGGCCCTGGCCATGCGCTACCTCCTGAAGGGCACGGGGGAGCGGACGGTGGTGTCGGTCCCGGCCTCCTGCTGGACGATCATCGCCACCGGCTACCCCACCACCGCGCTCCGGATCCCGATGATCGACACGCCCATCGAGGCGACCGGGGCCTCCATCTCGGGGCTGCGGGCCGCGCTGGACGCCCTGCACATGTCCGACGTGCAGGTCGTCGGCTTCGCCGGGGACGGCGGGACGGTGGACATCGGCCTCCAGTCGCTGAGCGGGATGCTCGAGCGGAGGACGGACGCGCTCTACGTGATGTACGACAACGAGGCGTACATGAACACCGGCATCCAGAGGAGCGGTTCCACCCCCCTGGGGGCCTGGACCACCACGACCCCGGTGGAAGGGATGGCGCGCGGCAAGGGGGAGCCGAAGAAGGACATCATGGGGATCGTCCTCGCCCACCACCCGGTCTACGCCGCGACCCTCAACGTGGCGTACCCCGAGGACTTCCTCCGCAAGGCCCAGAAGGCGGCCTCGCTCAAGGGCCCCCGCTTCTTCCACGTCCTCGCGCCCTGCCCGCCGGGATGGAAGTTCGCTTCCGACCAGACGGTCCAGATCGGCCGCCTCGCGACCGACACGGGGATCTTCCCCCTCTACGAAGTGGAGAACGGGAAGCTCCGCGTGACGCGGAAGCTGGGGCAGCTCAAGCCGGTGCGCGATTACATCAAGGTCCAGGGCCGGTTCGGCCACCTCACGGACGCCGAGATCGACACCGTGGAGCACGAGGTCCAGGCGTCCTGGGCCGCGCTCCTCCAGCGCGAGGCCCACCCGTAGACGGGCGCGGGAGAGGGAGAGGCGCCCGACGGGCGTCGGCGTAGACCGGTGAGGGTTCCACCGGGCCGACCGCTCAGGGAGCCGAGGTCGCCTTGGGCGCCGAGGGTCTCTTGCGCGACACGAGCGGAGGCAGGTCCGCCACTTCCTTGAGCTCCGGCGCGGAGAGCTGGATCTGGATCGTCCCGGAAGGCAGGATCCGGAGCGAGCGGCGGAAGGGGTCGCCCTTCAGCTGCATCGAGAACCCCTCCGGGCCCACCGAGGGGACCAGGGGAAGCTTCGTGCCCCTCCACTGGGCGAGCAGCGTCGAGAGGAAGGCCTCCAGGGCCTCGCCCTTCCCGACCGCGAAGAAGGCCTGCTTCGCGATGGAGCGGCCGTCGGCGGCGAGGAAGGCCACGGGCACCGAAGGCACCACGCGGGAGGTCGGGGCGGGGCTCGGGGCCGGGGCGGCGGGAGCCGGGGCCGGGCTGGTGGCCTCCGGGGCGGCGGCCCGTCCCTTCTCCTCCTCGAGTTGCTTCCGGACGCTCTCGAGCTCCTCCCTCGTGCGGGTGAGGTCGGCCGCGTCGCCCTCGGTCTCCTGACGGAGGCGCTTGGAAGCGGCTCGCGCCTCCTCCACCTCCGCCTGCAGTTGCGTGATCTGTGACCGGGAGCCCTCGAGGTCCTTGGCGAGCCGGGTCGCTTCGGTCCGCTGTCGGTCGAGCTCCCCTTCGGCCCGGGAGCGGTGCTCGCGCTCCTGGTCGTGCTCGCGTCGGAGCGTGGCGAGCTCCGCCTCCCGCTCCGTGAGCTCTCGCTGCGTCCCCTCCCAGGAGGAGCGCAGACGGTCGACCTCCTCCTCGCCCGTCCCCGGCTTCGGCGCCTCGAGCGCCGCGGAGAGCTCCTGGCGGGAGCGGGCGAGCTCCTGCTCCAGGTTGGACCTTTGCTCGCGCTCGGTCTCGAGCTCGTTCCTCAGTTCCGCGGTCCCCTTCTCCAGCGCCTCTTGCGCGAGCGCGAGCTTCTCCTGGACCTGGCGGGACTCCGTCGCGATCTGCTCGGCGTCGCCCATCGCCGCGTCGCGCTCTCGGAGGGCAACCGCGAGCTCGGCCCTTGCACGCTCGAGCTCCGCGCCCGCATCGCCTTCCGAGGCGGGAGGGGCGGCCTCCTGGTCGGGGGCTTCGCTCGTCGTGAGCCCATCCGTTCCCGGGCTGGGGTCAGCCTCCTCGGCCCGGGCCGTCAGCTCCGCCAGGGCCTGCTCGAGGGGGTCTTCCGTAGGTTCCGTCGCAGCTCGCTCCTCCTTCCTCCGCCCCTGGGGGGCGTTGTCGGTCGTGGAGGAAGAGGATCCATCGAACATGCGCGCTTTCCTACGGCTCCGGCCCGTGAAGCATTGGGACTTCTCCCCGATAATGGCTGTGCCCTACCGGATAGGACCTGTCGCACGGTACCCCACGTCGTCCCTGGGGGAGTGCCCGCTTCGACCTGGGAGAACGAGGGCCGCCGAGGAGCGCCCTTCCCGGGGACGCTCCACCCGAGGGGGAGTGCCGAGGCCGGCGCGCCGCGGGTGAACTCCTCTCCACCGACCGCTCTTGAGCGGTCTGGGGGTAAGGGGTCCTGGAGAGGGCCGCAGGGAACGGGTTTCGAAGCAGGAGGATACGACGATGATGGAGCATCGTCATCTGGCCATCGGGATCGCCTACGATGTCGGCCCTCCCCCCCACACTATCGAGATCGTCGGGGAGGTCGTCGCCCGGGTCCGGACCACCTCCCCGACCGCGACCACGTTCCCGACCGAGGGCCCGCTCTCGCAGGAGCGGACGCTCTACCGGTGCGAGGGGCCGCACACGTTCGTCGTCCACACGATGGAGGAGTACGGCGACGAGCCCCCCCGGACGCTGTGGCGCCTGGAGCACTTCACCTCCTGGAGGGAGGTCATGGAGGAGCACCCCGACCTGGCCATGCGCGTGGCCACGGACCAGCGCTACGGCGGGGCGCGGACGCCAGCGGCCCCGATGTCCGGTAGGACGGCCATCCCTCTCGCGCCGTGACCCGCGACCGCGCACGGGCCGGGTGCGGGAGCGAGTGTGGTGGGGGCGGGGGCGGGGCCCGCTAGATGATCTTCGCGTGCTTGGAGTTGAGCGGGCGGAAGCCGCGCTTCGCGTAGAACCGGACGGCGATCTGGTTCTGGGCAGGGAACTCCGCCGTCACGATGCCGGCGCCGAGCTCCTTCAGGTGCCGCACGGTCTCCGCGAGGAGGTACTCGCCGACGTTCTTCCTCCGGAAGGCCGGTAGCAGGTAGATGTCCAGGATGACGCCCTCGACCTCGGGCGTGTAGAAGACGCGGTCCCGCAGCGCGGCGCGGACCACGCCCACGATCTTCCCCTGGTCGGGCCCGGTCCCCTCTCCGGCGAGGATCAGCATCCTCGGGTCCTGGACGGCGGCCTCGAGCACGGTCACGGCCTGCTTCTCGACGTCGGCCCGCACCTTGAGCAGCGGGTCGAACTCCTCGTTGAGCCTCTTCAGTCGCACCAGGAGGCCGGCAAGCGCCGGGATGTCCGGGGTCTTCGCCGTGCGCACCGTGATGCGGTGCCCGGTCTCCTTGTGGCTGGCGGCGGCCTCCTCGATCAACCTCGCGGCCCTGCTCTCCGACATCGTTGCTCCTTCTCCTCTATCGTCCGTGCCCATGTTCGTCGCTCGCCTGGTCGCTCGCTCCCCAAGGGAGGAGCTCAGACGACCTCCTGCCCGGGCATGGGGGGTAGGAGGCCGTTCTTCATCAGGACGCGGGCGAGCTCCTTGGGCCGGGCCATCCTGGCCTGCGCCAGCTGGAGGAACTCTTCCCGGCTGCGCTTGGCCCGTGCGAGGCCCAGCTCGACCGCCTTCGTGGCCACCGAGGCGGCGATCTCGGGGAAGACCCCTTCCTCCGCCATGGTGGGCAGGATGTGCTCCCTCGTCAGCCCCTTGACCTTCGCCTGGCGGGCGAGCTCCTGCGCCGCCTCGAGGGCGAGGAGGTCGGGGATCCCCTTGGCGTGGGCGTCCAGGATGCCGCGGAAGACCGGAGGGAAGATGAGCGAGTTGTTCACCTGGTTCGGGAAGTCGCTGCGCCCCGTCGCGACGATCGCCGCCCCCGCCCCCTTCGCGATGTCCGGCCAGATCTCGGGGCTGGGGTTCGCGAGGGCGAAGACGATGGGGTCCGGGGCCATGCCCGAGATCCACTCGGGCTTGATGAGCCCCGGCTCGGGGGTCGAGGCCGCGATGAGCACGTCGGCCCCGCCCAGGGCCTCCTTCAGGGACCCGCGCGCGCGCGCCTCGTTCGTGGAGAGCGCGAGCTCGTACTTCCACCGGTTCCGCAGCATGAGCTCGTCGATGTCCTCACGCTCGGAGTGGAGGATCCCGTGGTGGTCGACGACGGTCAGGGCCCCCATGTCGCACTTGAGCGCCTTCAGGAGGCGGGCGGTGGCCTGGTTCGCGGCTCCCGCGCCCAGCAGGACGATCCCCGTCTGCCAGATCTTCCTCCCCGTGAGCTCCAGCGCGTTGAGCAGCCCGGCGACGGTGGCGGCCGCGGTCCCCAGCTGGTCGTCGTGCCAGACCGGGATGGCGAGGGTGCGCTGAAGCTCGTCCAGGATCTGGAAGCACTTCGGGCTCGCGATGTCCTCCAGGTTGACGCCGCCGAGGGCGGGCTCCAACCTCTGGACCGTCTCGATGATCGCGCCGGGGTCCTTCGCCCGGATGGGGATCGGGAAGGCGTCGACCCCTCCGAGATACTTGAACAGCAGAGACTTGCCCTCCATCACCGGGAGCGCGGCCTCCGGACCGACGTCGCCCAGCCCCAGCACCCGGGACCCGTCGGTCACGATCGCGATCGTGTTCCAACGTCCGGTGAGCTCGAAGGAGAGCTCCGGGTCCTTGTGGATCTCCCGGGAGACCTGGGCGATGCCCGGGGTGTACCAGTAGGAGAAGTCCTTCAGCGAGCGCACCGGGACCTTGGGGATGACCTCGATCTTGCCGGCGAAGTGCCGGGCGAGGTCGACCGCACGTTCGGAGAGCCCCCGGGTCTCCTCCTCCGCCTCCCGCGCTCGGGCCTCCTCGAGCTCGTGGTCGCTCTTGCGACCCTCCTCGGTCCCGGGGCGGGAGCGGGGGAGCACCTCCACCATTCGGACCACGACCCGGGCCCCTCGCGGGGGGCCTCCGGTAGGGGGATGGCGTTTCGGACCGAATAAAACGTCTGTGTCCCGGGTTCCGTAGCCCCGGCGCTCTAAGCCTTGAATAGCCGCGGTGGCCATGCGTACCGTTCGAGGGCGATGCCGGCGGACAGCACCCTTCCCGCCACCACGCCTCCCTCCTCGCTTGCGCTCCCGTTCACGGTGAGGGACGCGCGGAGGGAGCAGCTCCAGCGGGAGTACGACGAGGCCGTGGCACGACTGCGCCGGGTCCGTCAGTACCGTTTCGTGATCTACAGCGAGATCCGCCGCTGCCTGTCGGTCCTGGGAGACCTCGCGGTGGAGCTCGTGGGGGAGGAGCGCTACGAGGAGCTCAAGCGGGAGACGGAGCGCCTGTCCCCCGACCCCCCGGCCCCCGAGGCCGGAGAGGGGGACGAGGGCGCGACCGACCCGGCGCTGGCCTGGATGGAGCCGGAAGGGCCCGTGGAGATGGTCGACGGCCCCGCCGCCCTGCCCCCCGCCCCCTCCTCGGAGGAGACGAGCCACGCCGCCCGCACGCTGCGGGAGTGCCTGGAGTACCTCGAGGCCGCGGACCGGTCCACTCCCGAGTTCCACCTGGCGATCCTGCAGGCCGAGGACCGCATGAAAGCGTACGAGCGCGTCGTACGGTCCGTTCCCACGAACGCGGAGACGGGCACGACCACGGACGCGGGCGCGGCCACGGGTCCCGCCCAGGCCCAAGCCCCCGCCGATCCCCCTCCGGCTTCCACCCTCTGACCGCCCCCGGTCGCCTTCCCACCCCTTCGGCCAGGTCGGGCCGAGGCGTATTGAAGGAGGAGAGCTCTTCCCGCCCCATGCAGCCCCCGCGCGTCGGTAGGGCCACGACGGGCGGGGCCTCGCCGTCGGGCGGACGCCCGGGGTCGCGGCCGGCCCTCCTCGCCCTCCCTCCCCCCCGCGCCCTCGAGCTCCCGGGGGGCTGGCCATGAACTCGCGCGCTCCCAGCTACCTGCGCGACCCGATCTACGGGCTCGTTCCGCTCTCCCCGGGCGAGACCGACCTCCTCGGGATCCCGCTCCTCACCCGGCTGAAGGGCATCCGTCAGATGGGGTTCGCCTGGGCGATATTCCCCGGGGCGAACCACACCCGGTTCGAGCACTCGGTCGGGGTGATGCACGCGGCGGGCCTCCTCGTGCGGGACCTGCCGGGCTTCGACGAACGGCAGGTCCGGATGGTGCGGCTCGCCGGGCTTCTGCACGACGTCGGCCATCCGCCGTTCTCCCACACCCTGGAGCTGGCGGCCCGCCTCTACGGCAAGGAGGTGGGGGCCCCCGAGCTCTCCGCCCTCGTCTCGCACGAGGCGGTGACCGAGCGGAGGGTCGCGACGGACCCGGACCTGCGCGAGGTCCTCGAGCGGCACACGGAGTTCCGGGGGATCGAGCCCAAGGAGCTCGCCGCGCTCGCGGTGGGCCACCACCCTGACACCTCGATGAGCCTCATCGTCCACGGGGAGATCGACGCCGACCGGATCGACTACATCACGCGGGACAACCTCCACTGCGGGTTCCCCTCCGGCCTGGACGTCCATCTCATCCCGTCGCTCTTCCTGCGCCGGACGGACGGCGAGATCGTCCTCAACTCCGAGCGGGCCTACTTCGCCGAGCAGCTCCTCCTGGCCCGCCACCACCTCCAGGTGAAGATCCACGACGAGCCGCGCGACCGGCTCGCGGACCTCCTGCTCGCGCGGGCGCTGCGGGAGTTCTTCCGGTCGCCGGACCGTAGCGCAAGGAGGGAGTTCACCCGGCTCGTCGAGCAGGCCGGCGACTCCGAGCTCATGGCCTTCCTCCGGGGCCGGGTGCCGAAGGAGATCGGCGAGCTCGATTCCCACCTCGCCGGGCGCGTGCCTTGGAGCGAGCTCGCGGAGATCGGGTTCGATGGGATCTCTCCTCCGGCGCGGTACGCCGTCGCGCTCCTCCTGTCCGAGGACCACCGCGACCTCGCCGTCCGGCTCGCCTCGACGCTCGGCTCGTGGCTCGCGACCGACGTGGTGGCGGACGTGTGGGGCGCGACCCCTCCCGGGGCCACGCTCCGGACCGCCGCGCCGGGGGACCCCAGGCCGCCGGTCCCGCTCACCTCGCTGCCGCTGATCCGGGGAACGGTGGCGGCGACGCACCGGGCGATGGGGGTCCGGATCTACGTCCGCGCCGACGGACCTCCGCCCCGCATCGTGCTCGCGCCCGCGCACGAACGGTACTCGGCGCGCGTCGACCCGATGTTCGACCTGCACCGCGCGAGGAGCCTCCATCGACGCCTGCCCGAGGACGAGGCGGACGGCTTCGTCGTTTCTCTGGAGCTCGAGTCCGCGCTGCTCACGACGCTCGGGGACGCCCACACGGAGCGCACGTTCTCGCCCGATGCCGCGCTCATGCTCCTGAGCGTGCTGTTCGAGGCGTTCGCCGCGCCCCCGCTCCTGGAGGTCCGGGTGTACCTCGAGGGCGAGAAGGGCTTCGGCGCCGTGGCCCGGGCGTCGCACCTGCCAGAGCTCTGGAGGCAGGAGCTCGCCTCCCCCTTCCCCTACGCCTTCCCCCGCTCGCCGGACCGCGCCGCCGCCCGGACCGTGCGGCCCGACCCGCAGCTCGAGTCCGACCTGGACCGGCTGGAGGCCTTCGGGCTCGTGGTGCGGCTCCCCCGAGAGGAGCGGCGGGGGCGCCACTTCTCCTCGCTCGACCGCTACGCCCTCTCCGGATGGGGACGGGGGCTCGTCCGTCAGCTCCTGCGGCGCGACCCGCGTCTCGCACGGGTGCACGCTTCCGGCCAGGACCACCTGGCGCGCCTGGTCCGGGAGGACCAGGACGCCTTCGAGGCCTTCTTCGGGCTCGCGGGAAGGACCGACGCCGAGGCCCGAAGGGTCCGGCGCGGCCGCAAGGGCGAGCTCCCGCTTCCCGTCAGCCGCTGAGGCCCGCGTGCCGGGGGGGGCCTCTCCTCCCGCCGGAGCGCCCTCCGTCCGCTTTTTGCCCGCGACGCGCTCTCGGGGCCCCGTGGAACCGGAGACGGAAGAGGTCACGAGGGAGGTGGCCGGCCAGGCCGCGCACTTCCTCGAGGACGGGGCCGGGCCGACCCTCTTCTTCGTCCATGACCTCCTCGAGACCGCGGTGGGGTTCGCCCCGCTGGTCCGGGAGCTGGGGCCGCGCTACCGGAAGATCCGCATCGACCTTCCGGGCTTCGGTGGCACCCGGGTCGCCGAAGGGTGGGACTACTCGCTCGCCTCCTACGCGGAGGTCCTCCAGGCGGCGCTCCGGGAGACGGCCTCGCGCGATGCGACGCTCATCCTCCACGGCTTCGGCGCCCTCGTGGGCCTGCGGGCCCTGAGCGAGGACGTGGGCGAGGCCGCCCGCCGCGTCTCCCGGGTCGTGCTGCTGAACGGACCGCTGTACCAAGACGGCGCCTCGGGGCTCCTCGGGTTCCTGAGACCCGGGCCCTTCGAGGCCCTCACGACCCTACCCCCGTCGGACCTTCCATCCTACCGGCGCCGGCTCCTGCGCCGGTTCTTCGACCCCACGTACTTCGACGAGCGGCACGTGGACGAGCTCTACCAGAGCTGGCGCGCTTCCGGCCCCCAGACGCTCCGCCGGATCGCCCCCAAGCTCGGGGAGATGAGGGGGCAACTGCCCAAGCTCCGCGCCTCGCTGGAGCGGTGGACCGGACCGGTCCACCTGCTGTGGGGGGAGGAGGACCCGTTCTCCGGCCGCGACCCGGCGAACCGGTTCAAGAAGGAGGTCCCCCGGGCGAAGGTCCTGCTCTTCCCCGACGTGGGCTACCTTCCGCACGAGGAGGCCCCGCGCGCCGTCTCGGACCAGCTCCGCAAGATCGTGCGCGTGGCGCGGCCGCCCGCCGCGCTCCCCCCGGCGAAGTCCTCAAAGGACCCGACGGCCCTTCTCTGACATGGTCCCCGCCGAGTTCGACCTGGTTGCGCCCTACTACGACTCCACCCGGAAGGCGCCCTCGGAAGAGGCCATGAGCGCCGTGGCCCAGGCGCTCGAGGGCGCCCACGACGTCCTCGAGGGGGGCTTGGGCACCGGGCGGTACGCCCTGCCCCTTCAGGCCCGGGGCTTCCGGATGACGGGAGCGGACATCTCGCGCGGGATGCTGGCGCGGGCCCGGGAGAAGGGGATCGACCGGGTGCTGCTGGCGGACCTGCACCACCTCCCGTTCCCCGACGGGAGCTTCGACGCGGGGCTCATCGTCCACGTGCTCCAGCTCGTTCCCGATCCCGTGCGCGTGCTGGGGGAGCTCGCCCGCGTGGCCCGTCATCGGGTCGTGGCCCAGCTCCCGGACCACCGGGCCGGGGGTCCCTCGCTCCGCGGGAAGGTCCGCGAGCGCTACGCCGAGCTCGCCCGGGAGATGGGCCATCCCCTCGCCGACCACCGCCGGTACTGGGAGAACTCCGACCGCGTCCTGGAGACGGCCCCGCCGGACCGCGTCCGCGAGGTCCGGGAGACCATCTCGCGGGACCCGGACCCGGAGAAGAAGTGGAAGGACCTGCGGACGTTCGGCGGGCTCATCACCGTCCCTCCGGAGGTGCACGACAGGATCGTGGCCCGGCTGAGGGCGGAGCTGGCGGAGGAGCCGGCGCCCGAAAGGCCGCGCTCCCGGACCCTCCGGATCGCCTCGTGGGACGCCCCCCGCCTTCGGACGGCGCTGCGCTCGGTGGCCGGGGCCTGAGCGGGCGTGCTCGCCCGTGGGGTCCCGCCGGGATCGGGATCTTAGGTGCGTCCGCCGATCCGCGGCGCTTCAGCCCGTCAGCAGCAGGTAGGCCCCGAGGCAGACCCCGACGGCGATGAGGGCGCCCGAGAGGACGAGCTCGGCGTCGCTGCGGACCTCGTAGCGCCCCTCCTTGAGCTCCTCCTGGACCCGCCGGAACCGGATCATGGCGATCGCGACGAGGGCGGCGCCCGCCAGGACCAGGAAGACCCCCACCACCTCGCTGATCGGGGAGCTGTTCCCTCCCGTCCCGGTCGCGATCCGCAGGAAGAGGCCGAACCGGGCCACCACGAACCCGAGACCGATGATCGTGATCGAGGTCCGGATCCAGGCGAGGAACGTGCGCTCGTTGGCGAAGTGGTCCGTGGGGCCGCCGGCCATGGGATCCTACGGCCCCGCCGTCGGGAAACTGCGCTGGAGCCGGGAGTTGATCTCGAGGAGGTCGAGCCCCTTCACCAGCCCCCGGGCCCCGTCGCCCACGTCCCGGCCGTGGAAGTACGACCGGAGCTCCGCCTCTCGCCCGAGCCCGAGGTAGGGGACCGTCCACTGCAGGAGGATGGGAACGATGCCGGTCCCGGCGAAGTTCTCGACGAGGATGGGGAGGAACTGCTGCAGCCCCTCCCACACCACGTCCTGGGCCTCCGGGTTCCTGATCATGGTGACGATGATCTCGATCCCGGTCGTCGGGCTCACCTCCCCGCCGAAGGCCACGCCCATCGCGCGCTCGAGGGCCGCGCGGTCCCGGAAGGCTCCGAGCGCGTGGGCGAGACGCCCCTTCTCCTCGTCGGTCGTCGCGCGCTTCAGGCGGGAGAAGACCTCGTCGAAGGTCTCCGCCCCCATCGAGCGCGTGTAGGCCAGGGCCACGGCCTCGCGGATGGAGGGCTCCTGCTTCTCCCACGTGGCGAAACGGGTGGCGAGGGAGGAGGCGAACTCGGGGTCGATCAGGACCCTCAGGTTCGTCCAGCTCTGCCGCAGGACCCCGTTGCGGGTCGCCTCGCCGTGGGCGGGGGCGAGTCCCAGCCGGTCCACCTGCGCGCGGACGGTGGCCCGGAGCGTCTCGAGGTAGAGGGGCTTTTGGAAGAGCACGGACAGGAGGGTGGCGGACTCCATGGAGAGCTCGGCCAGGACCAGGTAGTCCTGCTCCTTCGCCGCGGCGCGGACGAGCTCCAGGTACTCGTCGTGCCCGACCTCTCCCGCGAGGAAGAACGCGTAGGTGTCCTGCAGGAGGCCGTAGCGGTCCCACGGGGCGAGCGAAGCGAAGCGCGACCGGATCGACCGGCCGAGCTCCCCCTGGTACCTCACCCGGGCGTACGTGCGCCGCCCGTGCCCGACGACCAGGCTCCCCGGGTCGGAGAGCGGGAGTTGCAGCGTGCGCGCTTTCATGAGGTGGGCCGTCGCTTTCCCGTCCGCGAGGACGTTGATCGGGATCGACCAGGGCTTCTCCTCGTCGGGCGCCTTCGGGCCGTCCTGCCCTTGGGTGAGGAAGAAGCGCTGCTGGCGGAGCTCGACCTCCCCCCCGTTCTTCTCGGCGCGGAGCTCCGGGTACCCGGGACGGTCGAGCCAGTCCCCGAGCATCTCGGAGACGGGCTCGTGCGCCTCCTCGTTGAGCGCGGCCCACAGGTCCTCCCCCCGGGCGTTCCCGTAGGAGAAGCGCTTGAGGTAGCGCGCGACCCCCCGCCGGAAGACCTCCTCCCCGAGGTAGGCCTCGATCATCCGGAGGATGCTGCCCCCCTTCGCGTAGCTGATCTCGTCGAAGATCGAGGTGATCTGGTTGGGGTCCTCCACCGGCACGTTCACCGGGTGGGAGTGGGGGAGCGCGTCCCAGAGCTGGGAGTTCGAGGTCCCCACGGCGAAGTCGCTCCAGACCTCCCAGTCGGGGTAGAGGTGGTCCGTCGCCTTGTAGTCCATGAAGGTCGCGAAGCTCTCGTTGAGCCACAGGTCGTTCCACCACGCCATCGTGACCAGGTCGCCGAACCACTGGTGCGCGATCTCGTGGGCGAGGACGCTCACGACCTGGCGCTGGGTGGACCGGCTCGCGTCGGGCCCGACGAGCAGCAGGCGCTCCCTGAACGTGATCGCCCCCCAGTTCTCCATCCCTCCCACGGCGGTGTTCGGGACGGCGACGAGGTGGAGCTTCGGCAGAGGGTAGGGCAGCCCGAAGTACTCGCCGAAGAAGTCGAGGATCCTGCCGGCGTGGTCGAGGGCGAAGGTCGCCTGGTCGCCCCGGCCCGGAGGGGCCGCGACGATGATCTCCGTCCCCCCGTGCTTGCGGCTGCGCTCCTCGAACTTCCCGATCCCGAAGAAGAGCAGGTAGGTCGACAGTCGCGGCGTGGGCTCGAAGGTGTAGCGGACCCGGGAGCCCTCGACGGTGCGGGCCTTCACGGGGGTGTTGAAGATCACCATCAGCCCGTCGTCCACCGTGACCGAGACCCGGAACTCCGCCTTGTGGGCCGGGTGGTCGATGCACGGGAGGACGCGCCGGGCGCCCAGCGGTTCGAGCTGGGTCACGAGGGCATGGGAGGGCCCGTAGTCCGTGCGGTAGATGCCCGCGAGCGCCTGCTCGGGGACCTTGCCGGAGAAGTCCACCCGCACCTGGGCCGGCCCCTTGGGGAGCCCGTCGACCCGCAGCTCCTCCTTCGCGGGCAGGAGCTCGTGCGCGAGCTTCTTCCCGCCGGAGGACACGGCCTCGATCTGGAGGCCCAAGGAGTTGAGCGCGAGCGGGCCCCCGTCGTGGTCCAGGTGCACGACCACCGACCCGGAATAGGCGAGCTTCCCGTGGTCGACCGAGAGGTCGACGTCATAGCGGTGGACCTTCACGGGGGATGGCAGGGGCCTCACCTCTTGAGGTTCGCGGACCGCCCTGGCGTCGGGCGGAAAGGGAGGGGGCCTAGAAGGGAGGGGGGGCTCCCGGGGTCCATCGCTTGCGCAGGACGAGGGACGCGTCGGTGAACCCTTCCCGGTTCAGGAACTTCCGGCTATCCTCGCGCTGGAGGCCCACGACGGTGGAGAGATGGGTGACCCCCTCTCGGTGGGCCCAGCGCTCGACGTACTCGAGCAGGCGGTGTCCGACCCCCTTGACGCGGAAGTCGGGGTCGACCACCAGGTCCTCGACGTGGCCCCTGCGGCCGAACCGCATCGTCGGGTAGGTCGTGGCGGCTGCGAAGGAGACGATCCGCCCCTCCGTCTCGGCGACGAACAGCCCGCTCTCCGGGTCCCCCAGGTACTGACGGAACGAGGCGCGCGCCTGCTCCTCGGAGAAACCGGGAGGAGGGACGCCCCCGTCGAAGAGGTGCTTCAGCATGCCGAGGACCGCGTTCTCGTCGGCCGCGGTCGCGGGTCGGAGCATCAGGTGGACGCCCCCGCCCACCACGGCGGCCTCGCTGGGCGCGACCGGGGCGCGCAGGTCGTCGACGACCTCGAAGGTCGAGCGGCGCAGGTCCGCCGCTTGTCCGAACTTCATCTCGTGCTGGGAGGACAGACGCATGGCCGCCGGGCTCTGCCGGTAGGCCTGCAGCGCTTCCGCGCTCTCCAGGTCGTAGCAGGTCCAGTGCCGGTGGTCCTCCTCCCCTTCCACCACGCGCAGGCGTCGTGCGCGGCGGAACCCCCGCTCGGAGAGGACCTCCGGGACGTGCGTCTCACGGTGCCACTGGTCCCACTCGGCCTCCCGCTCCGGGGCGACCTGGGTCCGCACGAGGTAGACGACGCCTTTGGGCACGGGGGGATGGAGACGGTCCTCCTATTCCCCGCTTTCGGTTCTCCAGCGCCCGGGGGGCCCCGCGTACCGGCCGCCGCGCCCTCCCCGTGGGGGGAGCGACGGCGAGCGTCCTTGCGCGGGGCGCAAGAATGCCGCCTCCGCGGTAACCTCGCAGGCATTTTGTACGGGGTGTCGCTCGTGCCTCCCGTGTCGCCCGTCCACCTCGGCCTCACGTCGAACTATCCCCGTCCAGAGGAGATCGTCACCGCCTCCCGCGAGTTCGACCGCGGCCGGCTCTCCGAGGACCAGATGGGGGCCCTCTACTCCACGTGGACCGACCGGGTCATCGAGATCGAGACCCGGCTCGGGTTCGACACGGTGACCGGGGGAGAGCTCCCCCGCCAGGACCTGTTCCGGGCGTTCAGCGAGTCGCTTCCCGGGCTCGAGGTGGGGTCCCTCACCCGGTGGTTCGAGACGAACACCTTCTTCCGGCAGCCAATCGTCAACGCTCCTCCGCAGTGGGCCCCCGGGGCGTTCGCCCGTCGGCTCCCCCTGGAGAAGCTCACGGCCTCCCGGATCGCTCCCCGCGTGATCCTCCCCGGCCCGTACACCTTCACGGCGCTCTGCGACAACCGCACCGACCTCTCCCGGCAGGAGCTGGCCCGACGCTGGTCCGAGCTCCTGGCGCTCGAGATCCAGGACCTGAGCGCCCACGGCGTGAAGGTCTTCCAGGTGCAGGAGCCCTCCCTGGTGGTCGACCCTCCCTCCGTGGAGGAGGAGAGCTGGGTCCGCGAGGCGTTCGAACCGCTCGCCCCCGCGCTGGCCAACGTCGACAGCCTGCTCTGGACCTTCTTCGGGGACGGGGCGCCCGTGCTCCCGCTCCTCTCCTCCCTGCCGTTCGAGACCATCGGCATCGACCTCGCGGACACCGACCCCTCGCGCCTGACGGAGCTCGCCACGGGGAAGGGCCTCGGGCTGGGATGCCTCGACTCCCGGACCACGCTCGTCGAGGACCCCGCCGAGCTCGCGCGGATCGCCAAGGACCTGACCCAGAGGCTCGAGCCCTCCTCCGTGCTCCTGGGCCCCGGAGCTCCTCTGGAGCTCGTGCCCTGGGACGTGGCCGAGAAGAAGCTCACCGTGCTCGCGCGCGCCCGCGAGCTCATCGAGGGCGGGGCGAAGGCCCCCGAAGCTCCCTCGGAAGGCGCGACCTCGCCCGCCCGTCGCCGGTCCTCCGCGCCGAAGGCCCGCCCGAAGGGCAAGAGCGCCCCCGCCAAGGGTCGTGCCGCCGGTAAGGGGAGGGGCCGATGAGCGGAGAGAAGCTCTTCCAGACCCAGGAGGTCGGGTCCATCGCCAAGCCGCGCTGGCTCGTCCAGGCGCTGAAAGGGCAGCGCCCGACCCCCGACGCGCTGGCCGACCTCGAACGCTGGCGCTCCCGAGTGCCCTTCGTCCCCGAGCACGACCACCGGCTCAAGAAGCTCCTCAAAGGGGAGGTGGACGAGGTCGGTCCTCACGGGATCCGCGACCTTGGCGCGCTCTTCGGGCTCCGCTATCTCGAGAATGCAGGGCTGGACATCGTCTACGACGGGGAGGCCCGTCGGATGGAGATGTACGAGTTCCCGATCCGGCAGATGACCGGGTTCAAGCTCCTGGGGCACGTGCGGTCCTTCGACAACAAGTACTACCTCAAGGGGGCGAGCGTCGGCCCGGTCGGGCTCACCGCGCCCTACCACCTGGACGAGTTCGAGTTCCTCCGGCAGGAGGCGAGGCGCCCGCTGAAGGTCCCCGTGACCGGGGCCTACACGCTCGCGGACTGGTCCTGGAACGAGCACTACCTGGGCAAGCAGAAGGGATGGAAGGGACGCTCCGCGCGCCGGGAGGCGCAGCGGGAGCTCCTGGTGGACATCGCCCGCCACGCGATCCGCCCCACGCTGAAGGCCCTCATCGACAAGGGCGCGAAGGTCATCCAGATCGACGAGCCCGCGGCCGGGACGCATCCGGACGAGTCCGACCTCGTCGTCGAGGCGTTCAACGAGAGCACCGAGGGGCTGGACGCGAAGTTCGCCATGCACATCTGCTTCTCCGACTACCGCTGCCTCTTCCCGGCGCTGCTCGAGGCGAAGCGGTGCAGCCAGTTCCTCTGGGAGTTCGCGAACCGCGACACCCCGGAGAAGGACGGCTACCGCGACCTGGAGCTCTTCGCGGAGTTCAACGACCGGCGGGAGATCGGCCTCGGAGTGACCGACATCCACCGGGACGTGCTCGAGTCCCCCGAGCTGGTGCGCGACCGCATCCTGAAGGCGGCGAAGATCCTGGGCGACCCCGCCCGGGTCTACGTGAACCCGGACTGCGGGCTGCGCACGCGCTCGCTGGACGTCGCGTGGGAGAAGCTCACGCGGATGGTCCGCGGCGCCGACCTGGCGCGCGAAGCGATCGCGGGCTGAGAGGAGAGGGAGCGGCCCGCAGGAAGGGGTTCCCCCGTCCGGGCCCCTCGCCGAAGGGTCGGTCGGGCCTACGACTCCGTCTTCTTGGACGGCGAGGCCGCCGACTTGGTCGAGGAGCTCCGGCTGCGGAGGCCCTTGAGGAGTTGGAGGAGCGGGGGCCGGGGAGGCAGGGGGACCCCCTGGCGTGCCGCGAGGGCCCGGCGCCAGCGAACGTCATCGACGGCCGCGAGGCCCAGGAGCGTGGGGAAGAGCCCCATCGTGGCCAGGGCGAGACCGCCGCCCCGGACGGTCACGACGAAGATCCCGGCGTAGACCAGGATCGCGCTCAGGGCGAAGAGGGCCAGCGCGACCAGCAGGTTCATCCCCGTGGCCCGCGCGAAGGCCTTCGGGTTCGCCTTGTAGCGCTCCACCAGGCTCTGGTCGAGCTTCTGCGTCGGATTGGGCCGACCGGGGGTGGAAACGCTCGAGCGAGGGCTGCTCACGGGAACTGCCAGGACCGTCACCCCTCTTGAAGACCACCGTCCTCGGGAGGGGGTCCCCGAGGCCTACTTCCCCTTCGCCGGGGCGGTGGTCGGGGTGGGGGTGGGGTCCTCCGGGGGCCCCTCCAGGTAGTCCTCGGAGCCGTCCTTCTCCTTCTCCTCCTCCGCCTTCCCCTTCGACCGCTTCTTCGCGGGCTTCTTCGCGGGCTTCTCCTCGGCGTCCGCCTCGGTCTCCCGCCACCCCTCGAGGGCGGGGCCCTGGGCCGCCGCGCTCTTCCTCCGCAGGAGCAGGATGAGGAGGAGGACCACGACGGCGGCCGCGAGCGCCACGATCAGCACGAACTCGGGGAGGGGGATGCCCGCGATGCCGCTCTTGGCGGGCGCGGGGGCCGGGGTCGCGACCCAGGTGAGGTTCGCCTCCGCGGTCCTGCCGTCCGCGTCCACCATGAGGATGCGCACCGTGTAGGTCCCGGCGACCGCGGGGGAGCACACGATCGACGTCGCGTTGGCCGAGGCGCAGCCCGCCGGGAGACCCGCCCAGCTCAGCGTGTAGGGCCGCGTCCCGCCGGTGACGGTCGCGTTGAACATCGTGGTCGTCCCCACCCGGGGCGACACCGGGAAGGCGGTGAGCGACGTGACGCTCGGGGGCGGGTTCACGGTGAGCGCGAGGGTCCCGCTGATGGCGCTCGCCCCGGTGCGGTCGTAGACCGTGACGGAGATGGAGAAGGACCCGGGGACCCCCGGGGTGCAGTTCAGCGTGGCCGTGCTCGCCGAGGCGCAGCCCGTGGGGAGCCCGTTCCAGGAGTAGGAGTACCCGCCGAACCCGCCGCCGGCCTTCGTCGAGAGCCGCGTGGGGGTCCCGGAGTCGAGCGCGGCCACCGACGGGGAGAGGGTCGGCGTCGCGACGTTCAGGTAGGCCAGGCCGTTCACGTACAGGGTCGTGGTGAGGTTCGCGGACACCCCGATGGCGTCGGTGACGTTCACGCGGACCATGAACGAGCCCGGGGTGGTGACGGTGCAGTTGAGCGTCGGCCTGTTGGCGCTCGCGCAGCTCGAGGGAAGCCCCGAGTAGGTGAAGGAGAGGGGAGAGGTCCCTCCCCACGCCTCGGTCGAGATGAGCGTGGACTCTCCCGTCGACAGGAACGAGGGGAGGGCCCCGAAGGAGGAGAGGACGAGGGCGCGGTCCACCTCGAGCGACAGCGGGCCGCTCGTGGCGACCGATCCGTTCGCGTCCGTGACCCCGACCGCGACGGTGTAGTTCCCCGGGGACCGGAGGGTGCAGTTGACCCCGGGAGCGTTCGCGGCGGTGCAGCCGGCGGGCAGGCCCGACCAGGTGTAGATGTTCCCCCCCGCGCCCCCTTCGACCACCGTCTGCAGCCGCACGCTCTGGCCCACGTCGAAGACGTTGCCGGAAGGCGTGGCGGTGGGAGGGAGGACGATGAGCGGCGGCGGGTTGACCCAGAGGAAGAGCGAGGATTGGGCGTACTTTCCCCAGACGTCCGTCACGGTGACGTAGACCTGGTACTCGCCCGTCGCGTTCGAGGAGCAGGCGAGGGTCGTGACGTTCTGGGTCGTGCACCCCTTGGGCAGCCCGCTGTAGAGGAACGCGTAGGGGGTCGTTCCTCCGGCGACGGCCACGGTGAGGTTCGAGGTGTTGTGGAGGTCCACCGACCGCGGGCTCGCCGTGAACGAGACGATGCTCGGCGCCGGGTTCACCGTGTAGTTGAGCGTGGGGCTGTTGGTGTGCGCGCCGTTGGTGTCCGTGAGCGAGACGTTGACCGCGAAGGTGCCCGCGTTCGTCGGCCGGCAGACCGGAAGGACCGGGGCGTTCGCGTACGTGCAGCCGAACGGCAGACCGCTCCACGCGTAGGAGTAGGAGCCGGTGCCGCCGAACCCGGCGACGGAGAACGTCGTGACCTCCCCCAGGTCGAGCCGTCCCGAGGGTATCGTCGCCGTCGGCGGCGTGGCCTGGATCGGGAAGGAGTACTCCCATGTGTCGTTGAGGGCCCCGCAGCCGCTGGTGCACCCGGTGCCGTCGACCAGGAGGTCGTAGCCGAGGGCTCCGTCGAAGGTGGCGAGCCCTCCCGCGCGGGCGGAGGGAGGACCGACGAGCCCGCTCGTCAGGTTGAGCCAGGAGCCGGAGGCGAAGCGCCAGGTGTCCCCCAGGTACACGGGAGTGCAGCCGGCCCCGTAGCACGTGAGGCCACCGAAGAGGAGGACCTCGCCGAGGCTGGGCCCGGGCACGAGGGCGGGGAAGATCCGGGCGGGAGGGGCGCCGGAGGTGGCGGTGAGGTTGGTCCAAACACCGCCCTTGAACGACCAGGTCTCGAAGTCGCCCTGCATCTCCGAGCCGGTCCAGAGGACGTACCCGTCGCGGCCGTCGTAGACCGCGCTCGAACCGAGCGCGAGCCGGGCGGGCGGCGCCCCGGCCGTCGCGGTGAGGTTGGTCCACACGCCGCCTTTGAACGACCAGGTCTCCGCCAAGGGAGAGCTGCAAGGGTTCGGGGCCCCGCAGCTGAAGTTCGCGACGCCTCCGACCAGGACCATCTCCTGGTCCGCGCCGTCCCAGGTCAGCAGGGCGTGCTGGCGGGGAGGAGGTGGGGAGGAGAACACGCTCGTCATGTTGTACCAGATCCCCCCGGAGAACCGCCAGGAGGAGGACTGGGGCCAGCTCGCGGCGGACCCGCCGCAGCACCCTCCGTAGAGGAGCACGTAGCCGTCCAGAGGATCGTAGGCGAGCGAGTATCCCTTCGACACCGGGGGCGCGGTGGTGCCGATCGTGTCCAGCTTCCAGCCGGCGCTCGTGTAGGTCCAGGTGTTCCCCTCGGCGAAGAGCACCACGTAGCCGTCCGCCGCGTCGTAGGTCATCTGCTGGGACCAGTTCATCCCCGTGGAACGGACCGAGGGGGCGCCCGAGGACGCCGTCACGTTGGCCCAGCCGCTCGAGCTCAGGGACGGGTGGGAAGGGACGGAGGAGGAGGGGGTGGTGAGCGGGGCCGGGGACGGGCCCGGACGGGCCTGGAGGGCTCCCTCATGGAGGAGGGCGGCGGCCCGCGCGGAGAGTCCGCTCAACCCGAGCGCGGCGGCTCCGGCGGGCGCGGAGCTCGGCGCGGAGCGCACGACGGCAGCCAGGGGAGAGCTCGGCAGGGCGGGGAGAAGCATCAGCGCGACCAGGCCCACCGCCATCAAGGCGGCGCCCGGCCCCCGAAGAGGAGCGACGCGCGGGAGCCGCGAAGCGACAGCTCGGCTGGAGAGTTGGCGGGTGGACATGGAGGCAAGCAGCGGGAGGGCCGTCTTGAACCTTCGTGAGGACGCGCACGAAGGGTGGGACGAGGGCGGCCCCCCTCGCGCCCGGCCCGGAGGGCGGGCCGTGGCCTCCGCGCAGGGCATTAGTACGCCGGTCCCTCCCCTGAACCGAGGGACCATGGTCGCGCTGCCCACGAACCTGACCTCGCTCTCGGCCCTTCTGATCGTCCTCGGCGATGGGCTGATCTTCCTCCTGATCGCCCTCGCGTTCCGCCTGCTCTCCCCCCGAAAGCTCACGGGGGCCATCTGGGTCTCGCCGGTCTTCCACATGTACACGCTCTTCGCCGCCGCGCTCGCGGTGTACGAGGAGGCCCCCTCCTCCGAGCCCTGGAGCTCGCTCGCGGCGGTCATGGCCGCGTTCGGGGTCGCGGCGGTGCTCGGCGCGTTCCTCGGCCGCTACGTCGGCCGGCGCATCCCGGTCTCGCCCCACGCGGACGGGCACACGTTCTTCACCGGGGGGAAGCTCCTGGTCACGCTGCTGGTCCTCCTTCTGCTGCCTCTCGCCCTGGAGCAGGCCGCGCTCCTCTTCGGAGCGATCGCCGGCGTGCAGTCGCTCATCCAGGCGATGAGCGGCGCACCCCCCTTCGGCGACATCCTGGCGGCGGTCGGTTCGCTCTTCGTGCTGGGGACCGTGATGTCGGTCACCTGGCGCTTCGAGGTCTGGGGAAAGCGCCCCGGCGCCTCCCCGCGCGCCGCCCCCTCGAAGTGAGGGACGCGGACCCCCACCCTGTCCGCTCCCCGTCCCCGACGCTTCGGACGGGCGAAAGAGCGACCGGCGGGAGCTCCTGGCCCGCGCGGCCTCTCGAACGCCTAATGAGGGTTCCGCGTGCGACTGGCCCCGCCGGCCCGCCGAACCTTTTTGTGTCCCCCGGCCTGGGTTTGATGGACAATTAGGTCCCCTAACCATCATGGGCGCGAGTGCACGTCTCCTCCCGCCTCTCCCTCGCAAGGCCCCGACCCAGGAGGTCGCGTTGTGGGGTTCGCTGGTCTCCGTGACCCGCAGCCTGTTCCGTCACCTCCAGCACGACCTGCGACGCGCGGGCGTGAGCGTCCAGCAGTACTGGGTGCTCCTCTGCCTCGACGTCCACGGCCCCCTCACCGCGGGGAAGCTCTCCCAGTGGCTCGAGGTGACGCTGCCCACCGTGACCGGGATCACCGACCACCTGGAGTCGCTGGGCTACGTCCAGCGGTCCCCCGCCCCGGAGGACCGGCGCCGGGTCCTCGTCCGGCTGACGCCGAAGGGGATGCGCACGCTCCGCGCGCTCCACCTGCACCACGCGGACATCGGCCGCGACCTCTCCCAGCTCGTGCCGGACGAGGAGCGGGCCGAGCTCACGCGTGCGCTGGTACGGATCGCGGCGCGCCTCACCCCCGACCACGGCCCGTGCCCCGGCTGCCATGGCGAGCAGGACCTGACCTGAGGCCCGGTCGCTTCGTGCACCCGCGCCTCGCGTGCTCGAGCGATTTTGGGGTCGATCTCCGGCGTTTCCCGTCGTTCCCCTTTCGTTTTCATGAGCATGGGGTCAGATAGACATAAGAACCGGCCGAACGCATCCTCCGGGAGCATGAGAAAGGGCCTCCCCCTCGCTCTCCCGCTCCTCTTCCTCGCGCTCCTCCTCGGGTCCGTGCTGGCGAGCGCCGGGGCCCCGACCCCGTCCTCGGGACCTGCGCTCCCGGGCAAACCCTGCTCGCTGACCCTGACGGCGAGCCCGACCTACGGCGGGACGTTCACGCTCGGCGGGACCGTCTATCACAGCGGCGCGGCCCTGACCGTCACCTGCGGCCGACAGAACTCCTTCTCCCAGACCCCCACCACCGGCTGGAGGTTCAGCGCGTGGACGCTGACCGGGACCGTCAGCCTCTGGGGCTCGTCGATCTGGGTGAACGCGACCGGGGCGACCGTCCTCGCGACGTACGTCCAGCACCCAGCGATGTCGCTGGTGTCGAGCCCCGCCACCTGCGGACCGCTCCAGTTCAACGGCACCACGGGGTGGGCGAACAACTCCCTCGCGGGGTTCGATGTCGGAACGTACTCGGGGACGGCGTCGGCGGTGGCGCTGACGTGCCCGGGGTACGCCTTCCTCGGCTGGTCGGGGACCGGAGGGGTCTCCCCCTCCTCGCCCACGACGCTCTCGACGCCGGTGGTCCTCACGAACAACGGCACGCTCTACGCCAACTGGACGCCGACCCTCTACGTGGTGACGGTGGGCGACCTCCCGCTCTCCTTCGGGTCGGTCCAGGTCGGGGCGGGGACGTACTACAACAACCAGACGCTCTTGCTCCGCGCCGGGTCGCACGCGCTCGGCGAGACGCCGAACGCCTGGGCCCGCTTCTCGGGCTGGCAGACCGGGCAGGGGGTCTCGGTGGGGAGCGGCGGCACCCTCAGCGTGACCGGGGCCGGCTACCTCAACGCCTCCTTCCTCTCCCATCCGTCGGTCCGCATCCTCGAGGTGCCCTCGAGCTGTCCGGCCGTCACCTTCAACGGCTCGCTCTACGCCAGCGGGAGCACGCCCCACTTCGACGGGTGGGGAGCGACCTACGCGATCTCCGCCCCCTCCTGCGCGGGGTCGGCGTTCCTCGGCTGGACCACGGCCGGGTCGCTCACCGTGGCCGTTCCCGGCGCGGCCTCGACCACGGCGACGCTGAGCGGGAACGCGACGCTGACCGCGACCTGGAAGACCTCCGGCTACATCGTGAACATCACGGTCGCGCCGCCCTCCGGCGGGCCGGTCCTGATCGGCAGCTCGACCTACTACAACGGCACGGCCCTTCCCCTCGCCGGCGGGACGTACGCCCTCCAGGCCGGGACCCAGCCGTGGTCGCTCTGGGAGGCCTGGGGCACCACCGGAGGGCTCTCGGTCGCCTCGACCACGAACGCGTCCACGACCCTCACGGTGAACGGCAACGGGACCCTGACCTCGAGCTACGCGATGGTGTACCAGGTCATGGTGTATCTGAACAACTCCGCCTGCAGCGCGATCTCGATGCTGGGCCGCAGCTACACCACCAACACCACGGTCACGTTCGTCGGTCCGGGGAGCTTCACCGCCTACGCCTCGATCTGCGCCGGCGACACGTTCGGTGGGTGGACCGCGACCGGCGGGATCAGCGTCTCCTCCCCCACGTCCCAGACCACCGGCATCGCCGAGACGGGGAACGGGACCCTCACGCTGCTCGTGTTCCCGATCCCTCCCGGCGCCTACACGATCGAGATGTTCGTGAACAACTCCGCGTGCAGCACCATCACGTTCCAGGGCCTCACCTACTCGACGAACCAGAGCGCCGCGTGGGCCGGCGGGACCACGACGGCGACCGCGAACGTGTGCCCCAGCGACACCTTCCTCGAGTGGACCTCGGCGGGAGGGGTGAGCGTCGCGTCCCCCACGAGCCTGACCCCGTCCGTGACCGTCACCGGAGATGGGTCGCTCTCGCTGCTGGTCCACTCCCCGCCGACGGTCTCCTACTCCGTCCAGATCTACGTGAGCCCGGCCGGCGCCGGCGCGGTGTCGATCGACGGGACGCTCTTCCCGGGAGGCTCCGCCCTTCTGCTGTCGGCGGGAACGCACGTGCTGGGCGAGACGGCCTGGAAGGGGTACACCTTCACCGGCTTCTCGGGGGGCGGCGGCGTGGGGGTCTCCTCCAGCACGCTCTGGGTCAACGGCAGCGGAAGCGTGACCGCGAACTTCGCCCTCTACGCCTGGGTCACCTTCGAGACCTATCCCGCCGCCTGCGGCAACCACCTCACCGTGAACGGGTTCCAGGTCCCGACCGGGGTCCCGGAGCCCCTCCCCCCCTCCCCCAACACGTACCCCGTTTCCGTGGCGTGCTCCGAGCCGTTCAAGGTCTGGTCCGGGACGGGCGGCGTGGTCGCGACATTGCCGTACTTCAACTCGACGAACGTGATGGTGACGGGCAACGGCACCCTCACCGCGGTCTTCTCGGGGAGCTATCCCTACCAGATCACCTTCGCGACGAACCCGGCCACCTGCGGCTCGATCACGTTCAACGGGACCACGTATGCGAACGGCGCCGTCGGGAGCTACCCGGCGGACCAGGCCGGCTACGCCATCTCCACCACGCCGTGCCCGGGGATGGCCCTGGCCGGGATCCGGTCCGCGGGAAGCGTCTACCTCTCCGGCCCCTACGCCACCGTCTACGGCAACGGATCGATCTCCGCGAGCTTCGTGAGCTGGTCGCCCGGGCTCGTGAACCTCCTCCTCCTCGCGCAGCCCGCCACCTGCGGCCCCATCCTGCTGGGCGGGGTCGCCTACCCGAGCGGCACGGCGGTGGCGGTGGCGCCAGGGACGTACACGCTCTCCATCGGCTCGTGCGTGGGCTACGAGTACGGGGGATGGACGGCGAGCCCGAACGCCACGCTCCCCACGCCCGCGCCCCGGGTCACGACCGTGACGGTGAACGGCAACGCCACCGTGACCGCGAGCTTCGCCCTCGCCCCGCTGGGGTACGACCACGTGCTGGTCGAGGTGAACCCCACGAACTGCCCGGGCCTCCTCTTCGGCGGCAACTTCTACGGTGACGGGGACCTGCTCTACGCCGCCGCGGGAAGCTACGCGCTCGTGCCGGCGGGCTGCCCGGCGATGCTCAGCACCCCGACCTACACCTCCTCCGGCGGTGTCGCGTTCTCCCTCGCCGGGGGCGGGACGTTCACCGTGAGCGGCAACGGGACCCTCTCCATCGCCTACACCGCCGTGCTGTGGGTGGACCTCACGACCGCCCCGTTGACCGCGACGACCGGCAAGGCGGTGAACTTCACCGCCGCGATCCACGGCGGCGTCGCGCCGTTCACGGTCACCTGGATCTTCGGCGACGGGGCCCGCTCCGTCACCACGACGTCGCAGACCATCCTCACGATCGCGCACACCTACCTCTCCCCGGGGAACGCGACCCTGGAGCTCTGGGTCAACGACAGCTCCCTCCAGAGCTGGGAGCTCCCCCACGTGCTGCTCGTGAGCGGGCCCTCGCTCCTTGGCACCTCTTCGAAGGGACCGTCGGCGCCGTTCTGGGCCTCCGTGCTCGACTCGACGTACTTCCTGCTCTGGGTCGTGGCGATGCTCGCCGTTCTGGTCCTCGTGGCGGTGCTCGCCCGTCGACGGGGACGCGCGGCGGCGCTTGCCGCAGCCGCAGCCTCCCTCTCCACCGGTCCGGTCGAGGGGACGCGGGAACCTGACGCGGAGCCCGCCGCCGCCGTCGCCGGGGAGGCCGGGGCGGGGACCGTAGGAGCGGCAGGGGCAACGGAGGCGGCGGCGAGCGCGCCGTCGGAGGCCGAGAGCGCCCCGGCCGAGGCGGCTCCCTCGGAGAGCGAGGCGTCGAAGCCCGAGACCGCCGGGTCGGGAAAGGAGGAGGAGCCGAGCGGCGACTCCATCACGGTGGAGGACCCGGGAGACCACCAAGAGGAGAGCGAGGTTTCCGTGGAGGAGGGTCCGTCCGGGAGCGGAGCTCCCGACGCGGAGGCCTCCCCCCCCTCCGAGGCAAGCTCCCCTTCCGAGGGAACTCCCCCCGCGGAGAGCTCCCAGGCGCCGGAGCCGACCGAGGAGGCCGCGCCGCCCTCCGCCGACGGGGCCGAGGGCCCGAAGGACGCACCCCCCGACCCCCCTGCCTGAAGGGCGGGCCGACGCGAGGGGGTTCGGCCCTCTAGCCTTACTTGGGCGCGGGGGCTGACGCCTCGGAGAATGGTCCCGACCCCTGCGGTTCCCGCGACCTCCCCGACGTTCGTTGGGCGCGAGCTGGAGCGCGGCCGGCTCCGGGAGGGGCTCGAACGCGCCCTGGGAGGCCAGGGCAGCACGTGGGCCGTCACGGGGCCCGCCGGGATCGGCAAGAGCCGGCTGCTCCAGTGGCTGGAGACCGAGGGCCAGGCCCAGGGGTTCCGCGTCCTCTGGGGGTACTGCCTGAAGGAGGACGTCTCGCCCTTCTTCCCCTTCGAGCAGGTCGTCCACCACCTGGGCCCGCACGCGGGCGGCCGCGGGGGCGCGGGCGGGGCGACCGGCGAGAGCGACTCCTCCGAGGGGCTTCCGCGGGTCGATGACCAGGCGTCCGTGGTCATCTTCGAGGAGGAGAAGCCGAAGCGGCTCTTCGACCACCTCGTCGCGCTCTCGGGCCGGCACCCCGGCCTGCTGCTCGGGCGGGACCGGCCCCAGCTGGTACGGCAGCGCTTCCCCGGCCTCTCACCTTCGACCCGCGTGCTCTGGCTCTCCCGCACCGAAGGGGAGGACGTGGTCTCTCCGAGCCAGCTCGACGCGATGGGCGAGATGGCGGAGAACCACCTGAGGGGCGGGGAAGGGAACGTCGTGGCCCTGGCGGGGATCGAGTACCTCGTGAGCCAGAACTCGTTCCTCCCGGTGCTCCGTCTGCTCCAGTTCCTGCGCGACGTCGCGGAGGGGACGGGAGGGAAGCTGCTGCTCTCCGTCCATCCGGCCGCCTTCGACGCCCGGGAGTTCTCGCTCCTGGAGGCGGAGGGGGAGGTGGTCAAGCTCCCCACGTCCGCCCGCGACGGCGCCTCTGGCGAGGGGGAGCGAGGGGCCTCCTCGGGAGGCGCGGGACGGCCGGCGAACGAGCCCTCCTCCTCGACGCTCCTGCGCTACGTGCAGACGTTCGAGGCCGAGGCGCGGCGCCGGCCCCTCCTGCTGCTCCTCGACGACTTCCAGTGGGCTGACGAGGGCTCCGCGCTCGCCTTCGAGTTCCTCTCGCGCAACCTGCGCCGCTCCCCCGTGGTGCTGGCGGCCGCCGTCCGCGACGCGGACCCGCGGTCGACCGGAGCGGGCGGAGGTGGGGGCGGGGGCTCGGTCGCGGAGGGGGCCGTGGTCGACGTGCTCGACAACCTCGACCGGGAAGGGATCCTTCGGCGGCTCGGGCTGCGGGGCCTCTCCCCCTCGGAGGCGCACGACCTCGTCGAAGACCTCCTGGGCGCCCCGCTCGCCTCCGGAGAGTCGGAGGGGGCCTGCCGCACCCTCGAGGAGCTCACCGCGGGCAACCCGTACCACCTGGTCCAGGTCCTGGGCCAGCTCAAGGACGAGGGGCTCGCGAAGCTCGACGAGGGGCGCTCGGTCCTCGCGCTGCCCGCCCCTTCCGAGAGCGCTTCGTCGTCGGCCTCCGCTCCCCGGGGCCGGGCCTCGCTGCCCACGCTGCGCCGCCTCGTCTCCCGTCAGCTCGAGTCCCTCTCGAAGGACGACCGGGCGTTCCTCGACACGGCCGCGCTCGTGGGGCGGGAGTTCGAGCTGCCCCCGCTCGTGGAGGTGCTGGGCCGCGCGCGCGAGGAGCTCCGCGTCCGGGCGGAGAAGCTCACGAGCCGGCCCCCGCTCCTCTCGGTGCGCGAGGACGGCAAGCGGTACGCCTTCCAGAGCCCCATCGTGTGGGAGGTGGCGAGGGAGGACCATCCGGAGGAGCGACGCCGCGGCTCGAGGCTCCTCGCCGACTGGTACTCCACACGGCGACCGGAGGAGACGGAGACCATCGCCCGCCTCTACTACGAGGCGGGGGACCGCACGAAGGGGCTCCCCTGGATACGGAAGGCGGCGGACAAGGCGCTGAAGACCCAGGCCGGCGATGCCGTGGAGCGGTACGTCCGGTGGGCCGAGGACCTCCTGCGGGGGAGCGGAGAGGACTGGGAGGGGCGCGTCGCGGAGGGGGTCCGCCTGGCCGAGGGAATCCGGGAGCAGGGCGCGCTCCGGGACGCGCGTCGACTGCTCCAGACCCTCTTGGAGGCCGGACCCCCGCCGATGCTGCGGTGGCGCGTCCAGCGGGCGCTGGTCACCGTCCAGGCGGACATCGATCCACGGGAGGCCCGCTCCCGGCTCGAGGAGCTCGAGAAGGACCTGCGGGCGATGCCGGAAGCCGAGGCGCCGGAGCGCCGGGCCCTGATGGCCGTCACCCGGGCGCACGTCCAGACGCTGGCCGGGGCGTGGGAGGAGGGGCTGGTCTCCGCGCGAGAGGCCCTGGCCCTGTTCACGGCCCAGGGCGGGGGCGATCCTGCCGAACGCTCCCAGGCCCTCTACGCGGCCGGCTGGTGCCTGAAGCAGCTTGGCCGTCTGGAAGAGGCGAGGGCGGCCTTCGCGCAGGGGAGGGCGGATGCGACCGTCGCCGAGCGGCCGGGCCTGCTCGTCTCGCACATCAACGGCGAGGGCGCGGTCGCCCTCCTGCGCGGCGACCTGCCCGCCGCGCGCCGGGGCTTCGAGGACGCGGTGGAGCAGTGCCGGAGGACCGGGAACGTCGCCCGCGTGGCCTCGATCCTGCTCAACCTGGCGGAGGTGGAGCTCAACCTGGGCGACGCCGCCTCCGCGCGCAAGGCGACCGAGGAGGCCCTGACGCTGTCCGAACGCTTCGACGTGCCGAGGGTGGCGGCGAACGCCGCCTTCCACATGGGGGTCGTCCACCAGAAGGAGCGGAGGTGGGAGGAGGCGCGCGCCTCGTTCCAGGCGGCGCTGGACCGCTACGACCGCCTGGGGCTCTCCGACCTGGCCTACTCCTCGAGGATCAACCTCGCGCTGCTCCGGGGGATCCTGGGCGACCCGAAGGCCGCGCTCGTCGAGCTCGACGAGATGGCCCGCAAGAGCCTCGCGGTCGACCTGAGGAACCTGCCCCTCTACCACCAGGCGCGGGCCGAGCTCAAGGGGTTCCTCGGCGACCCGGAGGGGACCAAGCGCGAGCTCGAGCGTGGGCTCGAGGCCGCCCGGTCCTCGCAGAACCTCCTCTCGCAGGCCTCGATCCTCGAGGCGCTAGGGACGTGGGAGGAGGCGCACGGGGACCCCGCCCGCGCGAAGCTCCAGCGGGAGCACGCCGACGCGCTCTACCGGCAGTGCGGGCTGCCGCGGGCGGCGACCCGTACGCCCCCCTGAGGTCCGTCGACCGGGGCGAGGGGCGCCCTGGGGATCGGCCGGGAGGACCGCCTCACGGCGTGAGCATCTCGCAGCCGCCCTCGAGGACGAGGAAGGTCCGCTCGGCCTGGGAGACCCAGCCGTGCTCCACCTCCATGAAGACGGGGTAGGACTGCAGCCGCTTCCGTCCCCGGTGGAGGGCCTCCCGAAGCTCCGGCTCGGCGACCCATCGGGCGCAGAAGGGCAGCGTCCGGAAGCGCCGGAAGAGCTCCGCAAGCTCGGGGAACCGGTCGGGGGCGGGGGCCTCCCGGAACCGCATGATGTTCCCGAAGACGCCGTTGCGGATGTGGCCCGCGCCGTTCGTCGCGAAGGGCTCGATGGCCACCACCTCGCCCGGCTCGAGCCGGGCGTTGGACATGCCCGTGACGTTCGGGACCGACTTGCCGGCGTGGAGCAGGTAGGATTCGATGGTGTGCCCGGTGAGGTCCGCGACCGGCTTGAAGCCCAGCTCGTGGATCGTCCGCTCGATCGCCCGGGAGAGCACCTGCGTCTCGACCCCGCCTCGAAGCTCCTTCTCGGCCGCCGCCACCGCGTTCCGCGTCGCCGCCACGAGGGAGGAGTAACGCGTCGAGCCCACCTCCACCGTGGCCGCCGTGTCCGAGATCGCCCCGTCGATGTGGGCCCCGACGTCGACCTTGACCACTTCGCCCGTCGCGAACCTCCGCTCGTCCTCCGGGTCCGGGGTGTAGTGGGCGGCCTCGTCGTTCGTCGAGAGGTTGACGGGGAAGGAGGGCTGGGCGCCCTGCGAGCGGATGTAGCGCTCGATCTCCTCCGCGACGTCGCGCCGTTGGACGCCCGGGCGGATCAGCCCCACGCCCAGGTCTCGGGCCCCTCCGCCGATCCGGCCCGCGCGCCGCCATCGGTCCAGGTCCTTGGGCATCGGACGGGACGAGCGCAAAGGGGGCATAGCGCTAGCGACGCTCGCGCCATCTCGGACGCGGCCCCGTCAGGTCGAGCAGGCGCGAGGGCCGTCCGGAGGGCGGAGGCTCGGCGGGGAGGTAGACCGCGACCCCCCTCCCGAACTTCCTCCGCGCCTCCGCGACCGACCGGCAGGGGGGTTCGTCGTGGAGGTTCGCCGAGGTCGAGGTGACGGGCCCCCCTACCCGCCGTGAGAGCTCCCGCGCGACAGGGTGGTCGGGCAGACGGATCCCGAGCGTGCCGCCCGGACCGAAGAGCGAGCGCGGCAGGACCTTCCGCGCATGGGCGCTCGGTCGGACGAGAACGGTGAACGCCCCCGGGAGGAGCTCGCGCACGACGCGCCGACCGGCGAGGCTGAGCTCGACGTACGGCTCGAGCTCCTCGAGCGAGGAGAAGGCGAGAGAGACCGGCGCGCCCTGCGGCCGACGCTTGACCTCGAAGAGCCGGGCGAGCGCGGCGTCGCTGCGGGGAAGCGTCGCGAGACCGAGGAGCGTGTCGGTGGGGCAGAGCACCACCTGGCCGCGCTCGAGGGCCCGGACCGCCCGGTCCATGATCGACATCTCCCGCGCTCCGATCGGACTGCGGGGGGAGGACCCTCTTCGGGTAAGGCGTACGCGGTGAGAGCTCCGCCCGTGGCTCCGACGGTCGGAGCGGGGGCGTGGAGCGCCGGGCGGGGGGGGACTAGAGGTAGTCCTCGTCCACGCGGGTGTAGGAGACGTAGTCCTTCTCGGAGAAGTAGAGCGGGAGCTCCCTCTGCGCCGTGGGCACCGAGTCGGAGGCGTGGACCACGTTCGGCGTCATCGCGAGGGCGAGGTCGCCCCGCACCGTGCCGGGGGCCGCTTCCCAGGGCTTGGTCGCCCCGTTCAGGAGGCGGACGACGGCGACGGCGTTCCGGCCTTCGACGGCGAGGGCCATGACGGGGGAGGCGGTGATCGAGCGGACGAGCTCGGGGAAGAACGGCTTGGCCTTGTGCTCCTCGTAGTGCCGCTCGGCGGTCTCCTTCGACACGTGGATCATCTTCGCGGCCACGATCTTCAGACCCTTGTGCTCGTAGCGCGCGATCACCTCTCCGATGAGGGCTCGGCGCACGCCGTCGGGCTTCACCAGGACGAGGGTGCGTTCGTGGGTCGCAGCTTCGGGCACGGCCCGGCGAGGAGAGGTGTGGAAGAAAAGGATGCCCCCTTCTGCGTCGGGGAAGGAGGGTCGAGGGGACGTCGGGAGCCCTCGTCCTCGGGCGGGGACCGCGGCGGAGAGCGGCCCGGTGGAGGGGAGGAGAGGAGAGGGGAGGGGATGGCAGGGGAGGCGACGCCCCGGGGGGAAAGACCTGGGGGCCGGTCTACGAGGAGGACTTCTCGTCCTTCTTCGCGTCGGCGGCCGGGGCCGGCTTCTTCACCGGGGTGGCGGCCTTCGCCGCGGATGCGCCGGCGGGCTTGGCGGTGCCGGCGGCGGGCTTCGGGGCCGAGGCCCCCGCCTTGGCGGCGGCAGGAGCGGGAGTGGGTGTGGACGCGGGCTTCTCGCCCGAGGCGGGGGCCGGAGCCGTGGCCTTGGGGGCCGCGTTGGGCTTGGGCGCCGGGGTCTTCGCCGCGTCGCCGGAGGTGGCGGGCGCAGGGGTCGCGGCGGGGGCCGCCGGCTTCGCCTTCGGCTTCGCGGCCGCCGCGGCGGGGGCCTTGGAAGCGAGGGCCTGAGCGTGCGTGCCGCGGGCCTGCTCGCGCTTGAGGGTGTGGGCGCGGGTCCACTTCCACTGGTGGCCCACGCGGTGGTAGGAGAGCTGGTGCTTGCGGCACGTGCCGGAGCAGAAGTAGAACACCGTGCCGTCACGCTTGACGAACATCACGCCGCGTCCCGGTTCGATCTCCCCGGAACAGAAGGCGCATTGGCGTTTGGCGACCATCGGACCGACCCCTCCCCTCTCGTCCCCGCGTCTCGGCTTCCCGTCTCTCGTCTCACCTGACGGTGAGCTTGCGGGCTTCCCGGGCCGTTTCGCGGAGGATCAGGACATCGCCGATGCGGACGGGCCCCATCACGTTGCGCGTGATGATCTTGCCGCGGTCGCGACCGGCGAGGACACGGACCTTCACCTGGGTGGCCTCTCCGGCCATGCCGGTCCGGCCGACAAGCTCCACCACTTCCGCGGGCGAGCCTTTCTCTTCGGGCATCTCAGGGGGTCCTCAGCCACTCGGTACGCGGTCGGCCGGCCTTCACTTCCGCAGCGAGCCGAAGGAGGCGGCGAGCTCGTCCAGGAGGGCCTTGCCCTCTCCAGCCTCGACCACGGCCACGCTGGCGGCGCTCTTCGAGAGCCCGGCCACCTGGCCCAGTCGCTGCTTCTTCTGGACGTAGAGGTAGGGGATGTGCTTCTCCTCGCACAGCATGGGGATGTGGACGAGGATCTCGGCGGGGTCGACGTCCTCGGCCATGACGACGAGCTTGGCCTCGCTGCGCTCCGAGCTCTTGGTGACCTCGTTGGTCCCCACACGGACCTTTCCGGTCTCGCGGGCGACCTGCACGAGCTGCAGAGCCTTGTCGGCGACGTCTTGCGGCGTTTCGAAGCGTACGAATACAGGTCGGGCCATGTGCGTTCCTCGCGTCAGCGGGACCCCCCGAGCAGGGGGTTCCTCGGCTCACGGACGGGCTCGTTAGATTGATTCGTATTTAACCCCTCCGAGGAGCAACCTCCTCGAGGGCGGAGGGATCAGACCTCGAGGCGGGCGACCTCGCGCTGCATCTCCTTCTGGAGCAGACGCCCCACCAGCGCCTCGGCCTCCTTCAGCCGGCCGGCGCGGTAGCCCTTGATCTTCTCCTCCCGGTCCTTCTCCGCGCCTGCGCCCACGACGTCCGCCTCGACCTCGAGGAGGGCCCCGCTCGCGTCCACCTCGATGAGGCGGGGCTCGCCGCCCAGCACGGAGGCGACGAGCAGACCGCAGCCGAGGGGGCGGACGTCCCGGTGGACCGTGTGCTCGAAGAAGAGCCGGGAGACGTCGTCGATGAGCTCGTCGGTGGACTTCCACGTCCGGCTCCGGAGGTGGCGCATCACCGCCCGGGCGTCCGCGACGAGGCCGGTGGCGGCGACCATGACCTGAGGAGAGATCCGGACGACCTTGCCGCCCATCTTCATCGTGGGGTTCCCCGCGGGGAAGAGGTTGCCCCCGAGCACGACCCCCTTGTCGAAGACGGCGCCGGCGATCGGCAATCCCCGTCGGGCGGACTCCCGCGCGTACTCGACCTGGTAGATGCGCCCGTCCGGGGAGAAGAGGTTCTCCTTGTCGAAGTCGTGGGCGAGCGGGCCGGCCTCCTGCGCGTAGGAGACGATGGCCGCGCGCACCAGCTCCGCCTTCGACCCGAAGGGGCCGGTGCGGACCAGGGCGTCCAGGTATCGGTCGATCTCGGCAGGGACGGCAAGACGGATCTCTGTCATACGCAGCACCTACGCCATAACGTAGTTCTCGCGTAGTTTTGAAGTATTCTATACGGAACTCGAGGAGGAGCGACGGAGGTGCGGTCCTGGTCGACCTGGAACGGCAAAGGGCCCGAGAGGGCTCGGCAGGGCTCAGACGGGGGGGGGAGGGGAGCTCAGGGAGCGGGCTTCGAGACCAGGACCTTCGCGAGCGTCTCCGGGTGTTCGGAGAAGTAGCGGTTCACCGGGGAGAGGACCCTCTTGATCCCGGAAGCCACCGCGGCCTTCAGGTCCTGAGGGTGAAGCTTCCCTTCTCCCCAGAGGGCGAGGAGCTCCTCGCGCGAGTTCAAGGTGAGGTCGCCGCCGAACTTCGCCGGCCGCTCGATCTTGAGGAACCCCTCCCACGGGAGGAGCAGGTCGCAGGCGAGCTCGTAGACGGGGTTGCCCTCCACCTCCTTCTGGGTGCAGAACGCCCCCTTGATGCGGGAATCGACGGTCGCATCGTCGGAAGGGACGACGATGGCGGAGGAGGGGTCGCTCTTCGACATCTTCCGCTCGATCATGCCCGAGTCGTCCATGTTCATCCGGCCGCCTCCCTTGAGGGAGGAGGTGAGCGGGGTGTGGAGCGCGATGGGCACGGGCCACCCGTAGTGGTGCGCGACCTCCCGGGCCAGCACGTGCGCCCGCCGCTGGTCCATGCCGGCGTAGGCGAGGTCCACCGGGAGCTCGAAGATGTCCGCCACCTGCATCGCCGGGTAGAACAGCTTCGCCGCGTCGACCTCCGCCTCGTCCTCCTTGCGGCCCATGATCGTGACCGCCCGCTTCGCGCGCGCGAGGGTCATCGCCTTCGCGCAACGAAGCACCCGCTCCCAGTAGGCGGGCCGGGAGACGAGCTCGGTCGCCCAGCGGAAGCGGACCGACGGCCCCACGCCCAGGGCGCGGAAGACCACCTCGAAGAGCTCCCCCGAGGCCCGGATCCTCTCCATCGAGCCGCCGAGCTTGTCGTTGATGAGCGCGTGCCAGTCCGCGAGGAAGACCGTGACGTCGAAGCCGGCCCTCTCCAGGTCCTTCACCTTGGCCACGGTGACGAGCTGGCCCACCGTGAGCAGCCCGCTCGGCTCGAAGCCGATGTAGGCCTTCGGCCGGGACTCCCGCTGAAGGAGGGCGCGGAGCTCCTCCGGAACGAGGACCTCCGAAGAGTTCCGTGCGACGAGCGCGACCCGCTCCTCGAGGTCCATGCGGGGGGCACGGGTCCCCTCACAAGAAGCTACCTTGCGGGAGGAGGGGGCCCTGCGGCCGTGGGAGCGGGGACGGTCTCGTCCATCGTGGTGTCGTACACCTCCCCCGGCGGGACCCCCTCGGCCTCCTCGGGGGTCAGCGCGGCCATGACCGCGCGCTCGGTCTCCTCCTCCCCCTTGCGGGTCTCGCGCCGGTAGAGCAGGAGCTCGAAGAGGATCGCGACCGC
The DNA here is from genome assembly GCA_027314165.1 of Thermoplasmata archaeon. GTDB lineage: Archaea > Thermoplasmatota > Thermoplasmata > Lutacidiplasmatales > UBA184 > JAKAAX01. Next base: position 92,801 of record DAHVCH010000003.1, on the reverse strand, counting down.
GGGGACCAAAAGGACGAGGGCCACGCTGTCCAGGAACTCGACCTCCGGCGCGGGCTGCGGAGGAGTGGGCTGCGCCCCCAGGTCGGAGCCCGAGAGGTTCAGCGAGCCGTTCGCGTACGTCCCCAGCGGGCCAGGGGAGGTGGAGAGGAACCGGTACCCGGAGACGGTGGGGTCGTAGAGGCCCTGGAGCGACCAGCGCTGGAACGGCGAGGCCGAGGCGCTCACCGCGAGGGTCAGCGACCAGGACGCGGCGTACTCCCGGACCGAGTTGCAGAGGTAGAGGGTGCAGGAGAGGGACCCTCCGTACGGGACCTCCCGCTCGTAGCCCCCGTCCGAGGTCACGAGGACCGTGGTGGCGCCTCCGGGGATGCACGCGCCCGCGGCCCGGGCGGCGGAGGAACGCTGGTCCTGGAAGCCGGCCTGGAGCGGGAACTGCAGGCCGTTGGGGACCGCGTGGGTGAGGTTCACCCACCCGAGGCCGGCGGGGCAGCGCCAGGAGAGGTTCAGCAGGCTCCCGTTGGTGCGCACGAGCTCCCAGGAGGAGAGCGCCCACCGTGCCGCGACGCTGCCCGTGGCGGCGAACGTCCAGCGCTCCATCGCCGCGTTCAGAGGGCCGGTGAAGTTCACGGTCACCGCGAGCGACCCCTGGCCGGGGATGGGGGTCCCCTCGTACGTGAGGGTGGGCCCGTAGGCCCAACCGTAGCTCGGGGCGATGGGGGGCGGCCCGTAGGTGGGCTGCCGCGCCGGAGGCGCGGCCAGGGGGACCACCAGGAGGGAGACCACCCAGAGGACCAGGTAGGCGGCCACCCGATACCGCGCGAGCATGCCCGAGAACCGGGAGGGCAGGACTTACGGTTTGGCCCCGCGGTGGGAGGGAGAGCCGCGGACCGGCGCGCGTCCCGGACCCCTGCATGGGGGAGGGACGGGAGGACGGGGAAGGGCCGGAGGGACCGCCGGCGGCCCGGCGAGGTTCGCGCGTCCCCGGGCGCGGGTTTATAGCGAGGGGCACCATGGCACGCCTTGGGGAGCCCCAAGTGCGACCCATCGTCGCCATCGCTGGCGCGGCCATCTTGGTCCTTCTCGCCCTGTTCTCCTACTTCGTCCCGACCGGTTTCCAGCAGCAAGGAGCGCTCTACCAGGGGTACGGCCCCGGTCACGCCGGCGGCGGAGGGGCGGCCGTGGTCTCGATCCCCTCCGAGTTCACCTTCCTCCCCAACATCCCGGTGAACGTCTCGGTCAGCGTCGCGGACCTGCCGGCGGGGTCGCTCGCCGCCGTCTACGTCATCCCATGTCCCGCCGGGGTGACCAACGCCAGCGCGTGCGCGACCGGAAACCCGCAGTTCCTGCTGACCTACAACCTGACCTCGGCCACCTCCGGCCCCCAGTCCTTCTACCTGCACTTCAACGTGAACGTCGGGCACGCCTTCGTGATCTCGACGACCATCCCCCGAGGGGCGCAGGCCAGCTACACGGCGACGGCCCCGCTCTGGGCGCTGCAGACCTGGCCCGTCGTGGTCCTGCTCGTGGTCGGCATCGTGCTCGTGGGGGTCGGCCTCTCCCACGCCTCAGGCTCGTCCGGCTCGTCGGCCTACTACGGCGAGTCCGCCGGGTACGGCCCGACGCCGATGCGGCGCTTCTGCGAGAGCTGCGGGTCCCGCTACACCGACGAGTCGACGATGTACTGCACCAACTGCGGCGCGCCCCGGATGTGAAGGAGGGAGGGAACGATGCGTGAGGGTCTGCTCTTCCCCGGCGTGGTGCTGCTGGTGCTGATGATCGTCTTCGCCTTCGCGCCGCTCCCGAACGCCCCCACGGGCACGGTGAGCCAGAACTACCCGCTCATCGTCCACCCGCCCGCCTTCCCGTACTCCGAGCAGACCCCGATCAGCCTCCAGTGGACCGGAGGGACCGGCAGCACGTGGGTCCAGGTGCTCCCGTGCGCGCAATCGAACTGCTCCGACGTGAAGCCCCGGACGGCGGTGACGGAGCCGATCGCGGTCTACGGCCCCTCCGCGCTCGGGAACGGGAGCCAGGGCGCGCTCACGATCTGGGTCTCCACGACGGAGAGCCTGCTCATCGTGACGAACTCCTCCGTCGCCCTCAGCGTCACGGTCACCTGGAACGAGATGCCCGAGTTCGGGCTGCTCTGGGAGATCCTCGCCGTCGTGGGGATCCTCTTGGCCATCGGGGGCATGGTGCTCCCCGAGCGCGGGGCCCCGCGCGGCCACGGGCGGCGCCTCCACTACTTCCACTGGCGCCACCACCCGTTCGCGCTCCCCCCGCACCTCCCGTCGGCCGGTCTGCTCTGTCCCGGCTGCGGTCTCGCCGACATCCCGACCGAGGAGGACTACTGTCCCCGTTGCCACGCTCCGCTGCCGCGGGCCTCCACCATCGTCCCCGGTCCCCCCTCGAGCAACTCTCCTCCTTCCCCGCGACCGGCACGCCCGCGGGGGCCGGACATGGCCTACACGGGCCCCGGAGCGACGGCGGGTAACGGCGGCGGCGGCAACGGCGCCACCTCCACCTCCACCGCCGCGGAAGCGGGCGCCGGGGCCGCGGCCCTGGCCGCCGGCGCAGGCGTTGCAGCGGCCGCGGGGGCCCCTGCCAAGAAGCGGGTGGCGGTGAACAAGACGAAGGTCGCCGGCCAGTCGCTCTCCGTGGCCGACCCCGACCCGCTCCGCCCCTGGAGGGTGATGAAGGGGCTCGGGTTCGAACCGGCGGAGGCGCTCGTGTTCACGCGCGAGGACCCGGAGGTCCTGAAGGAGAAGTACCACCTCGAGCCGTCGCAGGTCTTCATCGTGAGCCGGTCGGAGGGGGAGCGCACCATCTCCCCGTCGGAGAGCGACCGGATCGCCGACCTGGCCGACCAGCACTTCCGGGGCCACGCCGGAGGGGTCGTCATCCTGACCGACCCGAACTACTTCGTGACCCACGGCGGGTTCGACATGCTGCGCCGCCTGGTCCTGGCCATCCAGGACCATGCCCGCGACCAGAAGGGGACCTTCATCCTCGGCTTCAACCCGGGGGTCTTCACCCCGGACCAGCGGCTCCAGCTCGAAGAGCGCATGCGCAAGGTCGTGTGAGCGCCTCGCCCGCCGCCCCCCTCCTGCCTCCCGACCACCCCGGTATCGCGGAGCTGCCCCGCTTCCGGCCCACGCGTCGGCTGGAGCGCTCCCCCCACCTGGACCGGCTCCTGACCGCCGCCCGTCGCGTCGGAGAGGCCTTCCCCGAGCTCGCGGGACGGGAGGTCCGGCTGGACCTGCTCTCCAGCGCCTCTCGCTACCGCGGGCTCACCTTCCCGCTGGAGCGGCCCCCCCGGGTGGCCGTCCGGCCACACACCCGCACCCCCCTCGCGCTTCACGCGACGCTCGCCCACGAGTTCGTCCACCTGCTCCAGCCCCCCCATGGGACCATCCCCGGGGGGGAGCGGTCGTGCGACCTCTACGCGCTCGCCCGGGTCGGGAGCCGCTTCCCGCATCCCCCCGCCTACCTCCGACTTCCGCGGGGGCTGGCCCGGGAGTGGGCGGGGTGGGCCGCCCGGGCGGAGCTCCTGGCGCAGGAATCCCTGCGTCGGCGGGAGGCGGGAGAGCGGCGCTACATCGTGGAGTGGGAGCGCCGCCTGGGAGAGGAGTTCCGCGGGCGCAGGGACCAGGGGGGTCAGGGGGGACAGGGGAGGCAGGGGGGGTCCGACGGGGCTTCGGAGCACCGATCCATGGCCCGGGAGTCCTGAACGCCTCTCGTGGCGTTCGGCCAGTATAAATATCCAGTCGGCCGCTATGGTAAGGGCACGCCATGGCGGAAGCGTCCCCACGTTCGACGCTTCCCACGCAAGGGAAGGACCCCCTCGCCCGGGAAGCCCTGATCGACCGGTTCGAGACCGTTCTCAGGGTCACCCACGAGCAAGCTTCCCGCTTGGCCGGGGCCGGTTTCGCGGACCCCAGCGAGGTCCGTCTCGCCCCGGACGACCGCCTTCACGAGCTCGACCTTTCCAACGACGACATCCACCGGCTCCGCGAGGGGACGCCGACGGCCTCGGACACGGCAGAGGCCCCCTCCGACGCGCTATTGGAGAAGTGGCTGCAGGACCGCAAGCAGAAGGGGGTCGACCGGGCCCGAACGCGTCAGCGCCCGAAGGGGCTGGTCGCGAAGAACGCCCCCTCCGCAGACCTGCTGAAGCGCTGGGTCGCCGGCGACGACAGCGTCATGGAGGCCTGGATCAAGGACGGCTCCGCCAAGAAGGGGGCCGAGGCCGCCGCGACGCCCTCGGACGTCGCGTCCCCCGACGGGGCTCCGACCGCTCCCGCGGCTCCTGAACCTCCGTCCGCTGGGGCGGCCGGCGGGGACCCCGCCACCCCATCCACCTCCGCATCCACCTCGCCCGCGGGCGCGGAGCTTGCGGGTGCCGGCGCGACGGTCGGCGCGAGCTCTCCGGACCTTTCAGTCCCCCCCTCCGCCCTGACCCCCTCCCCCTCCACGTCCGGGACGGCCCCCCCTCCGCCACCCTCCGCGGAGCCGGCGGGGGCCCCGCGCCCCGGGCGCACCCCGCCCCTTCGGGGGCGGAACGCCCCGGGAGGGGTCGCCGGAGCTCCCGCGGCCGTAGGGCCCTCGGAGGCCGACATCCGGGCACGGGAGGAGACCGTCCTACGCTGGCTGACCGAGCTGCTCGACAAGGCGAAGGCGGAGAACTTCGACCCGGCCCAGCTCCTGCGGGAGGCCCAGGACCTGACCCGTCAACTGCACGAGGAGCGCGGACGGCGCCGGGAGCTCGAGGAGGAGCTCGAGCACGTGAAGAAGGGCTCCGTCGCGGTCATCAAGTACGTTCGCAACCGGGAGGCCCGGGCCCGGGAGGAGGCGGTCGCCTCCAAGGAGGCCGAGATCCTCGAGCTCCGCCGGCAGGTGGAGAGCGCGCGCGCCTCCGGCTCCTCCGTCGACACGCAGCGCGTCCTGGCCGAGCGCGACCTCAGGATCAAGAGCCTGGAGGAGGACATCGAGCGGGCGAAGACCGCCGTCGGGACCTCCACCGGAGCGCAGCACGAGCTCACGTCGCGCTTCCAGGAGGAGATCGAGAAGAAGGACCGGGAGTACGCCGAGAGGGAGGCGGAGCTCAAGCGCAAGGTCATCAAGTCGGAGGAGGAGGTCCAGAAGCTCAAGGGCGCCCAGGAGCTCGCCGAGCGCCACGCGCAGCTCACGAAGCTCGACTCGAAGAACCTGAACTCGGAGCTGAAGGCGAAGCTCGAGACCGTCGAGGCCCGGGAGAGGTCCCTCATCTCCCGCGAGACCGAGTTCAAGACGAAGATCGACGAGCTGATGGTCAAGGCCGACGAGTTCGAGAAGAAGCGCGCTCCGCTCGCCTACAAGGAGCAGGAGATGATCCGCTGGGAGGAGGAGCTCCGGCTGAAGGAGCAGACCCTGACCAAGCAGCTCCGCGAGATGGAGACCGCGAAGAGGGAGGGGCAGAGCCCCGAGGCGATGGGGAAGCTCAAGCGCCTGGAGGACATCCAGGCGGAGATCCAGAAGAAGGAGGACGAGCTCCGTTCCCGGGAGACCTACCTCAACCAGAAGCTCGAGGAGCTCGAGCGGAAGGAGCGCGACGTCTCCGACGAGCAGATCGAGCGCGCCCGGGAGGACATGAAGGCCGAGGTCGAGCAGAACAAGGTGAAGACCGGCGTGAACCGCCTGGACGACCTCCTCCTAGGAGGTGTGCCGCTCGGCACGAGCGTCCTGGTGAACGCCCCGTCGCACACGGGGAAGGACGTCATCGCCCGCCTGATGGCGGCGGAGGGGCTGAAGAAGGGCGTCCCGATCCTCTGGATCCTCTCCGACAAGGCGACGACCACGCTCCGGGAGGAGATGACCACGGTGCTCCCCTCCTACATGGAGTACGAGAAGAAGGGGCTCGTGCGCTACGTCGACCTCTACTCGATGAGCCTCGGGATCACCACCGCGGACCCGCTCGTGACCATGCTCTCGACGGAGGACAAGAACTTCCTGGAGAGCCTGGCGAAGGCCGTGGACGTGATCGCGACCGAGTTCCGGGGGAAGGCCGACTACTACCGGCTCATCTTCGAGACGGTGAGCACGGTCACCGCCTACCTGGACGACGTGCAGTCCTCCTTCCGCTTCCTCCAGCCGTTCGTCGGGAGGCGCAAGCGCGACAAGTGCGTCGCCTACTACCTCGTCGACACCGGGATGCACAGCGACAACGACATCCAGGTGCTGGAGCACATGATGGACGGCTCGGTCAACCTGAAGGTGGACCAGCTCAAGACCTACCTCTCCGTCAAGGGGCTCGGCGACGTCGCGAGCCGCGCGTGGATCGCCTACACCTTCACGAAGAAGGTGTTCAACATCGGTTCGTTCTCGCTCGACCACATCCGGTAGGCGGGGGCCGCTCGCCCCAAAGAGGGATACCGAGCGCCCAGCTAGACCTTCCGTGCTGCAACGGGTGCTGCGCCTGCTCGTCTGCCCCAGCTGCCGGGCCCCGCTCGACCGGGACTTCCCCACGGAGAAGGTGGGGGGCCGTGCCCGGATGGCCGAGCTCCGCTGCCGAAAGTGCAAGCAGCTCTTCACCGTCCAGGAGGGGGTCGGGCTCTTCGCCTCCACGCGGGAGGAGGGCCTCGAGTGGCGGCCGGACCCCGGGCTCCTGGAGCAGCCGCCGGACGAACGCCGCTGGGCCGACTACCTGGGGGGGCTCCCTCCGGAGGTGCCCCGAGCCTACGACGCGGCCGAGCGGGCGCTGGTGGACGGCGCGCTCGAGGTCAGCGGCCTCCTGGTCGACCTCGCCACCTGTCGCGGGCACGTGCTGCGGCCTCTGGCCGCGAAGAGCGGGGCCCACCAGCTCCTGCTCGGCACGGACCCGGAGGTCTCCCGGCTCTACGCCACGCAGGCCGCGCTCCGCCGCGAGCGGCACTACACCAACGTCTCGCTCATCGAGATGGACGGGGGGCGGTGGCCGGTCCGGGACGCGGGGGTCGCCGGGGCCATCTCGTTCTACGGTCCGTCGATCCTCCCCTCGGGCCGCAAGCTTCTTCGGGAGGCCGCCCGGGCCCTCCGTCCGGGGGCCCCGTTGATCTTCGCGACGCTCCTGACCCGGACCGGAACCCTCACGTTGCGGCAGGCTTCCCTCCGGGGAATGGACGAGCTGCTCACCGAGACCCGGCTGAGGCAGGCGCTCGCGCGTTCCGGCTTCCAGGTCGAGACGTGGGAGGTCCTGGCCGAAGGTCGCTCGTGGGACCGCACCCAGGTCGACCCTATGCCGGCCGCGGGGGACCCGTGGCAGCACGTCCTCGTCCGGGCGCATCGCCTCCTCCGCCGGGGGTCGTGACCTCGAACCGTGTCCGACCCGCCGCGGGAGGAGGAGGGGATGGAGCCGGTGGCCGACGGGCCCCCGTTCCCCCGGCTGCACGCGGTCGCCGTCCCGCTGGTGGTCGTGGCGCTCATCAGTCTGGTCGTCGGCAGCATCCTCCTCACCGCCTGCACCCCCACCAGCTCCACCAACCCGTGCCTCGGCACGAACGGCACCTGCCTACCCTCGGGGAACTGCCCCTACGCGCCCGATGGCGTGGTCGTGCTCTCGGTGGCCCTGATCCTGCTCGTGCTCGGGATCGTCGGCCTCTGGCGGCACCACCCCCGCGAGGAGGGCCCGCACCCGGAGCACCCATCCCCCAGAGCCCCGCCGGACACCGCGATGACACGAATGGAACGGGAGCAGCGCGAGCGACGGGAGTCGAGGCCCGGACGGGAGCCCTGAGGCCTCGTTCGCGGCCCGGGTTTTGTATATATACGACAGAACCGGTCGCTCTACCGCTAGGCTGGACCGGGGGGTTAGGCGTCCCCTTGTACACCAAAATCGTCTTCAGTGGGGGTGACAGCTAGGGACGGCGTCGGGCGGATTCGGTCGCTTGTTCAACTTCGTCGAAGCTCTGTTCCATCAGGTCGCGGGCACTGCGACGAGCCCTCGGAGGAGGGCTCTAGCGGTTACCCATCATGGGTACCGGGTCAGGTCCTGACGGGAGCAGCCCTACCATGACCCGTCGACGCCGATGGGGCAACGGGGTGGAGGAGTTGGACAAGACTCACGGCCGGACCCTCACGGCGTCTACCCTGGTGGCCTAGCACCCTGCGGGTCTCGCGACCGCGTACCCCGCCGTAGAGGGGTGGGGCGGTACGCTTATCCCGCCGGCCCTCGTAACTTCGGGCGATGATCACCTACGTTGACCTCTTCTTCCCCTCGGCGGGCCCGAGCGCCGGGGAGATCGCCCGGCGTCTCAAGGAAGAGGCGGGGCTCTCCTTCATCAAGGGGTCCCACGACGTGTGCTTCCGGTGGCAGACCTTCGACGAGTTCGCCGAGTGGATCGAGAAGGTCCACGCGGCGCTCGCGGGGACCGACGTCATCTACCGGTTCATCTCGAGCGAAGAGGAGACCTCGGATGCCGAGGACATGGTCGGATGGCCTCCGCTCGGTGTGCCTGCCCGGCCCATCTCACGACGTGACCGCTGACCGCGGGTGACCGGCCCCCCCACCCCCCCAGTTCCACTGGAACTCCGGGGAGGATGGGGAGCGCCCCCGCCGAGTAACGACCTCGCGGCGCGCCACGCATCCATACCCCCACCCCCCACCCTTGCGAGTGGAACTTGGCGCCTTGACCCAGGGCGCTTATAGGTGGAGGAGAGATGCATGGGTGGGGGGCGCGAAGGTATGCGGACCTACGTCGACATCTACTTCACCGCGGCGGGGGCCTCGCCGATGAAGGTCGCGGAGGTCCTCAAGAAAGAGGTCGGGCTCTCCTTCGTGTTCGGGGAGCACGACTTCGTGATCAACTGGCAGACCACGGAGGAGCTCTACGGGATCCTTGAGAAGATGAACCAAGTGCTCCGCCCGATGGGAGTGTACTTCCGTTTCGAATCACGGGAAGAGGGTAGGGAAGAACCAGAGTTGCACGAGTTCTCCTGGCCCCCCATCTTGACCCCTGAAAGAGAGTAGCGGAGAGGACCGGGGAAGGAGCGGGGAGGGACCCGTACCGTACCCGGCCGGACCGGAGGAGAGGAGGAAGAGGGGGGGAAGGAGAGGAGAGGTGGGGGATGGATAGGGGGGAGAGAGTGGAAGGAGACGGCTGGGGAGGGAGCGTTCTCACGCGCCCCGTCGACCCTCGTGGGCGGGCCACCCCTCGCTCTCGGCGGACACCAACTGTGCCATCATCCGTGCACGGAGCTCCTCCGGGATGGGCTTCTTCTGTAGCGTCTTGTAATCGTACGCCACCTGGACGGACCTGCCTCGCATCAGCACGGTTCCCGTCGGACCATCCACGAAACGGTACACGAGCTCCCAGCTCGTTCGTCCGACGTTGGAGGGTGCGATCTCCCCCACCACCCGGTGCTTGTACCGTACCGGTACCAGGTACCTTGCCGTGGCCTCCGCTAGGATGAAGTCGATCTGGGCCGGGTCGTCGAGCCCGGAGACGCTCATGTAGTGGTGGAGACGGATCGTCTCCATCCAGGTGAACACGACCGAGTTGTTCACGTGGCCCGCAAGGTCGAGGTCGCGAAACTCCACCTCGAACGGCTCGGAGTGGGTCCAGCGGGCCGGTCTCTCCGTCGGAGTACCCGTCGCCATGCTCCCTCTCCTCGAGCCCCCGTCGCCGGCCGCAAGAGGATATAGCTCTCGCTCATGCTCTCCTCTCGCAACTCGGTGGACACCCCATGGGATCGATGAGGACCGACCGTTCGCGCTCGCTCAGTGCTCTGTGGCCCACAC
>DAHVCH010000003.1:0-83037 GCA_027314165.1 Thermoplasmata archaeon | reverse complement strand
CCCTTCTCTCCACTCGCAGCGGGGGGGTGGGGGGGTCGTGACGACCCCTCCCCGCGCCCTGTCCGCCACCACCTTCCCCGCGGCCACGGCCCCGCCCAAGGAGATGGAGGCCTCCGTCCAACGCGTGATCCGCGCGACCAAGGACCACTCCAAGTTCTTCGAGGACGCGATCCCCCTCATCGCTTCCGAGAACCTGCTCTCTCCCTACGGGAAGGAGCTCCTGATCTCCGACCTGCACTCCCGGTACGCGGAGGGGCTGCCCGGGGAGCGCTACTACGAAGGGAACCAGTGGGTGGACGAGATCGAGAACGAGTGCCTCGCCCTCGCCCGCCGGCTGTTCCGCTGCAACTTCGCGGACGTGCGCCCCATCTCGGGGACCGTGGCGAACCTCGCCGTCCTCAAGGCCATGACCGAGCCCGGTTCCACGATCGGCTCCTGCCGGCTCGCCGACGGGGCCCACATCTCCTCCGCCTCCTTCGGCGCCTTCGGGCTTCGCGGCGTCAAGCCCGTGCACTACGCCTTCGACACCGCACGGATGCAGCTGGACGTCGACGCAACGAAGAAGATCCTCCTGCAGGAGCGTCCGAAGGTCTGCCTCTTCGGGCTCTCGCTCTTCCTCTTCCCCTTCCCGCTGGGCGAGCTCCAGGAGACGCTCAAGGAGATCGGCGCGCTCGGGTGGTACGACGGCGCCCACGTCCTGGGCCTCATCGGCGGCGGCCAGTTCCAGGACCCGCTCCACGAGGGCTGCTCGGTCCTCTCCGCCTCGACGCACAAGACCCTCCCGGGGCCCCAGCACGGGATCCTGCTTGGCCAGACCGAGGACGCGGACCTCGTGAAGAAGCTCCAGTCGGCGGCCTTCCCCGGAGTCACCAGCAACCACCATCTGAACGCCATGGCCGCGCTCTCCGTCGCGCTCGCGGAGCACCTGGCCTTCGGGGAGGAGTACGCCCGCCAGACCGTGGCGAACGCCCGGGCCCTGGGTCAGGCGCTCTCCGACCGCGGGTTCGACGTGCTCTGCTCCGACCAGGGGTTCACCCGGAGCCACACCCTCGCCGTCCGCGTCGAGCGGGAGGGGGGCGGCGAGCCCTGCTCCAAGCTCCTCGTCGAGGCCGGCATCGTCACGAACAAGAACATGCTGCCCGGCGACAAGAGCCCGAAGCACCCCCAGGGGGTCCGTCTCGGGACGCCGGAGGTCACCCGCCTCGGGATGAAGGAGCGCGAGATGGACCGCATCGCGGAGCTCTTCGACCTCCTCCTGCACCGGGGCAAGAGCGCTCCGGAGGTGCGCGAGGCCGCGCGCGAGCTCAAGCGGGAGTTCCGGACGCTCCAGTACTGTTTCGGGGCCGGCGAACCGGCCTACAAGTACTACGACCTGGTCTCGCGGTCGTCGTAGACCGCGCCGCCGCCGCGCAGGGGCCCGTCGGGCCCCCGTTCACGGCTCCGGCTTCGTGGGGACGGACGACGCGGCCGGGGTGGGGGACGGGGTCCCGGTCGACGGGGTGGCGGGCTTCTTCGTGAACTTCCGCACGGGGGCGGAGGCCGGGTCGATCCGGAAGCGCAGGAACTTAGGGGACCACCAGATCTTGTCGCCGCCCGCGCCCAGGATCGCCGGGACCAGGTAGGTGCGGACGATGGCCGCGTCCAGGATGACCGCGGCGCCCACGGCGAACCCGAGCACCCGCAGGAGCGTGACCTGGGCGGCGACGAGCGCGAAGAAGGCCCCTCCCAGGATCACCGCGGCGGCCGTGATGATCCCCGCCGTGTGGGCGACGGCGTCGACGACGGCGCGCTTCGGCGGGTTCCCCCGCAGCCGCTCCTCCCGGATCCGTGTCAGGATGAACACGTTGTAGTCCATCCCCAGGCCCATGATCAGCAGGAAGAGCACCGGGGGGATGTAGAAGAAGAGCGATAGCCCTAATCCCAGGACGAAGACCGCGTAGGTGAGCGCCCAGGACCACGCGGCGGAGATCGCGATCGTGATCAGCGCAAGCGGGGGAAGGGCGGCGGAGCCCAGGGCGAGGAAGAGCACGACCAGCAGCCCGACCACGATGATGAGGACCATCCTCTCCGAGCTCTGCGCGAGCTGCGCCTGCAGGTCCTTCGTGATCGAGGACGCCCCTCCGTAGTAGAGCCCCGAGATCGCTCCGTGGTGGGAGGCGTACGACGAGAGGTTCCCCTCGATCCCGTTGAGCTGGTCCACCGCCTGGTTGGAGTTGCCGTTGGTGTCGAGCGCGACGGTGTAGGAGACGGTCTCCCCGTCGACCCCCACGTAGTTGGCGAACGTGGCCAGAAGCGCCGCCTGGGGCACCGGCTTCGTCGAGGTCAGGTTGAGCCAGCTCGAGAGCGGGGCGCCCGCGCCCCCGAAGAGCGAGCTGACCGACGTCACGCCCGAGCTGCGGTTGAGGAGCTGGGCGACCTCGTAGGCCTGGACGAACTCGCCCACGTTCAGCGAGGTGGGACTACATGGGGGGCCGACCGCGGGTCCGGGGGACGCGGGACACGAGGGGAGGAGCGGCTGGTGGAAGGTCACCAGGATGTCGAGCGGGAAGACGTACCCCGGGCCGAAGTTGCCCGAGAGCTTGTCCAGCCCCTGCGCCGGGCCCATGGAGGCCGGAAGCTGCCCGAAGTAGGCGTAGGAGAGGGGGGCGGTGAGCGCGAGGTAGACGAGCGGCAGGGAGACGAGCGCCGCCAGGGTGAGCACGACCGCGGGGTGGCGGGTGGAGAACCGGCTCGCCCGGTGGAAGTAGGTGTTCCGTTTCCGCGTCGCCTCGCGACGCCGCTCCGCCTGGCGGGCGAAGCGCTTGCCGGTGTACGGCCAGAAGATCCGAGGCCCGATGAGGTGGAGGACCGCCGGCACCAGCGTGAGCGCGACCAGGAGCGCGATCGTGACGCCCGTCGAGAGGACCTTCCCCCAGTCGCTGATGAGCGAAGCCCCCGAGAACGTCATCGCGAGCGTCGCCAGGACCACCGTGCTGCCGCTCGTCGCGATGCTCTCTCCCGCCCAGGTCACCGCCGACACGAGGGCCTGCTCGTGGGTGCGGCCGGCCCACAGCTCCTCCCGGTAGCGGGCGGTGAGGAACACCGAATAATCGGTCCCCACCCCGAGCGTGAAGGTGACGAGCAGCGTGAGGCTGCTCTCCGTCACGACCCCGGTGAGCGTCGAGGTGATCACCATCGCGGCCAAGCCCAGGAGGAGCGCGAGCCCGACGGTGATGATCACCAGGACGGGCGTGAGCGGGGCCCGGAAGTAGAGGCCGGTGATCGCGAGCAGCAGCACCACCGTGATGGGCAGGATGGCGTCGGTGTCCGCGTTGATCGCGTTCGACTCGGTCACGACCAGCGCGGCGTCCCCCGTCTGGACCCACCCGATCTGCCCGGCGGGAGCGACGCGGGCGAGCGTCTGGGGAACGATCCGGTCGAGACCGCTCACGACGTTCTCGGCTTGCGGGCTGTCGTCCGCCACGTGGAGGGCGAGCACGATGATCGTCAGGTTGTTCGCCGGGCCGTCCACGAACTCCCGGTACATCGCGGAGGGAACGGCGGGGGAGTAGGTCGCGACGGTCCCCCTGCGCGTGCAGTTGAAAGCCCAGCTCTCGAGCTGAGAGGGGGTCGAGGTGAGCGCGGGGTCGTCGCGCCGCGTCGCGTTCAGGGTCGCGTTGAGGACCGTGAGCGTCACCCCGGAGCTCGAGGCGAGGAAGTTCATCGTCGTGGCGTTCACCTTCGCGGCGTAGGTGAAATTCATCAGGTTCAGGTCGGAGAGGACGATCGCATCGAAGGGCCCCTCGCCGTGCAGCCCTCCCACGGTGAGGTTCGCGTGCAGCGCCCGGATCATCGCGTCCGAGCACGCGACGATGTTCGCCTCGCTCGGGACCTTGTTCCAGCAGCCGTTGGAGGCGTTCCACCCGTCGGGAGAGGCTCCCGCGGGGAAGGTCGCGTAGCCGTTGTAGAAGAGCGACAGGTTCTGCACCGCCGCCGGCTCGCCGGCGATGGTGGCGTTGGCGAGCGTCTCCTGGTAGGCCGGATAGTTGTAGGTGTTCGCGGGGACGAAGGGGTCGGTCAGGAGGAGGTTCCCCCAGTTCTCCAGGTACAGCCCCGCCGTGCCCCAGAGGAGCTGGGCGGTGCCGTTGATCGCGTGGTGGACCGACGCGTTCCCGACGTACCCCTCCTGGAGCACCTCGAGGTAGGCGCCCTCGACGCCGTCCAGGTATCCCTGGTACGCGGTGTAGAGCGTCTCCACGCTGGCCACCCCGGAATAGTTCCCCTCGATCGCGGCCGTGACGTTCATCGTCGCGTTCCTCCCGAGGGAGGAGGTGATGTTGTGCCCCGAGAGCAGCAGGAGCGTGTCCGCGGCGACGGAGGCGTTCGGGAAGGCCTTCGCGGCCTGGTTCGCCTCCGCCGTGCTGGGGGAGTTCGAGGGCAGGCTCAGCGCGTTCGGCGTCGTGGCATCGCCCAGGTGCGGCAGGAGCGGGAGGGAGACGAGCAGGAGGAGGACCCAGAGGAGGACGACGAGCTTCGCGTGCCCCAGGATGAACTTGCCCAGGCGCTCGAACGGGCCGGAGACGCGGGGTCGCTTCCTGCCTGGACCCTCCCCTGCCACGCCGGCCTCGAGCGGTCCCCGTGTCGGGACCCCGAGGCCGGTCAAGGTCCTCCAAGTAAAGGCCTTCGGGCATCTCCCGCGCCCGGGCTCTCCCTCCTCTCCGCCCCCGCCTCCTCCTCCCACGGGGGATGGGGGGTGGACCTTGGCCCCCGACAGCGACGGGGAAAAGGGGGCGCGTTCTTCCTCCCACGGATGTCCGAGACCGTGCACCGGGTCTGCATCATCGACGGGCGGGTGCAGGGGGTGGGCTACCGGGCCCACGTCGCCCGTCTCGCGTCCCGGTTCCCCGTCGCGGGCACCGTCGCCAACCTGGAGGACGGGACCGTGCGCGTGGAGGCCCAGGGCCCCCGGGAGGGGGTCGAGGCGTTCCTCGCCGAAGCGCTCGTCCCCGCGTGGCCGATCCACCCTCGGGGAGTGCGGAGGACCGAGGAGCTCCCGCCGGACCCGCGACTGCACGGGTTCGAGGTGGTCCGCGGCCCCGGGTGAAGGCCACGCCGGAGGCCCCGCTCGAACGTGCGGCTGAAATAGTGCGGCCGGGCTGTAGGCTCAACCCCCGGGCGTGACAACTTGCCGACAGAATCCTGCCCCATCTGCCACCACCGCCTCCCCCGAGAGTTCCTGGCGACCCACATGACCCGGGCGCACCCTGACGCCCCCGTCGCCTCCCAACCCGAGCCGGAGGACCCGTCCACCGACGCCCCTCCCAGCGGCGCCTACCAGGGCGACCTCGCGGATGGGCTGGCCCCTCCGGAGAGCCTCTCCGCCATCCCCTCGCCAGAGGTCCCCGAGCCGGCCGCCGAGAGCGGGACGGGGGCCGTCAACGCCCCCCCCCTCCCCGGAGGGTCCTCCGCGGGAGACGCTCCGGCCGAGTCCGCCGAGGAGACGACGCCGGGGCCCGAGGTCCCCGTGGAGACGCCCGTACCCGGGCAGGTCCCGGCAGTGGAACCCGCTCCGGCCGCGGAGGCGGCGGCCGAGGGCGCGACCCTCGCCGCGCCCGCCGAGGCTGCCCCTCCCGCGCCTTCCGCTCCCACCCCTGCCCCCGCGGCCACCCCCACCGTCCCTCCGACGGCGAAGGAGCTCCGGTCCTGGCTCTCGAAGCACCGCCAGCGGACCGATCGGGCCCTCGAGCGGGCCGAGGCGTGGTGCGACGAGTTCGCACCGGCCCGACGGCGGCACTGAGCGACGAGCGGGCCCGCATTTCGGGCCCTGGCCGCCCCGCGGGACCACTTCCCTTATAGCCGCTTTCGGGTCGGTCGGCCCATGTCTCCCAACGCGAAAACCTCCTCGGTCGCCACGTCTGTCGCGGGGCCTGTCGCGCCTTCCGGGGCACCGAAGAAGCTCCGTCGCGGGAAGGTCAAGGAGGTGTGGGAGATCTCCCCCACCGAGCTCGAGTTCCTCTTCACCGACGACATCAGCGTCTTCGACAAGCACATCCCGAACGCCATCCCCCACAAGGGCGAGACCCTGGCCCGCACCAGCGCCTACTGGTTCGACCTCTGCTCCAAGGAGGGCGTGAACCACCACTACCTCCGCCTCTCCGGGCCGAACCGGATGCGCGTGAAGCGCGTGGAGGTCGTCCCCAACCCCAAGACCGCGGGCAAGCCGAAGCGGAACCTGTTCATCCCGCTCGAGTGCATCGCGCGCTACTACGTGGCGGGCAGCCTGTGGGACCGCCTCCAGAAGGGGAAGGTGAAGCCGGCCGATTGCGGCCTGCCCTCCTCGCCAGCCCCCACCTACGGGCAGAAGCTCCCCGAGCCGATGTTCGAGTTCACCACGAAGCTCGAGGCCGTCGACCGGGTCCTGACCGAGAAGGACGCCCTCGACGTGGGCGGCGTCACGAAGAAGGACATCGCCGAGATCAAGGAAATGATCCTGCGGATCGACCGCGCGATGCAGCGGACGATCGACCCGCGCGACCTGCTCCACGTCGACGGGAAGAAGGAGTTCGGCTTCGATGAGAACGGGAAGCTCATGGTCGTCGACACGTTCGGGACCGCGGACGAGGACCGGTTCTGGGAGATCGCCGCCTACGAGCGCGGCACCTTCGTCGAGTTCTCCAAGGAGTTCGTCCGGCAGCACTACAAGCACCAGGGCTACTACGAGCGTCTCCAGGCCGCGCGGGGCTCCGGACAGGCGGAGCCGGACATCCCGGCGCTGCCGCCCAACCTCGTGGCCGAGGTGAGCAAGCTCTACACGACGGTGTTCGAGCGGCTCACCGGGCAGCGCTTCCAGTCCACGGCGAAGGCGTAGGTCGGTCGGAGGGCCCTGGGGGGCCATCGCTCACGGTTTCACGACCTCCCCTTCGACCTTTTAAGCGCCGCACGGCGATTCTGGACGATTGCCCCGCGCGATCGCCGGAAGTGCCGAAATGACTGCCAAGGCCAACAAGCCCGCCGAAGCCGAAAAGGACGAAGAAGACGCGACGAAGGTCGATTTCGAGGACCTTCCTGGAGTGGGGGCCACGATCGCGGAGAAGCTCCGCGAAGCCGGCTACGGCGACCTGATGGAGCTCGCCGTCGCCTCGCCCGACGACATCGCGACGGCCGCCGACATCGGCGAAGGGGTCGCGCAGAAGATCATCCTGGAGGCGCGCAAGCGCGCGAAGGTCGGAGGGTTCGAGAGCGGCACGGAGATCCTCGAGCGACGCAAGAAGGTGGGCAAGATGTCCACCATGTCGAAGAACTTGGACGAGCTCCTGGGGGGCGGCATCGAGACCCAGGCGATCACCGAGGTCTACGGCCAGTTCGGGAGCGGCAAGTGCACTTCTCCGGACACGCCGGTTCTGTACTTCAACGACGAGACGAGCCATCTTGAGACGATGGAGGAGATCTACGCGAAGTACGCGGCGAGGTTCGGGGAGGTCCCGGCCTCGGACGGCTGGGCGGTCGCCGTCAACTGCATCCGCGTCGCCGGGATGACCCCCTCCGGCTTCGTCCGCGTCCCCGCCTCCCACCTCTACCGCGAGAAGGCCCCGGAGCTCGTCGAGGTCCGGACCGAGCGCGGCCGAGGGGTCACGGTCACCCCTCCGCACAAGCTCCTCGCCCTGACGCCCGAAGGCGTCTCTTGGGTCCCTGCCGCGAAGCTCGCTCCGGGAATGGCCATCGCCGCCCCCAGGGACCTGGACGTCGGGCACGCCAGGCCGGGCGCGATGGACCTCTCGGCGGAGGACGACGCGTTCTTCCTCGGGCTCTTCGCAGCCAAGGGCGCAGAGGACCCCCTCTCCTTCACGACCTCCGACCGTCGCGTGGCCGACTGGGTGTCCTCCTACGTGGGGCGACGTTTCGGTCAGCTGCCCGCGGTCGAGTCCCGTGAGGGCCGGTCGACCACGTCCTGGCGCATCCCCTTCCGGCCGGTGACCAAGGACCTCCTGGGTCCCATGGCCCAGGCGTCCTCCGGGGAACGGCGCGTGCCCTCCGAGGTCCTGGGAGCCCCCGAGCCTATCGTCTCGGCGTTCCTCGCCGGTTATCTCGAGGGCTCCGAGGCTCTCGGCGCGCGAGAGCTCGAGATGGTCACGGCGAGCGAGGGGCTCGCTCGCGACCTCGCCTACCTCTTCGCCCGGCTGAGGGTCCAGTGCACGCTGCGCCCCAAGGTCCTCCGGGGAGCGACCCGGTGGCAGCTGACCATCTCCGGTCCGGAACGGGAGCGCGCGCGCATCCTGCCGCTCAGGTTCCACGAGTGGCCCTCCGCCCCGGCGGGCGCCGCCACCCGCGGATATCCTGCGTCCGTGACCTCGTTCTTGCAGGACCTCTATCGCGAGACGCTTGGGGGTGGGACCGGACGTGGGCCGAAGGCCCCCGGCCGGGCCATGACCTCCGGGCGCGCGCAGGGCCTCCAGCTCCTCACGCAGGGGCGCGGTAGGGACCGGTCGGTCGACGAGCCGACGCTCCGCGCCTTCGCCGAGGTCCTCCTCGAGGGCCGCGAGCGGCTGGCCCAGGCCCGCCGGCTCGCCGAGCGTCTTCCCGAGCTCGACCGCTCGGACCTTCGTCTCCTTGCGGAGCTGCTTCCCACGTCGTTCTCGGACTACGCGCGCTCCGCCGGGCTGGGACCCTCCGTCCTCCGCGCGCGGCGTGCACGCGGTCAGGGACCGCGGGGGGACCTCACGAGGCTCCGGGAGGTCCTGCGTGAGGACCTCGACCGCCGCCTCGCGCGTCTCGACGCCGGCCTCTCCCAGGTCAAGAACGTCCACGCGCTGGCCTGGGACCGGATCGAGTCGGTGGAGCGCCGGGCGCACGACGGTTTCGTGTACGACCTGGTGGTCCCCGACGGCCACACGTTCGTCGGTGGAGCGATGCCCACCGTCATGCACAACACGCAGATCGCCCTTCAGGCGTCGGTGACGGTCCAGCTTCCCACCGACCAGGGCGGGCTCGCCGGGGAGGCGGTCTGGATCGACACGGAGAACACGTTCCGCCCGGAGCGTCTCTCCGAGATGGCGAAGGCGATCGACCTTGACCCCACGGAGGCCCTCAAGAAGGTCCACGTCGCCCACGCGTTCAACGCGAGCCACCAGGAGCTGCTGGTGCCCAAGGCGTTCGAGCTTGCGCGCGAGCGCCCTGTGCGGCTGCTCGTCGTGGACTCGCTGACCGCGCACTTCCGTGCCGAGTTCCTCGGAAGGGGGGCCCTGGCCGAGCGGCAGCAGCGGTTGAACCGGCACATGCACGAGCTGCTCAGGTTCGGCGACGTGTTCAACGCCGCGATCATCTGCACGAACCAGGTCTCCTCGCGCCCGGACGTCCTCTTCGGGGACCCGACGGGCCCCATCGGGGGGAACATCGTGGGCCACACGGCGACCTACCGGGTCTACCTCCGCAAGTCCAAGCCCCCCCGGCGCATCGCGCGCCTGGTGGACTCCCCCAACCTGCCGGAAGGAGAGGCCATCTTCTCCGTGCTGCCGGAAGGGGTCCGGGACGCGGGCTGAGGGAGGGCCCGGGTGGATGCTCGGCGGGAAGATCGGTGCTACACGGGGGGAGAGGGCGCCATCGGGCGCCTGTCCCCCTCCCTCCTTGGGCCTATGGGGTTCCAGGCGAAGGGTCGGTCGTCCTGTTCTCCGTCAAGTGTGCGGGAGTCGTACTAGGCATCGACGCTCGTGAAATGATGGCGACAATTACGGCCTCTCAAAGGGGGCAGACGCCGTGTGACCAACGTGTTCTTTCACTCGCCAAGAGGGGCTTCGCGCTCGCACTCGCTGGAGTCGCGGTGCCAGTTCCAGACGATGTTGCCGCCCTTCGCACTTCCCTGATGTAGCCTCTGTTCTTCATCGGGATGGCCCTTGGTGGCGTTGCACTGCTTCAGTTCTTCAAGGCGAGGCGAGTTCCGCTCGATATCCCGGGCTCGGAGACGACCACATCCCATGTCTGACCGGTGACAGGTTGATTTGACCAATCCTCCTTCCTTGCCTCATCATGGCGGCTGCGACAACTTCCTGGGCGTCAACTGGGGGAACGACAAGTACAACTTCACCCTCGATTCGTCGTACTTCTTCGCCATCCCCAACAGCCAGAGCGCCTTCACGCTGGTCTACAACCTCTGGCAGAACCAGACGCTGACCCCCACCCCGGCCCGGGTCACCACCACCGTCACGGGGAACCTGAAGGCCTACACTTGGTACAACACCGGCGTGGGCTCGGGGATCGTGGCGAGCGCCGAGGTGGTCCCGCTCCAGCGCCTCCCGGTGGTCCTCGTGAACATGACCGGGGAGCTGGAGGGCCTCCCCGGCTACGGCTACCGCTACACCGGCGAGCAGCGCTTCTCCGCCTTCGACATGGGGATGGGGACGGACCTGCCCCCTGGGGCAGACCCCTGGATCTTCAAGTCGGGGCTCAAGGGGGTTCCTGACTGCCGGGCCTCTTCCCTGGAGTCCAAAGCTCTTCTCCGCGCTCAACAGCATGGTCATGTTTCGGATTCGTGAGGAGCTTCCTCACGAAGGGCGGAGAGGGCGCTACGGCCTCTCTGCTCGACCTTGAAGCTGCCTGGTACGGTTCATCCCCAAGGGGTCGGATCAGATCTCTCGCAGGAACCGCTCGGTCGAGATCACTACGGGACTCTTGACGAGCTTGGAGATACGGTCGTCGTGGGTCACGAGCCAGGACGCCTGCTCCTGCCTCGCGGTAGCCACCAGAACAGCATCCGGCAACTTGAGGGACGACTCGTGACGAACGACTGCCGCGGCATCGGCCACAGCGACATCGACAGGGACGACCCGGAAGTTGGGGGAGGTCTGAACGTGGTGCAAGAATTGTCTTCGCGACTCGGGGGGGCCGCCTCTCAAGTACCCTACGCCCACTTCCATGAGCGTTACCGTCGAGACGATCGCCGTGAACCGACCCTCATCCGCACCATCGAGCACGGCCTTGCTCGTCCGGTAATGTCCCTCGTCAGGACTTCGGGCGGCAATGAACACGTTCGTGTCAAGGAGAGCGCGGATCCCACTCATGCCTCAGCCTCCTCTGAAAGGAGACGGCGTCCTCGCCGAGGGGCCCCATCCGGGCGAGAATCTCGCTCAGCTTCTCCTCACCGACCTTCTGGACTCGGGCGGCGCGGCCCTCAAGATCAAAAACGACCTTGTCCCCTGGATGAAGGTCCAGTGCATCCCGAATTTCCTTGGGGATCGTCACCTGCCCCTTGGTGGTCACGGACCCAACCCCGACCGCGCTCATGGTAATCCATAGTTGGGATGGAAGTATTACTGATAAGTATTACGCTGCACCTCGGCGCCGACCGGTGCGTCTGGGCGCAGGGTCCGACCGGCTCGAATGCTCAGGAGGAGGTTCACCCAGGAATGAGGACCCGGAAGTGGAGGTGGCTGAAGCTCGAGAGGGGAGGAGCACGAAACCCCTCTCCTCGCAGAGCATTGAGGATGGTGGGCAAGATTCGGATTCGCGAGGAGCCTCCTCACGCCCCGAGGGGAGGTCGGCGGCGGTTCTCACTCTGCTGGATCGACGATGGCACGCTTCGTGTCAGAGGCTACGGTGGGCACGGTGCGGGGTTCGAAAAACCAGACGAAGGCCGCGCCCATCGCGCACGCAACGAGGGCGGCTGCGAAGTAGACCCAGATCCCGAGGTAGTCCCCCGAAAGAACGGCGGGGGCGATGGTTCTCGCGGGGTTCAGGGAGCTTCCCGTCCAGGGCCCGATGATGAAGGTCGAGCACCCGACCACGATCGGGGGGAGAAAGAGCTCCCAGGTCTTGACCACCTTCTGGGGCCACGACAGGTAGATTACGGAGAGCAGCAGCGCCACAGTGAATCCCAATTCGAAGACGAAGGTCCTAGCGAGGTCGTCGCCCCGCGGGAGGGTGGCTCCCAAGTGCGCGGCGCCCCCGAGCGAGATGAGGACGGCTCCGGCACCCACGAACGCTCCGGCGAGCTGGGCCACGATGTAGGGGAGCGCCTCTCCGGGTGGGAACCTCCGAGATCCCACCAGCATGAGGGTGACCGCGGGGTTGAGATGGGCCCCTGAGACCCGAGCGAAGGCGAGCACAGGTATCAGCACCGCCAGGAACCAGGACACGGCGAGGACCCCCTGGCTGACGCCTCCAGCGTTCGCCCCCGCGACGATGGACCCGCAGCCGATGCCCACGAGAAGCGCCGTACCCACCAGCTCCGCAAGGGAGCGCGAGGCGAGGGACGTCTTCATCGAGCGGGAGCAGCCCGCGCTTCCCGCATCCGTTCGTTGAGGCGGATCTCGCGCACCAGGCCCTCCACTTGCTGTCGGAGCTTGTCGCGGACCTCGCGGAAGCCCGCATCGTCGAGCTTGCCCGGGTCCGGCAGTCCCCAATCCCGGTACTCGAGCTCTTTGAGGCGTGCCGGGCAGGCTGCGTTATCGAGACAACCCATCGTAACCCGGATCTTGGACTCCTCGATCATCTGGGTGGTGAGGACCCGCGGGGGGTGGTTGGGAATCTCGAGTCCGATCTGCTTCAGCATGGGCGCCGTCCGCGGGTTGGGAGCCATGGCGGGGCTCGTCCCGGCCGAGGTCGCCCTCCACCCCGCCGGTGCGTCCCGGTTGAACATCGCCTCGGCCATGAGCGAGCGGCAAGCGTTCTCGACGCAGATGAACAGGACGATCTTCTCGGCCATCGCGCTCAGTTCCGCGGCTTGGTGGCCTGGATATCGGCCGACACGACTCCGATGCTGGCTTGGTCCTGGAGGGACTCGGGGGTTGTCCCGGTCGGCTTGAGGTCCACCAGGATGTCGGTGAAACCCGCGCGCTTGAGGAGGGATTTGACCTCCTTCACCTCGAGAGCCCCGGAGGAGCATGAGGACCAGAGAGTGGGGTCCGCCCGCTCCTTCTCGGTGATCGGGCGCGTGGCGACCACGTCCGAGACCGCGAACTTTCCACCGGGACGCAGCACGCGGAATGCTTCGCGGTAGACTTGCCCCTTCTCGGGCGCGAGGTTGATGACGCAGTTCGAGATGACCACGTCAACGGAGTTGTCGGCCACGGGGAGGTGCTCGATCTCTCCGAGCCGGAACTCCACGTTCCTGTAGCGGCCCTTCTCGGCGTTCTCCCGCGCCTTCGAGAGCATCTGGGGGGTCATGTCGACCCCGATGACCGAGCCCTTCGTCCCCACCCTCTTCGCAGCGAGGAAGCAGTCGATGCCCGCCCCACTACCCAGGTCGAGTACGGTCTGGCCGGACTTGAGACCGAGAATGGCCGTGGGATTCCCGCATCCCAGGCCGAGGTTCGCGCCTTCGGGGAGGCTGGCGAGCTGTTCGGGAGTGTAGCCCAACTGTGCGGAAGCGCTGGAGTCCCCACAGCAGCTAGACCCCGCACTCTCCCCACAACCTGAGGTCGCCGCAGGGATGACCTTGAGTTGGCCCCCCGAGGCGATGCTTCCGTAGCGGTCGCGGACTTGGTTCCTTCGGCTGTCGGCGAATACCTCTCCCCTCGTCTTCTCAGTCATGGAATGTTGACCTCCACCCGTTCGTTGAGTCGATAGTACATCCACTTCCCTTGGCGGCGGACCGAGACGAGTCCGGCGTCGACCAGGACCGACATGTGGTGGCTCACGGTGGCGTGGGTCAGACCCGTGGCGGCCTGGACCTCGCACGCGCAGAGTTCCTTTCGGCGCCTGAGTAGAGCGACGGCCAGCAGGCGGTTCTCATCCGAAAGGGCCTTGATCCGCTTGAGAGAGGCGCGGAATCTGGGCGTGTCGAGCACGCCCTGCGCGAGATCCTGGTATTCGGGAACGCAGCACGGGGACTCCTCCCCCCCGAGGCGCTCTAACCGGTCCACGAGGGCAGGGTCGGTCTTCGCGGCCGCCATCATGTTGATGGAGAACGACATGATATATGTAGGTACGTGTCTACACGACAAGGTCGCGCCGTGAGGACTCCTCGCACCTCCAACGGCGGTGCCGGCACCCCGATGGCCGCGTGAAGATCCCAGGGGTCGGGGTTCTCGAACGTGGCAGGAGGGCCCCGCCTTCGGGCGAGCCCCCTCCCGGGCTCGCCTCCACGAGCTCCGTCTCGCGGTAGGCGTGGCGGACCTTCGCGACGGCCTCCGGCCCGAGCTCCTTAACTGTGCAGTTACAGGGGATGTGGCCCCGGGAGCTGACGACCCCTGTGGCCCCGGTTCTCAGCTCTTGACCGAGCCACGCCTCATGAGCTTTGGGTCGCGGTAGACCTCAGCGGGCGTCCTCCATCCGATTCCTCCGTGGAGGCGCCTCCGGTTGTACCGCCCTCGGTAGCCGTAGAGCTCTCGACGGAAGTGGGAGAGGGACCGGAAGTGGGTCCGGCCCACGAGCTCCTGGGTCAGCGTCCCGTGGGACCGCTCGAGCTTCCCTCGACCTTGGGGATGATACGGCCGACCATAGATCCCCGAGATCCCTCGGGTCGCACCGTACTCGCGGAACTCCTTCGAGATGAAGCAGCTCCCATTGTCGACGTAGAGCGCCTTGGGCCGTCGACCGCTCTTGAGCGCCCACGAGGAGCCCGTAGCACTACTACGCTCGGGCTCCTAGCCATCCCGTGGTCGCGCACGCCCGCCCGCGGCGGGCGTGGCCCTCACCGAATGCCTAATGCGCCCTCCCTCTCCCCCCTCCCCCGTGCCGGACGCGCTCCCGGTCGATGGCCAGCACCTGACCATCGAGGACCTGGTCGAGGTCGCCCGACGGGGGCGGAAGGTCGAGCTCACGCCCCAGGGGAAGGCCAACCTGGAGCGGGCGAGGGCGGCCGTGGCGAAGGCCGTCGCCGAGGGCCGTCCCGTGTACGGGGTCACGACGGGGTTCGGCCGTCTCTCCGACCGGATGGTCCCGAAGGACCAGCTTCCGGCCCTCCAGAGGAACCTGATCCGGTCCCACGCCAGCGGGGTGGGTCCGCTCCTGCCGCGAGAGATCGTCCGGTCCATGATGCTGTTGCGGGCGAACAGCCTCTCGAAGGGCTTCTCGGGGGTCCGGGTGGAGGTGGTGGAGCTCCTGCTCTCCGCGCTCAACCAGGACGTCGTGCCCGCGGTCCCGAGCCAGGGATCGGTCGGGGCTTCCGGGGACCTGGCCCCGCTCGCGCACCTCGCCCTCGCCTTGACCGGGGAAGGGGAGATGCAGCAGAAGGGCGGGACGACGCTCCCCGCCGCGAAGGCGCTGCGCGAGGCCGGCCTCGCTCCCCTCTCGCTCGTGGAGAAGGAAGGGATCAGCCTGGTGAACGGGACCTGCCTCATGGCGGGGGACCTGGCGCTCCTCGTCCATGACGGAGAGCGGCTGCTGCGCTCAGCGCTCCTCGCCGCCGCGCTTTCCTTCGATGCGCTCAAGGGCAACCTGGGCGCCCTCGACCCGCGTCTGCACGAGGCGCGGAACCTTCCCGCGCAGAGCGAAGTGGCTGCAGACCTGCGGGGGCTGCTCCACGGTAGCGCGCTCACCCTCGCCCCGGGGGAGTACCAGGGCCAGGACCCCTACGTGCTGCGCTGCATCCCTCAGGTGCTGGGAGCCACCCGGATGGCCCTCGGTTGGGCCCGTACGGTGGCCGAGAGGGAGCTCAACGCGGCCTCGGATAATCCTCTGGTCTTCGACGGCGAGTTCCTCTCCGGAGGGAACTTCCATGGCCAGCCTCTCGCGCTGACGCTGGACACGCTCGCCCTCGGGCTGTCGTACGTCGGGGGGTTCAGCGAGCGCAGGGTGGCGCGCCTGGTCGACGCCGACCTTTCCCGCGGCCTCTCCCCCTTCCTCTCCTCCACTCCCGGGTTCTCCTCCGGGTACATGATCCCCCCCTACGTGGCGGCCGCGCTGGTGGCGGAGAACCAGGTGCTGGTCCATCCGGCGAGCGCGTACTCGCTCCCGACCTCCGCCAATCAGGAGGACTTCAACAGCATGGGGGCCACCAGCGGGGCCAAGGCGCGGAAGCTCCTGGAGAACCTCTGGAGGGTCGTGGCGATCGAGCTCCTGGTGGCGGCTCAGGCCCTGGAGCAGCGACGCCCCGCGCGCGGAGGGGCCGGGACCGAGGCCATCCACGCGGCGGTCCGCCGCCGCGTTCCCGCGCTCACGGAGGACCGCTCTCCGGCGCCCGACCTCGCCCTCCTGGCCCAGGCGCTGTCCGACGGGAGCCTCCTTGCGGAGGTCGGGCCCGAGGTCGTTCCGGGCCGGACCGCATAGGGGTCGCCGGCCCGGCACGGCGGACCCGTGGAGGGCCCCTCGGGCACCCTTCCTCTCTCCCCTCTATCTTTTCTCTCATCTTCCTGGACGTTGGTGGGGAGAACATGCCCGAGCTCGGAGGTCGGTTCGCGAGCTTGCCTCTTCCGCTTCGAACGCCTCGTCTGATCCTGCGCCCGCCCAGACCTTCCGACGTCCAGGGGCTCTCGCGGGCGGGCGACGACCCGCGGGTCTCCAGGTGGACGTTCGTGCCCAGCCCGTTCACTCCAACCCGTGCCCGGTCGTACATCGGTCGGTTGCGGCGGCGCGCCAGGGCGGGCGAAGGTCTCACCCTTCTGGTGCAGGAGGCCTGGTCGGGCGAAGTCCTGGGGCTCGTCGGGCTTTCCGTCAACCCCACGGACCCCTCCGCGGTCCTGTACTACTGGATCTCTCCCCGCTCCTGGGGTCAGGGGCTCGGGAGCGAGGCGGTCCGCGCGGTGCTCGCGCTCGCCTTCGGGCCCCTGCGCATGCATCGGGTCGGGGCCCACGTCTTCGCGTCCAATCTCCGGTCGCGACAGCTGCTCCGCCGGGCGGGCTTCCGACTCGAGGGCAGGGCCCGCGAGGTCCGGCGCGAAGATGGAAAGTGGCGGACGGAGCTCGCCTTCGGACTGCTCGATCGCGAGTTCAGGGCACGGGGAAGATCCCGGTCCCGGAAGTCCCTCGCGCGAGCGAAGTGACCGGCGCGAAGCAACGCCGCACCGGCCCAGGCGTATCGCCCGTTCTTAGAGCGCGCCTTTCGGCGCCAGGAATGGGAAGGCCCGGGTGGGGTAGGCTCTTGGTCTCGCGGACGGTGCCACCGGAGACGCT
Organism: Thermoplasmata archaeon; assembly: GCA_027314165.1. Classification (GTDB taxonomy): domain Archaea; phylum Thermoplasmatota; class Thermoplasmata; order Lutacidiplasmatales; family UBA184; genus JAKAAX01. Next base: position 66,015 of record DAHVCH010000003.1, on the reverse strand, counting down.
ACCCCACCTGAGCCCGAGGCCAAGTGTACAATGTCGCCGACCGACTATATAGCTAACTCCGGGGGTCTTACCGTCTGCACGGTGGCGTTGGGAGACGGCCTGACCATCCGGAGGGGGCCCTCGACCGCTCGTCGGCCGTCGGGAGGAGGGAAGGCGGGTCGCGGGTGGGAAGGTCGCCGGATGGGGCCTGGACGACGTGGTCCTCCGACCTGTACCACCGGGATGCGTCTGCCTGTACGCTTATGCCCCCCCTAGCGCATCTTAGAGCGATGCTCTGCCGGGGTGCTCTCGTCATCCTGGCCCTACTGACCGCAGCGGTCCTGCTCCTTCCTCCGCTCCCGCCTGGTGCGCTCGGGCCCCCGGCCGGCGCGGCCCTCCCCCACGCGACGAGCGGCGGGGGTGTGCTGCGGGTCCCGGCGACCTCGGTATCCAACCCTGCCTCCGGACCCGTATCCGCGTTGGGGCCCGCGGCGGCCGCGACCGAGTCGAAGCTCCTCTCGCTGGCCCGTTCCCCCCAACCGCTCGGCTCCTCCATCTCCGCCACGGATCCCCCGACGATCACCTGGAGCAATCTCACCGTCCCCTCCCTCCCGCCGGCGGTGCTCGCGGCCTCGATGGCCTACGACCCCGCCCGCGGGATGACCATCCTGTTCGGGGGCCTTGACGCGGCGAACGCCGCGCTCAACGCGACCTGGGGATACGACTCGGGAACCGGGCGGTGGACGAACCTCTCGGGCTTGGGCTCGCCGCCAGCGCGGTACGCGGCCTCCATGGCCTACGACGCCCTGTCGGGGGACGTCGTGCTGTTCGGAGGGTACGGGCCTTCCGCGCCCGGAGGCACGTTCGGGGACTGCTGGGTCCTCCCTCAGGTCGGGCCATGGACCCCCTGCCTGCCCTCCGGCTCATCCCCCTCGCCGCGGGGAGATGGGACGTTGGTGAGCGACCCGGCCATGGGCGGGTTGGTGCTGTACGGGGGGCAGTTCGGCTCGGCGAACCTCAACGACACCTGGCTCTGGAGCGCCGGGGCAGGGTGGTCCGCGCTCCACCCGTCGGGGTACGTTCCCCGCGCCCTCTGGGGGATGGAGGGGACCCCGCTCCCCGGCAACGCCGGGATCCTTCTCTTCGGTGGGGTGGAGACCAGCGGATCCGGGGACCACTACTACTACAACACCTACGTGCTCACACCGAGCGACGTCTTCCGGAACCTCGGGATGATGCCCCAGCCCGCGGGGATGACGGCCGGCACCGCGCTGGGGGCGATGGCGTACCTGCCGGGGATGCAGGGGGTGGTGCTCTTTGGCGGCGCCTACTCCTACAGCGCCTACCTCGCGACGACCTACGCCTCCGAGCAGACCTGGCTCCTCCCGTGGAACTCGACCTCGGGGACCTCCACCGGCTGGTCCCAGCTCCCCGTGAAGAACGTGAGCGGGGAGTTCGACATCGCCTCCTCCTACGATCCCTCCCTCGGCGCCATGCTCATCTTCGGCGGCATCCCGACGACCCAGGCCGGGACCTCGGGCCCCCTTCCGGTCCGGACGAAGTTCGCCGAGTTCAGCGCGCTGACCAACTGGACCCCGGCGCTGAACGTGAGCGCCCCCCCGCCCCTCGCGTTCCCCTCCGTCGCCTACGACCCCGTGAACGGCGCCATCGTCGTCTTCGGGGGGGCCACGGCCATCGACGCCGCGCAGCTCACCTTGAACGAGACCAACGCCACCTGGGTCTTCTCCCCCCAGGGCACCTGGATGGAGCAGCACCCCCCCCAAACCCCCCCCGCTCGCGCCGGTGCCTCCCTCACCTACCTGCCTCCCCCGCTGGACGAGTTCGTCCTCTTCGGGGGATTCAACTCGCAGGGGGCGCTCGGCGACACCTGGGCCTACCACCTCGGGGGCGACTGGACCAACATCACGGGGGGAGGGCCCTCCCCCACGGGCCGGGCGACGCAGGGGACCGTCTCGGTCCCCGGGACGGACGAATTCTACCTGTTCGGTGGGCTGACCACCTGCGCCCCGGGACTTCCCACCATCGTCACCTCACGCTTCCTGGACGACACCTGGGAGTTCTCTCCCTCCGGCTGGACGAACGTCACCAATGGCGTGTCCCCTGGTCCCCGGGCCGGGAGCTTCTTCGCCACGGGCGCGACGCCCGGGACCGCGCTCCTCGCCGGGGGCACGGGTCCCACCAGCCCCGGGTGCACGAGCCGGGTGACCACGCTCAACGACACCTGGACGTTCAACCTCACGACGCACATCTGGACGGAGCTCGCGAAGCCCCTGCAGGACCCCGCCGTGGTGTTCGGATGCGGGGCCTACGATCCGGTCGAGCACGAGGACCTCTACGAGTTCGGGATCGACGGGGTCTTCCTGCTCTCCGTGGGGTACAACAACTCGGTCTGGCGCGCGGGAGCGAACGGGAGCTTCACGCTCGCGGCCTGGAGCCCCCCGGGGCGCGCGGGAGGAGGCGGAGCCGACCCGGCTCCGCTCCCACGGGCCATGATGAGCTGCGTGTACGACGCCGGTCGCGGCGGGACGTGGATCTACGGGGGCATCGGCTCGACGAACGCCGGCCCCTACACCATCCTGGGTGACAACTGGCTGGTCCGCGACGTCCGCTGGAACCTGTCGGTCGCCTCGGTCGCCTCTGGCGTCCCCGTGGAGGCCGGCGTCCCGTTCGCGCTGAACGCGTCGTCGCTCGACCCGTTCGGTGCGACGGCGCCGCGCAACGCGACGCTCACGTTGAGCGACCTCACCGGGACCCTCCGGCCGACCAAGGTCATGCTCGCGAACGGACTGGGCGAGGTCTCCGCCGAGATCCAGACGCCCAGCCTGTCCGACCGCATCGAGGCTTGCGGGCTCGGCGTCTGCGTGAACCTCTCCGTCGCCGTGCAAGAGGTCCCGACGAAGCTCTCGCTCTCCGCCCTGCCGGCGACGCTCACCGCCGGCGCCCCGCAGGCGCTGACCCTCGAGGTCCAGGACGCCACAGGGGCCCCGGTCACCACCTGGAACGGCACGGCCGCGATCGGGGTCCCCGGGGGCGTCGTCACCCCCTCGACCCTCACCCTCGTCGACGGGGTCGCGCGGGTCAACGTCGCCTTCCTGCGCGCGGGCACCGGCTTCTCCCTCTGGGGGCAGGCGGGCGGCCTGGCCGCGAGCGAGGGCAACTTCACGGTCCTTCCCTCCTTCCTCTCCCAGCTCACCCTGACCGCCCGACCTCCGACGACGACGACCGGAGGCTGGGTCGAGGTGGATGCTGGAGGTTGGGATGCCTACGGCAACCCCGTGAGCGGCAGGAGCCTCGTCCTCACCGACGGTCTGGGTGACGTGACCCGGAAGAACGGGACGCTCCAGAACGGCTCCGTGGAGTTCCTGGTCCAGATGGGCGACACCCCGGGCGCGGACACCCTCTACGCCGTGGCGGGCAACGCCACCGCCAGCGCGCCGCTGGAGATCACTCCCGCCCCCCATCCGACGAACGGCACCGTGAGCTCCACTCCCCCCTCCCCGACGCCCTGGTACCTCGTGGTCCTGGTGGCCGCGGCCTTCGCGATCACGTTGGCGCTCCTGCTCGCCGTCGAGATGCGGAGGCGGGAGCGGTCGCGGAGGAAGGGGAAGGGGAAGGGGAAGGGAGCCGCCAAGGCCGAGGGCGGAGAGCAGGACCGGGGCAAGGAGAAGGTGCCCTCCGGGTTCCTCGCCTTCATCCCCGCGGAAGAGGAGGAGGGAGAGGAGAGCGAGCCGAACCCGCTCCACGCCTCCACCGACGAAGAGGAGCCGTAGGGCGAGCGGCGCCGCAGGGTGGCGCACCACCATCCCGGGAACCTCTTCCGTGGAATGTCACGGCAGGCGTTGATCGCGATCCGGGACGGCTTTAATCTGGCCCCGCGACCCTCCCCTCTCGCGGAGCCGCACCCATGCCGGAGCTGAGCCCCCATGAACGGCAGCTGCTCACGGCCCTGCTCGGGAACGGGGCGGCCTGAGCATGGCGCGAGCGAGGCGGGCGGTCTCCCATGCTCGCCCCACCGCTACGGCTCCGCACGCTCCGCGGGCGGTCTCTCGCGCGGCGGGCGAGGGGCCGAAGCTCCCGCGCGCACTGGAGCGTCTCGTGGACCGGGGCCCCGCCTCGCTCGAGGAGGTGGACCATGACAAGTCCGGGGCGGAGGGCCGACCTTGGGGACGCGTCCGACCCACCCACGAGCGCGACCTCGTGGCGCTCGTCCGGTGGGCGGGTCCCAGGGGCGTGCCGCTCGTCGCTCGCGGCGGGGGTACCTCGCTCGACGGGGAGAGCGCGCCGGTACGGGGGGGCCTGGTCGTGGACCTCTCCGGGTGGGACCAGCTGCTCGAGGTGAACGAGGAGGACCTCTGGGTCCGGGTCCAGCCGGGTCTCATCAACTATCGACTCCAGGAGCTCCTCCGCCCGAGGGGTCTCTTCTATCCCCCGAACCCCGGGAGCTGGGAGTCCTCGACCCTCGGAGGGAACGCCGCAACCAACGCCTCGGGGTTCCGCTCGTTCCGCTACGGCCCCACCCGGGCCTGGGTCCTTCGCGCGCGGGCGGTCCTGGGGACGGGAGAGACCGTCGAGGTGGGGACGCTCACCTGGAAGCGGTCGGCGGGCGTCGACCTCTTGCCCTCTCTCCTCGGGAGCGAGGGGACGCTCGGGATCCTCACGGAGCTCACCCTGCGCGTCGCACCCCTTCCGGCTCGGAGGATCGGCCTCCTCGCACCGGTCCCGGAGAGGGCGTCCCTGGGCCGGATCGCTCAGGGACTCCAGTGGGCACGTCGCGAGGGCCTCTCGGCCGTCGAGTGGGTGGACGCGCGTGTCGCCTCCGAGCTGGCCCGGGGCGTGGGCCTCCCCCTTCCGTCGGGAAGCGGGGCCCTGCTGCTCGAGGTCGAAGTTCCGAGGGAGATCGTGGAAGACGTCCCCTCACGATGGGGGCGGGGGCTGCGCCCGCTGGGGATCGAGGGACCGGTCCGCCCGTTCGAGGACGCGGACGGGCTGTGGAGGGCCCGAGGGAAGGCGGGGGCGCTGCTGGACGCCCAGGTGGGTCCGCGCGTTCGAGAGGACGTGGCCGTGCCGCTCTCGAAGTGGGACGCGCTCATGGACGGGGTCCGCGCCCTGGCCCAGCGTCGCGGGGTCGGCCTTGTCCTGTACGCCCATCTGGGGGAAGGGACGCTCCATCCCAACTTCGCGGTCCCTCCCTCCTCCTCCGTCGCCCGGATGGTCCGTCGGGACCTCTGGCGGCTCGCCTGGTCCCTGGGTGGCACGGCCAGTTCCGAGCACGGGTTGGGTTCGTTCAAGGCGGAGGCCTACGTGCGGGAGCACGGGCTCGCAAGCGCTCGGGCGCTGCGCCACCTCAAGGACGCGCTCGACCCCTACGGGGTCCTCAATCCCGGGAAGTTCTGGGAGCAGACGGGGCGCACGAAGCGGACGGCCGGTCCAGGGCGCTGAGCTGGACCTCTCTCAGCTCCGAGGCAAGGTGCCTACGGGTGCGATCACGCGCCCTGAGGACGTCGTGGAGCGCGGGAGCGCTTCCCGCTCGGCGTCCGTCGAGGGAGCGCTTCCATCTCGCTCTCGACCCACGGGAGCATCTTCCGGGTGGCGCCCGGCAGCGCGAGCGACCCGACCTCCTTCCAGGGCACCCATCGCCACGACCGGCCCTCCTCCGTCGAGGTGGTGGTCATGCCGTGGGTCTCGAGAAGAAAGACGTGCAGCTTGGAGTGGAAGTGGCTGTAGTCGTGCTCGACGACGCCAAGGCGACGAACGACCCGCGTGCGCCTCCCGGTCTCCTCGCGGAACTCCCGGACCACGGCCCGCTCCGGGGTCTCCCCCTCCTCGAGCTTGCCGCCGGGGAACTCCCAGAGCCCTCCCAAGAGGCCCTGCTCGGGCCGTCGGCCCATCAGGAGCCGGTCCCCCTCGAGGAGGATCCCCACGGCGGCTTCGACTCGAGGCCTCCGCCCACGCGCTTTCCGTGGGGGGAAGTCCCCCGGCTGCGGAAGCTCGCGTCGGGCTCGGCACACCTCCGCCACCGGGCAGTCGGGGCATCGAGGTGCGCGGGCCGTGCAGAAGCGTTGTCCGAGCTCCATCAGCGCCTCGTTGAACGCTCGAGGCGGTCGATCGCCGAGCGCCGCCAGACCCCGGGCCTCGATGGGGGAGGATAGGGCGGGGCCCTCTGGGCGGAGGAGGAAGACCCGCGCGAGCACACGGAGCGCGTTGGCGTCAAGCGCGACCACCCTGCGCCCGAAGGCGAGGGCCGCGACCGATCGCGAAGTGTACGGGCCGAAGCCCGGCAACCGCTCGAGCTCCTCGACGTCGGAGGGCAGCTTTCCTTGGTGGAGGTCGCGCACCCGGCGGGCGGCCGCGTGAATGAGACGAGCTCGGCGGTAGTAGCCGGCCCCTTCCCACGCCTTCAGCACACGACCCTGCGGGGCCCGCGCCAGGTCCGCCAGGGTCGGGAAGCTCTCGAGGAACCGCTCGTAGTAGGGGAGCGCCTGCCCGACACGGGTCTGTTGCAGCAGCACCTCGGCCACCCAGATCCGGTACGGGTCCGTCGTGCGTCGCCAGGGGCGATCCATCGCCTCCCGCTCGAACCAGGCGACGAGCCGGGCGCCGAAGTCCTCCGCCCTTTCAGGGCGGTTCGGGGACGGGAGGGCCGGAATGGGCCCGCGTCTCCTCCTCGGGCCCTTCACCCTCACCCTCGGCCACTGGACCGTGAAGGTTCAAGAGGTGTCGCTTACGTGGCGTATCGGGGACGCAGATGGTGGAGAACGCGGACACGGCGGAGAAGCCCCCGCTGGCGTTGGTGACCGACGACACCTTCGACGAAATGGTCCTCCACTCACCGGTGCCCGTGGTGGTCGACTTCTACGCCGACTGGTGCGGCCCTTGTCGCCAGGCCGAGCCGCTCCTCTCGCGCCTTTCCAACTCCCTCGCGGGGAGGGTCCGCTTCGCCCGTCTCAACGTCGACGAGAACGAGCAGACGGCGGAGAGCTACGGGGTCTACTCGATCCCGACGTTCATCTTCCTCGAGGAAGGCACCGAACGGGGCCGTCAGGTGGGGCTGCTCGCCGAGAACGAGTTCCGTACGGTCCTGAAGAAGTACTTCGTGTCGGTCTGACCGTGACCGGACCGCAGTATCTGCCTCTCGCGGTCCCTGACCCCTTCTTCCCCGGCGTCCCATGAGCCTCGAACCGCCGGCATCGGCGCCCTCGAACGAGGGGGGACTGGAGTCCCACAACGGCGAGCGCGGCGCGGTCCTCCTAGGGGCGGGAAGCCCGTGGGGCCGTCTGCTCGCCGAGTCGCTCGCGCGCCGAGACTTCTCGCTGCTCCTGGTCGACAGCGCGGGCGACGACCTGGAACGCACCCGGGAGCAGGTGGTGTCCCTGGGCGCCTCCGCGGAGGTCCTGGCCCCCTCGTACGCCGAGGTCCCGCTTCTCCTCCAAGCCGCCCGCCAGGTCCCCTCGGGGTTCCCCCCGGTCGAACTGCTGGTCCACGCGCTCCCTCCTCCCGTTACGGGAGCCTTCTCCGAACGCGAGCCGGAGAGCATCACGGTCGAGGCGAACCGGGGGTACTCGTCCCTGGTCGTCTTCGCGCGCCAGTTCCTCCCGGGAATGATCGAACAGGGCGAGGGCCGCCTGATCGTTCTCGGCTCGGCCGCCGCGCGGGCCCCGCTCGCGAAGGCCGCGGTCCACTCGGCGCTGGCGATGGCCCTTCCCCCGTTCCTCACGGCCCTGGAGCGGGAAGTGTTCCGGCAGGGCGTTCGCGTCACATACCTCGAACCCGCGGGCCACCCCTCTCCCCCGATCGACGAGGAGGTCGCGGGCGGCCCGACCCCGCTGCATGAGTCCCACCGGCGCTTCCTGGTGAGCGACGCCTCGGTGGTGCGGGCGTTCGAGCACGTCCTCGACCGTCCCCGGGTCCGCCGCTGGCGCTTCCACTCCCACGCGCGCGCGCCCCCCGCCCCCCAGGTCCTGCGCCGCTACACCGAGCGCGAGCTCCACGGACGGCACCCGGAGGCGCACCGCCGGGCGGAGGCGCCCTCGAGCGTCCCCGCGGACGCCCTCCGCGGTGGGACCGCGGTGGTCACGGGGTCCTCCCGGGGGATCGGCCGGCAGATCGCCCTTCGGCTGGCCTCCCACGGCATGCGGGTCGTCCTCACCGGCCGGGACGTTCCGGCCCTCGAGAAGGTCGCCAAGGAAGTTCAGAAGGCGGGGGGAGAGGCGCGGGTGCTCGCGCAGGACCTGCTCGCCGCCGGGGCCGCAGCCCGGCTCTCCGCGTTCACGCAGGAGACCTGGGGGACCCCGCGCATCCTGGTGAACAACGCCGGCATCGGGTTCTTCCGGCGTTTGGTCCGCCAGGACGACCGGCAGCTGACCCTGCAGCTGGGCGTCGACCTGCTCGCCGTACTCTCGGTCACCCGCGCCTTCCTCCCCGCCATGCTCGAGCAGGGGGGCGGACAGGTGCTGAACGTGGGGAGCCTCGCTCCCGAGGTTCCGCTCCCCCGCCTCGCCGCGTACTCGGGGATCAAGGGGGCGGTGAAGGGCCTCACCCTGGCCCTTGGGAGGGAAGTGTCGCCTCGCGGTACGAACGTGAGCGTGCTCGAGCCCACCACCGTGAACACCGAGTTCCTCGAGACGGCGAAGGAGCCGGGGCGCCGCGACCTTCGCGAGATGGGCGCGATGCGGTACATCATGATCGGTCCCGAGGAGGTCGGACGCGTGGCCGAGCGCACCGTCCTTCGTCCGCGGCCCGTCGCCTACGTCCCCCCGCGCATGGCCCTGCTCCTCTGGATGTACCGGGCCCTGGGACCGCTCGCCGACCGCTCCCTCCGTCTGGCTCCTCCATCCTCGGGGGGAGCGAGGGGGGAGAAGGTGGAGAGGACCCCTTCCAACCCCGACCCCGAGCCGTGAGCCCGGGCCCCCAGGGCCCACCCCTCGGTCGGACCTCAGTGGCGGAAGACGCGCCAGCCGGTGAAGTACATCGCGATCCCGTGACGGTCCGCCGCCGCGATGACCTCCGCGTCCCGGATCGACCCGCCGGGCTGAAGGATGACCTGGACCCCGGCCTTGCCCGCCTCCTCGATGCCGTCGGCGAAGGGGAAGTATGCGTCGGAGGCGAGCACCGCCCCCTTGGCCCGCTCCCCGGCGATCTCGAGCGCGTTGCGGACGGCCCCCACCCGGCTGGTCTGGCCCCCCCCGATCCCGACGGTGGTCGAGCCCTTCGCTAGGACGACCGCGTTGCTCTTCGCGTGACGGACGACGCGCCAGGCGAAGTCCGCGGTGCAGAGGTCCTCGGGCGAGGCTCGCGCCTTCGTGACCTGCCGCATGTCCCCGGTCTTGAGGTTCTGCTGGTCGGCCTGCTGGACGAGCAGGCGTCCGGCCGCCGACCGGACCTCCCAGCGGACGACGCGGGGGTCGGGAGGACTGACGCGGACCAGCTTGAGCTTCGGGCGCTTGGCGAGCCTCTCCATGACCTCCGGAGGGAACTCGGGGCCGGCCAGGATGTCGACGAACGTCCCTTTCAGCGCCTCCACCGCCTCCAGCGTCATGGGGGCGTTGAGCGCGAGCGCGCACCCGTAGCGCGCCACCGGGTCGGTCTCGAGGGCGCGGGCGAGCGCGCCTTCGATGGTCTCCCCGCTCGCGGCCCCGCACGGGGTGGCGTGCTTCACCACGGCCGCCGAAGGGAGCGAGAACTCGCCCACCAGCGAGAGGCTGCGCTCCAGGTCGAGGTAGTTGTTGTACGAGAGGGAGCCGCCTTTCAGGACCTCGATGGGCCAAGGCTGGAGGGGGACCCCGGGGGGGCCCACCGCGGCCATCACCTGGGAGAGCTGGTGGGGGTTCTCCCCGTAGCGCAGCCCCTCGCCCGTGGGGGCGAGCGCCAGGAAGGGGGCGTCGAGCTTCGGTCCGTTGGGCGGCATCGCCCGGGAGGAGAGCCACGAGGTGACCGCGGTGTCGTGCAGGGCCGTCCGGCGGAAGGCCATGGCGGCCAGCCGCTCACGCGTCGGGAGGGAGACCCCGCCGCGCTCCGCGAGCTCCTGAAGGACCCCTTCCGTGTCGGCCGGGTCCGAGAACGGGACGACCCAACGGAAGTTCTTCGCGGCCGCGCGGAGCAGCGAGGGCCCGCCCACGTCGATCCGCTCGACGAGGGCCTCGGCGGGGATCGTCCCCCGGGCGAGCTCCTCCTCGAAGGGGTAGAAGAGGACCGCGACCAGGTCGAACGGGAGCACCTTGCGCTCTTCGAGCTCCTTCAGCCCCTCCGGGGTGCGGGGGGCCAGGATCCCTCCGAAGAGGGCGGGGTGGAGCGTCGCCACGCGGTGGCCGAACCAGCTCGAGATGCCGGTGATCTCCTCGGTCGAGCGGACCTTGAGCCCCTCGGCCGAGAGCCTCCTCTGGGTCCCGGAGCTTCCCCAGAGCTCGACCTCGTGCCGGGCGAGGCCCCGGGCGAGAGGTAGCAGCGCGAGGGGGTCGAATGCGGAGAGGAGGGCCCGGCGGGGCGCCACCAAGAGGTTCGGTTCGTCTCCTCCCAACGTCTCTTACCCTGAGGTCAGTCGTACGGGGGGCGATAAGCTCTGCGCCGCACGGCAGAAGGGGGAAGGGAGCGCGGCTCAGGCGGGACTGGCCCGTGCCAGCCAGACCTTGGCGTCCTTGAGCGTGCCCCAGGTGCGGCGCGTCCTGACGGAGAGCCGCCCTCGGGCCCCCAGCGTCGGGGGACCGCGAGGCTCAGGGGCCTCGCTCAGCGGACCGTTCCACGCCGTACGCGCCGAAGCGAGGTCCGTGTGCGCGATCTCGACGATGGCCCGGGGACCCTGGGCGCGAACGACGCGGAGCCAAGGAAGGGCAGCGGGAAGGCCACGCTGGGGGCCCCCGGCCAGTCGGAGTGCCAGAAGATGGCCGAGCTCTCGGATGGAGGGGGGTTCTCCCCCCTCCACCTCGACCCCGACATAGCGGGAACGGGTTGGACGTTGGGCGGCGGGCGAACGCGGGAGGTCGCGATCAGCTGACCTGGTCGATGCCCCCGGAGGTCTCGCCCTGGGCATATCCGCCTCGGCTGCCGAGGAGGCTTGCGGCCTTCACGCCCGTGATGATGAGGAGCACCTTGATGGTGTTCTCCATCTCCGGCGAGGGGTCGATCGTGCATCCCCAGATGATCCGAGCGCGCTTGGAGATCTTGGAGCCCACCAGGGCCGCCGCCTTCTCCGCCTCGCTCACGGTCATGGAGGGTCCCCCCACGACTCGGACCAGGGCGCCGGTCGCGTCCTTCAGGTCGACATCGCCCAGGAGCGGGGAGGTGAGGGCCTCGGTGACCGCCTCGGTCACCCGGTCCGTCGCGCTCTCGCTCTCGCCAAGGCCGATGAGGGCCACACCGCCGTCCTTCATGATCGTCAGAAGGTCGGCGTAGTCCAGGTTGACCAGCCCAGGCTTGGTCACGATCTCGGTGATCCCCTTGATCGCGGTCATCAGGACCGCGTCCGCCAGCTTGAACGCGGCGTCCAGGGGCATCCGGGGGACGAGCTCCAGGAGCTTGTCGTTCTGGATGACGATGGTCGTGTCGCAGACCCGGCGGAGGCGCTCGAGCCCGTCGCGGGCCGATTCCATGCGGACGGCCCCCTCGGCGGAGAACGGCAGGGTGGTCACGCCCATCGTGAGGGCGCCCACCTCCTTCGCGATCCGGCCGACGACGTGGGCGGAGCCGGTACCGGTCCCGCCGCCCATCCCGGCGGTCACGAAGACGATGTGAGCTCCCTGGAGGAAGTTACGGAGGTCCTCCTCGTTCTCCCGCGCGGCTTCCTCGCCCACTTCGGGGCGGGCACCGGCGCCAAGGCCCTTGGTGGCCCGGCGTCCGATGAGGACCTTGCGGGGAGCGTGGATCGTGAGAAGGTGCTTCGCATCCGTGTTGATGGCGCACATCTCGGCGCCCGAGATGCCTTCCTCGACGCAGCGGTTGATGGTGTTGGACCCGCCGCCTCCACAGCCGACGATCCGGATGTTGACCTTCAGCTGCTCTGCCAGCTTCGAAAGTTCCTCGTCGTCCGCGCTCATGGGCGCGTTGTGGGCCGGTGCGGGGCTTCCGACCTGTCGTTCCTCTAGGGCCTTGCTCTCTTGGTGCTTCGCGATTGCTTCCTGGATGATGGACTTCATGACTCTCGCCCCGATTGAGTTTGTCTGCCGAGCGTCTGACGCTCGGCGAGTCTATTCCCAGGTTGGCTATTTAGACATTCCGCTCGAGAGGGTGTGCCGCACGTCAGACCCTCACGTCGTCTTTTCGTCCGACACTTTGGCCGACCCGGTCCCCGCCTCGCCCTCAGGGGAGAGAGGGCCGTAGTCGTCTCCGAGGAGCAGCCCTTCCGGGGGAGGGGTCGCCTCAGGTGGCGGACGGGCCTCGCCACTGGAGGGCTCGGCAGGGGTCTTCGCCTGGGGGCCTCCCGAGGAGGGGTCGGTGGAAGGGGCAGGAGTGTCGTCGGGAGGGCGGCTGACGACCCAGATGGTCGCCCCCACGATGAGGAGGACGAAGCCCGTCCATCCCGCGGGCACCGCCGCGGCGCCGGTGGCGACGATCCCGGCGGGGATGTCCCCCTCCGTCCAGTTCACGGTGACCGGACCCGGAGCGCTCGCGGCCAGGGGGTAGAAGATCACGACCTGGAAGTCGCCGCCTCCGTGCTGGAGCGACAGGGGGAGGAACCCGGGGTTCTGGGTGGTCCCGGCGCTCACGTTCGTGGTGGTCTGGGAGCCGTCCAGTGTCTGGAACCGTCCCTGGACGTTCGAGGTGGGGTTCGAGCAGCCGAGCAGCAGGTAGAGCTCGTCGCCGGTGGCCCCGTTGACGGTGAAGGTGTAGTTCTCTCCCGGGGCGAGCGAGGTGGCGTGGTCCAGCTGTACGTGGGCGATGGGGGAGACCGAGGGGTCGCTGGTGTAGCTCGTGTAGAGCGCGAGGGCGATCAGCAGCAGGGCGATCCCCAGGATGACCCCGTTGCGGCTCCATCGGCGGACGCGCCGGATCCGGCGTCGCTGGCTCTCGACCGCTCGGTGACCGACGAAGAGGAAGAGCACCAGCGCCAGGACCGCCGCGCCCAGCACCGTCGGGGAGGTGATCCCGACGGCCCCGCCGACGAAGTAGCCCGTCATCCCCCCCGCCCCCGCAAGCAGGAGGAGCGGCGAGAGGCGCATCGTGCGTCGCTCGAGGCCGGCGACGAAGAACAGGAGGGGCGGGATCTCGAGGAGGCCGGAGACGAGGGTGAGGACCCCGGAGATCTGGAGCGCGCCGGGGATGTTCAGCAGCCCGGCTCCCGTGCCGAGGAAGAGCGCGAGGGAGATCGCGAAGGCGACGATGAGCGCGAGACGTCGGGGATGGGTCCACTCGTCACCTTCCAGCCGGTCCTCCCGACGGCGTCGCTCCTCGGTGGGAGGCGCCCCCGCCGCGCCTTTCCGCCCGCCCCGCCCTTTCCGGGTGGAGGACCGGGTCTCGTCAGCGCCGCCTTCCGACGTCTTCTCCCCTCCTCCTTCCTCCGCGGAGCTGGAGGTGGAGAGCGGGGGGTCGTTCGAGGAGTTGGAGGCGTTGGAGGAGTTGGAGGCGTTGGAGGAGTTGGAGGCGTTGGAGGAGTTGGAGGAGTTGGAGGGGTCCCCGACCGAAGGGCGCTTCCCCGGGACCGCGTCGTCTTCGGTGCTCCTCGTAACCCCGGCCCCCCCGTGCCCACCGGGGCCCCTCCATACCGATTGCGTGTCGCCCGCGCGGTCGGCGGGTCGGACTTCGGGGAGGGGTGACCGTGTCCGTTCCCCCTCCTTTATGCTCGGGGTACCGGTGGGTACACTGGGTTCCCGGTTTGGAGGAGTACTTCCATCACCTCGAGGAGGAGGTGACCCGCGCCTACGAGGTGGCGGGTCGCGCCCGGGCCCTGGGCATCGACCCCGAGACGAAGGTCGAGATTCCCCGCGCGCAGGACCTCGCCTCCCGGGTCGAGAAGCTCCTCCGGAAGTGGCCGGTCCACGGGGTGGCGGACCGCATCCGCGCGCTCTCCTCGCAGGAGCCGAAGATCTCGCGCGAGGAGGTGGCGATCGCGCTCGCCCAGGAGCTCGCCGTCGACCCCTCGCGGGGGAACATCGGGGAGCGCCTCGAGGTCGCCCTGCGGGTCGGCCTCGCCGTCCTCACCGAGGGGATCGTGGTGGCGCCCCTGGAGGGGCTCGTGAAGGTCGAGATCCACCCGGACCCCCAGGGGGACTACGTCGACCTGTTCTACGCCGGCCCGATCCGCGCGGCCGGCGGGGGTGCCCAGGCGGTCTCGGTCCTTCTCGCCGACGTGGTGCGCGAGAAGCTCGGCCTCTCACGCTGGAAGGCCACCGAGGGCGAGACCGGCCGGTACTGCGAGGAGCTCCCGCTCTACAAGCACCTGCAGCACCTGCAGTACTCCCCCTCCGTGGAGGAGGTCCGGACCGTCGTCACGAACCTCCCGGTCTGCGTGAACGGGGAGGCCACCGAGGGCGACCAGGAGGTCAGCGCGTTCCGGAACGTGCCCCGCGTGGACACGAACGGGGTCCGGGGAGGCGCCTGCCTCGTCATCGCGGAGGGGCTCTGCCTGAAGGCCCCGAAGGTCCTCAAGATCGTCGATAACCTGCGCAAGAAGGGGCTCTCCCTGGAGGGTTGGGAGTTCCTCAAGCGCGTAGGGCAGAAGGGCTCGAAGGACGACGACGCCGAGAAGGGGGCGCTGCCCAAGTACCTCGCGGAAGCGGTAGGGGGGCGCCCGGTCCTGGCCTATCCGCACCGGCCCGGAGGGTTCCGGCTCGTCTACGGCAGGTGCCGGACGACCGGGCTCGCCGCGTGCGGCATCAACCCGGCCACGATGGTGCTCCTGCGGCACTTCGTCGCGATCGGGACCCAGGTGAAGACCGAGCTTCCCGGCAAGGCGGCGGCCATGGCCACCTGCGACACCGTCGAGGGGCCCCTCGTCCTCCTGGACGACGGTACGTACACCCAGGTCGACGATGCCGACCGGGCCGACGAGCTTCTCCCGCACGTCGAGCGGATCCTGGACCTGGGCGAGATCCTGGTCTCCTTCGGGGAGTTCCTGGAGAACAACCGGGCGCTCGCCCCCGGAGGGTATTCCCTCGCCTGGCACCTGGAGATGCTCCGCGCCAAAGGGGCCGCTCTGGACCGGAGGGCGGTCGCTCCCAGCTTCCCGGAGGCCCTGGAGGACTCCCAGCGGCTGGGCGTCCCTCTCCACCCGCGGTTCAACCTCTTCTGGCACGACCTGACCGTCCAGGCGATCGACGAGCTCTCCCGAAGGGTCGAGGACCAGAGCGCGTGGAAGGACGGGACGCTCCATCTCCCCTCCGACCCCGCGCTGCGCGAGACGCTCCTCGTGCTCGGGGCCCTCCACCACCGGGAGGGGAGCACGCTCGCCCTCGAACCCCGCCTCGCGGGCGCCTTCCTTCTCGGACTGGGGCTGGAGGTGGACGAGCGCAGCGGGGAGCTCCACCGGCGGACCCCGCTGGACGGTCCCGCGGCGGAGGCGATGGCCGAGGTGGCCCGACTGTCGGGGATCCTCTGGAAGCCCCGGGGTCCGACGCGCGTAGGAGCGCGGGTCGGGCGCCCGGAGAAGGCCTACCAGCGCGTGATGTCGCCGAACGTCCACGTGCTGTTCCCGGTGGGGGAAGCGGGAGGGCCGAAGCGCTCGCTCCTGGTCGCCGCGGAACGGGCGCGCGAACTCGACCGCAGCTCTCCCTCCTCGCGCCCGTCCCCCCGCTCCTCGGCCGCCCCGACGATGTCGATGATGACCGTGGGGCTGGGGCTCCGGCAATGCTCCACCTGCTCCCAGGAGACGATCTCCAACCGGTGCACGTGCGGGGGGCACACCGTCCCCACCGACAAGGTGGTCCAGCAGCCGCTCCCGTTCCACGAGCTCTGGGACCGCTGCGTACGGGGGCTCGGCTTCTCGAAGTTCCCCCGGGAGGTCAAGGGGGTCAAGGGGCTCGTCTCCCAGGGCAAGACGCCCGAGCCCCTCGAGAAGGGGGTGCTGAGGGCCCTGCACGCGGTCAGCGTCTACCAGGACGGGACGGCCAGGTTCGATCTCACCGACCTTCCGCTCACCCACTTCCGCCCTAGGGAGGTCGGGCTCAGCGTCGCCAAGGCCCGCTCCCTGGGCTACGCGCGGGACTGGACGGGAGAGCCGCTGGAGCGCGAGGACCAGCTCCTGGAGATCTTGCCGCACGACATCATCGTCGCCAAGCGGTGCGGCGAGTACCTCCTTGCGCTCTCCCGCTTCGTCGACGACGAGCTCCACCTGCTCTACGGGCTCGAGCCCTTCTACCGGGCCCGCCACCGCAACGACCTGCTGGGCCAGCTCGTGATCGCGCTCGCCCCCCACACCTCCGGAGGCGTACTGGGTCGGGTCGTCGGTTACACGGAGGTGGAGGGGTGCTTCGCCCATCCGGTCTTCCACGCCGCCAAGCGGCGCAACTGCGACGGGGACGAGGACTCCGTGACGCTGCTCATGGACGGCCTGCTGAACTTCTCCTTCGCCTATCTCCCCGTCAAACGGGGGGCGCTCATGGACAAGCCGCTGGTCCTCACCACCCGGCTCGACTCCCGGGAGGTGGACAAGGAGGCCCAGAACGTCGACGTCGCGCTCACCTATCCGCTCGCCCTCTACGAGGCCGCCGAGAAGAACGCCTCCCCCAAGACCGTGGAGGCCCTCATCGACACCCTGGGCAAGCGGCTCGAGAAGGGCCCGCTCCAGTTCTCCCGGATGGGGTTCACCCACGACACCTCCGACATCGGGGGAGGGCCGCACCAGTCGGCCTACCGCGAGGCTCGGGGGATGGCCCGGACGGTGGAGGACACGCTCCTGCTCGGGGCCCAGCTACGGGGGGTGGACATGGTGGACGCGGTCGGGCTGCTGCTCAACCACCACTTCCTTCCCGACATCATGGGCAACATGAAGAGCTACGCGACGCAGAAGTTCCGCTGCAAGGCCTGCGGAAGCTCGCTGCGGCGTCCCGCGCTCGACGGCCGTTGCCCCGAGTACCACGACAAGAAGCGGTGCGGAGGGGAGCTGCTACCCACGGTGTACCCGAGCAGCGTGATGAAGTATCTCGGGCTCTCGCGCGAGCTGGCGAAGCGCTACGGGGTCTCCACCTACCTGCGCCAGCGGGTGGAGGTCCTGGAGAGCTCCTTCGCGAGCCTCTTCCCCGCGGGTCCGGGAACGGTGGAGCTGGAGGACTTCCAGACCGAGGAGCGTCCCGCCCCTCCGTCGGAGGAAGAGGACCCCTCCGCGGCCCCCCGGACCGAGCCCCCCGATCCGGCGGCGTGACCGGAACACCTATGACCTCGGGCCAACCTGCGTCCCCCGGGCTCGTGGGGTAGTTTGGACTATCCTGATGGCCTTCGGAGCCATCGACCCGGGTTCGAATCTCCTCGGCCGCGGAAAGCGACCGGGGGAGGAACTCCCGGCGAGCCCGTCCCCCTCCCCCCGGGGGCGTCCCCCCGGGGCCGCCCTCCACGTGCACGTGGCGACCTCAGGAGGAGAGCGGCTTCCTCAGGGTCAGGATCGACTCCCTCAGCCGGAAGTCCCGCCGCTGGCCGGAACGCCTCTCGCGCGCCGTCTCCAGCCGTTCCACCTCGAACCCCACCTTCTCGGCCAGCCGCCCGAAGATCAGGTCGCCCGGCACGTAGGTCCCGGCCATCAGGCTGTCCCCGTTCACCACGAGGAACCTCCCTCCAGGGCGGAGGACCCGGTGCACCGACCCGATGACGGGAACGAGGTCGTCGAAGTACTTCGCGACGATGTCGGCCATGTCGCGGCGGCGATAGACGGACTTCGAGGCGATGTTCCGACGGATGTCCTGCAAGATGCCCTGCAGCCATTCATCCCCCTCGATGAGGGGCCCAGGTCGGTAGGCGCCGATGGTGACCGGTGAGACGTTGTCGCAGGCCACCATGTCGGACTTGAGCCGGGAGAGGTCCTCGTAGGAGCGCGCCTGCCCCAGCCAGGCCATCTCCAGCTTGTAGTTCATCACGTAGTCCATCCCGTTGACGTAGGGCGGGGAGGTGATGGCGAGGTCCACGACCTCGTCCTTGAGGGGGAGGGTCCTCGCGTTCCGCTCCAATACCTGGGCGGGCGGCCCGATGGACTTGCCCATCTCTCGAAGGGTCGTGAGGTCCGTGGCAATGCGTTCGACGGCCAGCCGGAAGAGCTCGTAGGGGCCCTCCGGACCCACCTCGGGCTTGCGGGCGTACCCGAGGCAGGGGGAACGCTTCAGCCGGCTCGAGGCCACGAGGATGCTCGCGAAGGACAGCTCGAGGAGGCTCCTCACCTCGCCCTGCCGCACCTTCGCCAGGGCGGCTCGCAGCCGGAGGAGCGTGGAGAGCGCTCCGGGGGAGAACTGGCGTCGCGTCTCCCGGAGGAAGGGCGGCGCCCCCGGAGCCGTGACGCGGGCCCGCCGGACCAGGTCGTCCCCGGCCCGACGCAGCGCGGCGGGGGAGACCGACCAGGCGTGCTTCGCCCGGATCACGGAAGCCGCCACCGGCATGAGCTCCACCGCCACGGCCCGGGCGCCGGCAAGCCGGGCCTCGACGCTCACGGTGCCGGAGCCGGAGAAGGGGTCGAGGACCGTCGCCCCCCGTCGGATGCCGTAGGTCCGGAGGGCCCCCCGGACGAAGTCGGCGCTGAACCCCTGGACGTAGGGCCACCAGCGGTGGACAGGAAGCTCCTCGTTCGGATTGAACTGGATCTCTCCGGAGTAGGCCGTGGCCGGGGGAAGCTCCGCCTCGCGGAGGAAACGGTCGAGGTACCACTCCGGGCCGAGGAACCCCTCTCCCCCCGCGGGCTCTCCGGCGAAGCGAGGCACGATCCACAGCCCCTTGCCCACGCGGAGGACGCTCGCGCGGCCCGACAACCTCTCCAGGGTGCTCTCCACCTCGGAGAGGGGGCGCCCGGTGGTGGTGGCCAGCTGCTTCGAGGTGATCCCCAGCATCCCGGACCGCTCGATCGCGGCGAGCAGCGGCCCCTCGCCGGGGGGGAAAGACCCGAGGGGCACGGGAGACCTTCCGTCCTCAGCCGAAGTAGACCTGGACCTGCTCGGGGGCCTTCTTCTCTTCCTCGGGCTTCGCGTGGTGCAGGATATCGATCGAAAGGACGACCGCGGCGGGGATAAGCCGGATACGTCCCTTGAGGTCCTTGCCGTTGGCCTCGTCCAGCTCGATGGAGATGGCCTGGTCGCCGCTCCCGATGCCGACGTATCCGCGGAAGGTCCCGGTGGAGACGAGCGGGTCCTCGCCCTTGTCGCCGGATCGGATCTGGATGGACGAGCCCGGCGTCAGGGCCATGGAGGCTCGGGTCTTCTTCTCTTCCGGCATCGCGCGCAACCCTCTCGACGCAGGCGAGGGGGTCGGGCTATTTCCACCCTACGGACGGGGCGCGGGCCGCGCGGGAGGGAGGAGCGGGCGCTTGGGGGGCGGCGAGGATCACGGGCGCGCGGCAGGGGAAGGGGCCAGTCTTCCGGCGCTTTCCTTTCGTTCGGCCCCCGCCGTCGTGGGTCTCCGTGCCCCGTCCACGAGGCCCTGCAGATGGTCCACGGTCTCGCGGTATCTCTTGAGCGCGTTCTGGGCGTTCGCCTCGACGAAGTCCCACGCTCGGGCCAGGTTGCCGTAGCGGATCCGGTAGCCCTTGCGGCCCTTCCCCGTCTCGCGGACCTCAGGGACCTCCTCGAGCAGGTCCATGGCCTTCAGCTTGTTGATGTGCCGGTAGACCGTCGGCTTGCTCGTCTTGAGGACCCCGGCGAGCTCCTCGGGGTACCACGGACGCTCGGGGTTGCGCAGAAAGCAGTCGCGGACGAGCCGGTAGGCGATGGAACGGTCGCTCCCCTCGCCCTCCGGGAGGTAGCCGACCAGGGTCAGGAACTCGCGCAGGACCTCGTCGAGCTCCTTCACCGGAGTGAGGGGGGTGGTGTAGCGGAGCTGGATCTCGAACGGCAAGCCCCTCGCCTGAGCTGACACGCCGACCGGGGAAGATGAACGTTGCGAGGCGGGAGGTCGCGGGGGGCAGGACACCCCACGCGGGCACGTACCTGTACGGGGAACCCCCTAGCGACCGGATACGAAAGCGGATTGAGGGGTGGTCGCTCCGACCCGGCCATGCCCTTCGAGCTGCTCCTCCCGCGTTCCTTGGAAGAAGCCTGGACCCTTCTCGAGCAGGGCGCCCCCGGCTCCTCGATGGCGATGGCCGGAGGGACCGACCTGCTGCTCGCCATGGACTTCCGCCGATTCGCGCCCGAACGCGTGGTCTCCCTCTCCCGCCTGCCGCTCGACACGGTGGAGTTCGGGGAGCGGGAGGTCCGCATCGGCAGCACGGTCCCGCTCCGGACCATCGAGCTCGACCCCCGGGTGCGGAGGGCCCTGCCGGCGCTCTCCGAAGCCCTCGCGGAGGTGGGCAGCGTGCAGCTGCGCCATCGCGCCACCCTGGGGGGCAACGTCGTGCGCGCCTCCGCTTCCTCGGACCTTCTTCCGCCGCTGGTCGCCATGGATTGCCGCCTCACGATCTCGAGCCGGAAGGGCCGCAGGTCCCTTTCCCTCGACGAGTTCGTGGAGAGCTCGTGGAGGACGAAGCTCCAGCCGGGGGAGCTCGTCGAGGACCTGCGCATCCCCACCCCTCTCCCGGGCGCCTACCGATGGCAGCGGGTCCGACCGGCGAACGACATCTCCCAGGTGGGGGTCGCCGTGGTGCGCCACCCCACCCACGACGGCTCCTCCGCCCCCGACTGGCGCATCGTCGCCGGCGGGACCTCGCCCCGGGTCCAAAGGTTGCGGGGATCCGAGTCCGCCCTTCTCTCCCCCTGGCCCTCGGAGGAGGAGATCGCGGAGGCGGCCCAGCGGGCCGCGCAGGAGGCCCGCTTCGCGACCGACCTCCGGGCCGCGGAAGAGTACCGACGCAAGCTGCTCGAGGCCCTGGTCCGCTCCGGGATAGAATCCACGCTGGAAAGGCTCAGAGAGGGAGGAGGTCGCTGATGCCCGCCAAACCCCTCCGGACGAAGGTGAACGGGAAGGCCCGTTCCATCCCCGATGTCCCGGACGACGAGCGGCTCCTCGACCTCCTGCGGTGGCGCCTCGGCCTCAAGGGTACGAAGGAAGGGTGCCGCACGGGGGACTGCGGGGCCTGCACGGTCCTCGTCGACGGAAAGAGCGTGCTCTCCTGCCTCACGCCCGCGCGAGAGGCCGAGGGCAGATCGGTCGAGACCGCGGACGAGCTCTCCGCCCGGAGCCCGGGGGCGAAACTCGTGGCCGAGGCCTTCGCCCGAGCGGGCGCGGTCCAATGCGGGTACTGCACTCCCGGGTTCGTCGTGGCGGTGGAAGGGCTCCTCCGCGAGAGGTCGGGAGGTCCTCCCCGTAGCGCGGAATCGCTGGCGAAGGAGCTCGGAGGGAACCTCTGCCGATGCACCGGGTACTACGCGATCCTCCGGGCATTGTCCGAGGTCGCGGCCCGCTCCGGTCCTGGGAAGGACGGAGAAGTGGCGGAGAAGGGGCAGATCGGGGAGGAGGAGAGGCCGCTCGCCCGCTCCGACTTCCAGGTCGTTACGGGACGGCCGCGCGTGAAGGGGCCGGGCCGGGAAGCGACGCCCAAGAAGGTCCCGAAGGCCGCGAAGGCCGCGAGGGCCCCGAGGGGGCGGCGCCGATGACACGGACCGACGCGCTCCCGAAGACCGCCGGGGCCCGGGAGTACGGGTTCGACCTCTCCGCCCCGAAGATGCTCTGGGCGGTCTACGTCACCTCCCCGCATCCGCACGCCCGACTGGTCTCCCTCGATACGGAGGAGGCGCGCCGGGCCCCCCTGGTCCGGGCGGTCCTGACCTCGAAAGAGGTCCTGTCTTTGCTCCCGCACCGCGAGATCGACGAGGCGAGCCCGCTGCTCGTCGCGAAGGCCTCCCGCTTCCAGGGAGAACCGGTGGCCCTGGTCGCGGCGGAGACGTTGGCCGCCGCCCGGGCCGCGGCGCGTCTGGTGAAATCCGAGTGGGAGGTCCAACCGGCCTTCACCGACATCGAATCGGAATTCTCCGAGTGGCCGGACCGGGATCGCATGAAGGCCGATCCGCGGGTCAACGCCCACGTCCTGGCCCACCGCGGCGACTTCGACCGCATCGCTCGGAGCTGCGACCTGGTCCATGAGGAGGTCTACCGCACCCCCATGGTCGCCCAGGTCCCGATGGAACCTCACTCCTGCCTGGCGAAGGTGACGGGAGAGGACTGGCACGTCCGCACGACCACCCAGACGCCCTTCGGTCTTCGGGAGGACCTCGCCGACAAGCTCGGCCTTCCTCAGGAGAAGGTGCGGGTGGAGGGGACCTGGGTCGGAGGAGGGTTCGGAGGGAAGAACGAGGCGCTCCTGGAGGCGCACGCGCTGCTCCTCTCCAAGCTCGCCGGTCGACCGGTCCGTCTCGCGCTCACCTTCCGCGAGGAGTTCCTGTTCACGCGCACGACCCAGCCGGCGGTCTTCCGGATGTCGAGCTGCGTGAAGGGCGGTCGGCTCGTCGCACGCCGGACACGTCTTCTGCTCGACACCGGGGCCTCCCTGCCCGGGCGCGACTTCGCGCTGGGGTTCGCCCTCGGGTTCACGCTCGGGCCGTACCGTCTCGAGGCCTGGGAGCTCGAAGGGTACGCCCTCCGTACGAACCGGCCACCCTTCGGCCCCCACCGCGCTCCTCTCGCCCCCCAGTGCACCTTCGCTGCGGAGAGCCACCTGGACTCGCTCGCCCGGCGGATGGGGGTCGACCCCATCGAGTTCCGGAAGGCCCACATCTGGACCCCGGGGGAGATCAACCCCTTCGGCCAGGAGGTCGGTCCTTTCGCGGCGGCGGAGGCCCTGGACCGGGCGCACGAGCTGGAGAAGGCCTGGCGCGCGGAACTGAAGGGGGCCGAGGGCACGGGGATCGGTGCGGCGGTCGGGTTCTGGTCGACCGGGACCTCCTCTGGGGGAGAAGCGATCCTCCGGTTGGGCCCGAAGGGGCTCTCGATCCTGCAAGGGGAACGGGAGATCGGCACGGGGTCGATCGTCGAGGGGCTACGGGCCATCGCCTCCTCCCGGACGGGGCTCCCGCGCGAAGCGGTGAGGGTCGAGTACGCTGACACTTCCCGGGCCCCGTTCGATAGCGGCGTCTGGGGGAGCCGCACCACCATCGCCCTGGGACGCGCCGTGGAGAAGGGCTGCCTCGCCCTTCTGCGCGAGCTGGCGGCACGTTGGTCCAAGGGTGGCTCGGGTGCTCGCGGAGGGAAGCGGACGGGCGCTCCCGTCCTCCTGTTCGAGAAGCGGGAGGTCCGCGTGCGGGTCGGCGATCGCGTCCGCTCGCTCTCGTCGCTCCTCACCCGGAAGGAGAGACGGGAGGGCGGCATCCTGTCCCATGGGAAGGAGTACGGGCGCTCCCAGGCGCTGGACACTTCCCTGGTCCAGGAAGGGGTGCTCTATCCCTACGCGGACCTGATCGCCTCCGTCCATCTCGCGCAGGTGGCCATCGACCGCTCCACGGGCGCCGTGCGTGTGGTGCGCTACGCGGCCTTCCAGGACGCGGGTCACGTGGTGGACCCGGAGGGCTACCGCGGTCAGGTGGAGGGGGCCATCCTCATGGGGCTCGGGACGGCGCTCACCGAGGAGGGGCTCCTGACCCCCCAGGGACGTCTCCTGAACGCCGGTCTCCTTGACTACCGCGTCCCCACGATCCACGACGTGCCGCGGGAGCTCCGCATCGAGGCGATCGAAGGGTACCTCGGCAGCGGTCCCGGAGGGGCGAAAGGCGTGGGCGAGCCGCCCATCATCCCGGTGCCCGCCGCGGTGGCCAACGCCGTGGCCGACGCCACGGGGGCCAGGGTCCGGGACCTGCCCTTGACCCCGGAGCGGGTGGCCCGAGCCCTCGGGCTTATCTCTTCGGGCGCTCCGACCCCAGCTGAAGGGAAGGGTCCCGCGCGCGCAGGGGGGTCGGTCGGGTGATCGAGCGGTCAAAGGTCCAGGCGCGCTTGAAGGACTACCCCCTCCCGCCGGTCGTCGGAGCAGTCGCCTCCCACTCGGCCCTCGACACGTTCGACGGGGCGGCCTCCGAGGGGTTCCGGACGCTGGCCATCTGCCAGCGGGGTCGCGAGAAGACCTACAGCCAGTACTACCGGGCCTTCCGCGACGTGACCGGGAACCTCCTGAAGGGGTGCGTGGACACCTCGATGGTCCTGGACAAGTTCGATGAACTGCTCAAGGAGGAGATGCAGGAGCGCCTGCGGCAGGCGGGGGTCCTCCTCGTGCCGAACCGGGCGCTCTCCTCCTACCTGGCGATCGACGCCTTGGAGGACCAGCTGCACCTTCCCATCCTGGGCTCGCGCGCAATGCTCCGGATCGAGGAGCGCAGCGAGCGCGAGAACTACTACACCCTCCTCGACCGGGCGCAGATCCCCACGCCGCGCCCCATCGCGGACGTGAAGCAGATCGAGGGGCTCTCCATCGTGAAGCTCCCGCACGCCCAGAAGCGGCTCGAGCGGGGGTTCTTCACCTGCGCCTCGCACGCGGAGTTCCTGAAGAAATCCGCGGCGCTCCTCGCCCAGGGGACCGTGACCCAGGAGGACCTGGACCGGGCGCGGATCGAGCAGTACATCCTGGGACCGGTGTTCAACTTCAACTTCTTCCTGAGCCCGTTGGCCCCGCGGCTCGAGCGTCTCGAGCTGCTGGGCGTGGACGAGCGCCGGGAGAGCTCGTTGGACGGCATGGTGCGGCTGCCGGCCGAGCAGCAACTGGCCCTCCCCGACATCGCGAGGATCCCCGAGTACACCGTGGTCGGGCACGGGAGCCTGACCGTCCGCGAGTCGCTCCTGGAGGAGGTCTTCAAGATCGGCGAGAAGTTCGTCGACGCCGCTCGGGAGCGCTACCCCCCCGGGATCATCGGGCCCTTCTGTCTCCAGACGTGCATCGACCACGACGGAAAGCTCTTCGTCTTCGACGTGGCCGCACGGCTCGGAGGGGGGACGAACATCCACATGGCCCTGGGCCACCCGTACGGCAACACGTTGTGGCGCGTCCCGATGTCTTCCGGACGACGCATGGCCTTCGAGCTCCGCCGTGCCCTGGACGAAGGCCGGCTCGAGGAGCTCGTGACATGAGCGGAGTGCTCCCGGCCTTCGTGAGCGACGAGAAGGCTCCCCCGATCCGGACCACGCCGCTGCACGCCCTTCACGTGGCCGCAGAAGGCCACATGGTCCCGTTCGGCGGCTGGGAGATGCCCCTCTACTACGCCGCGACGGGCATCCTCGGCGAACACCGCGCGGTGCGGGAGGGGGTGGGGCTCTTCGACGTCTCCCACATGGGCATCGTCTCGATCGAGGGAAAGGGATCGGCCGCGCTCCTCGCGCGGCGCACCCCCGCGAACGCCCTCACGACGGCCCCCGGCCGGTGCCGGTACTCGTTCTTCCTGGACGCGGACGCGAGGATGATCGACGACCTCATCTTCACCCGCCTGGATGAGGAAGCGGAGCCGACGAGCTTCCTCTTCGTTCCCAACGCGGGGACGACCCCGCGCGTGCTCGAGGTCATCCTCCAGCACCGCCCGGAGGGATGCCAGATCGTGCGCCACAACGGCGAGATGGCCATCCTCGCCGTCCAGGGTCCCAAGTCGCGCCAGCTCCTCGAGGCCACCTACGGGTGGGACCTCGGCCTGCGGCCCTACACCGGCGGGTACTACCGGTTCGGAGAGAAGGGGCCCCGCCACTTCGGCAAGGGGTTCGCTTCCCGCATCCTGAACAACGGGGAGGCGTTCGTGAGCAGGACCGGTTACACCGGTGAGCTCGGGTACGAGGTCTTCGTCTCGGCCGCCCGCAGCGTGGAGGTCTGGCGCGAGCTCGTCGGAAAGGGCGCCGTGCCCTGCGGACTTGGCGCTCGCGACACGCTACGGATGGAGAAGGGGTTCCTGCTCTCCGGCGTCGACTTCCACCGGGACCGCACCCCCGTCGAAGCGATGATGGACCGATTCCTGGACCTGGACCATCCCTTCGTCGGGAGGGACTCGCTGGAGAAGCAGCGCAACGAGGGGCGCTACGCGCGGTGGACCGGCATCCTCACGGACGAACCCTCGGTCATCCCCCGGCACGGCTCTCCCATCCTTCACGACGGGACGCCGGTGGCCACGGTGAGCTCCGGCTGCCTGTCTCCCACGCTCCACCAGGGCATCGCGCTCGCCTACCTTCCAGCCGAGCTCTCCGCGAACGGGGCCCGGCTCGAGATCGAGGTGCGCGGGCGGCGCACGGGAGCGAAGGTTGTCCCGCTGCCGTTCGTCCCGAACGCCCCGTCCCCTTCGGCCGGCCCGAAGCCGGTCCACGTCCCCTAACCCCCAGAGGGGGATCAGCCGCTCAGGCGGGGTGAGGGCCGTCGTGCCGCCGGACCAGAGGCGGCAGTTCGCCCAGGGAAGCCAGTTCCGCCGGGGCGAGGCGGAGCAGGAAGACCCCGGTGGGAAGGATCCGCAGGCCCCTCCGCTCCGGGTCGCCTTGCAAAGATAGGGAGAACCCTCCGCCTGGAAGGCTTCCCGCGACCAGCGGCCGTTGCGTCGTCCGCCACCGGTCCAGCACGTTCCCGAGGAGCTGCTCCAACGCCTCCCCCTTTCCGACCGCGAAGAAGGACTCCTTGGTGATGGTCCGCCCGTCGGGGCCGAGGAAGCCGACGGGGACCGAGGCGACGACCCTCGAGGCGGCGTGGGGGGTGGAGGGTGTCGCCGGTGGCGACGGGGTGCAGGAAGGGGAGGGCGATGGGGAGGGGGGCGATGAGGAGGACGAAGTGGGAGGCGATGGGCCGGGTCCTCGCATCTCGGAGAGGCGCGCGCGGAGGGCGATCGCCTCCTCCACAGCTGCGCGCAGGTCCTGGCGGACCGACTCCTGTGCCTGCACGGCCTCCGTACGGCGTTCCTGCTCGGCCGCGAGCTGCTCATGGAGGCCGCGCTGCTCGCTCTCCAGCTCCGAGGAGCGACGAAGGAGGGCCTTCAGCTCCTCCAGCGTCCGCGCATGCTCCTCGTCAAGGGCGGTGAGGCGCTGCTCCGTCTCGGCGCACCGTTGGGAAGCGGACTCGAGCTCGCCGCGCCGCTCCTCGGCCATCGCGAGTGACCGTCCGCTCTCTTCCCGCGCGGCCTTGAGCTCCTTCTCGAGGGTCTGGATGCGGGCGAGCCGCTCGTCATCGACCGACCTCGCGTGGTCCAGCTCCCGTTGCTCGAGCTCCTCGCGTTCGTGTAGGCGGCCCTGGAGGTCGAGGAGGCCCTCGCTGAAGTCCCGCAACTTCCCGCGCATGACCTCGAGCTCTGCCTCGTCACCCGGGACGGGCGGGGCCCTGTCCGGTCCCTCCGTTCCCGAGGGACCGACGGAGGGGGTCGGGTCGACGGACGTCGGTGGCACGGGGGGCGTGGTCACCTGCGGCTCTCCTGCGTGCTCCAGAAGGACAGACCGGAGATCGGCCATGAGAGGTTCCGGGCCGGGATCGGCGATCTCCTCCATCCCTCCCAGGGCTGTGGTCGCCTTCTCCGGCGAGGAGTTCGAAGAGGAAGACGAAGCGTCCCTGGCGTTCCGGGAGGACCCCCCATGCTCGAGGGTCATGTGGCGAGGGAACGGGACCCCGTGCAGCCCCCGGTGGCAGACGGGGCAACGCGCCCACCCCCCGGTCGGACCCGCCGCGCCATTCGTGCGCTCGAGAGAGGGCCCCAACGACGCTCCGCCCCTCTCGAGCCGCGGAGGGCCGCTTAAGCGTGCCGTTCCACTCGAGCGAGGCGCGGGCCCTGGCCGAAGGGATGGTCGGCCGGGGCTCCGCGCCCCGAACCGTGAAGAAGGACCGCCCACCTGACAGGTCCGTGCCGCTCCCTCCCTCCTCCAAGCGCCGGTTCGGCCACACCTCCGCGTGGATCCGTCTTCGGCTGCCTCCGCCTGCCCCGACGGTGATGCTCATGGGCCCGTTCCCGCCACCGCCCAGTCCGCCCCTCGACCTGCTCAAGCCGGAGCCGGTGTCGACCGACGCGCGAAAGCGGATCTTCGTCTTCGAGGAACCCTGGCAGGGGGGCGTGCTGCGGCTCAAGTGGGACGCCGACGACGCGGAACGGCTCGAGGCCGAGTACCGCCTCTCCGAAAGACGCCGGCCCTCCTCTGAGGAGATCCGGGCGTTCTGGGCCCGAGTGAAGGCCCGGGTCGGGGAGCTGGGCCCGCTGCCGGTGGAAGGGGCCGACCCCCTCCCGTGATCCGGTTCAGTGCGACCGAGCGAGCATCCTCTCGCGGATCGCGAGAAGCTCCAGTCCCTTGCGCACGGCGCGGTCGCATTCGGCGATGGGGCGACCGCTCAGCACCCTGCGGACCTCCGCCTCGCGTCCCAGTCCCGCGGAGGGGATCACCTGCTCGACCATGAGCGAAAGCATGGCGGTCCCTTGGTAGATCGCCTCGAGCCGCTCCACCGCGCGCTGGAACCAGTCCCATAGGGCCGCCCGGGAGGCAGGGTTCCCCGCGGCCGCGATCCCCACGGCGCGAACGAGCCCGCGGCTCACGCCCCCCTCCAGCGCCCAGTCGAGGGTCCTGCTGACGAGCGCACCCTCCCGGAACGAGGTCAGCCCCACCAGGAGCTGTTCCACCTCGGCCTCGCTCTGGACCGAGCCGGCCAGAGCCACCATCGGGGCATGGGCGTCGGCCCCCCCGGTCCGCGCGAAGGCGACGGCCACCGCGGTGCGGAGGTCCGGGTCCAGGGTCGTCCAATCCTTGAACCGGGGCGCGAGGGTGCGCGCGAAGTCGGGCTCGAGGAAGGCGCGGGCCACGTTGACCCGCTCCCGCAGGACCCCGCGCGAGGGAGGCTCGCCCGGGCGCTTCTCGGGCCCGAGCCGCTCCCCTTGCCGGTGGACGAGCTCGCGAAGGTCCCGGACGATCGGGTGCGTCTCCCCGAAGATCTCGAAGAGCAGGAGGGCCTGGTCGGAGGCCTCGAGCGGGGCGAGCCAGTCCTCGTCCTCGCCGACCTTCCTCAGGAATCCCAGGTACGTGGGGAGGTCCACGTCCCCCGAGTGCAGGAACGCGAAGAGGTCGCGAAGCATCCCCCACCGCTCACGGGAGGACAGGTCGAGCAGGTGCTCCCGAAGCCGCGCGTACGTCGGGCCGTCGTAGAGCACCCGGTAGAACCCGACGCTATCCTGGTTGAGGGTCAGGTCGTCGCACGAAGGGAGGGGCAGGTCCAGTTCGGGGCCCTCGAACAGCATCCGCGTGACCTTCCCCTGGGCCCGGCAGATGAGGGGCACCGGCCACTCTCCCGCCGGGTGATCTCCCGCGAGATGGAATCGTCGCTGGGAGAGATGGACCTGCTCCCCCCGGCGTTCGGCCTTGACCAGCGGATGGCCCGGCCGGTGGATCCACGCGTCGATGGTGTGGCGGACGGGGGTCGCCGAGCTGGCCTCGACCGAGCTCCAGAGCTCCTCGCCCCGGGCGTTGCCGTAGGCATGGGCGCGGAGATAACCGGCCACGCCGCGACGGAAGGCCTCCTCGCTCACGAAGGCCTCGATCATCCGAAGGACGCTCGCGCCCTTCCCGTAGCTGATCTCGTCAAAGATCCCGCCGATCTCGTCGACGTTCTTCACCTCCACGTCGATGGGGTGGGTGCTGTCCATCGAGTCCCCCAGGAGGGCGGGGCCGGTCTCGATGAACAGGAACTGACCCAGGGCGTCCCAGTCCGGATAGAACCGGTCGACCATCTTGAAACTCATGTGGGTCGCGAAGCTCTCGTTGAGCCAGATGTCGTTCCACCACTCCATGGTGACGAGGTTGCCGAACCACTGGTGGGCGATCTCGTGCGCCACGATCTCGGCGATCACGCGGCGGCGGAGCGTGCTCGTGCGTTCGTCCGCGAGGAGCGCGCTCTCGCGGAAGGAGATCGCGCCCCAGTTCTCCATCGCCCCCGCGGCGAAGTCCCGCACCGAGATCAGGTCCAGCTTGGGGAGAGGGTAGGGGATCCCGTAGTACTCCGAGAAGGCGTGGACGCTCTTCTGCCCGTTCTCGAGCGCCCACCCGCAGGAGCCCTTCGAGCCCGGAGCGGCCTTGACGGCGACGCGGATGCCGCCGCGGGTCTCTTCCACCGTGTCGAACCGGCCGATCCCCAGGTAGAGGAGGTAGGTGGACATCTTGGGCGTGGGCTCGAACTTCCAGGTCTTCTGCCCGCCCTGCTCGGAGACGCTCCGAGGCGAGGTGTTGAACACGACCTCGTCGGTGGCCGTGGTCGTCACGTCCACCTCGAAGACCGCCTTGGCCGCGGGATGGTCCACGCACGGGAGCAATCGACGGGCGGCGGTGGGGGCGAGGTGTGTGGTCAGCAACTGGCCGTCGACCCCGTGCCGGGACCGATAGAACCCGGCGAGGGAATCGGTGCTCACGCGTCCTCGGTAGGCGACGGTGAGCTCCGTCGTGCCGTTAGGAAGCGGGCCCACGACGAGCTCCTGCTTCTCCGGCTCCAGGTGGAAGGACGCGGCTCCCGCCGGGGTCGAGACCCCGTCGATCTGGAGCCCAAGGCTGTGGAGATGCACCTCCCGCGAGGGGGAGGCGAGGCCGACGGTCACTTTGCCGGAGAACTCCAATTTCGAAGTGTCCACCCTGAGAGACAGGCGATAGGTGGAAGCCAAGGAGAGCGCGGAGATGCCTTGACACCCTCCAAGAGGGGGATTACTCTTGCGGGGCGACTTCCGAGAGCATCGAGGAGCCCCGCGCCTTCCAGGTCCACCGGCGCCTATCCTGCCCCTCTTCCTGGGAGCCTAGGTCCGCCAGGTACCCGTAGACGTCCCGAACCGGGTCCACGACGGCCGCGGTCCTCGAGTCGGGGAGGAGGATCCGGTAGGAGGAGTTCCCGAGCTCGGGGGCGACCCACTGCGTGACCTCGATGCACGGGTCGACGACAACACGCTCCACCTCGAACCCGGCCGGGGAAGGAACTGCACGGGCCGATGGAGCCGCGACAGGGTCGGCCGGCGAGCCCTTCCGTCCGCGCAGCGGGGCCGTCCGTGACCGCGCGGGCACGCCTCATCACCGGTGCCTCGACCCTTAAGGGTACGGGCGCTCCTCGATAGCTCCCACCATCATTATCTCGGGGTCGGTACCTGGCCAGGGCCAGGAGGGAAATGGCGGTCGCGTCGAGCCGGACGGAGCCGAAGCTCGTCGGCCGTCGGGAGGTCCTGGCCGAGGCCAGGAAGCTGCTCCACGAGGAGTCCTCCCGCCGCCCCGCCGTGCTCCTTGTGGTGGGGGCGACGGGGGTCGGGAAGTCCGTCTTCGTCCGCGAGCTCATCCGGGAGGAGCGGGAGCGCGGCGCCCTCGTGCTCGAGGGCCGCGCCCTCCCGATGGACCTCCCGCCCCCCTACTTCGTCCTGCAGGAAGCGCTTCGGAACCTTCCCACGGTCCGCCGACTGGCGGAGGAATCCGACCGGGGCGTGTCGAACGTGGGGGTCGCCGGGATCGGCATCCTCCGTCCCTTCGACCGAAAAGGGCGGTCGCTCATGCCCCTGGGCATGCTCCCTTTCGAAGGGGAGACGGAGAGCGCCCAGGACCGCGAGGCCCGGCTGCTCGAGGCGCTATCGGGCGATGCCCCGAGCGTCGAGGAGGGGCGGATGGAGCTCTTCGACGGCCTCTCCGCGCACCTCGAGGACGTGGCCGCCGAGTCCCCTCTGCTGCTCGTGCTGGAGGACCTGCATCACGCGGACGAGGGATCGCTCGAGTTCCTGAGCTTCCTGGCCCGTCGGACCCGGAACGCCTCGCTCATGATCGTCGTCACCTCGCTGCCGGAAGCGGAGATCCCCACCCACGTCCGTGTCCACCTGGAGGGCCTGGGGAAGGAGGGGCTGCTCCGCCGTCTCCCGCTGCGTCCCCTCACCGAGCCAGAGGCGGCCGAGTTCGTCGAGGCGCTCGCGCAGGGGAAGCGCGTGCCGGAGGCGACGCTCACGAAGTGGCTCACGCTCACGGAGGGGAACCCGCTCTTCCTGGAGCAGCTGGTCCGGGGAGAGCTCCTCGCGCCCGCCTCCACGACCGAGTCGCTCGCGGGATCCTCGGCCACGGAGCTGCCGCGGGGCGAGGAGCTTCGCCAGGCCTTGCGCCGCAGGCTCCGGGAGATGAGGGAGCCGGAGCGGAGGGCCCTCTCGTACGCGAGCGTCCTGGGCAAGGAGTTCCCCTTCCCCCTCCTCCATCGCGCGAGCGGGGAGGAGGAGGAGAAGCTGGCCGAAGCGGTGGAGTCCCTGGTGCGTCGGGGACTGCTCCGGGAGAAGGGCGGAGAGCGGTACGAGTTCGTCCACGACGAGCTGCGGGCGGAGGTCTACACCTCCCTGACCGAGGTGCGCCGCGCCATCCTCCATCGCAAGGTCGCCGAGACCCTCGAGCGTGAACTTCCCCGCGAGGGGACGCCGGACCCCCGGCTCATCTACGAGCTCGCCCGCCACTGGTTCCTCTCCGGGTCCGATGAGAAGGCGCTCGAGTACAACCTGCGCGCCGCCGAGCTCGGCAAGAAGTCCCTCTCCCCCCAGACCGCGGCGCACCACCTGGAGCGGGCGCTGGAGGTGCACCGGCGCCTCCGACCCGGGGACCGCAGCGGGGAGACCTCGCTCGCGATCGAGCTCGCCCTCGAGCTCGACGCCTTCGGGGAGCTGCCCCGGGCGACCGCCGTCCTGGAGGACCTCCTGGGACAGGCCCATCGGAGCCGCGACGCCTTCTCTCCGAAGGACCGGGCCCGGCTC
The DNA here is from genome assembly GCA_027314165.1 of Thermoplasmata archaeon. Classification (GTDB taxonomy): domain Archaea; phylum Thermoplasmatota; class Thermoplasmata; order Lutacidiplasmatales; family UBA184; genus JAKAAX01. Next base: position 33,322 of record DAHVCH010000003.1, on the reverse strand, counting down.
GCGATCCACATGGCGAAGATCCTCACCCACGCCGGGGAGATGCAGCGGGCGTTCCCGCTCACGGACGAGGCGCTGGAGGCCCTGGGGAAGGACGGCGACCCGCAGCTGGTCGGCCACGCCCACCGCCTGCGCGGCACCGTGGAGTTCTATCGGGGGCGGTACCCGGATGCGGAGAAGGAGTACGAGAGCTCCCGCGTCTACTTCGAGAAGGCCCAGAGCCCGATGGACGTCGTTCGGTCGAGGATCTCGCTCGCGAACGTGAAGACGATGACCCGTCCCGCCCCTCCCGTGGCCGAGGTCGAGGCGCTCTACCGGGGGCCGATCGAGGAGCTGGAGGCCCGCGGAGAAGCGAGCGAGGCCGCGACGGCGGCGAACAATCTCGCCCTCTTCTACCTCGAACAGGTGGGGCTCAGCGAAGCCATCCGGCAGATGGACCGCGCGCTCCACCTCGCCGAGAGGGGCAAGGACCCGCGGATGCTCGGCTGGTGCGAGTTCAACATGGCGGACCTGAAGCTCCGATTGGGAGAGCTCGATCAGGCGGAGGACCTGAACCGTCGGGCCCGCGGCCATCTGGAGCGTGTCGGCGACAAGATCGCCCTCATCCAGGTCGCGCTGAACGAGGGCCGTCTCCTCCAGGCCCGCGGGGACCTCTCGCACGCGGAGCTCGCGCTCCTGGATGCCTACCGCCAGGCCCGGGACGTGTCGCTGGAGCCGGACGAGCTCGAGGTGCTCCTGCGTCTCTGTGAGCTCTCGGTCCAGCGCGGGGACTACGAGTCCGCCCGTCAGAAGCTCCTCGAGCTCGAGAGCCGCTCCTTCCGGACCATCCGCCCCGACATGCTCCCGGAGCTCGAGAAGGTGCGCGCCACGCTCGCCGCGAAAGGTCTCCCTCTCCCGACACCGGGCACGTCGGCCGCCCCTTCCTCCGGCTCGTCGAAATCGCAGACCGCCCGGACCGAAGGCTAGAGGCGACCCATGCGAAGGACAGGCCCCCGGGCGCCGGGGTACCGGCGGTTCGGTCTCGAGACCCCTGACCTGACCGCCGCCGGGATCGCCCGGATGGCCGAGCGCTGGCTGGAGGAGGACCGCGCGCGGGCGGACCTCACGGGGCTACGGTCCCTTCCTCCCGGGCTTCGGGCCCGGGGAAGCGTCGAGGCGCAGGCGTCCGGAGTGCTGAGCGGGATGTCCGCGGCCGTGGCCATCGCTCGGGCCATGCGGGTCCGGGCCCGGCCGCGGCGGCGGGATGGCCAGCGCGTACGGCCCGGCGACGTCGTGCTGGAGCTCGAGGGACAGGCCCGGAGCCTCCTGGCCTGCGAGAGGACGCTCCTCAATGCCCTGATGCACCTCTCGGGGGTGGCGACCGCCACCGCGCGCGTGGTGCAGGCGGCCGACCGGGCGGGAACCGGGACCGTCGTGGCCGCGACCCGGAAGACGTTGCCCGGCCTGCGCGACCTCGAGAAGTCGGCCGTGGTCCACGGGGGCGGGGACCCGCACCGCCGGGACCTCTCCTCCTCGGTCCTCCTCAAGAGCAATCACCTCGCCCTGGTCGACCTCCCGACGCTGCTCGCGAGAGTCCGCTCCCACCGCAAGGCGGCCCACCCTGTCATCGTGGAGGTGCGGACCGCGCGGGAGGCTGCCGAGGCGGTGCGCGGCGGCGCCGACCGGCTGCTCATCGACAACCTCACCCCCCGGCAGGTCCGGACCCTCTTGCGAGGGCTGGAGCGCTCAGGGCATCGTGGGAAGGTCGTCGTGGAGGTCTCTGGGGGCATCACCGAGAGGAATGTCGCGGCCTACGCCCGGGCCGGGGCCGACGTGGTGTCGCTTGGAGGGATCACCCATTCCGCGGCGGCCCTCCCCTTCCACATGGTCGTCCGCCCGGCAGGACCCTCCGGACGCGGCCGGTAGGGCGGCCCATCGGGCCGCCTTATCTCCCCATCGTCCCTCCCCCGGTGGGGGGGTGGACCCTTCAATGTCGCCATCGTTGGTCGAGGAGGTCCAGGAGCTCAAGCGCCGCCGAAACGCGGTGATCCTCGCCCACAACTATCAGCTGGGGGAGATCCAGGACGTCGCCGACCACGTGGGGGACTCGCTCTACCTCTCCCGCATGGCGATGGGGACCGACGCCAAGGTGATCGTTTTCTCCGGGGTGCTTTTCATGGCCGAGACGGCGAAGATCCTCAACCCGGAGAAGACGGTGCTCCTTCCCGACCTGGAGGCCGGCTGCTCGCTCTCCGACTCGATCACGGCGGACCAGCTTCGAGCGTGGAAGGCGGAGCACCCCGGGGCGGTGGTGGTGAGCTACGTCAACACCTCCGCCGAGGTGAAGGCCGAGAGCGACTACTGCTGCACCTCGTCGAACGCGCTCGACATCGTCCGTCGGATCCCCGAATCGAAGGAGGTCCTGTTCCTTCCGGACATGTTCCTCGGCGACTACGTGAAGCGGAAGATCGGCCGGAAGAACATGCACCTGTGGGCGGGGGACTGCTTCGTCCACACCCGGATGCGGCCCGATACGGTGCGCCGCATGCGGGCAGAGCACCCGGGAGCGGAGCTGGTGGCCCACCCGGAGTGCGGGTGCTCCACCGAGGTCCTACCGGACGTCGACCGGGTCCTGTCCACCGACGGGATGATGCGCTACGCGAACGAGACCCGGAGCCCCGAGGTGCTCATCGCGACGGAGATCGGCATCCTGCACCGGATGCGCAAGGTCAACACGACGACCAACTTCCTCCCGCTCTCCCCCGAGGCGGTGTGCCCGTTCATGAAGAAGAACACGCTCGAGAAGCTGCGGAACTCCCTGAGGGACATGAAGTTCCAGATCGACGTGCCCGCGCCCACGATCGTGAAGGCACGTCGCGCGCTCGAGCGAATGGTGGCGGCGTAGCCCGCCGCCCCGCGTGGCCCTCCTTCGGAGCGCGGGCTAGGCTACGCAGGACGCGCGGTCGCCCGGACGCGTTGCGGCCTCTTCGTCACCCGGCCACCCGCTCTCCTCCCCGCGCGGTCCTTCGCGGCGCGGCCAAGCTGTCCACGAGCACGCGGGGAACGGGGGAGCCAGCCCAGCCGCTGCAGGAACCTCCGTGCGCCGGCCACGCTCTGGAACTTGTGGCCCCGCCATCCGTCCGCCTGGGCGGCCCGCACGTTCGCTCCGACGTCGTCCAGCAAGCAGATCTCCGAGGCCCGGGCCCCGAGCTTCGCCCTGGCGCGCCGGAACGCCTCTGGGGCCGGCTTGACGACCCCGAGCTCGTAGGAAAGGAGGCGGGGCGAGAAGTCCCTCCCCCATCTCTCCGAGAAGTAGCGCCGGTGCGAGGCGTCGGTGTTGGAGAACAGTGCCGTTCGGAACCCCATCCCCCGGAGCTCCCCGGCCCATCTCAGGACGTCGGTCCTCGGGCGCGCTTCCCGCTCCAGGAGCCGCCACCAGAGCGCGCGCACGGAAGGGGCGACCTCGCGCCCGAGCTCTCTCTCAAAACCTTCCCAGAACGCGTCGACGTCGCCTCGCCCCGCCTGCAAGGCGGGTCGGAAGCGATGGAGCAGGTCGTACATCCGCTCTCGATCGGCGTGGAGGCGGCGTGCCACCTCGTCCATCACCCGTCGGTCGTCCCACCGGATGAGCACGCCTCCCACGTCGAAGACCACGTAGCGTGTGGCGGCGGTGGCGGGCCTTCGGTAGGCCGGGGTGCGCCGAGGGCTCGGACGGCGGTGGGCGCGCACAGGAGCCGTAGGAGCGTCCTCCCTCTTGAGGGGTCGGAGGGGGCGTCGCGCGTCCTCAGGCGGGAGGTCCGTCCCGTTTCTTCGACCCGCTTCTCTTCGGTGGCCCGGGCCCCTTCGGGCTTGCGCTCGGAGGGTTCGCAGGGTTGCGAAGCGTGGACATAGGTTCCGAGCTGGCGTTGACGACCTGGTGCGGAGGGACCCAGGCCCTCCTGGCGATCCCCGCCGCGAGCAGAAGGCGAGGGAGTTCCTCGGGCGAGCGCGGAGCTCCGGAGAGGACGAACCGGGCCGAACGTCGGCTCGCTCCCCGTACGAGCGCGGTCCCCGTCGCCACCCCGTCGTGGCGCACGGCGAGCTCGAGCGGGAGCCCGTTCTCCTCCCCCTCCTCGGGCAGGAGGTCCTTCCATTCCAGCCCCGCGGAGGCGAGGGACCCCGGGTCCACGTGCGCAAACATCGCGGCGGCGGAGGAAGGGGGGGAGGTCCACGCTCGGGCGGACTCCTTCGGGTTCGCGAGGGGCTTCTCCGGTGGTCGGAGGACCAGGTAGTCCGCGCCCGCCGGGGCCGTAGGTCGGGTCTTCGGGTCCAACGTCACCTCGAGGCCGAGGAACACCCGGACCCCCTCGACCTCGCGGGGCAGCGCGTTCCGCAGCTGCTCGAGCGTCCGGTCCTCGCGGTCGACCTCGGAGGCCCGGACGACGAAACCGCCGTAGGTGAGGTGCAGCGCCCGAAGCTCCTCGACCCAGGGGAGGAGGTCCTCCTGTTCGATCGAGGGTGGCACGTGGATGTGGAGCTCGCCCTTCAGGTCCGCGTCGCCCACGACGGCGGGCAGCTCTCCCTCCTGGGCGGCCTCGATCTCTCCCTGGTTCTCCCGCAGCTCCGGCGGGATCCACGATAGCCCCACGGCGGCGTACACTTCCTCCTCCGTGGGGGCAGGGACCAGTTGTTCGTCGCGCGTGAGCCCGTACTCGTTGATGCTGAGCCCTTTCCGGTTCGCAAGCGCCCGAAGGTGGACGTTGTGGTCCTTCGACCCGGTAAAGTACTGCAGCGCCGCGCCGAAGGCTTGGGACGGGACGACCCTCAGGTCGACCTGCAGCCCTCCCGTGAGCACCACCGTGGACTTCGTGTCTCCGGAGAGCCGGACCTCCTGCACCTGAGGGAGGTGGGTGAAGCGCTCCATGACCTCCCGTGGGCGAGAAGAGGTCGCGAGGAGGTCGAGGTCGCCCACCGTCTCCCTCCTTCGGCGAAGGCTTCCCGCGAAGACCAGCTTCTCGAACGGGGCCTGGCTTTCACGTAAGGACTCGAGCAGCTCCTCCATCCGCTGCTGGGCCTCGGGGAGCGGGGTCCGCCCGCTCTCGGGGCTCGCGCCGGCGGCGGAGACCCCTTTCGAGAGGGCCCTCTGCAGGAGCTCGATCTTCCGGGGCCCGAAGCCGAAGACCCCCTCGAGCTTCTTCTCCTGGATGAGACGCTGGAGGTCCTCCGGTCCTTTCACCTGGAACTCCAGGTAGAACCGTCGGGTCGTCTTCGGTCCCACTCCCTCCAGCCGCATGAGCTCGAGGAGTCCTGGGGGCCACAGGTTCCGGAGCTTCTCCAGGTAGTGGACCTCCCCGGTCTTGACGAACTCGCGGACCTTCTCCGAGATCGCCTCGCCGACCCCGGGAACCTGGTCGATCCTCCCCGTTCGGACGAGCTCCTCGGTCTCCTCGGGGGATTGCTGCAGCGCCCGGGCGGCCCGCCGGTAGGCCTCCGGCTTGAACTTGACGCCCTCCAGGTCGAGGAGGTCCGCGATCTCGAGAAGAATGACGGCAACGCGCTCGTTCGCCACGGTATCGTTGTTCGCCCGCACCGGGAACCGTGGGATGCCCTAAGAGTCTAGCCCGAAGCTCTGCTCCCGCTCTGACCGAGCTGACGGGCGCGATCGCGAACCCGACCCGAAGCGCGTGCGCCGCCGCGCATGGTTTCCGTGTCCAACCGCATACTTCGGCACTTCACACGCAGGTTCAGCCCCCCTCCTTATCTTCCCGTGTGGAGGTAGTCCAGACACCCCGGGTGCCTTGCCGATGCTTGACCCGACGACCCAGTTCATCGTCAACCTGTTTCTGCTTCTGGGATGCGCGGTGTTCGCGGGCGAGCTCGCGACCCGCGTGGGCCAGCCCGCGCTCGTGGGACAGCTCCTCGCAGGAGTGGCGCTTGGCCCCTCGCTCTTCGGGTCCACCAGCTTGGGATCCTATCTCGGATTCACGTCGGTCTCCCCGATGTTGAGCTCGCTCCAGTTCCTCGCGACGGTCTTCATTCTCTTCATGGCGGGAATCGAGGTCGTGCCGGAACAGCTCTACAAAATGAGCCCTCTCACGATCGCGATGGGCCTCGCGATTTTTTTCGGCCCATTCCTCTTGAGCGCGCTGGTCGTTCCCCTTGCGCTCCCGGGTATTCCAGCCCGGACCGCCCTGTACGTGGCGTTGACTCTGTCGATCACGGCCCTCCCGGTCATGGGCATCATGCTCTCGGAGTTCGGACTGATAGGGTCGAAGATGGGCGTCCTGCTGATGAACGTGGCCCTGATCAACGAACTCACCGCGGTCACCGTCTTCGCGATACTCCTCCGTCTGGGGGCCGGCGGATCGGGAGGGGCGATCGGGGTCGTCGTGGCGGTCCTCTCCGTGGGCCTGTTCATCTCCGTGATGCTGACGATCCACATGGTCCTTCGACTTCTGAGGGCGGCGAAGCTGTGGGAACCTTTCAAGGCCGCCTTCTCCAGGACATGGAAGTCCAAGCAGGGCAACTTCGCGCTCCTGATGGTGATGGTCGTGGGCTCCACCCTGTTCTCCCAGTACCTTGGGCTCACCTATGTCGTCGGGGCGTTCTATGCAGGAATCCTCGTCACTCGGGAAAACACGGGGGAGGAGGCGCACCGGGCGATCAGCACGATCTTCGACGCAATGACCTGGGGGTTCTTCGTTCCGCTCTTCTTCGCGTTCGTGGGGGTCGAGATGAACCTCCAGCACTTGCTGGTCCCCATCTCCGTGCTGGCCGCGTTCGGGGCACTCCTTGCGATCGGCGCCGCATCCAAGGTCGCCATCGGGGCGGGCTTCGCCCGGCTTCAAGGCTGGCGCGATCCCGACGCGCTCGCCATCGGCTACATGGTCGGCAGTCGAGGGGCCGTCGAGCTTGCCATGGCCACCATCCTGCTCCAGACCGGGCTCATCGGGACCACGATCTTCACCATCATCGCCACGGTCGGGCTCGTCACGACCATTGTGGCCCCTATCGGTGCCCTGCGGACCTGGCTGTCCGACCCCAAGTGCAAGGCGGAGCTCTTCGCACGGGTCCCTAGCCTCGCCGGACCAGGCCGTAGGGCCCGCCTCAACCCTCCGCTCAACTGGGAGGAGATGCGGGCCCTCTACTCGCACCAGCAGGCCCCCATCGCTCCACAGGCGGTTCTGACCACGGCCTCGTCCGTTCCCCCTCCCGCCGCATCGCCTCCCCCCGCGTCCCCATTCGATGAGTCTCCCCCCGCTCCTCCCTTGCCGGATTCATGGCCCCCTCGGAAGACCGCGACCGCGCCGCCGGAGCCCCCCGCATCCGAGCGCCCTTCGTTACCAGATCGAGAACGGCCGCCCTGGAAGAGGACGTAAACTCAACCCCCTAGGGTGGTGGCCTCCCGCCTGCATCGATCCATTCCTTTTGGACGTGCTTCCGAAACCCGAGAGCGGTGTACGCGGCGATCGCGGCCGGGTTGTCCGATCGAACGTAGAGGGCGCAGTCCGCCCCGGCCTCGTGGGCGGCCCGGGCCACGGCCCAGGTCACCTCTCGCCCCAGCCCCGTCCCCCGGTGCGAGGGCTCGGTATACACTCCACCGACGAACCAGACCTGCGGCAGCTCGACCGTGCTTCGGGCGAGGGCGAGCAGTTGCTCGCCTTCGGGGGCCAGAGAGAGGGCGCCGTAGACCCGCGCCCGCCCGGGGTCCGTCCCGCCTAGGGCCCGGAGGTCGGGCTCGTCCTGGTGGCGCTGCGCGAACCTTTGCAGAGCCTCCCGGTCCCCGGGGCCCAAGCGACGGACCCGGGGAGTTCCACCGGGGTGGCCCATGAGAGCGGGCTGCGCGTCGTGGCGCCCACGGACCCAGAGCTCGATGGTGTGGGACGTGGAGGGCGCGGGCCACGCGACGCGCTCGGCGACCTTCGTCGGAACGATCGCGACGAAGGGCGGGACGGGCAGCCCCTTCTCAAGGACCTCCCATCCGGCCTCTCCCACCCAGTGCACGACCGGCTTCGAGGGGTCGCCGTACCAGATGAGGAGGTAGGAGACCGGCCTCCCGCCCTCTCGCACGGTGACGAAGCGGACCCTCTCTGAGGAGCGTTCCATGTCGTAGAGCGCGAACGCGTGGTCCAGGGGTGCGTCGCGGGCGAGGACGGAGAGCTCCTCGGGACCGAGCCCTTCCCTCAGCTCGAACCTGGGAGGAGGTCCTCGCGCTGTCGGCACGACAAGGTCGGAACGCCGGCCCTCGAGATATGTCCTTGCTCTTCCGCGCGCAGGAGCCATTATCGGGCATCTGCCTCTCCGGTGGACGTGAGCCCAGTCGGTCCCACCGCGACGTTGGGGGCCCATCTCGAGGTCCTCTCCTCTCGCTTCCCCTTCGACCGTTCGCTCCCCCAGGACCCGCTCTCCTGGCTCCTCCCGTTCTCGCGGGATGTTCGCTCCGCGGAGATCGTCGGTGTCCTGGCGTCGACGGTCGCGGTCGGGAACGTTCGGTCGATCCAGCTCGCGCTCACGGACCTGCTTCGTCGGATGGGGGGCCGCCCGCGCGAGTTCATCGAGAACTTTCCCGCCCGGCGGTGGAGGATGGAGCTCTATCCGTGGAAGCACCGGTGGATCCGGGCGGACCAGTTCGGGTTCCTCTGCGTGAGGCTTCAGGAGATCTACCGGCGGTACCCCGGCGGGCTCGAGGAGGTCTTCCTCTCGGGCATGGAGGCCGCGGGGCCGACGGAGGACCCGGCGGTCCGGTTCGCCCACGGACTCCACGCGCTGTCCGAGGCGCTGCGATGGGGCTCGGTCGACCGCGCACCCACCGTCTATGAGCCCCCTCCCGGGTACCTGAACCTCTTCCCGAGCCCGCTGGGTCCCGGGCGACCGGCCTGCAAGAGGGAGGCCCTCTTCCTCCGTTGGATGGTGCGCCGAGCGCGGCCGGACCTGGGGCTGTGGAAGCGCGTTCCCCCCTCGGTCCTCCAGGTCCCGCTGGACACCCACGTCTACTGGATTGCCCGTCACCTGGGGCTCACCCGTCGCGGCACGAAGAACTGGCCGACGGTCGTGGAGGTCACGAAGGGGCTACGGCGTTACGACCCGGAGGACCCGGTCCGGTTCGATTTCGTCCTCGCGCACACCGGGATCTCCGGTGACTGCCCGAAGCGGAGGGAGGTCGCGGTGTGCGGTCCGTGCGCGGTGAGGGCGGACTGCGACCTCTGGCGCGGGAGCCGGGTCCGGTTCTCCCCGCGGGTCACGGGGGCCCGAGGGAAGGAGGCGCGCGCGTGAACTCCTGGGGGGGGCCGGTGCTCGACCCGGACCTGGTCGAGAAGTGCCGGGCCTATGCCCAGGGGCTCTCCCTGGGCGAGGAGACGGAGGAGGTGCTCGCGAACCGCAAGGGCATCGTCCGTCGCGTCCGGATCTCCCACGGGGAGCAGTGGGCGATCCGGACGGACCTCCGGTCGATGTTCTCCGAGCGGATGTTCGTCGACGCGAAGCCGCTCGGCGCCGTGCTGGTCCTCCTCGAGATCGCGAAGCGCCAGATGTCCCCGCGAAGGCTCGTGGTCCTCACCGGCGACCGCGCCGGGGAGTACGCGGACGGGGCCATCGAGGCGGCCTGGGGCGCGATCATGCTGGAGGGGACGGCCGTGAGCGTCCTCGGTCTACGCTTCCCCGGCGAGCCAAGGCGCCTCGACATGGGCGACCTCATCGCGCTCGCAGAGAGCGTGCTCTGAAGCCGGGACGGGGACCGTGAGCGGGACCCCGGTCCCGCTCAGTCGGGGGCCGGAGCTTCCCCCTTCTCGGCCGGGGCGCCCTCGAACTCGGGGAGGGTGGCGAGGAACTCCCGCACGGCCTGATTGAACGCGGACGGGTTCTCGAGGAAGGGCAGGTGCCCGGCTCCGGGGATGCCCACGCCCTTCGCCCCCGGGATCGCCTTCACGATCTTCTTGGACTGCTCGGGCGCGATCACGCGGTCCTCCTCCCCCCAGACGACGAGCGTCGGCACGTGCACCTCGGGGAGCAGGTCGGTGAGGTCGGGACGGCCGGCGAGCGCCAGGAGCGAGGCGACCATGGACGGGACCGGGGCCGAGCGCACGATCTGGAGGACCGCGGGAAACAGGTCGGGGTTGCTCGCGTTGTTGGGGGCCAGGAGCCCTCGAGCGGTCTCCACGGCATACCCTCCTGGGCCTTCCTGACGGAGCCGCGAGATCGTGGCGTGACGTTTGGCCGCGGCCTCCTCGCTGTCCGCCGCGGTCCGGGTGCTGGTGAGGATCAGGGCGCGGATGCGTTCCGGGTGGTCCGCGTAGCGGTGAAGGGCCACGTAACCCCCCATGGAATGCCCCACGAGGACGGCGGGGGGCGAGGCGATGGCGTGAATGCTCGCGTCCACGACGGCGGACAGGCTCTCCAGCGACTCCGGGGTGCGCAGGGTCGAGGCCTGTCCGTAGCCCGGAAGGTCGAACGCGATCACGCGGTTACCTACGGCGAGGGGGTCCAGCTGTCCCTTCCAAACCCCGCGGTGGAGCGGGAATCCGTGCAGGAGGACGATCGGGTTTCCCGCGCCCCGGTCGTCGTGGGGGAGTACTACGGAGTCGGCCATGCCAAGGGACGGAGGGCCCTTCTACAATAAGGGGATTGGGGATGGGACGAGGGGTCGTCGCGTTCCAGCCGGGGGCTCGCCCTCCAAATATCTGCGCCGGCTACAAGTCAGCGTGCCCGGTATTCGCTTTGTTTCGGTCTCCCCCTATGCGTTCCTCGGCGGGGCCATCGCGGGGACCGTGGAGCTCGACTTCGATCGGCCCTCGAAGGTCCGGGACATCTCGCTCGTTCTGACCGGGGCGGAGCGCTCCCAGGTGACGGTGAGCCAGGGGAAGAGCAGCGAGTTGATCCAAGACGTCCGGCCCTTCTACGAGCAGGCGGTCTCCCTGCGCGAGCGCGTCCCCTTCCAGGACCCCGAGCACACGGCACCGGGGAACTACCAGGTCCCGTTCGAGTTCCCCGTGCCTCCCGTCGCGCCCCCGACCCTCGAGACGAGCCCCCTCTCTCAGGAGCATGGCCATTTCGACCGGTCACCGGACGGCCTCTTCGTCGATTACACGCTGAAGGCGAAGGTCGACGTACCGCTCTGGGTCGACCCGGTCCTGAGCCACCGCGTCCAGGTGCTCCCTCCTGTTCGCGTCCTCGGAGGATTGTCCGACGCGATGAGCGCGAGCTCGCCGGACCATCCCCAGGTCCGGGTATCCCCCGCGGACACCAACCAACCCTGGATCGCCCCGGGCAAGCCGTTCTCCATGGTGTACGCGGTGCAGAACCCGGGCGGAAAGGCGCTCAAGGGGTTCACGGCGACCCTCGTCAGGACCATCGACTACACGATCCGGAGCTACTCCCGTGCCAACCGGACGGTCTTCGGGACCTTCCCCCTGGCCCTCGAGGGGAACGGCCCGCTCTACGAGGGCCGGATGGACCTGATGGTCCCGGACCTGGTGGGGATGGTCAATCCGGGGATGGGTCAGCTCTTCCGCTGCTCCTGGTCCCTGGACATCGACCTCGGGGTCCACCTCGGGTTCGACGTCAAGATGGGGATCCCGCTCACTCCCCCGGTCGTGAACCTGCCGGCGTCCGCTCCGAGCGTACCGCCCGGAACCCTCGGGACGGGCCCCGGGGGGCCGTAGGCCCCCCTTCGCTCTCCGTCGTTCGGACTACGAGCAGCCGCTCGTCGCTCCGCACTGCGTGCAGGCGTAGCAGGTCCCCGATCGGACCATGATCCCCCCGCACATGTAGCACGAAGGGGAGTCCTCGGTCCGGTCCACCAGCTCGATGGTGGGGGTGAACGCGTCCAGGGTCTTCCCCTTGAACTCGGTCTTGGGGGGCGGCGCCAGCACGGTGGGGGTGGGCGGCGGCTCCTCGTGGGCGTCGAGCCCGATCGCCCGCCGCTCCTCGATCGTCAGGAACCGCACGGCCATCCAGCGGGCGATGTAGTCCGGGATGCTCTTCGCGAACCGGATCTGGGGGTTGTTCGTCATCCCCGACGGCTCGAAGCGCATGTGCGCGAGCTTGCGGACCAGGTCCTTGAGCGGAACTCCATGCTGGAGGGCCATGCTCATCGAGATCCCGAGGGAATCCATGAGCCCGTTGACCGTGCTCCCTTCCTTCGTGACCCGGAAGAAGACCTCGCCGGGCCGGCCGTCCTCGTAGAGGCCGACGGTCACGTAGCCGTCATGGCCGCCGACGGAGAAGTGGTGGGTGATGGCCTCGCGGACGTCCGGCAGCTTCTGCCGGGGCATCGGGCGGCCGAGGGCGACGGCGGCCTCCTTCGACTTCCCGGTCTCGTAGGGCTGGCTCGCCTTGCAGCCGTCGCGGTAGACCGAGACGCACTTGGCGCCAAGGCGCCAGGCCTCGAGGTAGATCCGCTCGATGTCCTCGACGGTGGCCTGGTTCGGGAGGTTGATCGTCTTGGACGCGCTTCCCGACAGGAACGGCTGGACCGCCGTGAGCATCCTCAGGTGGCCCATCGGGGAGATGGTCCTCGTCCCGCCGGCCGAGGGGAGCGCCGTGTCGAAGACCGGGAGGTGCTCCGGGAGGAGCTCGGGGCATCCCTCGATGGTGCCCGCCTCACCGACGTAGTCCACGATCTTGGTGACCTGCTCGGGAGTGTAGCCGAGCTCCTTGAGAGCGAGCTGGGCCGTGGTGTTGACCATCTTCAGGGTGCCGCCGCCCACGAGGTTCTTGAGCTTCACGAGCGCGAGCTCGGGCTCGAGGCCAAGCGTGTCGCATCCCATGAGCAGCCCGATCGTCCCCGTGGGGGCGATGACCGAGACCTGGGCGTTGCGGTAGCCGTAGAGCTCGCCTTCGTGGACGCACGCGTCCCAGGAGCGTTGGGCCTGGCTGACGAGCTTGCTGGTCCGTCCCTCGCTCTTCGGGAGCTTGTGGGCCGCATCGCGGTGCTTGTTCATGACGCGCAGCATCGGGGCGCGGTTCTTCTCGAAGCCCGCGAAGGGTCCGACCCGCTTCGCGATCTCCGCGCTCATCCGGTAGGCTTCCGCCGAGAGGATGGCGCTGATCGCCCCGGCGACCGCCCGAGCCTCGTCCGAGTCGTAGGGGAGGCCCCAGCGCATGAGGAGCGAGCCCAAGTTCGCGTAGCCCAGCCCGAGCGGGCGGAAGTCGCGCGAGTTGCGCCCAATGGCCTCCGTCGGATAGGAGGAGGCATCGACCACGATCTCCATCGAGAAGATGAACGACCGGACCGCCTGGATGAACAGCTCCGTGTCGAAGTCCCCGTCCTCCTTCAGGAACTTCATCAGGTTGATCGAGGCCAGGTTGCACGCGGAGTCGTCCAGGAACATGTACTCCGAGCACGGGTTGGAGGCGTTGATCCTCGCCGTGTGCGGGCAGGTGTGCCAGTCGTTGATGATGTCGTCGAACTGGACGCCAGGGTCCCCGCAGCGCCAGGCGGCGCGGGCCATCTTCCGGAAGAGCTCGGGAGCCTTGTAGGTCTGCGCGACCTGGGCCGGGTCGGTGACCCAGTGGGTCGCCCACATCCCTTCCTTCTCCACGGCGCGCATGAACGTGTCGGAGATGCGCACCGAGTGGTTCGCGTTCTGGTAGGAGATCGAGGCGTAGGCGCTGTCCGGGTCCGTGCCGTCGAAGTTGGCGCTGTATCCCTCGCGGATGAGGGCCGCCGCCTTCTCCTCCTCCTTGACCTTGCACTCGATGAACTCGGTCACGTCGGGATGGTCGACGTTCAGGATGACCATCTTCGCCGCGCGGCGTGTCGTCCCGCCGCTCTTGATGACCCCCGCGAAGGCGTCGAAGGCCCGCATGAAGGTGACCGGGCCGCTCGCGAGGCCCCCACCGGACAGCCGCTCCTTCGAGGAGCGGAGGTTCGAAAGGTTCGAGCCGGTGCCGCTGCCTCCCTTGAACAGGAGCGCCTCGCTCCGGGCGAGCGTCATGATCGAGTCCATGGAGTCCGAGACGGACTGGATGAAGCAGGCCGAGCACTGCGGTGGCTCACGAACGCCGACGTTGAACCAGACCGGCGAGTTGTGGGAGGCCATCTGGCGGACGATGAGCCAGTCGAGGTTGTCCTCGAGGACCGTCGCCTCCTCGGGAGAGTCGAAGTAGCCCAGGCGGAGGCCCGCCTGCGCGATCCAGTGGCCGACGCGCTTGACCATCCCCTCGATGGAGCTCTCGCGCTTCCCCTGGATGAGACGGAAATATTTCGACGCCGCGATGTTGATCGCGGTCTCGCCCCAGCTCTTCGGGGCCTTGATCCCCTTGAGCTCGAAGATGACCTCTCCCGAGGGGCTCTTGATGAGCGCGTCGTGGGTCCGCCACTCCACGCCATCGAACCCGGTCCTGCCCTTGGGGACGAGGCGATCGAGCGTGATGGTCTCCCGTGCGGATCGGGGCTGTGACTGTTCAGCAACGTGGGGAAGAGCGGCGCGTCGGCGGGTGGTGGCCATGATTTTACCTCCAGATTCTCGGTGGGACGGACCCAAACTTGGTGAGATAGGACCCCAGCAAGGCGGGTGACAAATAAAGGGGTCGTACGATTCGCGTGACCACGGCCCGTACCGCGCGCGGCCGCGACGCTGGATGCGCCGCGAACGAGAGCCGGCCCCGAGGGCTCCCGGTCCCGGGTCCCTTCACGCCAAGTTGAGGTCACAACCCTAGTGCCGGGTCTTAAACTCTGGGCCGGAGGGCGTCGTGAGCAGCACGTCGGACGCTTTCCGGAGGAACGGGCGCACCGACGGGACCGCCTCGAGTTCCCTCCGAGGGTTCATGGGCTCCGGCCGTCCTCTTCTCGAACGGTGACGGTCCCTCTCCCGCCGCGCCGACCTCTTCTTCTTTCGCTCCTCCTTCTGGCGATAGGCGCCGCCCTGCTCATCGCTCAGCAGGTGGGGACCTTCAACAGCCGTCAATGCGCTCCCGACGATCCCGCGCTCTGCTGGGAGACCCCCGACCCCTGGCCCGGCATCTTAGGGACCGCGTTCGCCGTCGCGGGCCTGGGCCTTCTCACCGCCGGGTTCGCCGGCGAGCTCCGAGCGAGGAGACGGAAGAGCGCTCCTCCCGCCGCGGCGCCATCGGTGGACGCTCCGAGCGTCGCGGCGGCCAAGTCCGAGGACGTCACCTCGGTGACCTCCGACGTCGTTCCTGACGTTCAGGACCGGTAGAGGCCGGCCCTCGCCAGCGTCCGTAGCTCCTCGAGCGCGTCCGCGAGGAGAAGGATCTAAAGAGAACGGGGTCCCCCGGGGGAAAGATCCCCCGGGGGACGAAAAGTTTCGAGCGCCTTCAGGCGTTCTTCATCTTCGCGCGAGCCACGTACCCCTTCTTGTCGAGGAAGTACATGTAGCCGTCCTCGCGCTGGATCTTCTCGGATCCGACCTTGGCCTTGCGCCCGGACTTGTTGAGCTTGGTCGGGGTCTTCCAGATGTATCCATCCTTTCCGAGGTAGTACAGGTAGCCCTTCTCTCGCTTGATCTGCTCCTTGCCGATTCGTTCTGCCATTGAGGTTGCCCCCGGTCGAGGGAGGAAAGTGCGGGTATATCAATATCTCTCTCGAGCCCTCGAGGGAGAACTGGACGTTCTTCGGGGGAAAACGTGGCGCTTGAGGGCCGTACCGCGCCCTCCTCCCCTCGAAGAAGGTCGCCCAGCCCCGCGATCTTCAGAGGAACGAGCGCGGAACTACGGGAGAACCTCGCGTCCGGCGAGAAAGACCGCCTTCGGTGGATAGGTACCCCAACGGTAGGCCAGATGTTCGGCCCCCGGCAGGTCGAAAATGACCAGGTCGGCCCTGCGCCCAGGAACGATCTCCCCGGCCACCCCTCCCAGGCCCGAGGCGTAGGCCGCGTTCACCGTGGAGGCGACGATCGCCTCGGAGGGGGTGAGCCTTCCCCCATGGACCGCGTGGCCGAGGACCATCGGCATCGACTCGACCCAGGAGTTCGGCGACAGGTCGCTGCCGAGGGCCACCGCCACCCCCTGGTCCGCCATCTCCCTTCCGAGCGACCGGGAGCTCGCGAGGGAGGCCATCGGGGTGACCGGGAGGAGCACGGCGATGACCCCCGCACGGGCGAGCGCGTCCCGGTCGGAGGACGGGGTCTCGAGGAGGTGGTCCGCCGATACCGCAGGCAAGCGTGCGGCCACCCCCGACCCTCCGGTCACGGAGAACTCGTCGGCGTGGATCTTCGCGCCCATCCCGTGCGCGAGGCCCGCCCGGAGCACCCGTTCGCTCTCCTCGGCCGAGAAGAACCCCTTCTCGCAGAAGACGTCGCAGAAGCGGGCGAGCCGCTCCTCGGCGACCCTGGGGATCATTCGGTCGATGAGCTCGCGGAGGTAGCCCTCGTGGTCCCCCTCGGCCCCCGGGGGGTAGGCGTGTCCCCCGAGGAAGGTGGGCACGAGGGTCATGCCGGTGGCGCGGGCCAGGCGAGGGAGAAGCCGCAGGAGCTTGAGCTCCCCTTCGAGGTCGAGGCAGTAGCCGCTCTTCACCTCCGCCGAGGTGGTCCCCCAGGAGAGCATCCGGGTCAACCGCGCCCTCGCCTCGCGGAAGAGGAGCTGCGGGGAGGCGGCCCGGGTCTCCCGAACGGTCCGGTAGAGGCCTCCCCCCGAGGCGGCGATCGAGAGGTAGCTCTCCCCCCGGACCTTGCGGCCGATCTCGCTCTCTCGGCTGCCCGCGAAAAGGACGTGGGTGTGGGCGTCGACGAACCCCGGGAGCGCGACCCCGCCGGGGAAGGAGCGCCGGCGTGCGCCCGAACGCGGCCGGACCTCTCGGTGGAGCCGGCGCTCCGGCCCCACCCAGACCACCGTGCCGTGATCGCAGGCGATGGCCGCATCCTCGACGATCGAGAGCTCCCCCAGGGCCTCCGCCCGCCGGGGTCCCGGTGGCCCGGAGAGCGTCGCCACCTCGGAGAACCCGGTGAGGAGAAGGTCCGCCCGCAGGGGCGGCCCTCCGCTCCCGCCGGCCATGCCCCGCTCCTCAGCGCTGCCGGACGAGCTCGCTCAGGAGGTCCCGGGCGGCCTTGGAGGCGGCGAAGACGCCCTTGGCCTCGTCCTCCAGCGGCGTGGGGTCGGGGTACCGGGAGGAGAAGTGCGTGAGGTAGAGCATGCCGACCTGCGCCTCGGTGGCGGCGGCGGCGGCCTGTCGCGCCGAGGAATGTCCCCATTCGTTCATGTCCCCCTCCAGCTCGTGGCCGGCGGTCGCCTCGTGGACGAGGATGTCCGCGCCCTTGGCCAGGCGGACGATCTCCCCCTCTGGAGCGCTGTCCCCCGAGTACACGACGCTCCGGCCGGCCCGGGGCGGGCCCATGACCATCTGGGGCGAGATGACGGCGCCGCTCGCGACGGTCACGCTCTCCCCCGCCTCGAGCTTCGCGAAATCCCTTCCGCGCAGTCCCATCCCCCGGGCCTTCTCCCCGTCGAACCTTCCGCGCTTCATCTTCTCCTCGACGCGGACGGCGAGGGTGGGGACGCTGTGCTTCGCCCGGGCGGTCCGGACCGTGTAGCTCGTGAGGTCGACCTCGTCCCCCGGCGCCAGCTCGTGGGCATGGACCGGGAACTTGAGCGTGAAGTGGCCCAGGTTGAGGATCATGTCGACGAACCTCCTCGTCTCCCTCGGCCCGTAGATGTCGAGGGGTTCGGTCCGGTTGTTGAGGCACATGCTCTGGATGAGCCCCGGGAGCCCCAGGAAGTGGTCGCCGTGGAAGTGGGAGATGAAGATCCGCCGGACCCGCATGAACGACACCGGGCTCTGGAAGAACTGCCGCTGCGTCCCTTCCCCGCAGTCCAGGAGCACCAGCTCCTGCTCCATGTCGAGCGCGATGGCGCTCGCGTTCCGCTCCCGGGTGGGCCACGACCCCGCGGTCCCCAGGAAGGTGATCTGCACGTCCCGTCGGAGAGGTCCGCGTAGATAATCACGAGGGGGTGGGCCCTCTCCCCGGAGGGGGGAGCGGGCGCGAGGCCGTCTCGCTACCCGATCCCTACGAGGACCCTGCGGACCAGGCCGCCTTCCGCCGGGCCATCTCCCCGTCGACCATCCCGTTGGCCTCGCGGATCTTGTGCACGTCGGAAGCGAACTTCTCCAGGTGGTCGCCCCGGACCGCGATCATGACCTTGTCCTTGCCGACCTCGGTGTACTGCCGGAACCCGGCACATCCCAGGGTCATGGCGACCGGGGCCTTCCCGCTCAGGACGACGGGTACGACGGAGCACGCCGGGCGGCCCGTCACGGGGACATCGAACGGGTGGGCCTTCCCCCGGCTCGCGGCTTCCAGCGCGACCATGGCGTTCGCGGGGTTCGTGAAGATGAGCGCGACCGTGGGAGGGCTCGACGCCTCGGCCAGGGGTCCGTACTGGACGAACTTCGGCCCCGTCGGGTTGTGCGGGATGACCGCCGCCTCCCCCTTCCCGACGTACTCGATCCTCTCGAACATGCCGAGCGTCTCCTGGAGGCGTTCCCCGACCTTTCCCTCGGGGGGGATTCCCATCACGTACGCCCCGATCTCGCAGGCTTCGTGCTTGGCGAGCGGCGCGTAGAACGACTCGGTGCGCCCTTCCGCCCAGAACGTGCAGGCCGAGGGGGCCCCCCCGGGATGCTCAGGGACCCCCGCGGGGGGCGTTTCGAGGTAACTGATGTGGACCGGGGGGGTGTCGAGCTCCAGGTCCTGCTCCAACTGTGCCGCGACCGCTTGGTATCTCATGACCGCACCGGTTGGGCCGACCGTTCCGCACGGAATAAGGTTTCCAATGGGAAAGCTCTCGCCCCGCGGGGGCCGGACGGTCGGTGACCCCCCCGAACCATCTTGTCCCGGAGGGCGTGCAGCGGAGCCGGGCCAGAGGATGGGCGGAAGGGGGAGCCATGGCGGACCGTGAGGCACGTCGCCGAAGCTTCCGGCGAGAGGATTCCTGCATGTTCTACGTGGACGGGCGGGCGCTCTGCGTGGACCCGGCGAGCGGCGTCCTGGCCCTGCTCGGCAAGCAGTGGACGTTGCCGCTCATCGGGGTCCTCGGGAACCGCCCCGCCAGCCGGTTCAACGAGCTCGAGGACGCGATCCAGGGCATCGGCAGCAAGGTGCTCGCGCGCCGTCTCCGGGAGCTGGCGGCGTTCGGGCTGCTCGAGCGCTCTCCCGCGACCGGGCCCCGACCCTCGGCCTACACCCCGTATCGGCTCACCGAGGCCGGCCTCCAGCTTCGGGGGGCGATCCTCCCGCTTCTGGGGTGGGCCTCCGACCCGGAGCGCCGGACCGTCCCGGCGGCGGACACCCGTCCGAAGCGAGCGGGGGACTAGCCCTTGCCGCCGCTCTCGGCGGCGGCGTGGGTCGGGTCCACCGTCTGGAGCTCGAGCCGTCCGGGCCCCACGACGTTGAGGGCCTCGAAGCTCATGGCGTGCCCGAGGAGACCCTGGCCCAGAGGCTGGTTGAAGGCCTGGAGCTGGACCGTCGCGTCCTTCCGGAGAAGGCCGCCGTGGTCGATCTGCATCGCCTCCCCCGGCTTCAGGTCGAATCCCAGGATGTTCCCGTGCCCATGGTAGACGATGGTCCCCGGACCCGTCAGTCGGTCCATCCAGAACCCGACCATGCGTCCGATCCGGCCCGTGCCGGCGACGTAGAAGGTGTCGTACTGGACGCTGTTGGTCGCCAGGATGAGGGAGTGCTCCGCGATGTCCACGGTCTGTCCCGGGGCGAGCTGGAGCGTCCGGACCTCCCCCGGACCGAACCGGCTGAACGCGACGTAGCCCGGGCCGTGGAAGACGTGCATCCAGAACGGGATGCCGCCAACCATGCTCCGGCGGATCGTCCGGCCGAGCCCTCCCTGCGTGAGCGGGCGGATGCTCGTCTGGATCGACGGGTCGGAGTAGACCATGAGCCCCCCCTCGCAGAAGATCTCCTCGCCAGGGTTCAGCTGGACGAGCGTCACCGGGATGAGCTCCCCCTGGACGTTGATCTGCATCTTCCTACACCCCGCTGTGGACCATGACGGGTCCCGGCCCGATCAGATGCAGGACCGGCTGGGCGTTCACGTTCATCCCCCCCATCATCGGGGCGAACCAGGACACGTTCACCGTGGCGGTGGGAGCGCTCGACAGGTAGGCTTCCACGGAGGTCCGCATGGCCTCTCCCGGCTGGAGGTTGAAGGAGAGGATGTTGCCGAAGGCCTGGAAGACGATCGTGCCCGGCCCGATGAGCTCGTCGGCGAAGAGGTACTCGGTCTCCTGGTCGTTCCCGTTCTGGACCACCCACTGAGCGAGGACGATGGGATTGTAGCGCACGGTCTCGTCGAAGCAGATGAGGTGTCCGGAGCGGAGCCGGATCCCCTGGCCGGGGGCCAGGTGGAGGATCCGCACCTCCCCCGCCTTGTCCCGAGAGAACGTGACGTTGCCGGGGCCCTCGAACTCGGCAAAGAAGTAGTTCTCGTCGCTGTCGCCCCGGGCCCTCAGCGCCATGAGGTGCGCGGTGCTGACGCCCAGGTGCTTCAGGGTCTTGCGGTGGACCTGGACCGCGCCGTCCATGTGCAGCATGATCTCGTGAGCGGCCAGGATCTTCTCCCCGGGGGAGAGCTGGACCAGGACGGCGGGCGTGACCGTCCCGACGGTATCGGCCTTCATCGGATCCCCCTACGGGCCCCCCTGGACGTCCAGGTTGTAGGTGGCCCCGCAGTATTCGCAGCGGGCGAACCCGCCCCGGATCTGCTGGGGGTTGATCTTCGCGCCGCAGCTCTTGCAGTTGATCTCCTTGAGCGTCGCGCGGCTGATCGTCACTTCGGAGCGCTTCTTCACGAACTCTTCCGGTACCGGCATCCTTCCGTTCCTCCTCCGCTCAGGTGTGGGGCTTCTTCGCGTCGACGCTCTGAAGTGCGACCTTGCCCGGACCGAAGAGCTCGAGCACCTCGTAGGCCTCGAGCTTGCCGAGCAGCCCGCTCCCGAAGGGGAGGTTCAATGACCGGGCCTGGACGCTCCCGCTCTTCCAGAGCAGGCTCCCGTAGTCGCAGGTCATCTTCTCTCCGGGCGCGAGCGTCATGGAGATGATGTTCCCGTACCCGTGGAGCGCGATCCACCCGGGGCCCGTCAGCCGGTCCATCCAGAACCCCATCATGCGGCCGGGGCGGTGCGTGCCGGCGACGTAGAACATGTCGTAGGGCACGCGGTTGTCCGCGCAGAGCAGCGAGCCCTCCGCCACGTCCAGGACCTCGTTGGGCGCGAGCTCGATCTCCCGGATCTCCCCCACGCCGTCGCGGGAGAAGGCGACGCTGCCAGGCCCGCTGAACTCGGCCATGAAGTACGGGATGCCCCCGACCGTGGTCCGCTTGAGCGACCCGAAGACCCCGGAGGAGGCGATGGTCTTGCGACCCACCCCTACCGTGGGGTCCTTGTAGAGCATGATCCCGTGCTCGCAATAGATGGCCTCCTTCGGTGCGAGCGTCGCGAGGACCGCGGGAACGACGCCTTTGACCGTCTCGAGCTGCACGTTTCCCTGCCTCCGAGCGACGGACGAGCGCCGGGGATATTACACCTCCGACGGGCGGCCTCCCCCACCGGGTCCCGTCGGGGACTCGAGGGGGAACCTCAGGCCCCGATCGCCTGTCCGCCGTCGACGCGGAGGACCACGCCGGTGATGTGCCCGGCTTCGGGGGAGAGGAGGTAGCGGACGGACCGCGCGATGTCCTCGGGCTCGCAGACCGTGCCCAGGGGGCTCTCCGCCTTGCACGCCTCCTCGAGCGTCTCGCCGTACTTCGCCGTCATCGGGGTTCGGACGAACCCCGGAGCGATGGCGTTCACCGTGATCCCGTGCTTGCCGAGCTCGCGCGCGGCGGTCTCGACGACGGCCACCACCCCCGCCTTGCTCGCGGCGTAGTTCGCCTGCCCGAACCCTCCCCTCAGCCCGACGATGGAGGCGATCGCGACCATGCGCCCTCCCCCGAGCTCCTTCATGCGGAGCGCGCCGGCGCGGAGGGCGAAGAAGGTCCCCGAGAGGTTCACGTCGAGCACGGCGCGCCAGTCCTCCTCGGTCATCTTCAGGATGGTCCGGTCCCGGACGATGCCGGCGCAGGTCACGACCCCCCAGAGGGGGGCGAGCTCCTTGGCGGCCCGCTCGACCGCACGGTCGACGGCGGCCGCGTCGGTGACGCTGACCTCCTGGGTCAGGAGGCGCGCTCCGGGGTGCCCGTCGCGCAGACGGGCGAGCGCGGAAGCGTCACGGTCGAGGACGGCCACGGGGACCCCTTCGGAGAGAAGGAGGCTCGTGACCGCGAGGCCGATCCCGCTCGCGCCACCGGTGACGACGATCGAACGGTCGGAGGGAAGGGGGGCGGGAGCGCTCACGCGTCCTCCTTCTCGGCCGAACGGCCGTGCGCCTTCGACTCGGCCTTACGGGCCGTGATCCGTTCCCGGAAGCGGAGCGTGAGCTGCCGGATGGCCTCCTCGGGAGAGGCAGGGTTGTTCGTGGGGTCGTACGCCTTCTCGCCCGCCCGCACGGGCAGGTGCAGGTCGTTGTCGACCGGGGGGAACGGGCACTCGTACCCGCTCACGTAGGCGCAGTAGGGGTTGAACGCCTGGTTGAAGTCCAGGATGTACTCGTGGCCTTCCTTGAGCTCGAGGTTCAGGTAGCGTCCCGGTCCGAAGCTCTCCTTCCCGCTCGTCATGTCCCGGAAGGGCAGGAACGCGATGTTCCCTGCCTGGGGCCCCGCGTGGAACAGCGAGAGGTCGTACTTCTTCCCGGCATGCTGGATGGACAGCTTCCCGAGCTTCCGCATCGAGGCGTGGCCGTCCTCGCTGGTGCGGAGGAAGACCTCGGGCGAGCCCTTGGCCTCCTGGAAGCGCGCCTCGAGCCTCCACTTCGGGTCGACCGGGAAGTACTTCAGTCCGTGGAACGGGAGGTTCGTCTCCGAGAAGGGACTCTCCGGCTGCGTGGCCATGAACCGGTCCTTCAGCTCCCGGTCCTTCTCGACCTCTCGGACGTAGGCGGAGGTCGCCGCCCCGGGACCCGTGGAGCCGCTTCGGCGAGGGGCGGGCGCGCGGGGAGGCGTGTCGTGGGACTTGGTCATGGGGCTGGCCCTCGCATCAGGTCCGAGCCATAAGGCCGACGGACCCGCTCGGCAGGACCTCTCGCCGGGGGGCCTTCCCACCTACTTCGAGGTGGGCGGCTCCGCGCCCTCGGTCGCCTCTCCCGCTTCTCTCGAGCCCTCCTTCGCGGTACGCTTCTTGCCATCCTCGGAGGGGGCGGGCCGGTCGAAGATCTGCAGGAAGCGCAGCATGTCCTGTTCCAGCCCGGTGCGGACCCGCGCGTCGGGAGGGGACCCCGGCTCGTAGCGGCGGCGGGACGGGGAAGGGGTGGGAGCTGGGTCGGACACGGTGGGGGTCGTTGGAGAGGCGACGGAGCCGCGGGGGCGGTCCGAGGCCTCCTCCGGCGTTCGGAGATGCCTCGGGGGAGGCAGAGACGAGGCGGACGGGGTGAGGCCGGTCACTGCGACGAGGATGTTCGTGCCGGGCAACCGGACGGCCCGCGTCTGCCCGGTGGCGCTGGTGATGATCGGGACCTTCGGGGTTGCGACGACCTCGGGGGTCGGCCCTCCCTCGGGGGCGGGCGAGGACCTGGGCTCCGGTGGGTCCACCCCCGGCGCGGGGTGGGGAGCTCCCGAGGAGCCCCGAGGGTGGGCGGATCCTCCCGAAACGAGCTCCTGGACGCGTCGATAGGCCTTCGCCGCGAGGTCGAACTCCCCTCGACGGTAGAGGATGTCCGCGAGCTCGATCCAGTGCGTGGCCTCCCAGGGCGTGTCGCGAACTCGCGCCCGCGCGACGCGGAGGCCCACCGCGGGCGGAGGGACCTTGGCGCGAGGGGCGCGATGCGCCCGGGGGTCGCGGTGGGGCGCGGGGTGCGCGGCCCGGCCCCGGTAGAGCGCCCGACCCTGAGGCACGGAGGATGGGCGGAAGGCCGGGCGAAGCCAGGCGCGCCCGGGAGCGGGCACGGTCCTGGCGGCCCGCTTCGGGGTCACAGGGGGACGGAGCGGGTACGGCGTACTTATACGCACATGTCCGCCGCCGCGCGCGGGAATACCGGAAGGGAGGACCGCCGCAGCGGTGGGGTCAGGGCGTTGGCCTGCGGCGGGTGGCTCCCCCGGGCCGTCTTCGGGGACCTCGACCCGACGCGCTCGCTGTTCCCTGTTCCCTGTTCCCTGCTCCCCGTCCGGGGTCCGGCCGTCTCTATGTCCCCCCGGTCCTGGGGACCCTCTCGTTCACGTGGGAGGCTGCTCGATGATCCGGACCGTGGTCCCGACCTCTGCTCTCGTGCGGAGGGTCCTGTGATCGCGGTCCGTCCCCTTGGGCCGGCCGCCCTGGCCTCGATGGAGGAGGAGCGCCGGGCGTACCACGCGACCTTGGAGTCGACGGCGGGCCGGGTCCGCCCCGTGCTGGAGTCGATACGTCGGGAGGGCGATGGCGCGCTCCGGCGCCTCGAGCAGGAGCTCGACGGGTGGGGTGGGGCGCTCCGGGTCAGCCGGGAGGCCTGGGAGCGGGCCGACGCGCGGACCTCGACCCCCGTCCGCCAGGCCCTTTCCACCGCCGCCGAGCGCATCCGCGCCTTCCACACCGCCCAGCATCCCCCGGTGATCGAGCGACGGCTCCCCGGGGGTTCGGTCCTCGGATTGCGCTTCCGCCCCGTCCGGCGCGTCGGGGCCTACGTTCCGGGAGGGAAGTTCCCGAGCCCGTCCACCGTGCTCATGACGGCGGTGCCGGCGAAGGTCGCCGGGGTCCCGGAGATCTTCCTCGCCACCCCGCCCCAGAAGGGGGAGACGGACGGGCTCTCCCCGGCGATCGCGACCGCCGCCCGGCTCGCGGGAGTGGACCGGATCTTCCTGCTCGGTGGTGCGGTGGCCGCGGGAGCCTTCGCCTACGGCACGGTGAGCGTGCCCAAGGTCGACAAGCTCGTCGGGCCGGGCAACCGGTACTTCACGAGCGCGAAGCGGATCGTCATGGGGGAGGTGGGCATCGACACCCTCGCGGGGCCGTCCGAGTCGCTCCTCCTCTTCGACCGCTCGGCCCCCTTCGACCTCCTCGTACGGGAGACCCTCGCGCAGGTGGAGCACGGGGCCGACTCCCGTGCCCGCGTGGTGGTGCTCGGCGGAGGGCTCGCCGAGACCTTCGCGCGTCGGCTCGAACGGGAGCTCCCTTCGCCCGAGACCGAGGCCCAGGTCGAGGTCTGGGTGGCCAAGGACCTCGCGGAGGCCCGGCGCTTTGCGGAAGCGGTGGCTCCGGAGATTCTCTTCGTCTGTCTCGAGGACCTCGCAAGCTGGGAACGCGACCCTCCGCCGTGCGGAGCGCTCTTCCTGGGACCGTGGAGCTCGGTCGCCTTCGGGGACTACGTCACCGGGACGAACCACGTGCTTCCCGTGGAAGGGGCCGCGCACTTCGCGAGCGGCCTCACCACCTTTGAGTTCGGAAGATGGACCTCCTCCCAACGGCTGACCCACGCCGATGCCCTCTCCCTCGCTCCCGTGGGATCGGTGATCGCGGAGGCCGAGGGAATGAGGGCGAACGCAGAGGCCATGCGCGCGCGCACCCGCCCCTGGGAACCGAACCCGGCGACGGCGCCCTCCCCGCCTTCCGCTCCCACCCCCTCGTCCGGCACCCACCCGGGACCACGGTCGCGGAGGCGTCGTGGGTAGGTCCTGCGGTCCCGCCCGGCCTCCGGGGGGCCCGGACAGGGCGGACCTGCTCTACCATCTCACCGCGCTCCTGGGTGCCGCCGACGTCCGACCGAGCGACCTCTTTGGCGGGCTTGCGGGGCGAGGAAGCCCCCGGCCCGGCCTCCCAGGTCCACCCGGGGCCCGTCGATCGAGCCCTCGGACGCTGACCCGAGCCCGGGCGCGGGCGCCGCCGACCGCGCGTAGAAGTTCCGCGAGGAAGGGGTAGATGGCCGCGAACACGTCTCCAGTCGCGTCAGCGCCGATGAACTTCCGCCCGCCCGTGACGCTCCAGGGGCACTGGGTGGCGCTCGTCCCGCTCTCGATGGAGCACCTGCCTGGACTCCTCCAGGCGGGCGGCTCGCCGGACATCTGGACGTTCATGCGGACGGGCCAACGCGACACCCCCTCCGCCATGCGGGACCTCGTCCAGGACATCCTCCAGCTGCAGTCGGAGGGCACCGACCTGCCGTTCACCATCTTCTACCGGCCCCATGGCCAGGTCGCGGGCATGACCCGGTTCCTGGAGATCCGCCGGAAGGACCGGGGCGTGGAGATCGGGGGGACCTGGCTCGACGCACGGCTCTGGCGGACCCCAGTGAACACCGAGTCGAAGTACCTCCTTCTCCGCCACGCCTTCGAGACGGAGGGATGCCTGCGGGTCCAACTCAAGACGGACGTCCGGAACGTGCGCAGCCAGCGGGCGATCGAACGGCTGGGCGCCAAGCGTGAGGGCGTGCTCCGCAAGCAGTTCGTGCTCCCCGATGGGCACGTGCGGGACTCGGTGTACTACAGCATCACGGACGATGAGTGGCCCGGGGTGAAGCGCCGGCTCGAGGGTTTCCTGGCGCAGGATTGGCAGGCCACCGCCCTCGCCGGAGCTGGACGACCGGAGTGAAAAGGCCGCCCGTCGGGCGCCGACGGCCCCCCGGAAGTCCCTTCCGGGCGCCGGAGGGAGCGAGGGCGGGTCCCTCCGAGCTTTTATACGCCTAGTCGTACGCGCGGCTCGAGGCAACTCGCAATGGTGGCCCTCCTCGACCGCGCGAACCGTTCCCCCGCGACCGAAACCCACGCCCCCCGACGCGTGGCCCTGACCTGGGGTCACCTGGCCGTCGCAGTCGGGCTCACCGTGCTGATCGCGGCCGCCGTCGCGGCGGTGGCCATGGGGGTCCTCGCCTCGGCCTCCCCGTCGCTGGCGCCGGGCGTGGCCTCCGGTCACCTCCAGACCTACGCGACCAACTCCACCTCCAGCTCCTCCGGCGTCACCGACAAGGGCGTCCTCGCGCTCGCCGCCTCCATCGCCATCGCGGGCGGTCTCATCGGAACGGGCATGGCCCAGTCCGGTATCGGCGCCTCGGGGATGGGCATCATCGCGGAGCGGCCGGAGAAGTTCGGGCAGGTCCTGGTCTTCTTCGTCATTCCCGAGACGCTCTGGATCCTGGGGTTCGTGCTGGGTATCCTCCTGCTCCTGCAGATCCTCTGAGCCGATCCCGCGATCGGAGGAGACGGAGGCGGACGGCATGACGCTCGAGGCTCTCGTGAAGGAGATCGAGACCCGCTCCGCGAAGGAGGTCCGGGACCTCGAGGCGAAGCTCGAGGCCGAGCGCCGTGCGATCGAGGAGGCGACACGCCAGGAGTCCGTCCGGATCCGGGGCGAGAGCGAGAAGCGGGCCCAGGTCGAGGCGACGCGCGAGCGCGCCCGGCTGGTCGCTTCCGCGAAGCTCCAGGCGAAGAAGGTCCTCTTCGAGGCCCGCGAGAAGCGGACGGCGAGCGCCCTGGAAGAGGTCCGCGCCCGACTCGTGGCCTACGCGAAGGGCCCGGAGTACCCCGGCCTGCTGTCGGGAATGGTCTCGGCAGGGACCAGCTCGCTCGGGAACGACGTACGGCTCCTGGTCCGCCCTGAGGACGTCCCGCTGCTCCCGGCCAGGTCCAGGACCCTGGTCGACGACGGTCGGCCCCTCAAGGGCATGGGCGGGCTCATCGTCGAGAAGAAGGACGGCAGCCGTTCGTTGAACTTGACCTTCGAGGAGCTGCTTCGGCTGCGAGAGGACCGGGTCCGCGAGGTCCTCGGTCACTGAGGTAGGCCGGCGGCGAGCGCCTGACGTCCATGGACACCTACGCTTCCTCGCTCGGCCGGATCAAGGCCACGGTCCCGGGATTCCTCAAGAAGGACCTCTACACCGCCCTTCTCGCCGCCCGCGATGTGCCCGAGGTCGCGAAGCTCTTGGAGGGCACCTGGTACGGCGGGGAGCTCACCCAGGCGATGGGGGCCCTCACGGGGGCCGAGGCCCTTGAGGTCGCGGTCAACCGGCAGTTCGTCAAGCTCAACCGATTCGCCTACAACGCGTCGCCCTTCGCCGGGCGGCCCGTCGTCGGCGCCTACCTCCGACGGTGGGACATCGAGAACATCGGGGTCATCCTCTCGGCCAAGGCCTACGGCCGACTCATCTCCGAAGGGGACACGTTCCTGGTCTCCGACCGGGAGACCCCGGCGGGGCTCTCGGCGGGACTCCTCACGCTCGACGACCTGCGGATCCTCCTTTCGCAGAGCTCCGTGGACGCGGTCGCGAACCAGCTGGTGAAGTTCGGCTACGGCACCGTGCTGCTCCAGCAGCTCGACGCGTTCAACAGCTCGCGGGACATCTTCCCGCTCATCCAGTCCCTCGAGAAGCAGTACTACGAGCAGCTCCTCTCCGCGGCGCGGTTCTTCCAGGGGGACGAGTGGGTGGTCCGCCAGTACCTGGCGAACGAGCTCGACGTCCGGAACCTGATGGTCGTGCTGAAGGCGAAGGACCGGAAGATCCAGGTGGACGATGTGGCCCCGCTCCTGCTGGACGGCGGCACCTACACCGCGAAGGCCCTGGCCGACCTCGCGAACCTCTCCACGGTGCAGGAGATCGTCGGGAGCGTCGGGACCGCCTTCCCCCTCGCGGACGGCCTTTCCACCTACACCGAGAACGGGAGCCTCACGGGGTTCGAGCTCGCGCTCAAACGCCAGCTGGCCGAGAAGAACCTGGTCCGGATGCGGCAGTACCCCCTCTCGCTCGCGGGCATCTTCGGCTTCCTCCTCCAGGCCGAGGTGGAGCGGGCGGACCTGCGGAAGATCGTGTACGGCAAGGTCTACGGGTGGTCCGGCGACCGGATCTCGAAGGACCTCATCTCGACGAAGCTCGCGTGAGCTTGCGGGGTCTCGCCGGGGCTCCCCTGGGTCCGTCTTCGGACCTCCCTCCCGAAGCCCCACCGGGTGGTGGCAAATGGCGTCCCCCGGTCGCTCCCGCGTGGAACGCCGTCCGCTCGTCGCGCTCGCCCTCTACCAGTTGCTCTCGAGCAACCGGGGGGGCTTGTTCACGGTCTACTTCGTGCTCTTCCTCAGCGCGGAGAAGCATGCGAGCATTCCGCTCGCCCTGGCCATCCTCTCGGCGGCCTACGTGGGCTCGAGCCTCATCGGCCCCGTCGTGGGCCGCTGGTCCGACCGGATAGGACGGCGATGGCCCTTCCTGCTCGCGGGGGAGGTGGGCTCGTTGCCGCTCTTCCTCGCGGTGCCCTTCCTGCCGGGGTACTGGGCGGCCGGAGCGGCGTTCGTCGGGGCCGAGGTCGTGCTGGCCGTGGGCTCCCCGGCGGTGAACGCCTTCGTGGCGGACCTCACGGGGGAGAAGGAGCGCGGGTGGGGGTATGGCTTCCTTCAGGCCAGCGGCGCCGCCGGCGCCATGGCGGGATTCCTCCTGGCGGGCTACCTCGTCAACCGGTTCGGGTTCGACGTGCTCTTCTACATGGTCGGCGCGATCATGGTCGGGACGATCTCGATCGTCCTCCTCTTCGTTCCGGACCGTGCGACCGCGTCCGCCCCCATACGGCGCCCGTGGCGCGAGCTCAAGGGGGTGGGCATCTTCTCCTTCTCGGTCTCCGTTCGCGCGCTCGGCGCCGGGGCGGTCATCACCTTCTACGGGGCGTATGCCTATCTCCTGGGCGCGAGCACCTTCGACATCGCCCTCATCGCCGTCGCGGGGCTCGCAGTGACGGCGGTGCTCTCCGTCCCGATGGGCCGCGTCGTCGACCGGATCGGCGAGGTCCCGGGGATGCTCTGGGGCACGGGGATCAGCCTGGTCTCGATGGTGCTCTACCTTCTCGCGACCCAGTGGGTCGATCTCCTCCCGGCGCGGGCGACGTACCAGCTCGGTTTTGCGCTGATGAACCCCGCCATGCTCTCCTGGGTCGCACGGGCGGCGCCGGAGGGGAGGCGGGCGGAGTACCTGGGCTTCTTCGCCCTGATCAACTCGACGCTCTGGAGCTTGGGGCCCCTCGCGGGGGGGATCGCGGTCCAGCTCGCGGGCCCCGAGGGCCTCTTCCTCTTCGCGATCGCGACCACGCTGATCTCGATCGCGGCCATCGAGCTCCTCTACATCCTCCGAAAGAGGGGAACGCCTGGGCACGCACCCGGAGGGGACGGCTCGGTCGCGAACAACGAGGAGAGGACTGCTGGGCCGCTACCGGTCGAACCGGACCTGGTGCTCAGCGCTCGAAGGAACCGAGCCCCCGCATGAGGTCGCCTTGCTTCGGCAAGCTCTTCGAGGAGACCAGGGGCGGAAGCCTCTGGAGTTCGGCGATCTCGCGCCGGCCGAGCTGCATCAGGTACATCCCCGAAGGGAGAAGCCGTAGGCTGCGTCCCTCGGGGTCGTTGAGCAGGACGAGCGAGAACCCTTCCACCCCGCCCTTCGTCTCGATGGGGTAGCCGGAACCCTCCCATTCGTTCAGGACCCGGGTCAGGAACGACTCCAGCGCCCCCCCCTTGCCGAGGGTGAAGAAGGCCTGGGCCTGGACGCTCCGCCCCTCCGGGTCCATGAAGAAGACCGGTGCTGCGGAGATCGTCTTGGCCGGTCCTGCGGGAAGCGGGGACGGCCGGGAGCCCTCGGTGGGCGTCCCTCGAGGCTCTCCCACCGTACGCATCTCGTTCAGGACCGAGTGCATGCGGTCGATCTCACCGTGGACGTCGGCCACCGCGGCCCGATGCTCGGCCACGCCCCTACGGATGACGTCGAGCACCGCACGGAGGCGGAGGATCTCGGCTCGCAGCAATCGCTCCGCGTCGTTCTGGGAGAGGGTGGAGGGCGCGGGGGACGAAGGCCCAGGGGAGAGGTTCGGGAGCGGGTTGCGGATGGGGCTCGGGGCGGGGGAGGGCGAGAAGGGGGGTGACGGCGGCGACGGGGGAACGGGCGCCTCGATCGCCTCCGGCCCCAGCCCCGGCAAGTCGGGAGAGACGGGTGCGAGAAGGAGCTCGGCGATCTCGCGCTCCAGCTCGTCCATCCCGGTGGGATACTCCTCGGAGGAGTTGGGGGGCGTCGGTTCCGTTTCGTCCGGACCGGGCTCTTCCGGGGTGTCGGAGCCCGCCTTACGCGAGGGCTCAGAGGGGGTCACTGGCCCCTCCTCTGGCATGTGTCACCGGACGTGGGGAGGCCAACATAAACGTTGGGTCCAGCGTTCTGGACACGCTCAACCTACGCTTTCCGGAGCCCACGGCTCCACCACCGGAGCGCCGGCCGTCAGACTTTCAAGCGTGAGAGGAGTATGGGCGGGTCCATGCTCCCCGCGGGAGGTTCCGGCTCCTGGTCCGTACCGGTCCTCCACGGGCCTTCGAGCTCGGACAACCTCGTCACGACGCTCGTCGCCTGGGCCCGGCACCGTGGACGGGATCCCCGCGCGTTCCACCTCTCGATGGTGAACGAAGGACGGACCCTCCTCCTCCGGGGCTTCGACGCTCCCTCGCTCAAGGACTTCCTCCGCTACGCGGAGTACAGCTCGATCCCCGCCCTGGAATGCGGTCGACCCACGGAGGTTGTGGAGGCCGCGCCCAAGGCCCCGGCGGCCACCGAGCCTGCGGCAGCCGCCCCCCGCGTCGAACCTGAACCCGAAGCGGCCGCACGTCCCCCGACGCTCTCGTCCTCCTCCATCCAGATGGTCATCGGCACCGCCCAGCTCCTCGCCGACCGGTCGACCGATGTCCACCGCTCCGAGAGCTGGGTCACCTCCATGCTGGCGACGCCGGAACTGCGGTCGCAGGAGGTTGGGCTGCTCCTGAGGATGATCGGCGATGCCGACCTCGACACCCACCGTCTGGCCTTGGCCGAGAGCGAGCCGCTGAGGCGGGAAGGGGAGAACCTCCTGAAGGTCCCCTGCGAGATGATCACGGAGACCCTGAGGGCCTGGCTCGGGGGCGAGGCTCCCGCGACGCCGGCGGCCGTCGCCCCGACGCCGGAGGGCGCGGAGGGTGGCGCGGAAGCGACGCCCGCGTCCACCGACGCGGCGGGAAAGAAGCGCGTGCGCAAGCCCGGTGTCGGGGAGGACCCGGTCGCGGAGCCCGCTCCGTCCCCGCCGCCCCCCACGATCCCTCCCGCTCCCCAGGACGAGGAGACGCGGCTTCGTGTGAGGATCTTCGCGAGGGCGCTCGACGCCCGCGCTCAGCGGTGGACGGATGTCGCCGAGAGGCTCCGCCAGCGCCGGTCGCAGGGCCCACCCGGCCTTCAGGGCGTCCTGGAAGGGGCGGTCTTCATCAACGAGGAGGAGGGCCGCGTCGCGTGGGTGGTCCCGCACTCGAACTCTGCGCTCGTGAAGGCGCTGGTGGGGTACGTCCATGAGTCCCATCGAGTGCTTCGCGAGGAGTCCGAGCGTAGGAGGCCTCCGAACGGGAGCTGGGTCTCCCCCGCGCGGCAGGAGACCTTCGCGGCCTTGGAGACGGCGCGAAGGAGCACGCAGATGGCCGCGCGCCTCGGGGTCGAGTTCCGCTGGGTGATCCTTCTCTCCACCGGCTTCAACGACGGCAAGGAGGACGGGTTCGGGCTTCCCGTCGGGAGCCGCCCGCCCTGGGAAGAGGCCCCGCTCCCGCCGACGCTCCCCTCCTCCACGACCTCGACCCGGGTCTCGGTGAAGAAGAAGGCCGCTCCCCCGCCCCCCTCCCTCGCGAAGTTCTCCTCGAGCCTCGACGAGCCTCTCGAGGCGATGCTCGAGCGGGCGGGCGTACGCGTCTCGCTCCTCCGACCCAACTCAGACAGCAAGGCCCGGCCGCTGACGGTGACCGCATAGCCTGGACGTAGGTCCCCGTGAAGGTGTGGTCAGGGCGTCAGCAGCTCTTTCCAGTGCCAGCGGGTCGCCCGCGTGCCGGCGAGCCCCTCGAGCGGCTCGAGGGAGATCCAGGGCTGCCGTCCCTTCTCGACCACCACCGCCCCACGTACTTCCTCCAAGGCCTCCATCATCTGATTCATCGTCAGGTGCAGGTCCCTCGCTTCCCACAGCAGGTACATCAGCAGGGCCAGCGCCATCAGCACGACAAAGGCGTGGCCTGGGATCGCCTCGTCGTTCCACACCCCCATCGGGGCCATTGAGATTACGTACCGGTTCTTCAGCCAGCGGAATGGGTCCCCGGCATGACGCCACGGTGCCCGGGCACGCCTTCCTGTGCACGATGGGGCTGCTGCTGCTCCGATACCTGCAGTGGGAGCTGAGGGCGCTGAAGCTGTCAATGAAAGAACTGGTCGACGCGCTCGAGGGGATCAAGGTGGTTCTCCTTCGAACGACCGAGGCAACAAAACAGGCCCCATTAGTGCTACACGAATTACCTCGAGAAATCGTCTCTGCTGTCCAAGTTCCGGTCAGCTCGTCGCCGATGCGTCAAGTGGATGTTGACTTGAGCGCGACTGATTGGGGTTCATCCTACAGAGGAGGT
>DAHVCH010000039.1 GCA_027314165.1 Thermoplasmata archaeon | reverse complement strand
TCGCAGGGCGCCCGCAAGACCCCCACGACCGGACCCATGGGTGGGGGCACTCCCATCGGGGTCACGGAGGGGTAGAGACCCTCCCGGGGCTCCCGCCCCTGTCGGTGGCGCTTCCCGAAACCTTTACAATCGGGGCATCTTGGGCTCTTCTCCCGGAGCGCCCATGGAGATCCAGGTCATCGAGAACGAGCGCGACACCCTTCGCATCGCCCTGCCGAAGGGAGAAGAGACGATCCTGATCCCCCTGGTCGAGAGCCTCCAGGCCGAGGAGAAGGTCGTCGAGGCCCGCTACTACGTCGGGCACCCGTTCCTGGACCGCCCCACCCTCTACCTCCGGACGAAGGGCGAGAAGCCCCAGGCCACCCTCAAGCGGGTCCTGAAGGAACTGGCCGATTCCTACTCCGACGCGATGACGGACTTCGACAAGAAGGCCGAGAAGAGCAAGCCGTAGGCCCGCCCCGGTTCAACATCCCCCCCACCTCCACCCTCCCTCCTCCCTCTCCACCCTGGAGCCCCCCATGCTGAAGGAATGCGTACAGCACGGCTACTTCCGCGGCACGAACTGTCCCGTATGCGGCGACGAGGCCCGGTTCTTCATGGACGACCGGGAGCTCGACCACATCGCGCGCATCGTCGCGGGGATCCTCCGCCACTTCCCCGAGCGCTACGGGATCCCGCTCGACCCGAACGGCTGGGTCCCGCTCCCCCGGCTCGTCCAGGCGATCCGCAACCAGCACCGCGCCTACGGGTGGCTGAAGCCCCACCACATGATCGCCCTCGCGGAGACCGACCCGAAGGGCCGGTACGAGATCCGTGAGGACCGGATCCGTGCGACCTACGGTCACACGGTGGACGTCGACCTCGACCTGCCGACGGACCACATCCCCGAGGCGCTCTACTACCCGGTGACCGCGGAGGAGGCCAGCGTGGTGCTGGAGATCGGACTGCGGCCCACGGACCGCAAGAAGGTCCACCTCTCCAAGACGGCCGCCGACGCCTTCAACGCCGGCCGCGTCCGGACCCCGACCCCCGTGATCCTGGAAGTGGACGCGCAGAAGGCCCAGGACGACGGCCTCGTCATCCGGAGGGCCGGCAAGACGGTCTTCCTCGTCGACCAGGTACCTTCCACCGTGCTCCACAAGTACGAGGGCGAGCTTCCCACCCCCACCGACGACGAGGAACGTGCCCCCCCGGCCCGGCCGGCCCGGCCGCCCCGTCCCCAATAGGGGCGCCGCGTGCGGTCCCGAACGGGTGGATGCCCGGGTTCTCGAGCATCTCTTGAAGAGGGGTCGGACCGTGACCTCTGCGGGAGCGGGTGAGTTTTGTACGAAAGGTCGAAGGCCTACACGCCGGAGGACCGTGTCCTCCGTTGGATCTCGACGATGGTCCCCCGCTTCCGCATGGGGATCCCGACCAGCTTCTTCGTCCGGCACCTGAAGGGCGACCTCACCGGGTTCAACTTCGCGAACCTCGAGGCCGCGCTGAAGCGCCTGGAGAGCGAAGGGGCCATCCGTCGTGATTGGGACACCCCGGGCGAGTACCGGGTGCAGCTCACGGAACCCGGGGCCCAGAGGGCCCGGATGCTCGAGGACCGGGCGTCCCGCGCGCGCGCTCCGCCTCCCCCTGCTCCCCCGGCCGGGTACTCCGCCGCCACCCCAGGAGGCCCGCAGTTCGTGACCGCCCACGCGCCGCCCCCCGCGGCCGCTCCTCCCCCCCCGGTGGCGCACCCTGCGCCCGTCGCCGCCCCTCCCCCCGTGACGGCCCGACAGTTCACCGCGCCCGAGGCCTCGCCCCCGCCCGCCGAAGCCCCCGCCGCGGAGGCCGAGACGGCCGCTCCGGTCCAGGGTTCGGCCCCAGCCCAAGCCTCCGGAGCCGCCCCGGAACCCGAGGCATCTCCCGCCCCCTCCTCCATCCCTGTCGTCCAGGAGGTGCGCTCTGGTGGGCCCATCCCGTCGAGCGGCGCGCCCGCCGCTGCGAACCTGCCGGTCCGGATCCTCCTCTACTGCATGCTCTACTCGACCGGGAAGAACGAGGAGGAGACCACGGTCCCCAGCGAGGACCTGTCCCGGTACCTCCTCAACCAGGGCTTCCTTCTCGCCGACGACTACCTGATGCGGCTCTTCGACGGGCTCGAGAAGCGCAACCTGCTCACCTGCACCCTGCGGCCGGCGGGAGGCTACGACCTCCGGCTGACGGCCCGCGGGCAACACCTCTCCGAGGGGCTGCTCTCCGGACATGTCTCCATGCGCCAGGGCCGGGCCGCCTCCCAGCCGACCCCCCAGGGGGAGGCCCCCGGGGAGTCCGCCGTTCCGGCTTCCGCTCCGGCCGCACCCGAGGGTGTCGCTCCGGGAGCGGGGGCGGTCGTCGGAGAGGCGGAGACCTCCGCCACCCCCGCCAACGAGGACGAACTGGAGGACCGGTGGTCCGCGGCGGAAGCCGAGAACGCCGAGCTCCGTCGCCAGGTGGAGACCCTGCGCCAATCGTTGGCCGAGGTTACGGAGAAGCGCCAGCTCGACCGGCAGACCCTGGACGAGGTCATGCACCAGATGGAGGAGCAGGACCGGAAGCTCGCGGATCTTGAGTCCCAACTCGCCCGGCAGGGCGGCGCCGCCGCCGTCCCCACGCAGGAGCCCGACGGGGCCCAACAGAGCTGAGCGCGCTCACCTGCCCCCATGGCGGGGGCCGAGGCTTCATATCGGCCAGAGGCGAAGGGTGACCTCATGGCCCAGCGCACGCGCCCTCCGGTCCGTCGGAAGGCCTCCGACGCGTCCCGCACGTGGGACGTGCTCGTCTTCCAGGGCGGCGGCGCGCTCGGAGCGTACGAGGCGGGGGCCTACGGGGCCCTCGCGGAGAAGGGATGGACCTTCGACGTACTGGCGGGCGTCTCGATCGGCGCCGCCAACGCGGCCATCGTCGCGAGCCGCGGGAAGGAGGCGACGACCTACCTGGGCCGCTTCTGGGACGCGCTGTCCGACCCCATCGCGGAGAGCCCCGCCCCCTCCGAGATGGCGCGCAGGCAGCTCGCGGCGTGGAAGTCGGTCTACCTCGGGAACCCGGCCATGTTCCAGCCGCGGTGGATGTCCGGTCCCTGGGGGCTCGGAGGCCCGATGGAATGGACCTCGCTCTACGACCCCGCCCCCTACCGGCGGCTGCTCGAGAAGATGGTCGACTTCCGGGCGCTGCACGACGGGGCGAGCCGGCTCATCGTGACCGCGGTGGACGTCCAGAGCGGAGAGCTCCGGGGCTTCGACAGCCACACCGAGCGGCTCGGGGTCGAGCACCTCCTTGCGAGCGGGGCCCTTCCTCCGGCGTTCCCGGCGGTGAAGGTCGGCGACCGCTACTACTGGGACGGGGGTCTCGTGAGCAACACTCCCGCGCGGAAGGTCCTGGAAGTGCTCCCGCACTCGGACCGCCGGCGCGTCGTCATGGTGGAGCTCTTCCCCCGGCACCACCGCCTGCCGCGCAACCTCCCGGAGGCGCTGAGCACGCTCAAGGACCTCACCTACATGCGCAAGCTCGACCTGGACTCGGAGGAGGCCACCCGGGACTCGGAGTTCCACCTCGTCATGGACGAGTGCCTCGCCTCCTTGCCCAAGGCCGACCGAGAGAGGCTCGCCCGGCTCCCCGCGCTCTCCTCGACGCTGCTCCGCCACCGTCACCACGTGGACCTCTACCTGCTCACGCACTCCGGAGAGGACGGGGAGCCCGAGTCGAAGGACTACGACTTCTCCCCGACCACGCTCCGGATGCACCGGAAGGAGGGCCGCAAGTCCGCCGAGGAGGCCTTGCTCCGCTGGGAGAAGAGGGCCGACTTCGAACCTTTCAGGGCCCACGGGACCGCGACGGTCCCGGGCCCCCGAGCGGACTACCTCCCGCCGGCGGCTCCGGGCCCCGTCGCGGCCCGCGCCACCGCGAGGTAGCGGTCGATCGTCCCGTGGAGGTCCACGGTGGGGGACCAGCCCCACTCCTCGCGTGCGGCCGAGTCGTCCAGCGAGCGCGGCCAGGAGTCCAGGATCGCCTGCATCTTCGGGTCGGTCTTGAAGGTCACTTCCGCCCGGGGGACCTTCGCCTTGACCGCGTCGAGCATCTGCTGGGCGGTGGGCGAGAAGCCCTGGACGTTGTAGGCGCAGCGCTTGAGCCCCGCGCGCGGCGCGTCGTGCACGAGCCGGAGCGCCCGCACCGCGTCGTCCACGTACAGGAGCGGGATCCGGGTGCGCGGTTCGCAGAAGCACTCGAAGGGCTGCCCCCGGGCCGGCTTGTCGATCAGGAACGTCGAGTAGGCGCTCGCGCCCCCTCCGCCCCGGCCCGCTCCGAGGATGGAGGGGAGTCGTACCGCCCGGAAGTCCACGCCCAGGTCCCGGGAGTAGTACTCGCCGAGCCGCTCGGTGAACACCTTCGACACGCCGTACATCGTCGTGGGCTTCTGGTCGCACTCGTTCGGGACGGGGTCGGGGACCCCGGGGCCGAAGGAAGCGATGGAGCTCGTGTAGACGACCTTCTTCACGCCGAACATCCGGCTCGCCTCCAGGACGTGGAAGCTCCCGTCGATGTTCACGTGGTAGGCCCCGATGGGATTCTCCTCCGCGCTCGCGGAGAGGAGCGCGCCCAGGTGGAAGATCGAGTCCGGTCGGTGGGTCCGCACCGCGTCCAGCACGTCGGTGAAGACCGCGAGGTTCCCCACCGCGGTCGCGACCCTCCCCTCGAGGGGGCCCAGCTGTCCCGGATGGAACCCGATGTCCATGAGGACCACCTGGTCGCCCCGCGCGAGGAGCTCGCTCGCCAAATGCTGTCCGATGAACCCGCCGCCGCCGGTGATGAGGGCCTTCATTGGTCTCCTTCCTGGTTCTCCCGCGCCGAGCGCGGGATGGGAGGGGGCGAACGGTCCGGGCAGAAGAACTGTCGGTCCCGCGCCGGCCCTGCGCGCGACCCCCTCGTAGAGGACCGGGGCCCGGCGAAGCAGAGCGAGGGGGCGTCCCCTTCCGCTAAGCGTTTTCCTCCTCCCACCGTCTTACGTCCTGCTCGTGCAGGGGGGTGGACAGGGTGGCGGAGGATTCCCCAGGGGCGCCGCGCCGAGTTCCGTGCCGCGCACGCCGGGGCGTGGAGGCTGGAGTACCTCCACCCGGACTGGTCCACCGCGCGACCGCGCTCGGACCCGTCATCCGGTCCCCCCTGTTCCAGACCCACGGGTGGCCGGAGTGGCCGAAGGCGGTGGGAGCCGTGGAAGCGCCCCGACCGCGATCCTCCGAGGGGTTCGGGGTCCCCCACGGGATGGCCCCGCAAGAATCCGTCCGCTGCGTCTTCGGTCCGGCGCGTCTTGTCGTTCCCCAGACCCACACGCCCCAACACAGCTCCGGACCGACCGGAGCGGTGTGGGTCACGGACCGGGCCCTCCGCATCGGAGTGGGGGACTTCCGCTGGGCAGTCCCCTTGGGGGAGATCACCTCCGTGCGCGACGCCGGCGGGCTGGTGGAGGTCACCTCGGGCCCCACGGAGGAGCCCCTTCATCTCCTCGTCCCGCACTCCCCCGACCTCGCCCGGGAGATCGAGCGGGCGAAAGAGGAGGAGAACCGATGAAGATCGCCGAGGTCCGTCAGCTCTTCGCCATGCCCCCCGGGAGGCCTTCGTACCCCCGAGGTCCGTACCGCTTCCTCTCCCGCGAGTTCTTCATCACGACGTTCCGCACCGACCGCGAGGCCTTGGAGCGTCTCGTCCCCGAGCCCCTCGTGGTCCCGGACGACCCCCTCGCGAAGTTCGAGATCATCCGGATGCCCGACTCCCAGGGGTTCGGGAGCTACACCGAGTCCGGGGTCGTCATCCCGGTGACCTACCAGGGAAAGCCGGGGAGCTTCTGCGCGTACATGTTCCTGGACGACGACCCGCCCATCGCGGCGGGGAGGGAGATCTGGGGGTTCCCGAAGAAGCACGCCCATCCCCAGTTGAAGGTCGTGAAGGAGACCCTGACGGGGCACCTGCGCTACGGGGAGGAGACGGTCGCGATCGCGACCATGGCGTACAAGTACGACCCGCTCGACGTCGCGAAGGTGGAGGAGTCCATGCTCCACGACGCCTTCAACCTGAAGATCATCCCGTCGGTCACGGGGGGACTGGACGTGCTCCAGCTCGTCCGGTACAAGTACCAGGACCTGAAGGTCCACTGGGCCTTCCAGGGACCGGCCGCCCTCCACTTCCAGCCGCACGTGATGGCCCCGCTCGCGGACCTCCCCGTGCGGGAGGTGGTGAACGGGACCCACCTGCTCTCCGACCTCACGCTGCCCTACGGCGACGTGGCCGTCGACTACCTGAAGGACCGGGCCGGCGCGTGAGGCCGGGCCGGACCCCTCCCGAGGGAACGGCTGGCCCATGACCCCCTCGACGCGCCCCTCCGCGTCCCGCAACACGGTCGTGCTGACCGCGACGCGGACCGTCCGGGGGTTCGGGGCCGGGGCCCTCTCGGTGGTCCTCGCCCTGGACCTCCAGGTGGCCCT
The DNA here is from genome assembly GCA_027314165.1 of Thermoplasmata archaeon. Taxonomy (GTDB): domain Archaea; phylum Thermoplasmatota; class Thermoplasmata; order Lutacidiplasmatales; family UBA184; genus JAKAAX01. The sequence continues at coordinate 6,970 of DAHVCH010000039.1, read as the reverse complement.
CTACGACCCGCTGCAGATCGGGATCTTCCTCGGCGTCGCAATGGCTGGCGCGGCCCTCTGGTCGCTCGTCCTCCCGCGCGGGGGCGGTCGTCTCGGGTCCCGGAAGGTCCTCTTCGCGCTGGGCTCGCTCGCGCTCGCGGGGGGAGGTTTCCTCCTCTGGACGGACCTCTCCAACCTCGGGGTGCTTCTCGGGGCCCTCGCCCTGGGAGGGATCGTCGCGGGGGGCAGCGACATCTCCCCGCTCGGAGCGCTGGAGCAGGGGACGCTCGCCCACGCCGCCGAGGGCGAGAGGAGGACCCTCGTCTTCGCCTTCTACAACCTCGCGGGGTACCTTGGCGGCGCCATGGGCGCCCTCGCGGCGGGCCCCCTGCGGTCCCTCGCGCTCTCCGCCCCCAACGTCCTCCCGACCGGCCCCCACGACCCGACCCTGCTGGTCTACGGCCTTCTCGGGCTTCTCCTGGTGCCGAGCTACTTCCTGCTCTCGGCGGGATCGCCCTCGCAGTCCACCGACCCCGCGCTCCGCCCGCTCTCCAAGGAGCACCGCCGACCGATCCTCGAACTCTCGGGGCTCTTCTCCGTGGACGCCTTCGGAGGGGGGCTCATCGCGAACGCCCTCGTCGCGCTCTTCCTGGAGCTCCGGTTCCACGCCTCCGCCGGAGAGATCGGGATCGTCCTCGCGGCGGCGAACATCGCGGCCGCGGTCTCGCTCCTCCTGGCCGTCCCGCTCGCCCGCCGATTCGGGCTCATCAACACCATGGTCTTCACGCACATCCCCTCGAGCGTCCTCCTGATCCTCTTCGCCTTCACCCCGGCCCTCCCCATCGCCGGCGTGGTCTGGGTCGCGCGGGCGACGCTCTCGCAGATGGACGTGCCCACCCGACAGTCCTACACCCAGGCCATCGTCCCCCGGGAGGAGGGGGCGGCCGCCGCCGGGTACACCACGGCCGCACGGAGCGCCCAGGCGCTCGGCGCCCCCGTCTCGGGGGCGTTCCTGGGTGCCGGGGCGTTCTGGCTTGCCGGGCCCTTCGCCCTCGCGGGGTGCATCAAGATCGCCTACGACCTCGCGCTCTTCGCGCGCTTCCGCTCCACCAGGCCTCCGGGGGAGCGGGCGGTCAAGGGGTGAGCGCCGCTCTCGCCGCCACGGTATCAAGGGGTGGGTGGGTTACCAAGATCTCGCTTCGGCAAGACCAGGCACGAGATGAACAAGAAGGACGGACCGCCGTGCGATGAGCAGAGCGACCACGACCGCAACGGGCCGGTCCGTTCGTGCCACGGTCATGACCGCGGTCGGCTAAGCGCAGGCGATCTCGGACGAGGCCGTGAACGACCTCGTCCTCAAGGTCGAGAACGGAGAGCTCACGGAGGCTTAGACCGTCGACGCGGTCCGGAGGGCGTTCCGGCGCTACCGCGCGAGCATGCGATAGAGCCTCTCGGGGTCGCGGACGTAGGTGGAGAGCCCGTCCATCATGACGACCCCCACAGGATGTCCGCCTTCGCATCCCCGCTCGGCTTCCGGACGCGAACTGCGGCCGCCTCGCGGGTCGTGGAGGGGACCGGGGCCGGGCGCCTGCGTGCCTCCGCTCCAGCGCTCCTCCCCCGGGACATGCTCCCCCGTCCATGAGCAGGTCCGCGCGGCGCGCCTTACCACGATCCGCCCAGCGCCTCGTGAACGAGCAACGCCGCATGGGCGTCCACAGCCGCCGTGTGGGCGGCCCCGGCGGGCCAACGGAGACCCAAGCGGTCCAAGGCGTGCTCGAGCTTGAGCCACCGCCCGCCCGGCCCGTTCAGATGGTTCGCGGCCTGCACCATGATGCACGACCCCCACCAGTCGCTCGGAACCCTCCACGGGTCCGCGCGCAGGAATGGCTCGTCGAAGGCCCGGTTGTAGGAACGCAGCACCAGCGGATGGCCCATCTTCTCCTCCACCTCGCCCAGGCGTCGGTGGAGTACCTTCGCCACCTCGCGCGCCGAAGGCGCGCCGAGGATGGCCTGCGGCGAGATCCCGTTGATGGCGAGGGCCGTCAGGGCCCTCCCACCCGCGAGATACTCGGGCCCGGGGTTGCACGTCTGTGACCATTGCTCCACGCGACCCCTCGCGTCGCGGTACGCGTAGCCGACCTGGACGACCCCGTCCGGGCGGGGACCGTAGCGGTCCATGTGTCCGAGCCCTGTGGTCTCGGTGTCCACCACGACCACGGCCCGCTTCGCGTTGCGCTCTGCGCGGCGACGACCCTTCGACGGCATCCTTGCGGCCCAAGGCGACCCGGGATGTCTACGTTGGGGCTGACCCCGGGCGGCCTACCCACGGCATCAAGAGGCTCACCCGACCCCGTGAGACCGTGGTGCCCTGGTCCCAGTGACCACCAAGCATTGATGGGCGCGGGGGATATCCTCGCGGGGCGGCGTCGTAGAGGAGAGGAGCACTCTTGGGTTTGGAGGAAGGGCGGATCGACCTCGCCGCCCCGGACGGGGCGAAGATCGCCGTCTACACCGTCGGGGCGGGCCCTCCCCTGCTCCTGGTCCACGGCATCGGCGGGGACCACACCCGCTGGCGCCCGCTCTACCCGTTCCTCGCCGAGCGCTTCACGATCTACGCCATGGACCGGAGGGGGCGAGGCGGGAGCACCAACGGCCCCACCTACGACCTGAAGCTCGAGTACGACGACGTGGCCACGGTGCTCTCGAACCTCGGGACCTCGGTGAACCTCTTGGGCCACGGGTTCGGGGCGCTCTGCTGCCTGGGGGCCGTCCGTCGGCTCCCCCAGAGCAACGTCCGGAAGCTCGTCCTCTACGAACCGTCCCTGCCGCTCCCGGGCGAGAGCCTGCCGCCGGGGCTCCTGGACCGGATGCGTCTGCTGCTGAACGGAGGGGACCGGGAGAGGGTCCTGTCGATGTACCTGGTCGAGGACCTCCGTCTGCTCCCACCGGAGATCGAGCAGCTCAAGACCAGCACCTCGTGGATGGGGCGCCTGGGGTCCGCCCGCGCGATCCCCCGCGAGCTCGCCGCCGAGCAGGAGTACCGGTTCGACGACGACGGCTACCAGGACTTCACGGTCCCCACGCTGCTCTTCGAGGGCGGGGCGAGCCCGCCGCGCCTTCGCCAGGCGGTCGCTCGGGTCCACCGCGCGATGGCCTCGAGCCGGGTCGTGACGCTCCCGAACCAGAAGCACCTCGCGATGGACACCTCCCCCGAGTCCTTCATGCAGGAGCTCGTCAACTTCCTGACGACCTGAGAGGCGGCCGAGAGCCCCGGGCCCCCTTCGCCAGCTCCGAAGCGGGCGGCCGCAGGGCCCGAGAGGAGCGACCCTACTTCTTCTTCGAGCCGCCGAAGTAGACGTTCACGTTCTTCGTGCGCGTGTAGAAGTCGAGCGCGTGGATCCCCTGCTCCCATCCGATCCCGCTCTGCTTGTAGCCGCCGAACGGGGTCTGTGGGAAGGTGATCGGGTACTCGTTCACCGAGACCATCCCCGCCTGGATCTGCCGGGCCGCCCGGTGGGCGAGGGTCAGGTCCTTCGTCCAGACCCCCGAGAAGAGGCCGTAGGTGGTGGCGTTCGCGAGGACCATGGCCTCCTCGAACGTGTCGAAGGCGAGCGTGGTGAGGACCGGTCCGAAGATCTCCTCCCGGGCGATGGTCATCTCCGGGTCCGCCCCGGCGAAGATCGTGGGCTCGACGAAGTTGCCCTTCTTGAGACCGTCCGCGGTCGCGCGCTCTCCTCCCGTGAGGAGCTTCGCGCCCTCCTGCTTGCCCTTCTCGACGTAGCCCAGCACCCGGTCCATTTGCTCCTTCGAGACGACCGGACCCATGTCCACGCCCGGCTCGTACCCGGGTCCCAGTTTGAGCTTCCGCGCGAGCTCGACGAGCTTGCCGAGGAACGATTCCTCGACGGAGCGCTGGACGAGGAGGCGGGAGCCCGCCCAGCACATCTGGCCCGCGTTGAGGAAGATGCCGTAGAGGACGCCCTTCGCGGCCCGGTCGAGGTCCGCGTCGGCGAAGACGATGTTCGGGCTCTTCCCCCCGAGCTCGAGGGTGACCGGGACGACGTGGCGGGAGGCGAGCTCCATGATCCGCCGTCCGACGTCGGAGGAGCCCGTGAAGGAGACCGAGGCGATCCGGGGGTCCTCGACGAGCGTCTCGCCCACTTCGCGGCCCGGGCCGACGACGACGTTCAGAACCCCGTCGGGGAGCCCCGCTTCCTTCGCCAGCCGGGCGAAGGCGAGGGAGGTGAGAGGGGTGAGCGTCGCGGGCTTGAGCACCGCCGTGTTCCCGGCGGCGAGCGCGGGAGCGAGAGAGCGGACGGAGAGCTGGAGCGGATAGTTCCACGGAGAGATGTGGACCGTGACGCCGATCGGCTCCTTCACGGTGAAGTCGAGGCGCTCGCCCGGGACCGGGATGGAGTCCCCCTGGACCTTGTCCGCGAGGCCCGCCATGTACTCCAGGGTCCGGGCCGCGAAGAGGACGTCCGCCTTCGACTCGCGCAGCGGCTTGCCCTGGTTCATCGTCTCGAGCCGCGAGAACTCGTCGACGCGTTCGGCCAGCAGCTGACCGAGCTTGAACAGGACCCGGGCGCGGTGGGCTCCGTCCGCGTCCGCCCATCCGGAGCTCTGGAACGCTTTGAGCGCGACCTCGACGGCGTGTCGCGCGTCCTCCTTGCCACCCTGGTCGGTGGTGGCGAGCGGCTCGTTGGTGGCGGGGTTGAGGACGGTCGCCCTCTCCCCTCCGGAGCCGGGGACCTCCTGGCCCCCGACGAACATGCCGTAGTGCTTCGTGCTCTCGGTGACGGGCATGGACCGCGGTCGAGCCGCGGTCCCGATTAACGCTTCTCTGAGTCCGAGGAGCGCGCCGCCGCGGGCTTCGTCTCGACGGCGGGCGGTTCCGTAGGCTCGGTGTTGATGGCGCGCCAGACCACGGCCGCCAGGATCGCTCCGATGAAGGGCCCGACCCAGAACGCCCAGAGCTGGATCATCGGCCAGCCGCCGACGCCCGCCGCGGTCGCCCAGAGCGCAGAGGCGGTGCTGCGGGCGGGGTTGTAGCCCGCGCCGTCCACCGTCATACCGACCAGTACCAGGACGCTCAGGACCCCGCCGATGGCGAGCCCATGGAAGCCCTTCCAGGCCTGCTTGTCGGTCACGAAGAGGATCACCACGTAGAACAGGAACGAGGCCGCGATCTCCAGGAGGAGGACGGAACCCGCGCCGAAGAGGTAGGGCGAGCTGTTGCCCGCGTACCCGTTCGAGGCCATCGCGGTCGCGACGGCGATGGAGGTGGCGTGGGTCGGGGCCGGGTAGCCGCTCGCGATACCGTAGACCACGCCGAGTCCCGTGATGCCGCCCATGAGCTGGGCGATCCAGTAGGGGATGACGTCCCACATGTTCATGCGTCCGGCCGCGGCGAAGGCCACGGTCACGCCGGGGTTGTAGTGCCCGCCGGAGATGTTCCCCCAGGCGTAGACGCCCCAGGCGATCGAACCGCCGACGGCGAGCGCGATGAAGCCCGCGTTCACCGAGTTACCGGAGTCGGTGTAGCTCAGGAAGACCCCAGCACCGAGTCCCGCAAAGAGCAGGGTGAAGGTCCCCAGGAATTCCGCGACGTACTTCTTCCAAGCGGGGATCGGTTCGGTTTTCGCCATAAAAGCGCCTAGGGCCCGGCGTGCCGCCTGGCTATTTATGAGTTGGGGGACGCACGACCTTGCAACAAAGTCCCTCGGCGGAGCGCCCTGGGCGCCTGAGAGGCCCTCACGCCGAGGCCTTAGGTCGAGCGGCCCGTACGAAGTCCGGGACCACGTGGTGCTCGAACATCTCGTGGACCAGCACGGTGAGGTTGTAGGCCAAGACCTTGCAGAGCATCTCGTTGGTCCGAGCCACCGGGTCTCGGGAGCGTCGGGTCTCGCCCAGCTTCGTCTTGACCGCCCCGATGGTGGCCTCCACGTTGCTCCGCAGGTGGTAGCGCGCCTCGAAGAGCTCCCGCTCCGTCTGGAAGAGGTCGTACACCCGCCTCCAGATGGGGTAGCCTTCGGGGGTGCCGATCGAGTTCGACTTGAACGGGATGTAAGGAGTGGCCCCCACCGAGGCGGCCACCCCCAGGTTCTCCCGTGAGAGGTACCCCTTGTCCGCGTACACTTCCTTCATCACGAACCCGGCCGCAACCGTGCCCCGGACCAGCCCCGGGAACTGGGGCGCATCTCCCTCCGGGGCCAGCGTGACGATCGCCTTCGGGATGACGTGGGTCCGTACTCCCACAATGATGTGCGCCTTCACCCAGATGTTCTTCCGAGAGGGCCCGTGAGCCTCCTGACAGTAGGCCCCGAAGGAGGTGGCCCGAAGCCCCGAGGAGTCCACGGCAAAGCTCTCCTCCAGGGCGGCGAGCGGCAGGGCCGCCTGAGCCACCAACGCGGACCGCATATCGGTCCCTCGGGGCCGCCCGCGCCCTCATGGGGGGGCTTCGCTCGCGCGCGGGTCCCCCGAGAGGCTATGGAAACGGCTCCTCGGAGTCGCCCTCGTCGCCCTTCCATGCAGCGACTGGGACCAACGTGGGGGCCGCCATCTGCTCGCTCCGGGCATCGTCGTCCTTCAGGTCCTTGCGGACCGGGGCGCTGCACCTGGGACACAGGTACGTTACCGTCCCATCATCGTCCTCCATGAGGAACCAGCCCTTTCTCTCGGGCTTGAAACCCCAGAACGGCTCGCCTCCGTCGAATCGAAGCGCCCCCACCGCTCCGCAGCCCTTCTTGTTGCACTCGATCCTGACGCGGAGGGTCGGTGACGGTCGGGGGGAGGCACGGGCGGTCTTCGGGCGGGGCATGAGAATCTCGAGACCACCCACTTCGGATGCGTTGGGACCCGTGGCTCGTGCCGTTGGGAGGCGCAGGCCGACGGCGAGCGTTCAGGCGATCTTCATCTTCGCCTTGGCGACGTACCCCGACTTGTCGAGGTAGTACATGGTGCCCTTGTCGCGGGCGATCTTCTCGGTCCC
>DAHVCH010000038.1 GCA_027314165.1 Thermoplasmata archaeon | reverse complement strand
GGGGCCGGGAGCCCGTTGGAGGCCCCCCAGACCGGGGCCAGAGGCGAGGAGTGCCCCCACCGCGGGGAGGAGAAAGAGGAGGCTCAGCGCGAGGGCGAAAAGTGCCGGTCCACGGAGGGACCTAGGAACGAGGGACAAGACCACCTGGGCAGAGCTGTCGTCTCGCCCGAAACTCAAGGGAGCCGGGCTCCATATCAATTCTCGGACGCGCAACCCACCCTTCGCCAGCGGTGGGAGGGGGGGGTGGAATGGAGCTCAGGGGACGTCGCCGCCGTGGGGTTCAAGAGCTTTCCACCTTACGGTCGAACATGGCCAAGGTCGCTCTCCCGCTCTGGGCGAAGATCGCGAGCCTGCTCACCCTCGCGCTCTCCCTCCTCCTCCTGGTCCTGGCGGTGGTGGTGGGGACCCATGGCCAGATCGACCTCTCCAACGACCTTGCGGCCCTGGCCCTGCTCTCGATGGCCATCTTCGCCGGCGTGAGCCTCTCCCAGGAACGCGCCCTGGCCCGCAAAGGGGTCACCTCGAACTCGGCCGAGGACCTGGAGCCGGGCGCCCCCGCAGGAAAGTAGGTCCCACGTCCCCCCCCATGGGGGGGAGGACATGGGTTTGGAACGCTATCGGAAGGGGAAGCGGAAGCTGGAGCTGGGACCCGGGAAAGGGGGCGGAGAGGGGAGCGCCGCGGGCGCAGCTTCAGCCCGGGACGTCGACGAGGGGGAGCGGCCCGCTGGCTTGGGGCTGGGGAGGCGCAGCCCCGCCGGCGGGCGGGGCGCGCGACCCGGGACGGGCCCCGGGGGCCGGGAGGCGTAGGAAAGCCACCACGCTCGGCACCCGGTTCCGGAGCGAGACGCTCGTCACCCCGAGGGCCTTGGCGATGCGGTCCTGGCTGTAGCGCCACCCGCCCTCCTGGGCCGCCACGTAGGCGACGGTCCCCAGCAGGGTCGCGGGCATGACGCCGCTCGACTGGTAGCCGCCCTTGTCGAGCCGCTCGAGGTACTCGCGCACCTTCGCCCGGAGCTCCCGCGGGAACTCCAGGTCCTCCGCGAGCTTCGGGAGCAGGTCCAGCGGGTTCACCGGTCGGACCTTCACCTTCAGGTCGCGGATGAGGTGGATCGAGACCGTCGCGATGACGCTGCGCGGGGCCTCCGAGTGGGAGGCGACGACCCGGAGCGTCCGGGGGACCCCGTGGACGCGGCAGGCCACGTAGACGCAGGCCGCGACCAGGGAGGCGATCCGAAGGCCGCGCATCCCCCGTCGGGCCAGGGATTCACGGTAGAGGCGGACCGCGGTCTCCTCGACGGTACGGGGGAGGCCCAGGGCCTCCGTGAGGCGCTTCAGCTGGGGAAGGGCGGTCTCCAGGTTCCGCTCGCCGCTGTCGCCGCGTCCCTGGCGCCGGTCGACCAGGCGCAGGCGCGCGAACTCCATCTTGCGGCGGTGGGAGAGGGGAGAGGGGACGTTCCCGCGGGTGAGCGGTCCGATCCGGGTCCGCAGCCCCTTGTCGGGGAGCAGGACGGTCGTGGCACGCCCGTGGGTCCCGGGGCCGTACCGGCTGGCGTCGTCGCTGTGACCGAGAGGCTCCTGGACGACGGCCTCGCCCTCACGGTTGACCAGGCCGCACTCCTGGCAAACGAGGTCTGCCGTGGATTCGTCCCGGAATAGGCGCGTGCTGCCGCAGCTCTTGCACCTTTCGTAGCTGTCGCCAGGGCCACGCTCGCGTCGCGTGCCGATCGGGGCGTCTCCCGCGCGTTCCTTAGAGGGTGAAATCGGAGGTGACATCGTCAATCACTTAGGTCTCCCAACTATTTACTCTCCGAACTTGTATATAAGGCCATCACCAGGCGTAGTGTCAGCCTGTAACACAGTCCGTTATAGCGTTTGCTCGTCCGCGGACTAGTCAAAATGCGCCTCGTGCGCGCGGACCCGCACCGGTGTCGTCCGGGACCTCTCCTGCGTATGGTCGAACCCGGTACGTCTGCGCAAGGTCTGTTTCAGAACCCATGGATGCAGGTTGGTTCCTTTTCGCCCCCATTCCATCATATGGCGCCCCCAGGCTGGTTCCTCCCGTGTCCGCGCAGAACAAGCCCTCGGACCTCGAGCCGGGGACGGGGAGCTACGCCTTGCAGTGCGCCGTGATCTACGCCTTTGGCGCCTTCGCGGTGCTGGCCCTGGTCGCGCTGCTGCTGCAATGGTTGACCTCGTACGTGGGGCTCGTCATGGCCGAGAACTTCACCCAGATCAGTTCGGGCCTCACCATGGACTCCCGGGCCTGCCTGATCGGCTTCCTCACCCTGGGTGCGGTCCATTGGAACTTCTCCGGCATGGGCGCGATGCGTCGGGCGCGGCGGGCCAAGCGCGCCGCGCGGATCGCCCAGGCCGCGACTCGTCCCTCAGGCCCCGTGCTTTTCCCCCGACAGCCGCTCACGCGACCCTGGGCCGCGCCCTACCGGGAGCGCCCCTTGGAGCGGAATCCGTACCTCCCCGAGAGCTGGGCGAAGTAGTGCGGTGAGGGTGCTGGGAGGGCCGGTCGGGGCCAACGGGGCTCGGCCCACCTGGACCTGCTTGTGGCGGTCGATGCGGACAGGGGACGGGTCAGACCCGTCCCCTGGAAGGTCCCTCGGCGGCCCGGGACAACTTCAATCTCCGGGCCGGCGCCGGGTCCTTCTGCAACCGCCTCCGCACGAGTGACATGTCCACTCCCGTACTTATGCGCATCTGAGCGGGTCGGGACCTCCGGTCGACCCTGGACAACCTGAAGTCGTCCCGAGGGTGGTGCCCCCATGCCCGAGAGCCGGCCGCCGGCGACGTACGTTTCGGACCTCCGCCCCAACCGGGTGGCCACGCTCGAGGCCACCGTGGAGCACGTCGACGCGGTCCGTGAGGTCGAGGTGAAGGCCGGGGTCACCAAGCGCGTCCGTCACGCGAAGCTGCGCGACGGGACGGGGGAGATCGACCTGGTCCTCTGGGGGGCCGAGGTGGACCTCGTGGCGGGCGGCGAGAAGGTGCGCGTCGTCGAGGGCTGGGTCAAGGACTACAAGGGCCGCCTTCAGATCTCTCTGGGAAGGACCGGTTCTCTCGTCCGTCTTGACGGCAAGCCGTAAGGCCCCTCGGGGGCCGGACCCCCTCTTCCACTGGAACCCTTCCGTGAACGCCCCGTTCCTCGAGGAGATCTCGAGGAGGGGACCGTTTCACGACCTTCCCTCCCCGCTCAAATAGGGTCCGCGGCGAAAGTATCTCGGGAAACCACCCCAACGGAGAAGCCGCGACCTACATCGCGTAAGGGGACGGGAGCACCGCCCGTCCCGCGTGCGGCGCGGCTTCTCCAACTCCCGTTCTCTCAGGAGCCGATGGATCGGACGAGCGACCCTCGGCCTCTCTTCCTTTCGTCCGTAGGGGCCCCTCCGTCCTCCGTCCTCCGTCCTCCGTCCTCCGTCCTCCCTCCTCCCTCCTCCGTCCTCCCTCCTCTCTCTCGGTCTCCGCCTCAAGGTCGGGGGTCGACGGCTTGGCGGCGGGAACGTCTCACTCGGCAGGATGAAATACCGCCGGGCGGCGTTGTCACCTCGACCCCTGCAGGGTGACGCTTGGTCCTACCGGTGCACTTCCCTTCCGCGTCCGCCCCCGCGCGCTCCTTCCTTCGCGGCCGCGCTCCGGCCCCGTCCTCCTTCCCCCGGAGGAGCCCTCCCGCCCTCCGCGGTGTCTCCATGAACCCGGACCTTCCTCTAGTCGGGGGGGAATAGTCCGTGGCGGGGTTCGGAGCATCCGTCGCGGTGGGCGTCGTGCTCCTCCTTCTCGGGGCCTACCTCGTCATGGGGCCCTACAGCTCCGACCGGGCGCTCAACATGCAGCCGGGGCAGGCCTTCGCCTACTCGCTCCCGAGCTGGTACGTCTTCCCTCTCGGGACGTCGATCGTGGTCGCGTGGAGCGGCATGTCGGCCTCCGGGAACGTGTCGGTGGTCACCTGTCAGTCGATCTCCTCGGGCGTCTGCATCGGGATGGGTCCGGTGCTCGAGTACGGGACCGGGTCTTCCGGGAGCCTCACGTTCGTCGCGTCCGGGGACCAGGTGTACGGGGTCATCGCCAACAGCCTGGGCATCGTCACGGTGAGCGCGGAGTACTCCTCGGCCTACGGGGCGGTCCTCTTCCTGGTCTTCGTGATGGCGTTCCTCGCCTTCGTCTTCGCCTTCCTCAACTACTCCCGCGGACGCTACGGGTACCGGCCGATCTAGGGCGGGCACCCCCGGCTCCCCACGGCGCACCGACGCCGTTTACTACCCTGGCCCCTCTGCACGGACGGTCGTCATGCCAGCGAAGAGGTCCGAGGTCACGGTCACCCTCGAGGAGGAGGTCCCCGCCCGGGGAGAAGCCCCGGTCCGGAGGGTCCAGGTCTCGACGACCCTGCGCCCGGCGGACTCGGACGAGGTCTCCCCGGAGGACGTCGCGGGAGCGGTCCGGGCGCTGAGCGGACACATCAAGAGCGCCGTCGGGACGCTCGAGGAAGCGAGCGGGGCCCCTTCCGGGCCCCGCCCCGACCGCCCGCTGGCCGACCTGGTCCAGACCTACCGGGCGAAGAGCCCCGAGCTCGTCGACGCGCTGCTCTGGGAAGGGGAGCTCACTCCCACCGAGCACCAGGCGCTCCAGGCGGCGGTGCGGCAGCACCGCGTGGCACCCACGCCTTCCGCGACCGCCCCATCTCCCTCTCCTCCTTCTCCTCCCTCTCCTCCCTCTGGGCCCGCGTCCGCTCCCCCCGCTCGGTCCCCGGCCTCGTCCCCGCCCTCCTCCCCATCGCCCGCTCCCTCCCAGTCTCCTTCTCCTCCGTCCTCTCCCGCCCACGCGGCCGCACCTCTGCCCGCACCCGCGCCCACGTCCGCACCCGCCCCGGCCGGTGGCTCGCCTCAGGGCGGGGCGCGCTCCTCCGCGCGCAGCGTGGAGACGCTGATCCACGACCTGGACCTCAAGGACATGCGGGACGTGAACCGCGCGCGGGGACGCGAGGCCATCAGCTACGAGGAGTGGGCGAGCCTCAAGGCCCGCTTCGAACGCCGCGCGTGATCTGAGGCGCGACTACTTCGTTCGCTCGGCTGGAGGGCGGCGCGGCCCGCTCACGTAGAGCACGGCCACGGTCCCGACGTCGGTGAACCCCGGGGCCAGGTCGAGCGCGCCTTGCGCCCGGGGCTTGAGGTCCACCGCCGAGTACGTTCCCCGGGCGTCGACGAGGCCTCCCGACGGGGTGACCTCCGGTCGAAGCGACCCGCCGGTCGAGAGCACCGCCAGGCTCGCTCCCCTCCGACGGAGGCCGGACTGCGCGGCGGCGAGGAAGCGCGCGAGCGCCGCCTGGTTCTCCCCTCCCTCCGGGGTGGCGAGGGAAAGTCCGGTGAAGAGCGCGATCCCCTCTCCTGGGGCGAAGGTCTTCCCGGCCGCGTGCTTCTCCAGCGCGCGCAGGAACGCTTCGGCGGCGGCCTCGGGGGGCGAAGCGTCGTGGAGCTCGACCAATCTTGGGCGGTGCTTGCGAAGGCCGGCCTCGGCCCCGGCGGTCTCGAGCGCATCTTCGGGGGAGGCGACGATGACGTTGTGCAGGTCCTGTCCCGCTCCCGCGGGGACCGAAGTGTCCGGGACGAGGGTCTCGCGGAGGCGCGAAGGGAGGCGGTCCCAGAGCCGCGCACGTTCCAGCACGGACCGGGCACGGATTCGGGAATCCGGTCCGCTCGGGAGCGTCGGAGCCCCTCCGAGGACGCGCGCCCCGTCCCCCCGGTCGACGAGGAGGGCCTCCGTGGGCACTTTCACCGCGGCGCGGGCGAGCCCCCCTCCCTGGGCGGGCGAGAGCGCGGAGGCGACCGTCGGGAGGTCCGTCTCCGCGTTCGGTGAGGCGAGGAGCTTCCTCATCAGTTCCTGGTAGGAGGTGAGGTCCCACCCCTCGGGAGGGGAGGCGAGCATGCCCAGGGCCCCGGGGGAGAGGAGCGGGAGAAAGAGGTCGTTCTCGCCGAGCCCTTCGGCCATCTCGATCGCCTCGGCCGCGAGGGCGACGCCCTCGGCGGAGGGGAGCGTGGGGTCGACGACCTTCCGGAAGAGGAAGGGCCACGGGTCCGGTGGGGCTTCCGGTCCTCCGACGAGCCCCTGGGTCACCACCTCGCCGAGGGCGTCGTGGAACCCTCGCGCCATGGCCCCGGCGCAGTTCCCCACCGCGAGGAAGGCGACCTCCCGGACCTTCGATCGCTTCACGAAGCGGTTCCCGACGTGCAGGACCCCCTCCTCGAGCTTCACCGCCCGCCGCACCGCGGCGTACGCGTCGGCGCCCTGGATCGCGGAGGTCAGGACCTCGACGAGGTCCTTGCGGTCCTGCGCCTGAGCGTCGTCGGCCGGTCCCAGGTCCAGCCTTCGGAAGAGCACGAGCGCCCGAGCCGCCGCAGGGGTAAGACTTTCCCGGGCCCCCGGAAGCGCGCTCCGGACGGAACTCCGCGTCCGAGGCCCGTCCCCGGCACGCGCGCGGGGTTGGAGGCGAGGGTTCCCGCCGCGATCCCTCCACGAGGGGCCCCGCTCCTCCCCTCCGAGCCCATCTTCCGGAACGAGGACGCCTCGAAGTCCATCCTGCCGGCGCCAGCGTTATCCCCATCGCCGGTGCTGGGGCGACGGATGCTCATCCTGCCGGTCCCGGAGCCCCGCGACACCCGGTCGCCCGTGCCCTCCGCGGAGGAGTCCCGGCTCCTGCTCTTCCACCCATCCTCCTCGCGTCGGACCTCCACGCTGGAGGGGAGGGGCGTCGACCCCGCGGAACGCCCGTTCCGGCCGAAGGAGGACGTGGCCCGTCTTCTCGAGATCTACGAGGAGCTGCAGTACGATGGGGAGCTCAAGGGGATCACTCCCCGGGCGGTGCTCATCGAGGCCATCGACCGGCCGGAGCTGGAGGCCTCCTTCCAGTGGTTCACCCCCTACTACTTCACCGCGCGCAACCGGGCCATCTCCTTCCCGTTCGGGGAGACGGCCGCCGCGCTCCTGCAGGCCACGGAGGAGCTCTCGCGCCTGCTCTCCGACCCGGGGAGGCGCGAAGCGCACCGGACCCTGCTGAAGGAGTGGGACGACCTGGAGCGTGAGCGGGTGGGGAAGCCTCTCGCCCCCGGGGAGCAGGAGGCGGCGCTCGTCAGTTCCATGCAGCAGCGCGAGCTCGCGTTGAACGCCATCTCCGACCCGGCGTACGTCGCCGAGTCGCTGCGCAAGATCCTCTCCCTCCGCGAGGAGTTCCTCTCCCGCTGGAAGGGCGGGAGCCCGACGGTCTACGCGATCCGCGTGGCGCCGGAGGACCGCATCTCCCCCATGTGGGAGACGACGGACGGCCCCGCGTTCCGCCTGCGCGAGGCCCTACCGTCCTCGGCGTGGGTCTATCGGATCGACCTGGGACCGGACGCGCAGGAGATGGCCGGCGCGGACCCGGAGCTCATGGGGGAACTGAACCCCCCGGCCCAGGTCCGCTGAGGCCGGACGACCCGAAGGTCGGTCGGTCGGTCGGTCGGTCTGACCGTCCTTCCCCCCCGCGTGGTCGCCGGTCAGGCGAAGTCCTCTAGCTGCTTCATGCCCCGCGGCCGGGGAGGCGCGGTCTCCCGGGTGCCCGTCCTGCGGGCCTCGGCCACCCGCATCTCCCGCTGGAGCTCCTGGAGGAGCTGCTTCATCCGGTGCTCCTTCCCCTTCGCGGAGTACTGGCTCGGGACGTCGCGGCTGCCCCGGGCGAGGAGGACCACGACCTCTCCGGAGCGGAAGCGGCCCGTGCGTCCCCGCCGTTGGATCGTCCGGATCTCCGAGGGGACGGGCTCGTAGAAGACCACGAGGTCCGTGTTCGGGATGTCCAGCCCCTCCTCCGCCACGCTCGTCGCGACCAGGCAGTTGAGCTCCCCCGCCCGGAACCGGTCGAGCACCGCCACCTGCTCCTTCTGCGAGAGGCCGTGGTCCGCCTCCCCCTTCGTCGCCTGCCCCACGAACCGCGCGGGGCGGACCACGTTGTCGGGGACCTGCGCGAGGGCCTCCGTGATCACCTTCGCGGTGTCCCGGAAGTGCGCGAAGACCAGGACGCGGGAGGCCGGGTGCTTGAGCAGCTCGTCGCGCACCACCTCCACCGCCTTCGCGACCTTGGGGTGCTCGAGGTCGATGTGCTCGAGGAGGGCGCGGGCCTCCTCGATGTCCGGGTCCTTGAGGAACGTGCGGTCGGAGGGGGAGAGGCGTGGGGGCTTCCCTCCGGGCCTCCGCCGTCCGCCCTCCAGCCGGTCGAAGAAGCTGCGCAGCGCCTCCAGGCTCTGGCTCTCCGCGAGCTCCAGCGCGTGGGAGGCTTTCATCGCGACCGCCTGCGCGTTGACGGCCTCCCAGACGTGAGGGTCGGGCTGGCCGCCGGAGGCGCGGGCCGCACCCACCGCGGACCGGAGCCGGAGCCCCAGCGCGAGGAGGTCCCCTCGCCCCGCCCGCTCCGGGTCCGAGAGGTGGCCGCCCTGGTGGAGCCGCTCGATCTGCCGCTGGAACGCTCCGCGCAGGTGCCGGGCGACCTGCTGGATCTCCCGGGGGTTGTCGACGTACACCGGGGTGATCTCGGTGCCGTGGAAGTACTGGGCGACGTCGGGATCGTTCTGGGTACGGACCTCGATGCCGGAGGGAGGGATGCCGAGGTTCTCCAGGACCTCCTGGATCTTCCTCTTGTCGTAGCCGGGGGAGGCGGTCATCCCGACGATGCGGACCCCCTCCACGCTCCTCAGGGCGGTGCCCAGGAGCACGTAGGGGTAGTCCCCGGAGGCCCGGTGGGCCTCGTCGAAGACCACGAGCGAGAAGACCGAGAGGTCGAGCGCTCCCGACCTGACGTCGTTCGCGATCACCTGCGGGGTCGCGATGACCACCTGGGGCGGGGAGAGCAGGTCCTTCCTCTTCTCCGGAGGGATCGCTCCGGTGAAGACCAAGGGCTCCGGTCCGACGAGGGTGTCCCGCACGCTTCGCGCGTGCTGCTCCACCAGCGGGCGGGTCGGGGCGAGGAACAGGATGGACCGGTCCGGCCTCCGCTCGAGGACCTCCGCCATCCCCCGGAGCGCGACGGCGGTCTTCCCGAGCCCCGTGGGGAGCACGACCAGGCAGTTCTCGCGCGAGACGTGCTCGGCGATGGTCCGCTGGTACTCCCGGTCCTCCAGGTGCTCCGGCCGGAGCCGGGGATGCGAGACGAAGCCCACGGTCGCTCGGAGACGGAGGGCTCGCGCGGGATATGAAGGGGGGTGGGAGGACGGGACGAGGGGCCCCTCGCGGGGTTCCCGTCAGGGACGGTCCTAGCGCCGACCGCCCGAGGGTGGTGGACCCTGGGAGTACGGCCCCTGGGAGTATCCGGTGGCCCCGGGGTAGCCCGGGGACTGCGCGGGGTAAGGGTTCCCGGCGTACGGGCCCGCGCTCTCCGTCGCTTCGGCGTGCGGGGGCTTGCGCCGGAGCAGCAGGACCGCGACGAGCGCCACCACCACGACGACCGCGACCACGCCCGCGATCACGAAGAGCCCCTCGTTGCCGGGCAGCCCCAAGATGCCGGTGGGAGGCGTGGTCGAGTTCCCTCCGGCGCTCTGCACCGTCACGTCCACCACCTTCGAGGCCGAGTGGGCGGGGTTGGCGGAGTCGGTCACGGTGAGGGTGACCGGCCAGGAGCCGGCGGTCTGGAAGGTGTGCGTGGTGTTCTCGGAGCTCGCAGAGCTCCCGTCCCCGAAGCTCCAGAGGAACGTGTAGCCGGGCACTCCCCCTGACGCGGTGGACGTGAAGGCCACGGTGAGCGGGGCGGTCCCGCTGGTGGGGGTGGCCGAGGCGGAGGCGAACAGCGGGGAGACCGTGTGGGGCCCGACGGTGACCACGATCGAGGAGGAGCCGGTCCGACCGGCCCGGTCCGTCGCCGTGAGCGTGGCGGTGTAGGTCCCCGGGTTGGGGTACGAGTAGCTCGTCACGTTCCATCCCGAGGCCGGCGCGGACCCGTCGCCGAAGTTCCAGCTGGCGGCGTACCCCGGGTATCCTCCCGTCGCGAAGCCGGAGAAGCCCACGGCGAACGGGGCGGGCCCCGACGGAGGGGAGGAGGGCGAGGTGATCGTGACGATGATGGGGGTCCCCGCCCCCCAGGTCACCATGAGCGGGAAGCTCGTCGTGGCCGTGCGGCCGATGCCGTCCGTGACGGTGCAGTTGATCGTGTAGTTGCCCGGCCACGCGTAGGCGTGGGTGGACCGGCCCCCGGTGACCGAGACCCCGTCGCCGAACTGCCACGCGACGGAAACGACCGGCAGGCCTCCGGAGGAGTAGGCCGTGTAGGACACGGTCGATCCCACCGTCGTCCGCACCGTGGGAGAGATCGAGGCGAAGAGGGTCAGGGGGAGCGGGGTGCTCCAGGCCCACGTCGTGGCGACGACGCGGGGACCCACGGCCCCGCCGAAGGAGAGCACGTAGTTGTCCGCCACGTCGAACGTGGAGGCCACGTACTGGGTGCCGACCGGGCCGATGGGGGGGTGGAGCTGCGTGAGCGTCCCTCCCGCGTAGGTCCAGGTCTCGTTGAGGTAGGTCCCGAGATGCTCCCCGGCGAAGTAGAGCGTGTAGTTGGCGGCCGGGTCGTACACCAGCGCCGCTCCATCGCGGGAGGAGATCGGGACCCCCCCGGAGAGCTGGGTCCAGAAACCGCCGTGGTACTTCCAGAGGTCCTGGTAGTACTGGGTGCCTTCCCCTTGCAACATCACCACGTACCCGTCGAGCGCGTCGTAGGTCATGCCGGGGCCGTTACGAGGAGGCAGGCTCGAGGGAGTGACGTGCTTCGTCCAATTCCCACCGAGGTAGGACCAGGTGTCGTTGAGGTTCGTGCTGCCCGTGCCCAGCCCGGCGAAGAGCAGGAGGTAGCCGTCCGCGGGGTCCCAGGTCATGCCCGCGAGGTCGCGGGCGGGGGGCGAGACGGTGGGATGGAGCAGCGTCCAGGCTCCGCCGGAGAACTTCCAGGTGTCGTTGAAGTAGCCGGTCCAGTTCCAACCTCCGAAGAGCACCAGGTACCCGTCGGTGGCGTCCCAGACCAGGTTGCCGCCCATCCTCTGGGCGGGCGCGTGGGTGAGGGCGAGCTGGGTCCAAACGCCGGCCCGGTAGGTCCACGTGTCGTTGTAGACGGACGACCCGTTCCATCCCCCGAACAGCACGACGGAGCCGAGGGGCGGGTCGTAGGCCATCATCGCCGAGGCCCGCGGCGAGGGGTGCGTCGGGGTCGTCCGATTGGTCCACACGAACGTCTGCGTCGAAGGGACGCTGGGGGAGGTGGCAGAGGTGGTGGTGGAGGAGGGGGAGGAGGAGGCGGAGGAGGGGACGGCAGCGGTGGGATCGGAGGGGTGTGCGCTCGCCGACACGTGCGCCGGTGCCGCCTCGGACACGGCGGCCGCGTGCACCACGGCCGGGCTGCTCGCCCCCGACGGGAGAAGCGACGGAAGGGCCGCGGACAGAAGGAGGACGAGGACCGCGGTGGCGACGGTCGCGGCGGGCGGGGCGCGGGATCCGGAGCGGGCTCTCGTGACGGCGCGACCGTCTGGTCCCTACAAGAAGGTGTCCCCGAAACGAACTCGCTCTCCCGAGCCCCTCCTCCCCGTCCCCTCTCCCTCATGCCCGCTCCCCATCTTCCCTCCCCTGGCCAGGGAGGGCCCTCGGGCCCCCACCTATTGTCCCGGCGCGCTCGCGTAGGGCGATGCGGGCCATGCCGGAGGCCTTCTCCCTTCTTGGCTGAGGGTTCCTCTTCCTCCCCCCTTCCCCCGGGCTGTGGGGATGGGTCCTCCCCGCGCTCTACTTCCTGGTGCTCTTCCTCGGACAGGGGGCGATCGTCCTGCTCGCGCTCCGGATGCCGGGGCTCGATCCCTCCGAGATCCCCGCGGGAGCGGGGCCGACCACCGCCCGCGTTTCGGTAATCTTCCCCGCGCGCAACGAGCGGGAGGACCTCTCCCGCTGCCTCGACGACCTGCGGGCCCAGGACTGGGCCCAGCGCGGGGGCTGGATGGAGACCCTTGTCCTCGACGGAGGCTCGACGGACGGGACCGCCGAGATGGCGCGTCGCCATCCGCTCGCTCCCACCGTCATCGAGGAGCCGCCGCTACCGGAGGGGTGGGTGGGGAAGAGCTGGGCCTGCCACCAGGGCTCGCTTCGGGCGAAGGGCGACAGGCTCCTCTTCCTCGACGCGGACGTCCGGCTCGCCCCCTCCGCCGTCCGGGCCGCCGTGGTGCGCCAGGCCGAGACGGGCGCGGACCTGCTGACCTTCGCCGCCCGGGTCGTCATGGAGGGGTTCTGGGAGAAGGTCGTGCTGCCGCTCTACGTGCAGTTCGTTCTTCTCTTCTACCTCGCGCCCCACGTGAACCGCGACGACTCCTCGCGGGCGATGGCCAACGGGCAGTTCATGTTCTTCTCCCGAGCCGGCTACGAGCGGTCCGGGGGCCATCTCGCGGTCCGCGGCGTGGTCCTGGAGGACGTCCGCCTCGCGCAGGAGGTCAAGCGGCGCGGAGGGAGGCTCCGGGTCTTCTGGTGCCCGGAACTGCTCCGCACTCGGATGTACACGAGCCGGAAGGAGATGGGGGAGGGGCTCCTGAAGAACCTCCACGGGACCCGCTTCTCCTTCGGACGTCAGCTCGGCCTCGCGCTCGTGATCTTCCTCCTCTTCCTCTCGCCCTTCCTCGTCCTTGCGCTCGCGCTTCTCGGCCTCCTCTCCTGGCCGTGGGCCGTGCTCGCCCTCGCGATCGTGGCCTTGACCGTGCTCAAGCAGGTGGCGTTCCAGCGCGCGGTGCGCGCGCCCCGCGCCTACGGCCTCCTCTACCCCGTCGGCTGCGCGTACTATCTGGTCCTCTTCGCGCGCTCCCTGGCCCTAGGTTTGCGGGGCGGGAAGGTCCTTTGGAAGGGCCGGACCTACGATATCGACGCCTGAACCCTTCTCGTGCGTCCCAGCTTTGTAAGGAAACCCTGGGGTGGACCCTCCTTCACGCGGGCCTTCCCGTCTTGTCCGCGACCGTTCGAAGCTCTCCCGCCTGCCGTGAGGTCAGGGTGAGGGGCCAGCAGTAGACCTCCGAGGTCCACTTCCGGATCTCCTGCAGGACCTTCCGTCGGTCCTCCCACCGCACTATCAGTAACCCCCGAAGGCTACCCCATCTGGAGGCGGATGTACGACCTCTTCCAGACGGAGCGGGAGCTCTTCGAGGCGCGCTACCATCTGCGGAGCGACGTGCGGGCCACCATCGGGGCGGTCAAGACGAAGCTGGGCGAGACCCGACGCTCCCGAGACCCGGTGGCTCGGATCAATGAGATGCTCTGCAAGGTCTTGGCCTACAACCTCACCGTGCTGGTCCACGAGATGTTCGAGCACCACGTGGTCCCGGACTTCGTACGGGCCGCTCGACCGAAGGCCTCGGCGTGAGGGCCTCTCGGGCGCCCAGGGCGCTCCGCCGAGGGACTTTGTTTACAAGGACAGGTGGCCCGAAGGATTCATGTCCACCGGACCCCCCTCGACGCATGGTGGAGGAGTTGGCTCCCGGACGCTGGCGGGGTCGCGGGACCCGTAGTCCGAAAGCTTTGCGGGCGGCCGCGATACCCATTCTCGTCCTTCTTCTGCTTCTCTCAGGATGCCCGGGGAGTGGTCCCGGGGGGGCCCCGAGCGTCGGAAGCACGGTGGGCGCTCACTCCTATGGCTTGGCGGGGGCGAGCGCTCCCGGCACGAGATCCGCCGCAGTCACCCCGGCATCCTCCACCTGCTGGGGGACCGTCGCCACCGTCGGCGTTGGCTCGATCCCCTCCGCTGTCGCCTATGACAGCGCGAAGGGGGAGGTCTTCGTCGCGAACTCCAACTCGAACAACGTGAGCGTCATCTCGGACGCCACCAACACAGTCGGTGCTACCGTCAGCGTTGGCTCCGGGCCTCAAGGCATTGCCTACGACGGCGCGAGGGGGGAGGTGTTCGTCGCGAACAGTAACTCGAACACTGTGAGCGTAATCTCGGACGCCACAAACACTGTCGCCGCCACTCTCCATGTTGGCACCTACCCTTTCGGCGTTGCCTACGACACCGCGAAGGGGGCAGTGTTCGTCGCGAACTACTGGTCGAACAACGTGAGCGTGATCTCAGACATTACCGACGCCGTTGTCGCCGCCGTCAGGGTCGGCACCAACCCCACTGGCGTCGCCTCCGATCCCGCGAAGGGGGAAATATTCGTCACGAACTGGAGTTCAGGCAACGTGAGTGTCATCTCGGATTCCACGAACGTTGCCGTCGCCACCGTCAATGTTGGCACTGACCCTGACTCGGTGACCTACGACGGCGCGAAGGGGGAGGCGTTCGTCGGGAACTCGTACACGAACAACGCGAGCGTCATTTTGGACTCCACCAACTCCGTAGTCGCCACTATCCATGCAGGCACCTTCCCTAATGGGGTCGCCTACGACAGCGCGCAGGGGGAAGTGTTCGTGGCGAACGCCGGCTCGAACAACGTGAGCGTAATCCGCGACGCCAACAACGCCGTCGTCGCCAGCGTCAACGTTGGCTCCTACCCTGACGGGGTCGCCTACGACAGCGCGAAGGGGGAGGTGTTCGTCGCGAACGGCGTCTCGAACAGCGTGAGCGTGCTGGCTCCCATGATGTGCCCTCTCTCCGCAATGGCCACCGCGAGCCCCTTGGGCGGCACGGCGCCCCTCCCCGTGACCTTCACGGCCAACGCCTCGGGCGGGACCACCCCCTACACGTGGACCTGGCGCTTCGGCGACGGCGGCACCGCAGCGACCCAGAACGCGTCCCACACGTTCAACTCTGCGGGCTCCTACGTTGCCCGACTCTGGGTGAACGACTCCGCCGGCGGCCACGCCACCAGTTCGGTCGTGATCTCGGTGACCGCCCCCCTCACGGTCTCGGCTTCGGGGACCCCCACGTCGGGGAACGTCCCCCTCGCCGTGACGTTCACCGGTTCCGCGAGCGGCGGGACGAGCCCCTATACCTATGCGTGGGGCTTCGGGGATGGATCTGTAGGAAGCAGCTACGTCAGCCCTAGCCACACGTACAACTCGAGCGGGACCTACCGAGCCAAGTTCACCGTGACCGACAGCGCGAGCCATGCCGTGGTCAAGTGGCTGAACTTCACAGCAACTGCCAAGTCGTCTCTGAGCGTGACGGCCACTGGAGTTCCAACTTCGGGTTCGGCCCCGCTCACAGTTGCCTTCAGCAGTTCCGCAAGCGGCGGGAGCACCCCCTACTCCTGGGCCTGGCGGTTCGGGGACGGGAGCACCGCCACGACCCAGAACCCCTCCCACTCCTACGCGAGCGCCGGCACCTACGCTGCCCGGGTCTGGGTTAACGATTCCGCGGGAGGCCGCGCGACTGCGACCACCTCCGTCACGGTAACTTCAGGCAGTGTGCCCACTCTCGCTTCGGTCTCCGTGAACCCGCCTTCCGACGCGCTCCAAGTGGGCACGTCCGCAAGTTTCACTGCCTCCCCCACCTGCACCGGGGGTACTTGCCCAGCCGGGACAATCTACTCATGGTCCCTCACGAACAGCCTGGCCACGCTCGGTTCCAACAACGGGAACCCGGTCCAGTTGGCGGCGGGAAGCACGGCCGGGGCCGTGACGCTCTTCGTGAACGCCACGCTCAACGGAGTGACGAGGGAGGCTTCGGCCACCATCACCATCAGTTCGACCCCGGTCCCGACGCTCGCCTCGGTGTCGGTGAGCCCGTCGTTGGCGTCCCTCGCGACCGGGGGCACACAAGCGTTCACGGCCTCCGCGACGTGCAACGGGGGTACGTGCCTGTCGGGGGTGGCCTACGCATGGTCGCTCTCGAACACGCTTGGGACTGTCAGTTCATCCTCCGGGGGCTCGACGGTCTTCACGGCAGGCGGCACCATCGGCACATCGATGCTCACGGTGCAGGCCGCGCTCAATGGTAAGAGCGCCTGGGCCAACGCGACCATCACGATTTCGCCACCAAAGAGCTGCTCCCCTTGCTCGCCCGGGTTCCTGGGCTTCAGTGGCGACACGGGCTACCTATTGGTCGGGGCGGTCGTGGCGGTGGTTGCGGCGGTCGCGGCTTTCGTGTGGATGAAGAGGCGGAAGGGACCATCGACGCCCGCCCCTCCACCCACTCCGCCGCAAGCCGAGTCGCCTCCGCCGGTGGCGCAACCTCCCACGTAGTCGGTGGGTGGCGCGTCGCGTTCGGCCGAGGGCGCGGGCCCGACCGCGACGGGGGCCCCGACGGCCGACACCCCGAGGGGCCCGGTGAGGTACCAAGCGCGCGTGCGGGGGAGGACAGCCCGGGGGTCCT
>DAHVCH010000037.1 GCA_027314165.1 Thermoplasmata archaeon | reverse complement strand
TTGGAGGTCACCGCCGGGCCAAGATAGTCGAGCGTGGGGGTGGGGGCGAGTTCCCGGGGGTCGGAGGCGAGAGGGGCGAGACCGGTGGAGGAGGAAGGACCACCAGGTAGCCCGGCGGCGCCCCAGCCCGCTCCTTGACCCCGCATGGACATGGCCGAACCCTCCTCGCGGCCGTCCGGATAGGTCCCTTCCGGCCGGCTGGAGAGGAACAGGGCCCCTCCGAACACGAAAGTGAAGCCGGCGCAGATCGAGAGGTACCACCCCAGCCCTGCGCCCCAGGTGGCTTGGCCGTTGTCCGTGCCGAAGGCGCCTCCTCCGACCGAGAAGCTGCACGTGTTCCAGAACGAGGCGTTCGGAGTGTTCGTGCCGCAGTTCGCTCCCTCCACACCGAGGAAGTAGTCGTACGGTCCCGAGTTGGCGGGGGCCGCGCCGACGGGGCCCACGAGCCCCGGTTGGGCCAAGATGAGGAGCGCAGGGGCGAGGAGGGTGAGGATGCCCGCCATCAAGGCGAGAAGGTGGGTCGTGTGGAAGTGCCAGCGCCCCCACCCCCGCCGGGTCGCGCCCATCACCATGAACGAGGCGCAGAGCGCGCCGAGCACCCCCGAGACCAGGATCATCACGTGGACCAACACGTAGTAGCCGCCGAGGTTGGAGAGGCCCGTCGTGGCGTAGGCCCAGTTCACGTTCGTGTTGGCGTTGCATGGCGCCCAGCCGTAGAGCGTCGAGCCCGAGCAGGCGACGTAAGAGGTGGAGCCCGGGCTGAACTCGAGCGTCCCCGTGTCGCTCGCCCCAGAGCTCGGGTCGGTCAGAGTAACGGTGTCGAACCACCAGGGGGTCGCGGCAGCCACTACGGAGAGGATCACCGCCGCGAAGAGCAGGACCGCGGCGACGGTGCGTCGCCGGGAGGTCCCGCCCTGCCCGCGCGAGGTCGGCCGCCAAGGTCCGCCCATCGCCCGGCCATCGTACCCGCCGCCTGAGCTACCGGGCCCACTCCAAGACGCCATTCACGCTCACCCATCGGGAGGTGTGCCCTTCCAGATAATCCTACTTCGGCCCAACGTGCCGGCTCGAGGAGCGTCGGCGCGTCCTCGCCGCAGGGGACGCCGAGGGACCGGGGGGTGGGAGCAGGTCTCCCCCGGCCACCCGGCCCACGACCACTAGGAGCGGCCCCACGAGATGGCGACGCCGCACCTCCCGGACGAGAAGCCGGAGCGAGGCCCGCAGGACCCATCCCTGGTCCGTCCCCGGCGCGCCGATGAGCGCGGCGTTCGAGGTGACCGCGACGACCTTGGTGAGCGAGAGAAGGCTCTCGAGCACCTCCGTTTCCCCGATCCAGGCGACGACCGTATCGCGGGGCCCGAACGCCCTCGGACGAGCGGATCGGCCGCGGGGGCGAAGGTCGCTCTTCGACAGCGGGAGGTGGAGGAGCGTGCAGCTCTCGGAAGCGCTTTCGAGGAACAGCGGGAGGCTGGCGAGCGTGGGTGCCGCGGTGAGGGGACTGAGCCCGGGGACGACCGTGGCTGGGACCCCGAGCGAGGCGAGCCGGGCCAACGTCCGCAGACCGTCCCCGAGCACGAGCGGGTCGCCGTGCATCCAGCGCACCACGCGCTCTCCGGAACGCGCGCGCTCCACGAGCTGCTCTTCCCAGCGTGGGGCGACCTTTGCCCGTCCGCGCCGCGCGGGGCTCGGCACCGCGATCCTCACCGCCCGTCGAGGAGCCCATCGGAAGGCGGAGCGGTCGACCTGCTTGTCGTAGAAGATCGAGTCGGCCTCTCGGAGATAGGCGCACGCTCGAAGGGTGAGGAGGTCGCGGTCCCCCGGCCCGGCTCCCACGAGGACCACCTCGCCGGGACGGAACGGGACCCTTGGCAACAGGTCGGGCAGAGGTCGCCCCTGGAGCGGCCTCAACGGAGGGCCTCCAGAGTCCTCCGGCGCGCGCTCTCCCGGTGAACCTCGCGCAGCTCGAGGTCCCGAAGGGCTTCCCCCAGGTCCTCCTCGAGGTAGACCCCTTCGAGGGCCTGCGGGAAGGCGCCACGGAGGGCCAGGGCCTCGGCCACCTCGGCCAGGACGGTGTCGGGCGCCCCCGGCCATCGACCCGGTAGCTCGCCCTCCTCGAATCGCGGGGCACGCTCATGCCAGAAAGCGGTACGCGCGAGCCCCCGCGGGAGGTCCGGTCGGTGGACCCTGACGGTGGCGGCCGCGGGCAGTCCGTGGCCATCGCGCTCGAACTCCGGAGGATCGGAGCCGGAGAACTTTCCCGTCTCCCGGGCGATGCGTCGCATCGTCGCGATCCTCACCACGATCACCATCGCCGCACGCTCACCGCTGGGGTCCAGGAGCGAGGCCACACGGACCTCCTCCGACGGGACCCGGTGATGCTCCGCGAACGAGCCTAGGAGCGAGCGCTCCTCTCCCGAGATCCCGGGGTCCTTCTCCCCTCGGACCGGTCCCACGCTCCGCCCTTCGGGCATCGGAAGTTGCGACCCTTCACCGGAAGATGAGCTTGACCCGGGACGGGGCGGGACGGGGAGGGATGGGACGGGAGGGGGCGGGGTCTGGGCGGCGCCGGGGGGGGCCGCGAACGCTATCTACCACAGACCCCGGTCGGGCCACGGAGGAGAACTTGGCCGCGGAGGAGGAGGGAACTCGCCCTCGGGCGCGCACCACCCCACGGGTGAACGTTCTCGACCTTCCCTGCCCGACGTGCGGGGAGACGCTCCGGCACCGCGTGCTTCACGTCAAGGAAGGCGCGGCCCGCTCCGAGGCCCGTGGGAACTCCCGCAGCCCGCTCGAGGGCATCGCTCGCTGCGCCAATTGCCACACGTCCCACCCGTTCGTCCTCCGGCCGAAGATCCTTTGCGCCGTCTCCGTGATCGTGAGCGAAGGCCCCGAGTCGGTCCGTACGGACGTGGACCTGCCGGAGGACCGGCTGCTGGAACTGGACGGCACGCTCCGGGTGAACGGTCGACCGGTCCGGATCTCGCGGATCGAGGGACCGATGGCCCGCAACCTGCCCCGGGCGCGTCCTTCCCAGGTGGTGGCGCTCTGGACCGTACCGACCGACGAGCTGCACCTCCGCCTTTCCGTCGTCGAGGGTTCCCGGACCCGCCCCCTCCACATCATGGCCCGAGGGGACCAGGAGATCAGGGTGGGCGACGTGCTTCACCTCGAGGCCGAGGGAGAGTCGGTCGAGATCACCGGGGTCCGGGGGCGGGGCCGGACGTTCCAAGACCCGGGCGACGCGCTCCCAGCCCGAGAAGTGCAGCGGATCTACGCGCGCTCCGCGCGAAGACCGCCCGGCGGCAGAAGGGACTGAAGCCGCTCCCGGGAGATCCCCAGGTCCTGGGCCACCCGCCGCTCGGTCTGTTCCCGGTCCTTCTCCTCCCCCGGGAGGATCCGCCAGAGGACCTTCCCCCCTTCCTGGGCGAAGCTCTCGCGGGGCGCGACCTGCAGGAGGACCTCGCGCTCGAAGGAGATCGTGCCGAGCCAGAGCTCCAGGGGGAGGTCCCGCTCGAAGGTCTTCGTCCCGTGGATGACCCAGGACCCCTTCGCCACGAACTCGCCGCTCGCCCCCGCCTTCGAGACCGCGTCGCCCGGCACCCAGAAGGCGTCCGCCGAGGCGAGGCCGGCCCTCCAGGCCTTCGAGCAGGCGACCGCCCACTGGCTCACCTCGCGGAGCGTGACCTCGCCGACCTCGCCCTGCCCGGGCGCCGGCCTCTTGATGACGACGCTCGGGGCGCCCTGCAGGTCGGCGTGGATGTAGATGTCGCGCTCCTTCAGGTAGCGTTTGACCACGCCGTCGTTCGACCTCGCGTCGCGGCCCGCCACCGCGACGAGCCGCTCGGAGGAGACCATCCAGCGGGGGGCCTTCTCGAACCAGAAGTGCTTCTTCCTCGGGGTCCCCCAGGCCCGAGGTCCGACGGCGGGAAGCGCGGCGCGCCTCTCCATCCTCTCCTGGTCCGAGGCGCTCTCCTGATCGAGGGACCGTAGGCGCGACTCGGTCTCGGACAGGGCACGGCGGGCTCCCTCGAGCTTCGGGAGCCGGCGTTTCGCCTGGTCGAAGAGGACCTGCGCGCTCTCCCGGATCGGCCGGGAGGCGACGAGGCGGAGGGACCGTCCGTCGATCTCGATCTCGACCTCGCCTTCCTCCGGGGCGGCTTGGCGGGCGGCCTCCAGCCGCGACTCCACCTCGGCGTAGTTGGACAGGAGCAACTGGGCTGCGCCCTGCTCCTCCCGCATCCCACGTTCCTGCTCGTCGATGACCCCTTGCTGCTGGCTCCGCAGCCGCAGGAGCTCCTCCCGCTGGACGTTCCGTTGCTCCTCCGGCCCTGGTGCGTCCGTCACCGGCGGGGGGGCCTTCTCGGCGAAATAGACCGCGGCCGCCTCCGAGAAGCGCTCTCGCTCCTCCAGCGCGCTCCCGGCCTCCGCGCCGGGCAGCCCGCTCGAGCCCCACCGACGCGAGGGGTAGGGCGTGGCGTCCACCGGCGCGGAGCTCGCGGGGGCGCGGTAGAGGTACCCCTTCGGAGGGTCCGCCAGTTCCTTCAGGAGGTCGGCCATCGCGCGGACGAGCTTGCCCGCCGTCGCCTCGGCGTCCGTGGAGGCCGGGGCCCGTGGGTCCAACGCGGCCCGGACCACGACCTCCTCGGCCAGGGGTCCTCCGAGACCGAGACGCGCCGCCAGGGTCGACACCCGGTCGGTCCGGGAGCGGGTGAGGACCGCGAGCACCTCTCCGTCGGAGAGGGTGAACGGGTCCTTCCGCGGTGGAGGACGCACGTAGGGCTCCCCCGGCCGCAGGGTCCGTCCGGCCCAGACCTTCGAGTGGAGGAGCGCGACGATCCGCCCCCCGCGCACCACGAGGATGTTCCCTTGTCCGAAGAGCTCGAGGGCGAGGAGCGCAGGGCCCTCCTCTCCCCCTCGTCCGAAGGCCAGCTCCAGGTACCTCTCCCCCTCCGGTTGGTTCACCGACAGGAGCGGGGCCCCGGTCAGCTGCCTTCGGAGCTCCACGCCCAGGCGCCCCGGTTCGTCCGGTCGCTCGCTCCCCCCCGAGGGTCGAAGGACCGCGAAGCGGCCGGGGGCCACGAGCAGCTCCCACTTCCCCTTCTCCTGGACCCGGAGGGTGAGCAGCAGCCGCTCTCCCGGGAGCTCGTAGGCTTTGTCGAACCAGGCCCGGCCCAGGGCGCGGAGCTCCCGCACCAGCGCCTGGGTGTCGAGCGCGGAGAACCCTTCCTTCACCGCGAGCGGCTGGCCGCCCGACTGCGACATCGCTCTCCCCGCCCGTCGGGACGCAGAGGCTATAGTGGATGGACCTTTCGCGTCCCACGTGAGCGAGCCTTCGGCCGCCCCACCGCCGGCGACGGTCTCCGAGGCCCCCCGTCCGACCTCGCCCGAATCTGCGAGCGAGTGGGTGGCGAAGGCGCGGGCCTTCTGCGAGGAGCGGGTCCGCCCGAACCTCCGAACGTGGGACCGGGAGGACCTCATCCCCGACGACTTCTTCCGGGCCTTCGGCGACGCGGGGTTCCTCGGGCTCACGATTCCGAAGGCGTACGGCGGGCAGGGGCTCTCCACGCTCGAGTTCGCCCGCACGCTCGAGGAGCTCGCGGCGGGGAGCGGGGCCGCGGCGACGATGATGGCGGTGGACCTCTCCGTTGCCGCCATGCCCATCCTCCAGTGGGGAACGGAGGACCAGA
Organism: Thermoplasmata archaeon; assembly: GCA_027314165.1. GTDB lineage: Archaea > Thermoplasmatota > Thermoplasmata > Lutacidiplasmatales > UBA184 > JAKAAX01. The sequence continues at coordinate 10,718 of DAHVCH010000037.1, read as the reverse complement.
GGCAGACCTTCCTGCCGAAGATCGCCCGCGGCACCTGGATCGGGGCCTTCGGGCTGACCGAGCCCTCCGTCGGCTCGGACTCCCAGCACCTCGCCACCCGGTACCGCCGGGCCGCCACGCCGGCCGGAGGCTGGGTGCTGGACGGCTCGAAGATGTTCATCACCAACGCGGCCTCCTCGGAGGTCGTCCTGGTTTTCGCGACGAGCGACCCTGCTCTGGAGGCGAAGGGGATCAGCTGCTTGCTGGTCCGCAAGGGCACCCCGGGGTTCTCCGTCGCTCAGCGCCTGGACAAGATGGGCATCCGTGGCTCCGAAACCATGGAGCTGGTCTTCGAGAACTGCCACGTCCCCGAGGACGCCCTCCTGGGAAAGGAGGGTCAGGGGTTCAAGATCGCCATGACCGCCCTCGAGGGCGGGCGCATCGGGATCGCGGCCTGCTCGCTCGGCATCGCCCGCGCCGCCCTGGAGGAGACCCTCCGGTGCCTGCCGCGCCCCGCGGAGGATTGGCAGCGGTCCGCGGTCGCACGGATGTTCGTCGACGTGGAGGCCTCCCGGGCGCTGGTCGAGAAGGCCGCCCGGCTGCGCGACCAGGGCTCCGACTTCGCGGGGGCGGCCTCGGCCGCGAAGCTCTTCGCCTCCCAGGCCGCGTTCCGGATCGCCAGCCGGGGCCTCGATGTGGTCGGCCGCTCCTCCTTCGACCGGGAAGGGGCCTGCCAGCTGGAGCAGCTCTTCCGAGACTCCCGCGTGCTGACGATCGTCGAGGGCACCACGGAGATCCAGGAGCTCATCCTGGGCCGCCGGCTGCTGGGACGGTAGGGCCCTGCGCGAGCCGCCGGGGGCGCCGCCGCGCTCCCAACCGCGCCCACGCTGGAAGGGGGGTCGGCTCGGCCGCATCTTCATAGCCGCTCCCTCCCGTTCGTGGGCCGTGCCCCAGCGAAGGCCCTCGACGACCGACCTCCCCGGGTTCCTCCCCGCGAGCGAGCACCGGGACCGGATGGCGCGCGAGACGGAGGCGGCCCCGGGCCGTGGGAAGGGTCGACGGTCCTCCGGGAGGGCCTCGGGGGACCCCTCGCCGCCCCCTCCCCCGCCGCCGCCTCCTCCCGAGACGCGCGTGCCGCTCGAGAAGGTCCCTTTCGACCCCCGTCTCGCGGAGGTCCTCCGTGAGCAGGGCATCTCCGAGCTCTACCCTCCCCAGGCCGAGGCGCTGGGGCCCGTGCTGGAGGGCCGCAGCGTGGTGCTCGCCTGCCCCACCTCCTCGGGGAAGTCGCTGGTGGGCTACAGCGCGCTCGTGACCGCGGCGCTCTCGGGGCGCCGGGGGATCTACATCGTCCCGCTGCGCGCTCTGGCGAGCGAGAAGTTCCACGACCTGAAGGCCTTCGAGAAGCTGGGGCTGAAGGTCGCCCTCACGATGGGGGAGCGGGACATCTCCTCCAAGGACCTGGAGAAGGTCGACATCCTCGTCTCCACGAGCGAGAAGACCGACAGCCTCCTGCGGCACCGGGCCCCCTGGATGGAGACGGTGGGCGTCGTCGTCGCCGACGAGGTCCACCTCCTGCGGGACCCGACGCGCGGGCCGACCCTCGAGGTGACGCTGACCCGCCTGCGGCGACGCCACCGTGGGCTGCAGGTGGTCGCGCTCTCGGCGACGGTGCGGAACTCCGTTCAGCTCTCCGAGTGGCTCGGGGCGGCGCACGTCCGGAGCGACTTCCGCCCCGTGCCGCTCCGGCAGGGGGTCTACCGCGCCGGCGCGATCACGTTCACGGACGGCAAGCAACGGCAGGTCGCGGAGTTCGGGGAAGTGATCGAGTCGCTCGTCTGCGACATCCTCAAGGAGGGAGGCCAGGCCCTCGTCTTCGTCAACAGCCGGAAGTCCACGGTCACGCTCGCCACGCGCCTCGGGAAGGCGGTGGGCCCTCTCCTCGCCCCGAACGAGCGGGAGGACCTGAAGGCGCTCGCGCGGGAGCTCGGCGGGGACCACGAGGAGGAGACCGAAGGCCTCCGCCAGCTGGGCGGCATCGTCCCCCACGGCACCGCCTTCCACAACGCCTCCCTCACGAACGACGAGCGTGGACGGGTCGAGAGCGCCTTCCGGAGCGGGCGGCTCAAGTGCCTCGTCGCGACCACGACGCTGGCGATGGGCCTCAACCTCCCCGCCCGTCGGGTGATCGTGCGCGACACCACCCGCTACGACGACACGGTGGGGATGTCGGTGAAGATCCCCGCCCTGGAGGTCCACCAGATGCTCGGCCGCGCCGGGCGCCCCCGGTACGACCCTTACGGAGAGGCGATCCTGCTCGCCAAGAACGAGGACGAGGAGGAGGACCACTTCGAGCGCTACCTCAACTCCCCTCCGGAGGAACTGGAGAGCCAGCTCGGCAGCGCCCCGGTGCTCCGGACCCACCTCCTCGCCCTCGTCGCCTCGGGGGAGGTGAGCACCGAGAAGGAGCTCGAGAACTTCCTCGCGGGGACCTTCTACGGCCACTCCTCGAACCTGCGGGACCTCCGGGGGGCGCTCGAGGAGGCCCGGGGCTTCCTCGAGCGGTGGGGGCTCCTGGAGCACGGCTCGCCTCTACGCTCGACGGCCTTCGGCAAACTCGCCTCCGACCTCTACCTGGACCCGGTCACCGCGGTGCTCATGCGCCGTGCGCTGGGACGCGCGCGGAGAGGGACCGGGGTCTTCCCCTACCTCGCGGCGCTCGCCGTCACTCCCGACCTGCTGCCGCTCGGCGTGCGGGCGGGGGCCGACGAGGCCGCGATGATCTCGCGCTACGCCGCCGAGGGGAAGGACCTGCTCCTGCCCCCGGAGGAGACGGAGATCGAGGACCTCCTCCCTCCGTTCGATGGATACCTCGGATGCCTCAAGACCGCCGCGCTCCTGGAGGCTTGGATCGACGACCGGAGGAAGCTCCTGGAGATCTCCGAGGTCTTTGGCGTCGGCGCGGGGGACCTCCGGACGCGCGTGGAACGCGGGGAGTGGCTCCTCTCCTCCATGGCCCTTCTCGCCTCCCGGGAGAACCGGGAGGTGGCGAAGGCGCTCGACGAGCTCTCCGTCCGGGTGCGCTACGGCGTGCGACAGGAGCTCCTGGAGCTGGTCAGCTTGCGGGGCATCGGGCGGGTGCGGGGCGGGCTCCTCTACGATCAGGGCTGGCACGACCTGGAGGCCCTCCAGCGCGCGGGGGAATCGGCCGTCTCCCGGGCGTTGGGCTCCCCGACCGTCGCGCACAGCGTCATGGAGCAGGTGCGTCGGAGGAAGGGCGGTCCGACCTCCACCGCGCCTACGGTGAGGGAGCCGACGGAGGCCCCGGGCTCGGGGCCGGCCCCTCGCGCAGGTCCTCCCGGGGGGGACGAGCGTCCGGCATCCCCCGAGGGGAGCCCCCCGCGGTGGGACCGCCTCGACGCGTACTGAGGCCGGCGCGACCTCCGACGCGGCGGGCGACCGGGACCGCCGAGGCAACAAGGCGCGGGGGAGACCCCTCCCGGCGCGGGGGCAGGTCCCGAGCGTGGCCCTCGTGGAGCGGGCCGGGACCCCGCGGCCCCTTGGGAGCGAGGGGCGAGGGGTCCTCCATCGGCTCGACCGGGGGCGAGGGCCCTCCCGGCAGGGTCGCGGGCCGGAGCACCGGAGCGAGCCGGAAGCGGACCGAGCTCCCCCCGGTGCCGCCGAGGCGGACCTCGCGCTGGAACGCTCCCGAGCGCTCGAGGCGTGTGGTGTGACGCCACAGCCGGGAGCCTGAGGGCGGGGCGAGCCCTTCCGTCCGGCAGCGTTGCTCGAGCCGGCGGCGGAGCTCCGGCAGCGCAAGCCCCTCGGGCTCGTCCGCGGCGGACGCCTCCCGAAGCGCCTCCAGGATGCAGGTGTCGAGGGCGCGGGAGTTGCGACGAGGTTCCACGGGGTCCGCCGGGGGGGCCACGTCCAGCATCTCCAGCCTCCTCGCTCCCCGGGCCTCCGCCCTCCGTCCGCTCTCCCGGAGCGTGGGACCGGCCAGAGCGAGACCCCAGCCCTTCGTGAGCAGCAGGTCCCGCACGGCCGCCAGGGCGGGCGGGTCGGGGAGCGTGTCGAAGGCGAGCCGGGCGCGCTGCTCCACGGCCGAGAGCACGTCCCCCGCGGAGATGGCGAGGAGATGCTCCCGGCGTACGCCTGGCCCCAGGGGACCACCGATCCCTTCGGCGTCCTCGAGCGGGTCCACCTCCCCCGAGAGGATCACGACGTAGGGGGGCAGATCGCGGTCGCCCTCCGGCAGGAAGCGTCCCGGAGCGAGAAGGGGGCCGAGGATGCGGGGGAGTCCGCAGGAGGTCGCCCGCACCTGGTCGATCCAGAGCACCGTGGGTCGCCCCAGGGTTCGAAGGCGACGGATGAGCAAGGTCACCAGGAGCTCGGTCGGGCAGCCCGCGCCGCGGAAGCGCTCGTCGATCCCTCGGAACAGGGCGGAGACGACGCGGCTGGGGGTCCTCTCGGCCGCGACGTCCGCCCGGAGGAGGAGCGGGGGTCGTCGGGCGTCGTTCCTCCGCCAGTGCTCCTCGATCGCACGGACGAGCTGACGCGCGACGGCCGAGGTCCCTACTCCCCGGCTTCCCCAGAGCACCAGCCCCGCGCGGGGGGAGGAGGTGGAGGTCGCGGTGAGGGAGCTCCCAAGTTCCTGGAGAAGGTCGTCACGGCCCCTCAGGGAGGGCGGGCACCAGTCGTCGCTCAAGGCTCGGGGGTCGCGCCAGAAGTTCATGGAGCGGCGCAAATCTTCGTAATATAAGAAATCTCATTTCCTGTGAAGTTGGGGGAGGTGCCCCGATACGGGCGGTCGGGGACCACGGTCGGTCCCTGCGCAAGGGGGCTGAGGACCTGCCCGCCACGAGGACGCGACGTGCGGGGCCGGTGGCCGGCCGCCTACGGCCCCACGGCGAGAAGAGTGGTGGGGCTGCGGAGGTGGGGAGGCGGATGGAATGGGTGGATGGAATGGGTGGGTGGAGGGAGTGGATCGGGCGGGTGGATGGAGAGGGCACGACGGCCGGGGAGGAGCTTCCTACTCCCCGATCGCCTTGACGATGACCCGCTTGCGGCGTTGCCCGTCGAACTCCGCGTAGAAGACCTGCTCCCAGGGCCCGAGGTCCAGGTCACCCTTCGTGATCGGGAGGAGGACCTGGTGGCCCAGCAGCAGGTTCTTGAGATGGCAGTCCCCGTTGTCCTCGCCGGTCTGGTGGTGCCGGTAGTCCCCCGGGGGGGCGAGCCGGTCGGCCCACTCCTGGATGTCCTGGATGAGCCCCCGCTCGTTGTCGTTGACGTACACCGCGGCCGTGATGTGCATCGCGCTCACGAGCACCATCCCCTCCCGGATCGCGGAGCGCCGGACGACCTCGCGCACCCGCTCCGTGATGTTGACGAACTCCCGCCGTTGCGCCGTCTGGAACCAGAGGTACTCCGTCTCGGCCTTCATGTTGGGCGTTTGGGACGGAGCGCGACCCAAGAGGTCTTCGCCCGCCCCTGACACTCCGGCGGGCGCCAGGACCGCGGGGGCCCGCCTGTCGAGAGCATGGGACAGGCTCAAGAGGGGGAAAGGCGGTCGAAGGTGCCACGGCGATCACGGCGACGGCCCGCATCCTGAAGAACGTCATTCAGGTCGAAGTGGGCAAGGAACGTTGGGTGGCACGCCCCCGGGTGACCGGGGCGACCTCGGTGGGACGGGCGATCTCGGCCCTCTTCTCCACCGAGTACGAGGTGTTCAAGGAGACCGACCCGGACCACCCCATCGCCCACGTCTCCTACCTCGCCAAGCGCGACGAGGTGGTGATCCAGCAGGACGAGGAGCGCTGGCAGACCCGCTCGAGCGCGTTCGGCCCGATGCGGATCACCTACAACGCGATCGACTACCAGATCCACGAGAAGATCACGGGGCGCTTCGCGATCCTGCGCGGGGACGACGTCATCGCCCAGGGCGAGTGCCGGTTCCGCTCCGTGACCCTGCCGGAATACCCCCCCGAGATGGAGGTGTTCCTCGGCCGCCTTTCGCTCGGTCTCCTCATCCGGACGCTGTTCTGGGAACTGGCCTTCTGAGGCCAACGTGGGCCCGACCCTGGTCACCCGGCGGACCTTCGGGAGACCCGGCGGGTCAGCGCCTCCGGCGGCCGAGGCTCGAACGGGGTGGTGTGGAACCGGATGGTCAGGAGGAGCGCCGCCCCCACGAGCACGATGACCGTGGAGATGAGGAAGGTCGTCTCCACGCCGTACCAGCCGTAGAGCAGGCCTCCCCACAGGGTCCCCGCGAGGCCCCCCAGTCCGGCGAGGGCGTTGTACCATCCCAGGGCCTTTCCCCGAGCTCGTCCGTGCACGAGCCGGAGCAGGAAGAGCGTGCTGGCCGTGCTGAGGAAGGCCCACGTGACCCCCATCGCTCCGTTCAACCCGACGAGCAACATCGTACGGTCGAGGACGGCCCCGGTGGAGCTGCCGGGGACGAGGTGCGGCACGAGGAAGAAGAGGGGGACGAGCGCCGCTCTCGCGAGCAGGCTCGCGATGAAGACCCATTTCGGGTTCGAGTGCTCCACCGCGATCCCCGAGTGGTAGAAGAGCCCCGTCGCGAACGCCGCGCTCGCGAGGTAGATCATGAAGATGTACTGCTGGGAGAGGTAGGCCCCCTGAGGGACCCCGGAGGTCAGGAAGACGGGGAACGGCCCGTAGAAGACCTGGAAGCCGATGCTCATCACGAGCATCGCCGCGAGGAAGCTGTACTCCCCGGCGGGGATCCTCTGCGGCAGGCCGCGCGTGAGGTCGATGACGTGGAGGACCCGGCGTCGGGTCCTGCGCAGTCGCTCGATCACCCCGTGGTCCCCGATCCCGAACTCCCCCAGCGACGACCGGCTGAGCAGGCTGTGGGGTTCCTCCACCCACGCCGCCGCGGTGAAGGCCCCGCCGATCGCGAGCGCGCCGGAGAGCGCCAGGAGCCAGCGCATGGCCTCGATCGCGTAGGCGCCGTTGAACTGGGTGCCGGCGGGGGTCCCGAGGATGAACCAGACCGACCCGACGACGAGCCCCAGCACCGCCCCGAAGCCGCTGATGAGGCCGAAGAGCCCCAGGTCCCGGGCCCACCAACGCTTGTTCCGCGTCTCGAGAAGGAGGACGGTCCCCACCGGGGCCCCCGCGGCGGAGGCGATGCCTTCCGCCAGGTTCAGCAGGAAGTAGTTCCCGATCGACGTCGGGATCGACATCAGGAAGAGCAGGAGGCCCGTGGCGCCGAAGGAGGCGACCAGGAACCACTTCCGGTGACAGACCCGGTCCGAGAGGTTCCCCCAGAGGATCATGCAGGGGACCTCGAAGACCGTGGAGGCGGCGATGATCGCCGTCACCACGAAGGGGCTCGGGTCGTAGCGCGCGATGGCGATGAGCGGGATGAGCGGGGTCGACAGCCCGTCGGAGAGGGCCAGCGGAAGGTAGGAGAGGAACCAGAGGTCGGAGGAGGAGCGCCGCAGCGGAGGGAGAGGGATCTTGACGCTCGGGGACTTGCCCTCGAGCATCGCCGCCTCGCCGGGCGAGACGAAACCGCCCAGCCCCTTGCCCACCCCCTCCACGCTCCGAGGCACCCCCGACCGGTCGCGCGCTCCGGCGTTTCAGTTCGGAGCGACGCGTAGATGCTTCAGTAGTCGGCGGAAGTCCTTCTCGCTCACCCACTCGACCCGCAGATAGTCACGGAGGAAAGCGTCGCCCGCCCCCAGCCTCCGGGCCTCGCGCACCGCCACCTCGTAGGCCTCGAGCTCGGTGGGCCGGTCGACGTAGGCGAACTTCGGGTCCCACAGCTCCCGACCGTGGTGCCGCTGGAGGACATGGCAGAGCTCGTGGAGGATGTCGAGGTAGACGATGAGGGACGGGCTTTCGGAGAGGTGGGAGTGGCCCACGACGACGCAGTCCTCCTGGCTGACGACCGGACGCCAGCCCGCGCGCCGGCCCAGGGCGGGCATCTCGCGGGGCGCCACGTACATCCAGACGTCCTCGGGGATGAGCTCGACCGACGTCTTCGAGAGGATCTCCCTCTCGACGTCGTCGTGCGGGAGCTTCTGGAACGCCTCGATCTTCTCCAGCCCAGGGAAGGCCTTGAAGAGGGGATAGTGCCCCGGCGTGAGGTCACGCTGGATGGAGAACTCGCGAGGCGGCTCCACGCTCTTCCGGGCGGGAGACATCTGGAACGCGAGCCGCGTCCGTAGTTAAGCGTGCGCGGTCGGACGGGCTCGCCGCCGGGCGCCTACCTCTCGGCCTTCTCCAGCGAGGGAGGTCGTTCCCCGGCGGGGTCCAGGTCCCCCGGCTCTCCGAGGGACGCCTCCTCGTCGGAGGTGGCGCGCGCCGAGGAGGCCGGTCCCGCTGCCGTCCCGGACCCGCCCCCTCCCGACTCGAACTCTTCCCAGACCGAGCGGCCCCTCGGGTGCGGGCCCCGAGGACGGCGCCAGAGCAGCAGGACGCACCCCAGCGCCAGCACGACGAGGAGCGCCACCAGGCCCCAGGCGGCCCAGGCGGGGAGCCCGGCGAGAGGGTTCCCGGCGCCGTTGGAGGGGGAGGTTCCCCTCGAGACCGTCCCGTTGGCGACCACCGTGAGCGGGAGCTCGCCGCTGACCGTGGCATACCCGCTGGCGGACGCGCTGACGAGGATCATCCCCGAGCCGCCGGGGGCGCGCACGTGCGAGGGCGCGGTGTAGGTCGCCTCGAGCGCCCCCCGGACGTCGGTCAGGCCCCCCGGCACGGACAGGTTCCCTCCGACGGAGGGGCCGAGCAAGGAGACCACGGCGTTCGCCACCGGGACCCCGCTGGTCGAGTTCACGGTGACCTGGAACGCTTCGGAGGCGTTCGAGTAGAGGAGGAGCGACCCCGGGGTGAACTGCAGGACGAGGGCGGGCAGCGGGTTCACCTCGGTGACCCACGCGTAGGTGCCGATCTCGTACCCCGCCTTCTCCACGGTCAGCGTGAGCCCCGCCGAGATCGCGCTGCCGGAGGAGCTGGCGGCGAGGAAGGTGGTGTTCACCCCGCCGCTCGAGTTGGTGTAGGCCGCCGCGACGGTGGTGCTCCCTCCGAAGGCCGTGAAGGACGCGAGCGCTCCGGAGAGGGGCGGCCCGCCCGTCCCCACGTCGACGGTGAAGACGATGTGGACGGACTGCGCGGACCGGACGGACGGTGGGGGGGAGGGGGAGGCCAGGATCGAGAGCGGGGTGTTGCTCACGAGCTGCGGGGGGACGATGACGACCTGGACCGACGTCCCGTTCGTCAGGTTCTGCCAGGTGGCGTTCACGAAGATGGTCGCGTTGGTCTCCTTCGTGACGGTGGGGGCCCGGTAGGTGAAGTTCGCGACCCCCAGGGCGTTCGCCGTCGCCGGGCTCCCCAGGACCGTTCCGGAGGTGGCCGAAGCGGCGAGCATGGCCGATTGGGCCGCGTCCTGCGTCCCGTTCGGGGACCAGACCTGGGCGGTGACGTTGAACCCCGTGCGGTTCGAACCGACGAACCACAGCGGAGCGTTCACCGTCAGGCGCAACCTCGGAGAAGCGGGGGGAGGTGTCGAGCTCCCGCCGATCGCGTGGAGGACCCCCTGCTCGTCCGAGACGAGGACCTCGGCGTTCGCGAGCGCAGGGGAGAGGAGCACCGGGGAAGGGAGGGCGCACCTCCAGAGCACCGAGCGGGAGGCGACGGAGAGCACCTCGACGTGCCCGTCCGGGACCCCCAGCACGAGGTCGCCTCCGGGGCCGCCGGTGGAGACCGGAGAACCCACCGGTCGAGCGGTCGGCGACCCCACGCTCCAGGGTACGAACTCCCGGAGGCTGAGCGCGCCGTGCCCCGTCGCGTTCAGCGCGAACCGGAAGACCGCGACCGTGCCGTTCACCTGCTCGACGGCGAAGCTGAGGTTGCCGGCCCCGTCTCCGAGGACCGTGGGGGACCCGACGAACCCCTCGCTGACGCCCGGGGTGGTCCAGCTCGCGATGACCGGGGAGCCCGGAGGGGCGATGGACCCCGGCAGGCCCAGAGGGTCGAGCACCTGCACCTGGCTCGGCCCGGAGCCCCCCGCGTCGTCCGCCACGATGGCCAGGGGGACCTCGTAGGAGGCCGCCCCCGACGCGCGCCAGAGATAGCGGGTCTGCACCGCCGAGCCGTTGCTCGAGTACGGCAGGGACATCGGGGACCAGGAGATGCCGGGGTAGGCCTGACCGTTCGTCGCGTTGAAGGCCACCAGGTGGGGACCGGCCACCGCGAGAGCGAGGGGCTGCTGGGGCGAGAGGACCGAGATGGCCTGGTCCACGGGTCCTCCGAGCGGTCGGGAGAAGATGGGCGAGCCGCCCTCGGTCCACCCGTAGGCGTACCCGCCGGAAGAGGAGTCGTCGGCGGCGAGCACCACTCCGTCCACGAGGTTGGGCGGGGCGACGAGCGGCCCTCGGACGCCCACCGAATCGCTCCAGAGGATCGACCCCGTGGAGGCGTTGAGCGCGAAGAGCATCCCGCTCCCGTTGCTCGGGTCCTGCCAGACGGGCACGAACACCTTGTGGTCGCCCATGAGGAGCCCTCCAAAGACCGGCAGGCGCAGAGGAAGGGTGGAGGTCCACACGTTGGCTCCGGTCGAAGCGTTCAGCGCGACGACCCCGCCCCCCGGGCCCGTGCCCTCGTACACCAAGCCGCCCGCGACCACCGGAGAACCGATCGCAGGAGGGCCGCTCGGGGGGAGCGCGATGTCGCCCGTGTAGGCGCTCCACAAGGTCCCGTTGTGGACGGGGGCG
>DAHVCH010000036.1 GCA_027314165.1 Thermoplasmata archaeon | reverse complement strand
GCGGGTGCGAGAAGCGCGTCAGCGGCCGCTCATCACTTCCAGATTCGGTGGCCGCAGTAGTGGCAATAGTTAGAGGTCTGGTCCTTCGGGTTTCCGCAGTGGGAACACGAACAATCGCGGTGGTCAGCACAGCTGCTGCACATGATGAAACACAGAGTCGAGGTCAGTATTGGAATCTTCCGCTTGGAGTGCCGGGGAACGAATCGGAAAGTCGGTGGACCCGAGATGCAGGGTTGGCGCGAGAGAACACGCTCGCGTGCCAGTCGTGTCGTGTCCCCGATGGGTTGTCCGAGGGGCGGGAGGGGGGTATAGAATACATCGGGCAGACAGGGCAGACCGGGCAATCTCTGACGTGAAACTGCCCTGCCCGGTGCACCGGGCAGCCTCCGGCCAGAGGACTGCCCTGCCCGGTCGCTTCAGGGCAGACCGGGCAGTCGTACCGGGCAACGGGAACGGGGATTCAGGTCGGTCCCGAGCGGCGCTCCAGGAGGCGAGTCAGGTCGTACCGCCTCGCACGGACGCCGTGCTCCATCGGCCGTCGCCCTTCGATCCCCAGCTCCCCCATCGCATGCCCGAGGCGCTCGGGGGTCCACCAATCACGCTCCTCCGGTTGGAGGGCCCCGACAAAGTCCAGGTGGGTGATGATTGGCTTGCCTGCTCGCAGGACGGCGAGCCCAACCTCCAGGGCGCGAGCCGTGTCCCGGTCGACCGGGGGAGCGGGTGGCTTGGTGGGGGAGGAGGGGGTCGAAGGGGTGGACTGCCCGCGATCCAGGGAAGCGGGAGGCGCGGGTCGCGGAACCGCCTCGAGGAAGCTCCAGACGGCCCCCCCTGTCGTCCGGTAGGGGACCAGGTTCTCGCCCTCCACCCATGCGAGCCCCCACTGTTCCCAGAGCCGCAGGGATCGGTCGGCCTGGGCCACCAGGTAGACCATGCGCTCGGCCGCTTCGCGCGAGAGGACGACCATGAAAGGTAGTCGCTTGGCCGGGAAGGCCTTCCGCAGGTTCTCGAGGACCTGCGCGAAGTGGGTCTGGAGGGTGGAACACTCCACCTCCAGGCTGTAGTCCACCTCTCCCACCCGGAACTCCCCGTCCGGGGCGGTGAGGGTCGGCTGGACCTCGCGGACCTCCAGCCGGATGTTACGCACGTCCAGGAAGGCCCCCGTGGTCGCGATAGCGTCCGAGTGCTCCTCCCCCTCGTTCCGCTCCGCGCGGATCGCCGCCAAGTGGATCCGCCCCCGGGGGGTCAGCAGGAACTCCCCGGTGTCCTCGTCCTCAGCGATGTCCCGAAGCTGGAGTGCCCGCAGAAGGACGACCTCGAAACGGTCAGGGAGGAGGGGGACGGAGGTGGCAAGGTCCGCCCGGTCCATTGGCCCCCCCTCCATCTGCTGGAGGAGCATCGCGAGCTGCTCGGGGGAGGTCTGGAAAGGGGAGACCTCCGAGTCCTCGAGCCGGGCGTAGCGGCGCGAACTCGTCGCGACCGCCTCCCCCAAGGCCTCGGCGTCCGGCCGGGGAGGGGGGACCGGGAAGGTCTCCATCTTGCAGAAGGTCCCGCCCGCGGCCATGGCGAGTTGGTGGTCGGGAAGCCCATGGACGAAGTCCTGGGGGACCCACCCCCTCCGCTCCCCGTCGGCGATCTTCCACGCGAGCTGCATGTCCTCGACGCCCAGGGCGAGGAAGAGCCACGCGCTCGCGTTCCCGTGGAGGGCCGCCTGGATCCCCTCGTCAACCTGGTGGAGGTACTGGGTCACCGCGACCACGTGGAGGCCGAACTTGGCCCCCTCGCTGAGCATGTCCTTGAACACGGGGACCGCGTAGTTCTGGAACTCGTCCACGACCAAGTAGACCGGGTGCTCCTTGCTCCCCGTCCTCTGGAGGGCGGCCCAGAGCTGCGTCAGGAAGATGGCTCCGAGGAAGTTCGACCCCTCCGTCCCCAGCTCCCCCTTGCAGAGGTCCAGGAGGAGGAGACGGTGCTTCAGAAGGGCCTCGAACGGGACGGGGGCCACCCGCTGGCAGAGGGACTTCCGCAGCATCGGGTTCGTCGCGATCTTCCCCACCTTGTTCAGCGAGGACATGGTGAAGGCGTAGTCGAGCCCCGGGAGGTGGACCCGGAGGAAGTTCCGGGCGGGTCCCTCGGGGAGGGTCCGGAGGAACCTGCGGCGCACCTCCGCGTCCGAGAGGACCGTGTAGGCGTCGACCAGGTTCGTCCCCCTCGTGGCGAGGAGACCCTGGAGGATGGGGCGCAGGATGAAGTCGGCTCGCCCGCCGATGCTCTCCTCCCCCCACGCGTTCCGGATCGAGAGGATGATATCCCCGGCGACCATCTCGGAGCGCCGGTCCAGTCCCTCCGGGTCGCATCGGTCGCTCTCCGAGAGGTGGAGGAGGCCCAGGGGGACGGAGACCCTGGCGTCGTTCCCGTCGCGGAAGGTCGGGTGGGCCGGATCGACCAGGATGGTGTCCGCGGCCACGCCGGAGTCGATGCGCTGAACCACATCGCGGATGAGACCCCCGGTCGGCTCCAGCACGATCACGGTCGCGTCGGGCCTCTTGAGCAGGAGCTGGAGGACCAGGTTGAGGACCAGCGTGGACTTCCCGCTCTGCGTCCGGCCCAGGACCGGGAGATGGTTCCAGTCGGGAGGCAGCCGGAGGAGCTGCCCCCGGGCATGCCCGACGACCAGGTCCGAGAGTGCGGGGTTCAACTGGGGGAAGGGGTCATGGGCCGACCCGGGCGGCAACGGCACGCCCCGGACCGTGTCGGTCCGCGGAGCCGGAGCAGGGCTCGGGAGGGCCACCGCCCCGCGCGAGGAGGCAAGGGCTCGTCGCGGGGAGGAGCTCGGGAATCGACGACGGATCTCCTCGTACTTCGCCATCGTCCGGGCCCACTCCTCAGGGTCCCGACGGAACCCGTGCGGGAGGCGCATCCCGGGGTTGGGCATCCGGAGGGAGGAGGCGGGGGACGGCGGGATGGCCACCGGTCCGGCGCTTGCCCCCGGGACATGGCCCGCCGCAGGCGAGCTCGCGTAGGGGAGTCCCGGGTGTTCGTGCTGCGAGGGAAGGGGGAGGACATGCCCCCACTCCTTGGAGGAGACGTTCCGCCGCTCCTTCCTCCCGAGGAACCGCTTCAGGTCGTGGTTCCGGTAGACCTCCCGGAACTCGAGCACCCGGTGTCGAGAGAAGGCCAGCCCGTTGCGGACCCTCGCGAAGTTCCACCAGGTCCCGCCATTGATCGAGTCCCACTGGCGGACCCAACCGTTCATGGCCTGGAGGACCCCCGTGGGGTTCGGCCCCAGGATCCCGAGACGCATCTCCAGGTGCCACGGGGGGAGCGCCCGGCGCTCGACGACCTGGGAGTGCAGCCTCTTCTCGGCGTCCGTGGGAGGGCGCCTCGTCGGAGCCCCGAGGAGGGGTTCGTGCACGCCGTTGAGGTTCATCACCAGCTTGTCGTAGTGGCCAGTGAAGAGGTGGAGGCCCGACTCCCACTCCCCCACGGGCCGGGCGAGCACCTGGAGCATGACCTCGTGCTCCTGGAGGAGAGGGGAGGTGAGCGTGCGCGCGAGGGTGGAGGCGTAGTCGACCGCCGGCTCGATCCGGATGGGCCACCAGTGATGGCGCCGCTGGACCTTAGCTCGAGCGAGGAGCCCGTCCACGAACCCGTGGACCGGGAAGGGGCACTCGACGGGGTGCGGCTCGACGGTGCCGCCGTGGAACACGCCCTCGTAGGCCGCGCTCCATGTGGCAAGGTCGGCCTCGGTCTCCGCCGCCACGACGATCTCGACGCTCCCCGCGGGGGCCCGGTAGACCTCCAGGGTCAAGGAGGACACGCGTGCGTTCCCCAGGGTCGCGCGGTCCGGCGGAGGGTCCCGGGGGTCGCGACGGGGGACCGGGAGGAGAACGCGGTGATGGATCATGGGACCCCCTGAAGCGCGGGGGCGGGTCGAGGCGATGCCGTAGCCTTCGGGCGAAGGGGGAGCGGGCTCGTCGGGGAGGGGACCGGAGGGCACCTCTCCTCCCGCGCTCGGAGGTCTCTCTCTCGCAGTCTCCTGCGAACGAGCCCCCACACGTAGAGGCTCCCCCGAAGGTCGGGGTGCCAGACCGGTCCCCTCCCGCTCGCTGGCCCGAGGTTGACGATGTAGCCCCGCGAACCGAGCGACAGCTCGGGCCTCCCGCGGTACTCGCGGACCCAGACCTCGACGACGAGGAGCCGGTCCGCGTCGCGGACGTGGCCCACTTCGTCCCCCCAGAGCGTGAACGGTATCTCCCCGGTGGCGTCCCGGAGGTGGACGGTGCGGACCGGCCAGACCCTGTCGCGGATCGGTCTCTCGTAGACGGGGCCGTAGCGCACCACGACCCCGTGTACCAGCGCGGGGCGCATCGGGACGAGGTCGGCGATGGGCGTCGGGTGCACGAGGTTGCTGCTTCCGTTCATGGTGTCTCCTTCGATCCTTCCGAATGTGATGGGACGGGGCCGCCCGCCTCCGCCTCCGCGTCCTCGTCGCGGTCCGCGAGGTCCTCGGGATTCGTCGTGATGAGCTCGTGTTCCCCCTCGCTCGCGATGATCCTGAGCGGCGTGCGGAGCGTCCCTGTGAGGAGGAGCGCCGTGGAGTAGCCTGATTCCTTCCCGGTCCTCGCGTGGCGCACCAGGTCGACCTCAGCGGGCGTGAGGGACCAGTGCTCCCGCATCGCCTCGGTCACGGCCCGGTGCCGGACCAGCGTCACCATCGAGGAGTTCGCCAGGGCCACCCGCCCCTTCTCGTGCTCCAGGAAGTCGCTCGCGGTCTGCGAGATGAGGGTGAGGCCGGTGTGGTAGTGCCGGGAGTGGCGGGTCAGGTTCGCCAGGGCCTGGGCGGACCCCGGGCGGTCCATCAGGTGCCACGCCTCGTCCACGACCATGATCTTGCGCCCGACGTCCCGGCTGCACTCGCTGAAAAGGTAGGATAGGACCAGCGTCATCACCGGGGCGAAGAGGTCGGGGTCGAGGTCCCGGATGTCGAAGCAGACGACCGAGGAGCCCAGGTCCACGTCCGTCGGGTGGTTCAGGAACGCGCAGGACCCCGAGATGTACGGCTGGAGGACCAGGCGAAGGTGCTCGGACTGGAGGGTGGGCTCCTTCTCCAGCTCGGCAAGCAGGTCCTGGAAGGTGAACTCCTCTTCGTGTGAGCGGTACATCCGCGAGAGGGTCCCGTCGAGCAGGGCCCGCTCCTCCTTCTCATCGGGGCTCCACTGGAGCAGGACGTCCAGGAACTCGAGGGCATGACGAGCCCGCTCCGCGTTGTCGCGCCCGACCCAGAGGGGGTTCACATGGGTGTCCCCGTCGCGCCCGATCGAGAGCACCGTCCCGTCGAGCGCGATGGTGGTGTCGGCGAACTCCCGGAGCGGGTCGATGATGAACACCCGGAGGTCCGGGTCCAGCATCCGGTAGCGGAGGACCTCGAGCTTGGCGAGGTAGCTCTTCCCGCTCCCCGACGTCCCGAAGATGCAGGTGTTGTAGTTCTCGAGGGTGAACCGGTCGAAGATGACGGGCGTCCCGTTCAGCTCGTTGACGCCGTAGAGGATGCCCCCCTCCTGGGCGAGGACCGCCGAGACGAAGGGGAACATGGTCGCGAGCGACGAGCTCGGGAGCGGGTAGTCGTCGGTGAGGTAGTCCCGACCGAACGGCATGATCGTCCGGTAGGCAGGAAGGGGCCGGAAGAGCGGGGGCTTCGCCCCCACCATCAGGCCCCTGAGCGTTCCCTGAACCTTCGCCGCCAGGGCCTCGAGCTCGTCCCGGGTGTCGGCCCGGCAGGCGAGGTAGACCCCGGTCATGAACAGCCGCTCGTCCCCCCGGACGAGGGAGGCGCGGGCCTCCGCGAAGGCGTCCACCTGGTGCTCGAGGGCGCTCGTGTCCACCGTCCCCCGCTCACGCTTCCCGAGGAGCTCCACCTGGAGGCGCGTGACCTCGTGGCTCACCAGCGCCCGGGCCTTGTCCTGCGCGAGCGGATGCAGGTGCAGCACCACGTCGACACGCGCCTGGGCCGTCAGGAAGGGCATGAGCCAGCCGTAGGGAAGCGTGGCGGGGTACTGCTCCACCTGGAGGATGCGGACGTGCTCCTTGCCCACCACGAGGTCCTTGGGCTCGAGCTCGACCCGGTCCGGGGCGACAGCGTCAAGGAAGGACGAGACGGGTCTGGCGGTCTTCGACCCGAACTGGCAGTACGTCCTCAGGAGGGTGACCATCCCCTCCCCCGCGAGGCTTTCGGCGTGAAGGCCGCCTGCGCTGAGGTGGTCCGCCAGCATGGCCGCCCGTGGGTCGAGAACGGTCCGCGCCGCCTGCTCGCGCTGGGCGGCGGAGGGGTTCTTCCCCTCCGCGAAGAGGTCCGGGCGCTCCGACCGGAGGTTCACGGAGACGACCGCGTAGAACTTCCGGTCGAGGGCGTTGCGGGTGAGCTCGTCGAAGAACGGGGCGTACCCCACGAGCTGGTCCTGGACCACCTCGGAGGTCTCCGCCTCGCTCCGGTCGGTGAGGGCCCGCACGTAGGGGAGGTTGTCGAACTTCTCGGGGCGAGCGATGAGCTGGACGTCGAAGTCGAGGCCGTTCAGGACGGAGAGGAACGCGTGAAGATGATGCGCCTGCTCGGAGGAGGAGAGGAGCGGGTAGTTCACTCCTGAGACCTCGAGCACGCTCGCGTAGACGTCGTGGGGGAGGACGAGCATGTCGCCCGTCACGTCCTGTAGGTGGACGAACCGTTTCGCGAGCGGTCCGGTCAACACACGAGGAGCGGACCGGAAGCGCTGGAGGAGCAGGAGGTAGCGGAGTCGGGGAAGGCCTTCCTTCCGGGTGAGGCCCAGCACCATCCCCGTGGCCAGGATGGCGAAGAAGGCCCCGTAGGCGAGGAGGCTCACGAGGAGGGAATGGGCGAAGGTCCCGAGCAGCGTGTAGGCGACGAGGGCGCCTACCGAGGCCGAGCCCATCAGCCAGGCCGCCTGGGAGGTGGTGAGGGGACCGAACTTGCTCTCGATGGACCCCAGCCTCGGGGGGAAGGCCACCAGGCCCGAGAGGACGCCCTCCTCGTCGCTCATGCGGTCCTCCGGTTCCGGGTGAGCGCGCGCGATGGCGAGCGGCTCCCCGAGACCCGCTCGCGGAGCGCCTGGTAGGCGGGTCCGTTCTCGTGGCGGATCCGTTCACCGAGCTGGTGCACGCGGGCGCGAGTGCGTTCGGCGTGGCCGTGCGCGGTGACCCCCGCCTGGTAGAGACCCTGGCCCCTGCTCCCTTGCAGGGTCTTCTCCATGGCGAGGTACCCCTTCCCCCTGGGAGTCTCCTTGCCGACAACCCCGCCGGAGGGAGGGGAGAGGGTCCCGCCCTTCTGGCCGCTCGGGGAGAACTTGCCGGAGGCGATGGCCCTGGCGTCGCCCAGGGACATTCCGCCCTGGGTGGCGCTCTTGACCGCCCCGTGGCGCCGGAGGGCCCCGGTCGCCCCGCGGACCCCTCGGTGGAGGGCGCGGCCCGCCCCTTTGGCGAGGCCGCCGGCGACCATCCCGCCGATGGCGCCCGCTCCCCCGATGGGGTTGTAGGCCATCATCCAACCGGCGCGCCCGAGGGCGGCCATGGCTCCACCCCCGCCCTTCCCTCCACCGCCCGCGGCACCGCCGACCTTCGAGGCCACGTTTCCCATCTTCCCGGCCATCCCTGCGGCCATGCCCGCGGGCCCACCGGCCGCGCCTCCGAGCCCTCCCATCATGCCGCCCTGGGCGCCGCCGACCCCGCCGAGCGCGGCCATCCCCACGTCGGAGACCGCCGACCCGGTCTCGGTCATCACCTTGGGCATGGCGGCGACGAGCCCGAGGCCGCCCAGGAAGAGGAACGCGTCCAGGATGTCGTTCCCGGTCCCGTTCCCGCCGAGGATGAGGAACGTGATGGCCAGGACGATGGCCATGAAGACGGAGACGAAGGTCCACTCGAAGAACATCTTGAGGATCTTCGTCCCGTAGGCCTGGGTCGTCGGGAAGGACCAGAGCAGGAAGCCCCAAGGGAGGATGGCCCCGGCGAAGAAGATCATCAGGATCCGTACGCCGTTCTCGATGAGGACCATCACGATGAAGATCAGCGCGATGAGGTAGACGATGAACGCCCCGGGTCCGAGGGCATTGACCGAGTTGCCCCAGTAGCTCTGGCCGAAGACGCTCACGCTCACCCCGGAGAGCAGCCCCTGGGTGAGCTGGTTGGCGAGGTTGATCGTGAAGTTCCCGATGAGGATGGAGGAGCCGCCCAGGACGAGCGCGAACGCGAGCTTGGTCCACAGGAACTTCAGGCGGACCTTCTTCTCGACGACGGGGGTCAGGATGTAGAGGAGCCCGATACCGGCGACCGCGATGCCGAGGCTCCCGAGGAAGACGACGTAGACGAGGGTCCACACGGTCTGGACCGCGGACGTACCGAGGTTGGGCGTGTATTCGATGGCCGAGGGGACGTAGCCCAAGAGGGCGTTGTCCGCCGCGGCGAAGGGGGTCGCGAGAACTCCCCAGAGCGAGTTCCAAAGGTCATCCCAAAGACTCATGTCGGCTCCCTCCGGGGTCAGTTCTCCGAGGCGAGTGGGGCCAGGAGCTTCCGAAGGCCCTGGATCACGAGGAACGTGAGCGCGACCGCAACCCCTACCCCGACGAGCCGTAGGAACGCCGGGAATGGGGCCGCGGTGTTGCTCCCAGGTGGGGGAGGTGGCGGAAGGCCGACCGTGGTCGCATTCTGCCGGAAGACCACGTCGAGCGGGAGCGTGGGATCTCCGCTCAGGTTGTCGTACTCGGTCTGGACATCTGCACAGCCGCAGCCTACAGGAGAGTAGACGTCCACCAGGACGGTGGTGAGGTTGGTGAGGTCCAGTCCTGGGAAGTCCGACGAGGTGTAGTTGGTCGCGTTGGCCAAGGTGAAGTTGTCGTAGAGCTGGGCCTGGTCCCCGAGGAAGAGGAGCGCCCCCTCGGTCTGATCGACCGGGGTCGTGCGGTTCTCTGTGGCATTGTAGATGGCGAGGGTGACGGAGAGCGTCAGACCGGAGACGCCATCCGTTCGAGTGGGGGGAGAGGCACGGGCTGACCCCGCGACGAGGGCCAGCGTCCCCGAGGTCGTGAGCAGGAACACGAGGATGCAGGCCCGCACGCCCGCCGCCGAGCGGCGAGAGCGAAGCCCGGAGCGGGAAGGGGTTACGGGGCCCCCGGAGGGGCCCCCACGCCGACCTCTTGTGGACAGAGCCAGGGCGACGTGCTCCCGGTTCCCGCCAGGGGTGGTCTCACGGTGCGGAGGCGGGGCGGGGAGAGGCATGAGTTCAGAACACCCCCAGGAGGCTGAGGGGCGGGACGTACCCGCAGCGTCCGCAGGAGAGGACCAGGCCGTTCCGGTGCGAGTCGGTCCGGTGACTCCCGCACCGGGGGCAGGGGCGCGCGGCAAGGTCGACGACCCGAAGGAGAGGGGTGGGGGCCATGCTCAGTCCCATCCCACCACGAGCCGCTTGACCGAGTGGCCGCAGTCCAGACAGGAGAGGAACTTCCCGCCCGAGGTGTCGATGGTGCGGGTCATCCCGCACATGGGGCAGGCGGACATGCGCCTCCTCCGTGAGCCGTACAGGGTCCTCCCCCCTCACGAGGTCACGATGAGGCCCTTGGCGATCCCCACCATGACGGCGCTGAGCAGCGTGATGGCCAGTCCGAAGGCGATGGTCTTGAACTGGGTCTTGCGCTTGTTCTTCGTCTCGGCGGACTCGTCCTCGAAGGCCCCGGTCATGTGCTGGATGCCGTAGAGGGCGAAGGCGACGCCGGCGATCAGGACCGCGATCCCGATCAGAAAGTACTGGATGTTGGTGAGGGTCGCGTCCAGGTCGCAGGTCGTGTTCCCGTTGCAGCTCGTTGCCGCGTGAGGCGCGGGGGGGCTCCCCGACACGGGGGCGGCTCGGGCCGGGCCCGTGGCGGCGAGCGCCAGGAGCAGGACCGGGAGCAGCCCCAGGAAGACGTCCACGAAGGGACGGTGGCGGCGGCCCGGTCGGCGGGGCGAGTTCGGCACGGGGCGGGGGCTCTCAGGGTAGCAGGGGTGGTTCGACATGGTCGGCTCCGGACCACCCCATATCTCGCCTCTATTTCAATCTTAGTTACGCGGCATACCTCTGCCTGTGGCAACACGACCATCGCAACATCCTTATTACCCCGCAGCCCTCCCCCCTCCCGATGACGCCCTCGGCCGACTGGACGATCCTCCGCGTGGTCCACCCGACGAGCTCCAACATCAAGATGCCCGAGGAGGTGGCCTCCCTGCTGGGGTTCACCCCAGAGGTGTATCGCCTCGAGAAGCCCGCTCGGGCCCTGGCCTTCCTGAACCGCGGGCACGAGATGCTCCGCGCCATCTCGGCTTACCGGGCCGGTGAGCTGTACAACCGAGAGTTGGCGCAGAACCAGGTCGTGGCGCTCACGTTCGTGAGCGGCCCCAACGGGCTCTTCTACCTGCCGGACGCGGTGGAGCGGTTCCTGGGGCTGGAGCTCTACCAGGCCGCGAGCCTGGGGAAGACCGGCACCGACGAGTCGCTGGCCTGGGTCGCCCCGGCCGCGGAGGTCCTGTCCTTCCGCAAGGCCCAACGGACCGGGAAGAAGTTCCGCCTCTCGGAGGACACCGTTCACGTCTATCTGAGGACGGCGACGCTGAAGGATTGGCTTCCCCCGGTCGATGCCGTGGAGGGATCGCGCACTCCCGTCCCGGGGGTCGTCACCCCCGTCAGGACCCCCGCCTCGGCCCGGTGATCCCGAGGGCCGAGGCGCGTCGTAGCACACCACGCTCGAAGTTCGGGAGGGGCGAACCGTCTTATGGTGGAGAACGACCCCCAAGGTTTCCGTTCCCTCCAGGGAGCTTTCGGCGGAACCATGCCATCCCGGGACGCCCTCTTCGCCATCGCGCTCGCCGTCGTCTTCTCGATCCCGGTTGGTGCCATGGGGGCCTACGGTCACACGACCCCGCCAGCCGACCCTCACGCGGCTCAAGTGACCGCCGTCGGTTCGGTGCGTGCCTCATCTGGCGCCCGGGGCGCCGTTTTCGGTTCGACGGAGGTGGGCCTCGTCGGTGACAACCGGAGCCCCTCCATCGGGACACCATCGACCGCTTCGCCCCCACCCCTCGCTGCGACCTTGACCCCTCCCCAAGACTCCCCCTCCGACCAGCTCTCAGCGGCTGAGGCGTCGCTGGGGCGCGGGGAGGGGCCCGGCGCACACCCATCAGTCCCCTCCAGTTCGCCTGCTTCCCTTCCTTCTTCACAGATTCCCTCCGGGTCATACGTCCAGGAGGGCCGCTTCGTCCCACAGACTTCGGCGGGCAGCACCTGGGCGCAGCTCCAGACCCCCCTCCCCTGGATGGGGGTGAGCATGGTCTACGACCAGGCCGACGGCTACGTTCTCGAGTTCGGAGGGACCGCCAATAGCCAGTACTCCGGGACGACGTGGGAGTTCAGCGCGGGGATCTGGACCCAGGCCACACCGACCATCTCCCCGGGGGCCCGTGAGGGTGCCTCGATGGCCTACGACGCTGCCGACGGGTACGTGGTCCTGTTCGGTGGATCGAACGGGCTCGCGTCCTTCGGCGACACCTGGGAGTTCAGGAACGGCCAGTGGACGCTTCTTCAGCCGACGGCCTCTCCCTCCGCACGCTCCGCGGCTGCGATGTCCTACGACGCCGCCGACGGCTACGTTGTCCTCTTTGGGGGCCTGACCCAGAGTGGAGGCAACCTCGGCGACACGTGGGAGTTCAAAGCGGGAGTCTGGACCCCACTCTCCCCCTCCTCCCACCCATCGGCCCGCTCGTGGGCCGCCCTGACCTACGATGCCTCCGGCGGAGATGTTCTCCTGATGGGGGGAAGCACGACCCACACGGAGAGCGACACCTGGACCTTCCTCGCGGGGGTTTGGACGAACATCTCCGGCACCGCGGGATCTCCGGGCGCCCGCCTTGGCGCCGCCATGACCTACGACGGCGCGGACCACTACGTCGTGCTCTTCGGGGGAGCGTCGCACGGCCACCTCAGCGACACGTGGAAGTTCACGGGAGGCACGTGGACCTCTCTCAGCGCCAGCGGGCCCTCTGGGCGCTTCGAGGCGGATCTGGCCTACGATCCGATCCATCAGGAGACCATCCTCTTTGGGGGTGTGGGCGCGGGTCAGCCTCAGAACGTCGAGTTGTGGACCACCTGGAACTACGGTAACGATCAGTGGACCGAGTTCGCTCCAGGAAGCTCTCCCTCCTCAAGGTCCGAGTTCGGGATGGTCTGGGATGCCGCCGACGGCTACGTCCTCCTCTTCGGTGGGATCAACCTGGCGACCTACCTGGGGGATACCTGGTCCTTCAAGGGAGGCAAGTGGACCGAGATCGAGAGCGCCCAGTCCACGGCCGGGCAGTGCACCCAGATCTCGAGCGGGGCGACGGTCTCCTGCCCCGTGCCTCGTGCCGCGGTGGGCATGACCTGGGATGGGTTCGACAACTATGTCGCCCTCTTTGGAGGGTTCAACGGAGCCGACCTGGGAGACACCTGGAAGTACTCCGGCGGGGCGTGGACAGAACTGGAGACCCCGATCTCTGGTAACTCCTGCCAGTACGTGGGCGGGGGGACCGCGTCCTGTCCGACTCCCAGGGAGTGGGCAGCGTTCGCGGACTACTACCCCAACACCGGCTACGCCGTCCTGTTCGGTGGCAGCGGCTCGAGCGGAGCCCTGGCGGACACCTGGGAGTTCCAGTGGGGGGGTTGGACCTCACTCACCCCCGCCGCTCACCCCTCCGCTCGTTACGGCGCCGCGGTGGCCACCGAGTTCAGCAGCGGCAGGGGGTATGTGCTCCTCTTCGGCGGATGGGGCACGGGCAACTCCCTGTTGAGCGACACCTGGGAGTACGTGTGGCAATCTGGCGGACCGACCTGGGTCCAGCAGAGCCCGAGCTCGCACCCGTCGGCACGTGGGTACGCGAACCTGGCAGACGGCAACCCCGCCGTCCTCTTCGGAGGCGATGCAGGAACTTCGGCCCTCGGGGACACTTGGACCTACGCGTCGGGTCAGTGGACCCAGATCACGTCCTCCCCCTCTTCTCCCAACGTGCGGGACGCCCTCGGAATCGCGGACGACACTACGGACGGCTACTACGTGCTGTACGGAGGGGCTGACCTCGTCTACGCCTACCCCGACACCTGGACCTTCGGAGCGGCGCTCACGGGCACCACGCCGACCGTTACGAGGGCCAGCGTGGAGCTCGGCCAAGCCGAGGCCTTCACGACCGGAGCGTCTGGGGGAGGAAGCGGGAGCTACACCTACTACTGGGGAGGGCTGCCCCCCGGCTGCGTCCCGTCGGGAACGTCAGCCAGTATCTCCTGCACTCCGTCCGCGACGGGAACCTTCTTCGTCAACAGTGTCGCCTTGGACTCGGACGGGAACGCCCCGGCGACCAGCGCGGCGACCGCGATCACGGTCTACGGCGACCCGACCACGACCACCCCTTCCGGCTCGCCTTGGTCCATCGACCTCCACCAGCAGGTCACGTTCCAGACGACGACCTCCGGAGGGACGGGGACCTACACCTGGACCTGGAGCGGTCTGCCCAGTGGCTGCACACCTGCGAACAGCTCCTGGATCACATGCACCCCCACCGCCTCCGGTTCCTCTTCGGTGAAGGTCGGCGTGAAGGACACGAACGGGTTCACAGCGAGCAGCGGGACCCTCGCGTACACCGTCGTCGGAGATCCGACCGTCGGGACACCGGCGGCGACCCGGTTCTCGGTCGACGTGAACCAGCCAGTGACCTACGTGGCGACCCCATCGGGTGGGGCGAGCAGTTACTATCGATACTCGTGGACCGGACTTCCGAGCAGTTGCCCGAGCGCGAACACGAGCTCGCTCGCTTGTACGCCAGCCTCAGCAGGAACCTATCCGATCTGGGTGACCGTTTCTGACGCGAACGGGTTTCAGACCGTCTCTCCGACCATCTCGTTCGTCGTTCACGCGAACCCGAGCATCACGCTCGCGGAGAATCGAACGGTCTTGGACCTGGGCCAATCCTTGACACTCTGGGGCAACGCCAGCGGTGGGTCCGGAACTTACAGCATCTGGTACCAAGGGCTACCGTGCGCCACAGCCAATGTGAGCACCTTGATCTGCGTACCGGCGACGACGGGAACATTCACGGTGACAGCATTCGTCAACGACACCCTTGGAGGTTCCTCCTTCAGTGGCACCGTCTCATTCACAGTTCATCCTGACGTCATCGTGACCACCTGGTATGCTCGCGGTGGTCCGTTCACGTATGCCAACCAGAGCCTCATCCTTCAGGTGAATTACAGCCAGGGGAATCCCCTCTATCGACCATGTATCGACGCACCGGGTTCTATCCTAGTGGGGGTTGTTTGCGGTGCTTGGCAGGGGGGGCCGAACTACCAATTCGGTTTGAAGTACACCCAGCCCGGCACCTACACCATCGTCGCGAGTGTGGAGGACAGCACGGGGTGGAACACCACCGTGACCTTGACCGAGACAGTCTATTGGCCCCTTGCGCCGGGGACAGTGTCGCTCCCTTCGGTCCTCGACAGCGGCATGGCCGCCAATGGGACTGCACAGCTCATCCACGGCATCCCCGGCTTCTCGGTCTACTGGAACGACACCACCGCCGGTGGCAGCCTGTGCACGGTCACGCCCACCGGCGATGGCTCCTCGCTCTGTCAGTTCACTCCCGGATGGCTCGGCTCGCACACGGTCGAGACGACCATCCGGGACGCGCACGGGATGGCGTGGTACTCGAACTCCACCCTCCTCGTGAACCCCGCCCTCCACCGCCTCTACCTCAACGCGAGCGTGGGCGCGTTCTCCGCGACGCTCGGAGGCACGCTTCAGGACGAGATCACGGCGAACACCCTCCTCTCAGGGGCCTTCGCGGGGGGGACCGGGCCGTACACCCAGACCTGGGGCTACAACGGCAGCGTCTCGATGGGCTCGGGCTCTTCCCTCACCTACGCGTGGTCGCACGCCTCGACCTACACCGTGACCTACGCCATCCAGGACAGCCTCGGGAAGATCCTCTCAGGCTCCATCACCGTCCAGGTCAACCCAACCGCCTCCAGCCTCGTCCTGGGGACTCACTTCTCGCAGCTGGACGTCGGGACCTCGGACAACCTGACCCTCAACTTCTCCGGAGGCCTCTTTCCCTTCTCCTACTCCTGGGACTTCGGTGACGGAACGACGAAGTCCACCAGCCACCCGTGGGCCCTCCACACCTGGTCGAGCGCGGGGCCGTTCACCGCAACGGTCACCCTATCGGACGGCGCCGGGATCCAACTTCAGACCACGGTCCGCGTGACCGTCGTCGCGGATCCCCAGGTCCTCAACATCACCGCACAGTTCGGGACCATCCTCACTGGCTCTGGCGGAACCCTCCACGCCTACCCGAACGGAACGATATCGTTCGCGGGAATCTTCGCAGGGGGCATCGGCCCCTACCAGCTCTCGTGGAGCGCGAACGGGACCCCGATCAAGAGCCAGCAGGGGAGCGGCCCATGGTTCAACGCGACCCAGGTCTGGACGGGGACCGGGAGCTTCCTGCTCACGTTCCAGACCACCGACGTGCAGGGGCACACTGCCTCAGCCTCGCTGTGGGTCATCCTCCGCGCCGACATCCTGAACGGAGCCGCCCTCTCGGCCACGTGGTCCGCCCTCGACGAGGGGGTCGCGGAAAACCTGACCCTCGCCTTCCAGGGAGGGCTCGGTCCGTTCTCCTACTCCTGGAATCTCGGCGACGGGAGCACCCCGACCACCTCGAACCCCTGGACAACTCACGCCTGGTCCACGGCGGGTTCCTACACGATTTCGGTCACTGTCCACGACTCCCTCGGGGCGGCGACCACCGCCACCCTTACGGTGAAGGTCGCCCCCCCTCTGTCCGTGGGATGTGCCCCCGCCACCAATGTAACGTCCATCTGGGCCGGGGAGCCGCTGACCCTCACGCTCTCCTGCGCGAGAAACGGCACCACTCCCTACTCCCTGTTCTGGATCTTCGGAGACGGCGGAACTCTCACGACGACCTCTGCCAGCGTGCCCTACGCCTTCAGTGCGGCGGGGAACTACACGGTCCGCGTCCTGGTAAACGACTCGGGCGGGGGCTCGGTCCTCTCCCGCGCGCTCCACATCCAGGTCCTCACCGTCGCTGAGGTCACCCCGGTGATCGAAAGCTCGACGTACGTCGTTGACTCGGTCGCCGCCAACGGCCCGTGGAGGGAGGTCCGTGTGACCCTCACTCTGATGATATTCCCCGGCTCGTCCACCATCTCTCTGTGGCGCCTCTCGCGGACCTCAAGCGAGCTCACCAGCTCTCCCTGGAGGCCATGGGGCGCAGTCACGGTCATGGTAAACGTGACGAGCGCGAACGCCACGCAACTCGAAGCCCTCCAGGTCGAGAGCGCCCTGCGGTGGTCCTCCTCGCCGTACACCGCGACCCTGAACCTCAGTTCCCTCTTCGTTCAGGGACCCGGGGGAGGTGGGAACG
>DAHVCH010000035.1 GCA_027314165.1 Thermoplasmata archaeon | reverse complement strand
TCACCTCCCCCACCCGGGGCCCACCGCTTCTGTCCGCAATGCGGGAACCGCGTCGAGTCCGGTTCGAAGTTCTGCGACGGCTGCGTCTCACCGATGCCGGACGGAGCGGCCACCAGGGCCGTCGACCTCGCGCCCGCACTGCGGGCGGTCCTCCGGGCCGACTAGCGGGCCCGCGTAGGTTTCGCAGGGGCGCCGCCGCCGACCGGCGGGAGCCAAGCGCGGGCGGCCCTCGGAAGGAGCGCCCGCTCGTCCGGGTCCACCTGGTCGAGGTGGGGGGCGAGCTTCTCGAGCGCGGCCTGGCCGGCTCCCCGCTCCCCCCGGAGGATGTCGCGGCAGGCCTGATAGACCTGGGGCAGCAGCGCCGGCCCCTCGAGGCCGATCTCCAGGAACCCTTCCTTGGCCTCTTCGAACGCCCGGTCGGCCTCCTCGGCCCGGTCGTCGTGGAAGAGCCACTGGGCCCACCGGTACCGGGCCCACGCCGCGTGCAGCGTCAGGTCGAACTTCCTCGAGAGGTCCCAGAGCTCCTCGATCGTCGCTCGGGCCGTCTTCTGGTCGCCGAGCAGGAGCTCCGCGGCGGCCCGGTTCGCGAGGAGGCTCGACATGACCGAGACATTCCCGATCCTCCGCGCCGCACGAAGACCCTCTTCGAAGCAGCGGCGGGCGCGCTTCGGGTCCCTGAGCGCCTGGTGGACGCGCCCCTCCAGGTTGTCCAGCAGAGAAAGGAACGGGCCGTACCGTCCCCCTCGGAACCGCACGCGGTCCTCGCGACAGGCCCGGAGCGACTCCTGCCATCGCCCGAGCGAGAGGAGCGCCACCGCGCGGGAGAGCTTCGCCCAGGTGGTCCAGATCCAGTCGTCGACCTTCGCGAGGTTCTCTAAGGACCCCTCCGCGCTCGCGAGGGACTCCTCCCACCGGCCGGCCTGGGCGTAGAGGAAGGCCTCCACCGAGAGCAGCTGCCCTTCCAGCAAGTGGTCCGACTTCCGGCCCGAGCGCTGCACCTCCGCGCGAAGCTCGAGGAACCGGCGGCGGGCGCGTCCGGGATCGAGCGTCGCGATGGTGTTCAGCAGCGTCGCCTCGGCCTCCCACCGCATTCTGGGCGGAAGGGAGGTCGCGAGCACCAGCTCGAGGACGCCTCGGGCCCCGGCGCTTCCCCCAAGGATCCAGAGACGGGTCGCGAGCGTGAGGTCCTTCGGGATGCGTGCCGCGAGGGCGGCGGGGCGGGGGGCCAGGAGCTCGTGCGCCGCCCGCACGAACCCCTCGACGTTCTCGTAGGCCTGCCGACGCATCACCTCCTCGATGGCGGTGTCCACCCACGGGACACCGCGCGTGGCGTCGCCGGCGGCATGGTAGAGCCTCGCGATGGTCAAGGAGTCCTGGGGCCGGGCCCGTTCCCACCAGGCGGCGAGGACGGAGGACCACCGGGCGCGTTGGGGGCTGCGCTCCTGGAGGATCTCCAGGAACAGGACGTGGGCGAAGGCGTAGCGCGAGGGGCCGACCGGGCGCAGGATCCGCCATCGGTCCGCGAGGGTCTGGAGAAGCACGGGGACCTCCTCGGGTCCGGGAAAGCTCACCGCGGCGGCGAGGGCCTCGAGGGGAGCGGCCTCGAACTCTTCCCCCAGGCAGGCGGCCATCTCCAGGACACGGCTTTCCTTCGAGGGCAGCCCCTCCATGCGCGAGACCAGCAGGCGCCGGACGACGGAGGGCACCGGTAGCGAGCGAGAGGTCCGACGTTCCGCACGGGTGCGAAGCGGGGCGCCGTGGCCGGTCGAGGGGTGGCCAACGGGCTCCTGAAGGGCCCGGACGCCCTCGAGGAGGAAGAGGGGGTTGCCCTGGGAGCGCTCGACCACGCCCCGGAGCTGGCGGGCAGGTTCCTCCCCGATCCAGCTGTCCTCGAGGGAGGCCTCGAGCAGCACCCGGGCCTCCTGAGGCGTGAGCGGACCCAAGGGCAGGACGCTGACCCTCGCCGAGCCCGAACGGGAGAGCCCGTCCAGGACCTGGAGCAGCTGTTTGGCGGGCGAGGGGCTCGTGCGTCTCCCCTGGTCGATCCAGGTCTCGTCGCGGGAGGCGGCGATGAGGAGGACCGGTCGCTCCAGCCGCGGCACGTTCGTCGCGAGGAACTGGAAGACCTGGAGCGTGGAGGGGGAAGCCCTTTCCAGGTCGTCCACGATCAGGAGGAGCGGTCCTTGTCTCGACAAGGTCTCGATGCGTTCGAGATATCCCAGCATCCGGCGGACCCGCGAGATGGTCCGTCCGCTGGGGCGGGGGGACGGAGAGGGCGGGGAGGATTCGAGGATGGCGGGCGCGGGAGAGGATGCGGGGTGGGCGGGCGCTCCAGGGGCGGTAGGGGAGGCCGCCGTTGGAGGGGCCGAGGAGGAGGATGGGAACGTGGGAGGGGATGCCGCCACGGTGGACAGATCTGAGGAGCGGGGGCCCAGCATCTCCTCGAAGGGCGAGAACGGTAGCGAGGGGCCCGAGAGCATGTGACCCGCCACGACACGGATCCGCTCTCGACGCGCGAGCTCTTCGGCGAACTCGAGGAGCCGGCTCTTCCCGGCCCCGGCGGGGCCGACGAGCACCACCACCTCTCCCCCCGTCGACCGCCCTTTCAGGCGGCGTACGGTCTGGGCGAGACGGAACCGCTCAGGGACCCGACCCACCAGGGGTGGTGGGAAGGGCACACGGGACACCAGGGGGGGGCCCGGCCCGCCGGTCTTCCGGTTCGGGGGCCGGGTCTTTCGACGGGTCCGAACGTCGTCCTCGGGGCGGTAGTGGGCCATGATCTCGTCCGGAGCGGTACCCGCTCGGAGCGCCGCGAGCAGGGAGGTCGCGCTGGCCCCGGGGAGCGTCGCCTCGATGTCGCCCAGCAGGATGTCCGACCCCGGCCATCGCAGCTCCCGGACCTCCGCCCGAAGCTGGGCGAGCCGCTCCGATCCGAGCGCGGTCAGCGTGTAGCCGCGCTCGCTGCTGGTCGACGCGAAGCGCATCACCGGATGTACCCGAAGGTGACCGGAGGCCCGGAGGCGGGAGAGCGTCCGCGATATGGTGGGCTGGGAGGTGGAGAGCCGCTGGGCGAGCGATCGCTGGGTCGGAAGCTCCCCCCCCTCCTGGGCCTCCCCCACGTAGAGGATCACCACATCCTCCGGCGCAACGCGCGACCTGGTGGGGGGCTCGGGAGCCTCCACGGAGGGGTGCGATGAGGAGAACGGGCCCTTTGGGCCCTGGAGCGTGCCCTTCCGATGCGAGGGGGCGTCCGTCACCGGTGCTGGCCTTCCTGGAGGGCCACGCGGTCCACCGGAGGGGCTCTTTAGCTTTCGGAGAACGCTCGGGGGGGTGCCGGACGGTCCTCCGGGCTCGTCCGGAGGCCCAAAGGGGGAGTTCCCGGGCCCTCGGCCCGGGGACAGGGAGGGAGGGTCGGGGGGGGCTAGGCCCCCCCCTTTCGGCGGGTCCGGGGGACAGACCCTAGGCGGGCGGAGGGGGAGGTGGGAGCGGCGGCGGGGCCATGGGGGCCTCCGGGGGAGGCGTCGGTGGCGTGGGCGGTGGAGCGATCGGTGGCGGCGCAGCCGGAGCCGCCGGGGGTGCCGGTGGGGCCTGGGCGACCGGCGCCGGCGGGGCTGCCGCGGTCGTCGGGCCCTTCCGCTTCCGCAGGAAGAGGACAAGCACGAGCGCCGCGATCACCGCCGCCGCGATGACGCCGATGACCGCGATCCCCTCGTCACCCGGAAGACCCAGGAGACCGTTGTTGTTCGTGGTCCCGTTGGACCCGCCCGGGCCGGACCCCGGAGCGCTCACCTGGATCGACACCTGGGCCGTGGCGGTGGCCCCGGTCGTGTCGGTCACGGTCAGCACCGCCGTGTACGTTCCGGACGAGTTGTAGGTGTGCGTCGGGTCCGCGTAGGCGCTCTTCGGGCTGGAGTCGCCGAAGTTCCACTGGTAGGTGATCCTCCCCGTGCCACCGGTGGCGGAACCGCTGAACAGCACCGTGAGCGGTGCCGCGCCAGAAAGGGTCCCGGCAGCCGCGACGGCATGGAGCTGGGTCCCCGTCGACGTGACCGTGATGACCACCGTGGTCGAGGCGTGGTGCCCTCCGGTGTCGCTGACGTTCAGCCAGGCCGTGAAGGTCCCGGACGAGTTGTAGACGTGGCTCGGGTCGGTGGCCGCGCTCGTGCCGCCCCCGTCACCGTAGGTCCACTGGTAGGTGTAGGGGGTCGTCCCGCCAGAGACCGAGCTCGTGAACGCCACGGTGAGCGGGGCGTTCCCCGAGACGGGGCTCCCGGCCGCGCCGACGGTGAGCGTACCGGTGGAGACCGGCGGCGGCGGGTGGACCAGGACCGCGATCGCGGCCTCGGTCTTCAGCCCATTGCTGTCGGTCACGTTGACGCTCACGGTGTAGGTCCCGTAGCTCGTGTAGGAGTGGGTCAAGGCCAACCCCGACCCGGTGGTCCCGTCGCCCAGGCTCCACGCCTCGGTGTAGGGGCCCGTCCCTCCCGAGACGGCGAGGGTGAGCGAGGTCGACAGCGGAGAGGTGCCGGCTCCGGGGGAGGCGGTGATGGTCGCGCCGTAGACCGGGCCGCCGTAGCGCCAGGTGTCCCGCCAGAGCGGGGCCGCGTTGTAGCCGGTGATGCCGGTGGTCACGATGGCGGCGTTCTCGGCGCCGTCGTAGGCTCCTGCCGCGTAGATGCGGGCCTCTGGATGTACCTGGGCGGACGCGTTGGTCCAGGTGCCCGCCGAGAACGTCCAGAACTGGTCCCAGAGCATGTAGCAGCTGCACCACGCGGCGACGTACTCCCCGCTGAGGAGCAGGATGTCACCGTCGGCGGCGTCGTACATCATGATCCCGGAGTCCATCGCGTCCGGTGAGGCGGTAGGCGTGAGCTGCGTCCAGGTCCCGCCTACGTATGTCCAGGTGTCGCCGAGCGTCGCGCCGACGCCGAACCCGCCGTACAGGACGACGTATCCGTCCGCCGCGTCGTAGGCCATCTGGGTCTCGGCGCGGGCCTGCGGGAACGTGAGCATGCCGGCCGTGTGGTTCGTCCAGACGCCCCCGACGTAGCTCCAGGTGTCGTCCAGCATGGCCATCGGGTAGACGTTGCCTCCGAACCCTCCGAAGAGCACCATGTAGCCGTCGGCCGCGTCCCAGGCCATCGCCGCCTGGTCCCGGGGCGGAGGCGAGGCCGTGTCCGCGATGCTGAGGTTCGTCCAGACCCCGCCCACGAACTTCCAGGAGTCGCGGAAGTCGTGCTGGGCGAGCGGACCCAAGAACGTGTAGCCCCCGAACAGCAGGACGTAGCCGTCCGCCGCATCGTAGGCCATGCTCGGCGCCCCGCGCCCGGCGAGCGTCGAGGGAGTGGAGGCCTCGCGCCAGGTGCCGGCCTGGTAGATCCAGGTCTCGTTCTCGTACCCGCCCTCGACCCCGCCGAAGAGGACGACGTAGCCGTCCGCCGCGTCGTAGGCCATCCCGGCCTGCTCCTGGATCGGGACCGGGTCGTAGTGGGTCCAGGTGCCGTGGGCGAACGTCCAGGTCCCGTTCATGTAGATCGTGCCGACGCTGCCGTAAGGCTGAGGGAAGTCGGGCGAGATCACCAGCAAGGCGTGGATCGCGGGGTCGTAGGTCATGACCTCCGCGGCGTAGGTTCCCGCGGGGTGGATCGCCCCGAAGACCTCGCTCCAGGTGCCGGTGAACTCCCAGGTGGTGTTCGTCGGGATGACGCAGCTGGAAGGCCAGGGCCCGGAAGCGTAGGTGAGGCATCCGCCGTAGAGCACCAGGGCCCCGTCCGCCGCGTCGAAGGCCATGGCGTCGAACTGGGTGGAGGGCGGAGAGACGGCCTGGGTGATGTTCGTCCAGACGCCGCCCAGGAACTTCCAGGTGGAGGGGTAGGGCAGGGCGAAGACCCCGGCGGTGCCGTTCTCGCCGCCGAAGAGGACGGAGTAGCCCGTGGTCGCGTCGTAGGCGAGGGCGCCGGAGTCCAAGCCCTCAGGGGAGACCGAGGGATTGAGCTCGGTCCACTTCCCTCCGGAGAAGGTCCAGGTGTCCTGGGCGGTGTAGAGCTGGCAGATGAAGCTGCAAACGTTGTACGCCCCGCCAAAGAGCAGCACGTAGTTGTCCGCCGCGTCGAACGTGCTCTGCGCGCCGAAACGGGGAGAGGGAGAGACCGTGAGGGTGCTGGTGAGGTTCGTCCAGGCCCCGGACTGGAACTTCCAGGTGTCCCCGAGGAGGTTCGTGCCCAGGTCCGCCGAGTCGCCACCGAAGAGGAGGACGTACCCGTCCGCTTGGTCGAAGACCATCGTCGCGTCGTACCGGGGGGAGGGGGCCGTGGGGAGCGAGGGGGTGAGGTTGGTCCAGATCCCCTGCGCGTACGACCAGGTGTCCCCGATCACCGGGCTTTGGCCGCTGCCGGTGAAGTCGGTGGTCCCGCCGAAGAGCAGGACGTAGCCGTCCGTGAAGTCGTAGGCGAGCGACGCGCCGGCCCGGGAGGGAGGCCCGTTGACCGTGGTGACGCGGGACCAGGAGGAGGCGGCCGGCACCGAGCAGCTGGCCTGGGTGGCCCCGGTGGAGGAGCACTTCAGCGGCTCACCGTGGGCCGGACCGGCCCCGTGCGCGAGGGACGCGGTGGCACCCGCGAGCGCCGTCGAGGCGGTCGTGGAGGCCGGGCTCACGTGGGAGACGGAGAGGCTCGAGAGGGGCCCACCGGTGGACCCGGCCCATGAGGAGAGCAGCAGGACCGTGAGCGCGAAGAGGATCGGCCCCACGGAGCGCGCCCGCGCGCGCGGACGGGGACGGGTGGGACGGGTGGAACGGGTGGAATGTGTGCGTTCGGTCACGGGGTTCGCTCGGGCGGTCAAAGGGTCGGCGCTCATGTCCTACACGAACCCAAAGTGAGCCGGGGATAAACCCTCTCATTCATTCACGCGTATTCAATTACGGTCGCCCGACGCCGCCGGGCTTTCGCTTTTCGCAAGCGGCATAGCCTCGGCCCCATGGACCGGGGCATGGTCCCCCTGGCCCATCCACCGCCCCTCTCCCGTCTCGAGAAGGAGCTCGAGCCGTACCTTGCCAGGGCCTCCGCATGGCGTCAGGCGATCCACCGGGAGCCGGAGCTCGCATACCACGAGGAGCGGACCCAGCAGAAGGTCCTGGAGGCGCTCTCCGAGCTCAAGATCGAGGGGCGGAAGGTGGGGAGCTCGACGGCGGTCGTGGGGATCATCGCCCCGCACGCCAAGGGCCCCTGCGTCGGGGTCCGGGCCGACATGGATGCCCTGCCCATCGTGGAGGGCACCGGCGCCCCCTTCGCGTCGACCAACGGGGCGATGCACGCCTGCGGACACGACGTGCATGTCTCCTCGCTCCTGGGCGCCGCGGCCTATCTCAAGGCGCACGAGGGCGAGCTCAAGGGCCCGGTGAAGCTGCTCTTCCAGCCGGCGGAGGAGGAGGGTGCCCGGGGCGGGGCGCTCCCGATGATCGAGGCCGGGGTGCTGACCGAGGCCCCCGCGGTGGACGCGGTCTTGGCCATCCACCTCAAGAACGTGATCTCCAACGCGGTCTTTGGGGTCCGTCCCGGCGCAGCGATGGCGGCGCCGGACCACTTCGTCGTCCGGGTCCTCGGGCGGGGAGGCCACGCCGCCTACCCGCACAAGGCCATCGACCCGGTCCTCATCGCGAGCGAGGTCGTGGTCGGGCTGCAGGCCATCGTCAGTCGGTACCGGGACCCCCTCGACCCCGTCGTCGTCTCGGTCTCCAAGATCCACGGCGGGGCGAAGGACAACATCCTACCGGACATGGTCGAGCTCGAAGGGACGATCCGTACCGTTCGGCCGGACACGCGGGACCGCGTGGAGAAGGTGTTCCACCGACGGGTCCAGGGGATCGTGGAGAGCGCCGGAGGAAAGGCCGAGATCGACTACCATCGCGGGTATCCCGTCACGGTGAACCCCCCGGCGGTCGCGGACGTCGTCGAGGCCGCCCTCCGAGCGTCCTTCGACGCGGACCGGGTCCTTCACCTCGACGAGCCCTACATGGGCGGAGAGGACTTCTCCCACGTCCTCAACGCGCGGCCGGGGCTCGACATGTTCGTCGGGACGGACGACGGGGCCGCGGGGGGTCAAGCGATGCACTCCGCGCGCTACCTCCCGCCCGAGCGCGCGATCCTGGCCAGCATGGCCGGGCACGTCGTGGGGATCCGGGCCCTTCAGGCCGCGCCACCGGAGCTTCTGGCCGCTCGAAAGTGAGGATAGGCTCCCGAGGTCCCCCGCGCGGACCTGGTCGGGGGGGAGAAGGAGGGGCTGCCCTCGGGGCCGCGGCACCGTCCGGTCCCGCGGCAGAAGCGCGGGCGATGTGTGGGGGTTCGTCCTCAAAGAAGGCCCCGCTCCGACGGCTAGATAGCCTCCGACGTGTCGCCGCGGAGGACCCCATGACCTCGCTCGTTCCGCGTTCGGACTTTCCCGCGCTCCGGCCGCGGGGATCGGAGGAGCTCGCGCCCGCCTACCTCGACAGCGCCTGCATGTCCCTCGTCCCCCAGGACGTCCTCCAGGCGGTCTCGGAGTACTACACCGAGCACCCCGGCTGCGCGGGTCGGTCCGTGCACCGGTGGGCGGAGGAGGTCTCTCGACGATACGAGGAGGCGCGGGAGGTCTTCGCCCGCTTCTTCCACGCTCCGGACCCCGAGCACCTCGTCCACACGCGGAACACGACCGAGGGGATCAACCTCGTGGCGCGGGGATTCCCCTTCGAGAAGGGGGACCGGGTTCTCGTCTCCGACCGGGAGCACAACTCCAACCTCGTGGTATGGCAGTACCTCGCCCAGGAGAAGGGGATCCGGCTCGAGATCCTCCCCCTCCCCGATGACCGCCCCTTCGACGCGGAGGCCTTCGAGAGCGCTCTCGCGAAGGGGGTCCGCCTCGTGAGCCTCTTCCACAGCTCCAACCTCGATGGCCGGACACTGCCCGCCAAGGAGATCGTCGAACGCGCCCACGACCACGGGGCCCAGGTCCTCTTCGACGGTTCCCAGGCGGCTCCGCACGAGGCGCTCGACCTCGCGCATCTGGGCGCGGACTACTACGCCCTCTCCTTCCACAAGATGCTCGGTCCGACCGGGACCGGCCTCCTCTACGGTGCGCCGGGCCGGCTCGAGGGGCTCGCGCCCCTCCTTCGCGGGGGGGAGACGGTCGCGTGGAGCGATTACGGCGCACACGAGCTTCTCCCTCCGCCCCACCGCTTCGAGGCGGGCCTCCAGAACTACGCCGGAGTCCTGGGGGCACGAGCTGCCGTGGATTACCTGCAGCGCCTCGGCATGGAGCGGATCCCCGCGCACCACCTCCGTCTCCAGAAGCAGGCGACCGAGGCCCTGCAGGACCTCCCGGGCCTGCGGATCCTGGGCCCTCCTCGCCCGGAGGACCGGGGCAGCATCTTCGCGTTCGTGCTCGAGGGGGTCCATGCCCATGACGTCGCGATCTTCCTGGACGAGGGTCACGGGGTGCTCGTGCGGTCCGGGATGAACTGCGTGCACTCCTGGTACCGGTCGCGAGGGCTCGATGGGAACGCCCGCGCGTCGTTCTACGTCTACACCGAGGAGAAGGACGTCGACCGCTTCATCGCGGGGGTCCGCGAGCTGCGGGGACACGTCAAGCTGGGGACCGCGACAGGCCCCAGCGCGCCCGCCCGCCGAGAGGGCTGACCGGCCCACACCCGACGCGCTTCAGGTCTGTCCCGAACCGCCCCGGTTCCCCTTCCGTTTCGGCTTCGGCTCGGTGGGGGCGCCCGACACCGGTAGCGTCGTGTCCACCAGGTCCTGCACCATCTGGTCGAGCTCCGCCGTGAGGGCGTCTGGGTGGATGTCCCCCTCGGGCGCAGGGGTTCCCGTCGGAGGGGTGTCGGGGGGGAGTGCGGAGGGTGGAGTGTCGGGTCCGGGCATCGGACCGGGGAGATCCTCCTCGGCCGGACCGGCCGCCTCCAGGACCTTCTTCAGTCGGAGGGCGAACTCGACCAGGGGCTCCTCCGGGCGGACGGCGAGGCCGATCGCCCGCCCCAGGGTCTCCACACGGCCGCGGAGCGGCGAGGTGGCCCTTTCCAGATCGGCCTGGCTCAGATCGTGATGGGCCTGGAGAATGCTGTCGACGAAGGCCTGGGCCCGTTCCATCTCGCTCTGGGGGGGAGGTGGGGACCGGGTCCATTGCTGAAGCTTCGCCGCGACACGCGCAAGGAACGCCTCTGCCGGTTCACCGTCGTTCCGGTCGATGCAGTAGTCCAGGGCCGCACGGAGCGCCGCCCCCTCCCACTCGTACCTCGGGCTCGAGGGCCCGAGTCGGAGGGTCGTGAGCTCGCGGTTGCTCCGAGGCTCCGCGCGCGGTCCCGGAGGGCGCGGTTCGGATGGGGCCGGTCGGGTCCCTTTCTCGGTCAACGCGCCGGCCGGCTGAGCGACGGACGCGAACATCTTCGCGAGCTGTTCGATCTCGTCCAAGTCCGCGCTCCCGTCGGCCGCTCGCGGGGCCGCAGCGGCCTCTCCCGTCGTGGGGGCGGGTGTCGCTTCGTCATCCTCGGAGTAGCTCTCCGGTCCCGAGGGAGGAGGCCTCACAGCGGTCTGCGAGGAGGGAGCCGATGGGCTCGTCCCAGGGCTCGCAGGGACGACCTCGGGTTGCGTCCGAACCGGGGCCGGGGGCAGGGGGACCTCTGGCCGCGTAGTGGGGCGCTCCGTCTCTTCGGACGGTGCGTTCTCCGTGATGGGCCCGGGGGTCGCGGGGGTCTCGAGGACGTCCTGGAGCTGCGCATCGAGCGCGCTCTGGAGAGCCTCGGGGGCGATGTCGCCCACTTTCGGGACCTCGACTTCGATGGGCGCCGCGGTCTCGCTAGTGCGGAGCCGAGATGGCTCGATCGAGAAGGGGACCCGCGTCGCCGACACCGGGCGCTCCAGAGGCATTCCGGAGAAGTCCTGGTGGGTCCGTGATGGGGCAGCGCTCGCCGTACCCGCTCCGGGGATGCCGCCTCCCCCGAGGTGCTCGATGTCGGAGAGGACCGACCGGTGCTCTGCGCTGCGCGCCCGTCGCGGGGGAGCCTCAGGCTCGGGCGCAAGTACCTCGACTGCAGGTCCAGATCCTGCCTCCTCTTCGGCGCGGGCAAGCCCCTCCGCCGCCGAGAGGCGCTCCCGGATGCTCGCCCACTCCTTCCGGGGAACGAGGACGAACTCCTCGAGGTCGATCTCGTCGGCCTGGATCGAGGGTGGGTCGGGGCCGACGTAGACGGAGAGGGCCCCGCCGGTGGTCGCGATCGCCCCCAGGGCGATGAAGAGGGCCCAGAGCGGGTACACTCGGTCGGGCAGGATCGGACCGTGGGAAAAGGTGAGGTACGACAGGACGAAACAGGCCCCGCCGACGAAGATCAGGGTGAAGTCCCCGGCGGTCCAGCGAGGCTCCGGCTCTCTGGGGCCCCGCATGTGGTCCGCCTCCGCCCTCCTGACCGCCGAACGGTCGGGTGGGGAAGGGGGCCCCCGGGGGTCGCCGACCGGCCGTTGGGCCGCCTTGCTTCCCGACCGGGGGCGGGTGGGGGGGGCCCGGACGTTCGAACGCCTCGATGGAGGTGCTGTTCCGGCCTCCTCGTGGCTCTCGTCCCAGACCTCCTTGGCGGGGGGCCGGGGAGCGGGGGGTTGCCACTCCTTGACCACGGCGGGTAGAGCACCGTTGACGGGTTCAATCTATCGGTGGGGTAACTGAGGGGTGGGTTACGACCGGAGCCAGGCCCGACGATCCCGTTCGCGGGTCCCGGGTCAGGCGCGGCACGGGGGGTCTACGGCGGGCCCGCCCAACCCCCCGCGGGTGGGGGTTCGTACGGCGGCCACTCTGGCGGGGGCTGCTCGCTGGGAGGGGTCCGTCGGCGGTGGCGCATGGCCACGGCCGCCACCACGACCCCCACCGCGAGGAGTCCGACGATCACGAGCCCGGTCCAGGAGGTCATGAACGCCACCGCGCTCCCCAGCGGTCCGCCCCCGCCCGGGGTCCCTCCTCCAGGGTTGTGAGCCTGGACGACGAGGATGACCGAACCCACGGCCGAGCGACCCATGGCGTCCGAGACGGTCACGGAGACGTTGTAGGTCCCCGTCGACCCAGGCGTGCAGGTCAGGGAGGAGTCGCTCCCTCCAAGGCATCCCGGGGGAAGGCCCTCGTAGGCCGCAGAGAAGGGGGAGCTACCTCCCGTGACCGTGACGGCGAATGTCACCGCCGTCCCCAGGGTGGCCGGGTTTGGGCTCACCGTGAAGGAGGTGATGCGGAGAGGCGTGCCCGAGTCCGGTACTACGGTGAGGGTCGTACTCGCTGCTGCGGAGCGGCCCGCGCCGTCCGTGGCGATCGCCATGACTGAGAAGGTCCCGGTCTGCTGGGGGGTGCAGGAGAGCGCCCGCGTGTTCGAAGTCACGCATCCCGAGGGCAGGCCCTGGAACTGGTAGGTGTAGGGTGCCGTCCCGCCCGACGCGGTCACGTTGAGGACCGACGTGCCGCGAACCACGATGGTCGAGGGGGTCGCGGT
Organism: Thermoplasmata archaeon; assembly: GCA_027314165.1. GTDB lineage: Archaea > Thermoplasmatota > Thermoplasmata > Lutacidiplasmatales > UBA184 > JAKAAX01. The sequence goes on along the minus strand of DAHVCH010000035.1, from coordinate 4,221 downwards.
GAAGGCGGAGATGGTGGGGTCGGAAGGTCCCGCGAGGACTGTCAGGGCGAGCGTCGCCGCCACGGAGCTGGAGGACGCATCGGTCACGGTGACCCCGACCTGGAAGGAGCCGGAGGAGGTGGGGGTGCAGGGCAGCGAGGCCAGGTCCGAGGTCGTGCAGCCCGGAGGCAGCCCGAGGAAGGCGTAGGCGTAGGGAGGACTGCCGCCCGTGGCGGACACGTTGAGGTGCGTCGTTCCACCCAAGAGCAGGCTCAAGGGGGAGGCGGTGAAGCCCTGGAGGGCCAGGGACCCCGTCCCTCCGCTGGAAGAGACCTGGAGCGATGCGGTCCCGGACGCGGTCTTTCCCAGAGCGTCGGTCACGGTCACCGAGATGGTGAAGGCCCCCGTCGCCGTGGGAGCGCAGACCAGGTGGCTAGAGCTTGACGACGCGCAGCCCCCCGGGAGCCCGCTGTAGGCGTAGCTGTACGGAGGCGTCCCTCCGGTCACCGAGGCGTTGACGAACGTAGTCTCTCCGAGGGTGATGCTCGGAGGGGAGACCGTGAACGAGGTCAGAGTGGGCGCGCCGGCCACCGCCGGGTTCACTTCCACATGGGCGGTCTTGCTGGCGACCTGAGCGCGGTGGTCGGTCACTGTCGCGGTCACCGAAGAGTTCCCGGAAGCGGATGGGCGGCAGACGAGATGGGAGGTGTTCGTGCTGGTGCATCCGGCCGGGAGTCCGGAGTAGGCGAAGCTCAACGGTGGTGTGCCGCCAGAGGCCGTCACGTTCGCGTAGAGGCTACCGCCGACCGTGACGTTCGAGGGGGAGAGGGTGAAGGACGACAGGACGGGGACGGGAGCGGCGATGACCTTGAACGAACAGCCGGTGCCCGCCGTCGTGGTCGCCCCCGTGCTGTCCGTGACGGTGACCATCGGGGTGAATGTCCCAGTCGCGGTGTAGACGTGGGTCGCGGGCGACCCTGTGCCCGTTCCTCCGTCCCCGAAGGCCCACGCGTAGGTGTAGGGCGAGGTGCCGCCGCTCGCCGAAACGGTGAACCGGATGGTGTCGCCGGCGTACACGTTCCCCCCGCAGTAGAGGGACGTGCCGTTAGTGACGTCGGTCACCGAGTACGTGGCGGTGAGGGGGGGGCTCCCAGAGGGACAGACGTTGCCGGGACAGACCGTGCTCCATGGGAGGTTGGCCTGGTTCTGTCCGGAGCCGGAGCAGGTGACCGACCCGGTCCCCAGGAAACCGTTCGGTGCCCAGTTGCAATAGGCGCCGGAGAGGTAGCTGCCCCAGAAGTTGTAGTCCCCGCCGCCGTTCTGGTTGTAGTAGGCCAGGGCCCACTGGAACGAGCAGAGCGGATTGAAGTAGATCCCTCCCCAGTCCGAGCTGCTGCCGGACCAGGTGCTGCACGAGCTCGGGCTGTACCCGGTCACCGAGAAGGGTCCCCCCACCGGGGGACACTGGCCCGCCGTCCCCTGTTGGAGGATGCCCTCGGCGTTCGGGTTCCCACCGCACCCCGGGCCGGTCACGAAGCAGGTCCCGCTGCCCCCCTGGATGGCCCCCGCGCAGAAGTTGCTCTCCTGGTACGCCATCGACACGAAGGTGATCTGCAGGTTCCCCGAGAATCCCGCGGCGCCCGCGCAGTCGACGACGTTCTGCAGGGTCAGGCTCGTGCTGGAACCGTAGAAGTACGAGTTGGGGCAGGTGTTCGTCGGGACGGCGAGCCGGATCCCCCCGGCATCGGAGGAGAGAGACGGAGGTGCGGACGGAACCGACGGGAGCGCGAGGAGCCCCATGGCCCCGATGAGCAGGACCGTCAGTGACAGCACGACCGCGGTCGGGACCGTATGGGCGATCGGTATGGTCGGGACGGGTCGAAACACGTCCATTTCGACCCTCTTCCCCCCATATACGGTCTCAGGTGGGCCGGACGGAGCTCGGACGGGGGGAGGCACAAAGCAAAACAAGCCCTTCGCGCGTTCGGGCCCGCGTCTCCGATGCCGTCATCTCCGATCACGTCCCCTTCCCCCGTCAAGCCCCAGGACGACCCACCGGTCGAACACTGGGTCGAAGCTATACCCTTCTTTTTCGGAGGCGCGTTGGCGGTCTACTTCGGCTTCTCTCTCCGCGCGGCTCCCGCCCGCTCCGGCTCCGTACCCTACTGGGTCCTTGCCTTCGCCCTGGGGATCATCGCCCTCGTGGCGGGCGTCCTCCTCCTGCTGGCCGCTCCGGGAAGCGAGACCGAGGAGGATGAGGACGACCAGGAGGGCAAGATCGCCGTCCCGAGGAAGGAGTGGGAGCGGGTCACGACGGAGCTCGAACGGCTGAAGGGCGGTACAGACCCGAAGGGCCCCTCCAAGGAAGAGAAGCAAGTCCCGAGGGCGCGTGGCCCTCAGGGGACGGGCCCAGAGGGGCACGACGAAGCGGCGGAAGATTGAGCGTCGGAGATGGTCCTGGGCGGATCCCGCTCGCGGGAGCTTCGCCCGTACTTCCTACGCGGGCGCTCCACACGTAGGGCAAGCCGCGAGGGTTACGCTGTAGTCCGAGCCGCAATAAGCGCACTTCCTCAGCGCGGGCGCTTGGGGCTGTGGCGCGGGGACGTAGACGACCTGGACAGGCTGGGGATACGCCGGACGGAGCGAAGCGTCGCGGGCGCGGTTGATCCGGACGTACGCGAGAATGTAGAGGACGCCCACGACGATGAACCCTAGGAAGAACCCCAGGATGGCGAGGATCAGGGTCACCGGTCCCGCGATGGAATACTGCCGCTTCTGCAACGGGAGGTAGGCCCCGAGCACGGCGAGGACGAGCATCATCACGCCGAACACAATGATGATGGAGTTCCCGAGGATCCCGAAGGAGTTCAGGCCCACGTCGATCCACAGCAGGGTGAAGAGGGCCTGCATGACCATCCCGGCGATGAGCAGTCCCGAGCCGTTCGAAACGGGGGGCCCCTGCACAGGGACCGGAGGGACGGCGGGGTACGACGCGATGCCGGGGTAGGGCTGGGCCACGCCGGGCCGAACGCCGGGGGCTTCTAACAGTTGCACTGGGTGCGGCGGCACCCTTGTTCGGTCTTCTTCAGTGAGATCCCCCGCCACTGCTACACTGCGTGAGGCCGACCCTACGTCAAGTCTCCTCGAAGAGACCATCGTCTGCGGGTCTCAGGCTCGCAGGGGTCTCCCGACCGGAGGGAGGTCGGGCTGAGAGCCACCTGCCGACGGGAGCCGAGGGCCGGGAATGTACCGGCCCCCATCGGGTGGTCGTGAGCGCCTGCGGCGCTTCATCCGCTCAGAACCCGAGGACCTCGGGGACCAGCACCACGGAGATCCGTCCGGGGGTGCTCTCCTTCTGAACGATCAGGACCTTCGAGATGGAACTGCCCATCCCGTACACCTTCTTCGCCCGGGCATCCTCCATGGGGAAACTTCCCTCGCGTAGCCGGTCGAACGCTTCACCCAGATCGCGGACGATCTTCTGGGCTCCCACGATCCAGACCACCTTCGCCGCCGAGGCCGCGTAGGGCGCGACCTGGCTGCCGGTCGCAGATGCGACGACGGCCTGGCCCTGCTCGGTGAGCGCGTGGATGCTCCCGACGATGTACTCGGGGGTCGCCCCCATCTTGATCATCTCCCTCCCCTGGGTCTTCCGGTCCATCTTGGCCAGCTCTGCCCGGACCGAACGATACTTCCCGCTCTTGTCCAAGAGGTCCATGATCCCGGTCTCCTCGGTGGTCCGGGAGGTCCCCGTGAACACCTCGGCCCCCTCGGGGATGATCGCTTGGACCCTCGCCAGGGCGGCCTTTCGGTCGGCCTCGACGTAGACGGTCATTCCGTTGCGCCGCAACGCCTCCGCCGCCCTTTCGATACGGTCTCGCGCTGGCAGGGTCCTGAAGCGTTCGCTGGGGTTCCCCGGCACTCCCTCGATGAGGGAGGCGTGGTCGGTCGCGGTTGCGGGCATGAGGGGCTGACACCGGGTGGGGTATATGGCAACCCGCTCATCCGGAGTGAAGCGACTCGTGGGACGCGGAGCGAAGCAGGCTCCAACTCCGGAAGTTGGGCCCCTGGAGAGCCTACCTGGTCCGAGGGATGGGGCCCGTCCGTCCAGCGCGTCTCGGATGGGCCAGGGGCTGGCTATCCACGATCGGGCCGGCGTTCCGGCCCCAAGTTCGACATCAAGTGATGTGAGTTTCACGTCAGCCGGTCGAGGTGGGCGCACCCCCCCTGTTCTATGCTAGG
>DAHVCH010000034.1 GCA_027314165.1 Thermoplasmata archaeon | reverse complement strand
AGCCGCCCTGTTCCAGCTCCTGAGGGACAGGGGCAGGCCGAAAGCCGCGAACTATGCGGTCCTGGCCTGGCTGCTCAATCCCCTGGTGATCTGGGTCTCGGCGATCCACGGCGAGGTGGACAGCCTGGTCGCCCTCTTCCTGGTCCTCCTGGTCCTGGCCCTCCATCGGGGGTGGAACCTCACCGCGGGCCTATGCATCGGCCTCGCCGTTCTCACGAAGGCCTGGCCGGTCCTTCTGGTGCCGGTCGCGCTGGCCTCAGTGCTGGGGTCGGTCGCGGTGGTCCCGGGCCATCCCCTTCGGTCCCGCATGAAGGCCCTCGGGATGTTCCTCGCCGGAGCGCTCCTCGGGGCAGCACCCCTTCTGGAGTTCCAGCGATCCGTGCTCGGCATCCTGCTCCAACAGTCCTCGAGCGGAGGAGCGATCAATTTCGGAGGGTTCAGCCCGTTGATCCTCTTCAATCACGGGACCTCCCACGGCGCCGGGCTGCCGTCCAATCTCCCTGCGCCGATCCCCGCGTCCGCTTTCTCCACGCTCCTTGTGCTCCTTCTGGGGATCGCGGCGCTCTTCTCTGCGCTGCTGCTGTTCCGCAAGGGCACCCGCTCCCGCGAAGGTCACCCCTTCCGTCGGCCGGAGTGGATCGGGGTGGCCATGCTCTGGACGACCATCGCCGTGCTCCTCGCCGACGTGAACCCCCAACCTGAGGAGCTCGTCGATGTCCTGCCTCTCCTGATCCTTGCATCACCCCTGCTAGGACCGTGGGGAAAGCGTGGGTTCTGGCTGTTGACGGCGTGCGGGCTCGGGCTCTACTTCAGCGAGCTCACTCCCCTTGCCTTCTTCTATCCGCTCGCTCTGACGCTGGGAGGCGGAGCGGTGGGGTACCTCAACGGTGCCGCGATAGCCTACTGGTCCCTCGGAGGCCCGCTCTCCCGCTACGGGCTGTGGCTGGTGCTCGGCCTCGTGGGGGCGCTCACCCTCTTCGCGCTGTCCGCGCTCTGCTTCTGGAAGCTGCTGCCCCTTGATTGGCAGAGGAAGGTGAGAGCCCATGCGCACCGGCTGGTCCGGACCGCTGCACCCCCCTCCTAAACTGACCCTGGGGGTCGTGCTGATCACCCTGGTGGTGGTCGGGGCCAGCCTGGCTTCCTACCAGCAGGGGACGCATCCGGTCCTGACGGTCACGGTCCATCAGGTCCTTCGATCGGGCGGGAACGTCTCGGTGGACCTGGGTCTCACCGCGGGCGCGGTCTCGGTCTCGGTGCACTCGGCGCTCGTCGCCGGGGCGCTCCGGGGACCGCTTCCGATCGACGTCTTCTATGACCCGCAGTACCCGGTCCTCTTCGCCTCCCTCGATTACATCTACGGGCTGGAGGGTCAGCTCCAGGCCATGTCCTCGCTCTCCGCGGTCCCGAGCCCGGTCTCGCTCGCCTCCGCGGCCCAGGTCACGGCGCTCGTCCAGTCGCACGACCCGGCGGTCCTCGTGGTGCTGGGCGGGGTCCTCCCGGACACCGTGATGAACAACCGGTCGGCAGCTCTCCTGGACAGCTGGATCCAGGATGGAGGGGAGCTGGTCTGGGCTGGAGGACCGTTGGGCTGGGCCACCGGACATCCGGTGTCCGCGAGCGCCTTCCACTGGTCCCTGCCGTTCTGGGGCGGCCAGAAGGAGATCGTGGGATTCCCGTTGACGGATCCCTTCACCCAGGGGCCCCTCACAGGAGGGCAGGCCTCCTCCTGGACCCAGGCCCTGGGGCTGGGTTACGACGGAACCGTCTTTGGAGCCAACGTGACGGAGCTGGTCCGTCAGGGCGGCACCGCCCTGGGGTTCGAGGCACCGGGGAACCAGACGAACGGGCCCCGCACGTCCCTGGCGTACCTCCCGATGGGAAAGGGCTCTCTGCTCTACTTCGGCGGGTCCTTCTTGGGGAACCGTACCTTCGTTCCCGAGGCGAACCACGAGCTCGCGAACGACCTCTACCTCCTGTGCTCCCTGGGTTTCGTCCCTGGAGCCGATAGCATGAGCTCCACCAACGAGACCGTGCCCTCTGGGCAGACGGCGACCGTCCATCTCACGGTGCCCGACCTGGGAGGCAACGTTTCCGCCATCGTTTCTGCCCCCTCGATCGCGGGCTACGTCTACCTGTGGGGGGAGTCCTTCGGATCCACGGTCCTCGGCCCCATGCCGGGAGCCCTGGGGCGGAACCTTGCATCAGACGTCCCGGCCCCGGGGTTCGCCCGGTGGGACTGAGCTCGGGTGGCGTCTCATCATGGCCGAGCTCGGGTGCGCTCCTGGGGTTCTGGAGGACGCCTTCCGCAGGGGAGCAGGTCCAGGATGAGTGGCCCCACCACCTCGGACACCGCACCCACGGGGGCCGCGGACGTGACCCGTGCAGCGCGAGTTGCGCCGCACGGGCCAACGGAGGATCAGGTGCCTTCGCTCTCGGCCCCAGGGGGTTCCGTGAAGGAGGGTGCGGAGGTTCGAGGCCCGCCTCGGTCGGCCAAAGCGCGAGCTGCCGTGATTGTCCAGGTCCTCGCGGTGCTGGACCTCTTCGGGAAGTGGTGCTGGTGCCGGCTCGTGGGGGGGTCGCCTACGCTGAAGGGCGGCCTCCTTCGGATCGCTCTCGTAGGACTGGCCATCCGTCTGGTGCTGATGCCCTACACCGGCGAGGCGGACCTCACGACGTTCGGGCAGGCGTCCCAGTCCATGCTGTACGGAGGAGGACCGTACTCCTTCTTGCTCGTCTATCCGCCCGCCTGGGAGTACTACCTCGGTGGGGTGGGGTGGACAGCTGGGGCGCTGGGCACGACTCACCTGCTGGCCACCTCAGGGCCCCTGCTGATCTACAACGGGAGGTACGGCTACGCGCAGCCGGCCTACCTCGTCGTGCCCCTTTACGCCTCGCTGGAGAAGCTCCCCCTGATCGTCGCGGACCTCCTCACAGGCGCTCTCCTCTGCATGGTGGTCCACCGTCAGACCGGGGACGCCCAACGATCCCTCGTCGCCTTCGCCCTGTGGTTCCTCAACCCCTTGGTGATCGTGGACAGTGCGATCCATGGGGCGTTCGACATCCTCCCGGTCCTGCTGATGCTCTGCTCCCTGTTCCTCCTCGACCTTCGGCGGAACGTGCTGGCAGGGGTGGCTCTCGGGTTGGGGACCTCCCTCAAGGTGTTCCCCATCCTGCTGTTGCCCCTCCTGATCCTTCTGCTCTACCGCCAGGTGGGATCCCGGCTTCGGCATCTTGGGCGGGCCCTGTTCACGTTCGTCGGAAGCGCGATGGTGACCGGCGCCGTGTTCTTCCTGCCTTCCGGGGTCCTTTCGGACTACCTTCTCTACAGCACCACGGGGGCTTCCGCCGGGGAGGGATTCTGGGGCTTCGGGGTGTGGTCCTGGCTCTCCGTGCCGGCCCTCAACTCACCGGGTCGGTGGTTGACCCTCCACACGACCGAGGTGCTGGTCGCGACGGCGGTCCTGGCCGCCCTGCTGCTCCTCTCGGCCTGGGTATGGGTATGGCGTAGCCAGGCCAAGCTCGCCTTCTCTCCCCCCATGCTCTGGGCAGGTTTCGCCACGATCTACGGCTCCTGGCTCCTCAACCCGGCGGTGCACCCCCAGTACGTGGAGTGGATCCTCCCCTTCCTGCTCCTGCAGGTCGTGCTCCTCCGTGAAGGGCGGTGGCTGTACTGGTCGGCCAGCGTGCTGGCCACGGTCTTCTACCTCTTCACGCTCGGGAACCCGCTGCTCTTCTTCGAGCCCCTCGCTCTCTTCACCTCCCTCGCTCCGATGTCCTTCTTCCTGGCTCCCTTCCCCCTCTTCGAACCGTTGTCCCCGTGGTTCAACGCCCTGACCACGGTGCCGGTCTCCATCGCACTCTTCGTCTCGCTCTATCGGCAACTGGGCAAGCTACGCGCCGCGGGGAGGGTGGCCTCATGAAGGGCTCTCTCGGAACCCGCCCCGTCGAGGTGGCGGTCGTGCTCCTCATGGTCGGTCTTCTCCTCTCCGAGGCCTGGCTTTTCCACCCTCCCGAGAACTCCGCGATATCCGTCTCGACCACGGTCTCGACGACGGGTACCGCCGCCTTCGTGAACTCGACCCTGCACGGACGGCCCGGAACGCACCTCTCGCAGGCCTACCTATGGGAGAGGACCGGGGCGGCCCCGGTCCGGATCACCTACTACTACGAGAGTGGCTACCCGGTGAGCCATGTCGACGTGACGGACTGGTACGGATTGCCTCAGCATCTCGAGAGCGTCGCCTCCTTCCGGGGCTCTTCCCTTCCGATCTCCGCGGTGAATGCCACCGGGCTCGCCGCCTTCCTCCGGCAGACCCCCGCGCCAGGACAGGTGCTGGTGCTCGCTTCCGGCGTGCTTCCCTACACGGTGCTCGGTCCTTCTCAGAACCTCCTGCTCACCTGGATGAAGGAGGGTGGCACCGCGGTGTGGGTCGGAGGGGCCATCGGGTATTTCGCGGGAGAGGGAGACGCTCCCGCGAGCTGCCCCCAACCCTCGAACCCGGCTACAGGAGGGACGCTCCAGTTCCTGAACGCCTCCCTCCTCGCGGTCGGTGGGTCCCCCCCCGTGATGCCCTGTCCCGGGGAGATGGATGCCGCGTTCCTCAACGCATCGGCGGTCTCACAGGCGGTCGGGGTCAACTATCCCTACAGCCTGTCCATGGACGACCTCAACGTGGGGGCGATCGACGCGGAGAACGGCACCGTCCTCGGCAACCTACGGGGGGGTCAGACCAACGTCGCACGGGTTCCAGAAGGAGCTGGACAACTGGTCTACTTCGGAGGTCCTCTGGTCGAGGTGACCCAGTTCGCGATCGACCTCCTCAATCTTCTCACGGCAGGTATGGTGACCGACACCGGCACCCTCCTCTCCTCCGTGAGCCTGGACCTGCCCTCCTCGGGCACCGTCGCCCTGCAGGAGCGCGTGCCGCTCCCAGCTTCCCTGTCTGCCCCTGGCCACCTGTGTGTCCTTTCCACGCAGACCGACTACCTTGCGGAGTTCGAGCAGCTGCAGTGCGGCTGAGGAGAACCGTTCGTGCCCTCCCCCTCCCCCTCCATCTCCGTGGTCGTCACGGCCCACGACCGGACGGAGTACCTCGTCGGAGCCGTGAGGTCGGTCCGTGCGTCCGACCCGGGTGGAAGGGAGGCCGAGATCCTCGTCGCCTCGAATCTCCAGGACCCCCCCCTCGAGGAGGAGCTCTCCAAGCTTGGGGCCCGCTTCCTGCCGGTGAGGGAGAGGGCAGTCGGGGCGAAGCTGGCCGCGGCCATCGCGGCGAGCTCCGGCGAGGTCCTCTGCTTTCTCGAGGACGACGATCGCTTCCTTCCCTCCAAGATCGGGGTGGTCCGCTCCGTGTTCGGGGTCGACCCGCACCTGGTCTACCTCCATCACAACGTCCAGCCGATCGACGCCCGGGGACTGCCGCTCCCGCCCGAGAGCTACCGGGGAAGGGAGATCCGTGGGTTGTCGGCGCTCGGCTCCCTCCGGCTTCCCGCCGGGGCGCATGCCCAGGCGCTTCGTGCGCTGCCGGTGGACCCCTACTTCGCCGCCAGTGCCATCGCCGTGCGAAGGTCCGTGGTCGAAGCCCGGTTGTCCTGGCTCCGGCAGGTGAACCTCGTCCCGGATGCCTTCCTCTTCTTCGCGGCCCTTCTCACCGGCGGCGATCTTATGCTCGATGGTCGGCACCTGACCGAGTACCGGGTCCATGCGACCAATGTGTCCTCGGCCGATGCGGCCGAGCCCGAGAAGTTCTTCGAGCGCATGTCGGCGTGGTCGCAGGGACTCGACCCCTCGCTCCGGGTGATCGAACAGATGGTCTCCGAGAAGGACCGAGGCGCCGTCCTGGAGGCGATCCGAGGGGTCCGCGCGGTCCAAAGGCTCTATTCCACCGTGAGGGACCGGACCGCCACGCGGAGTGACATGCGAGTGGCGCTGAGGGAGCTCCGCCGAGTCCGCTCCTCGTACTCGTGGAGAACGCATGCGGATGTGCGCCGGGCTGCGAACCTGTTCCTGCTCTCCCCGAGCCTCGTCCGCTGGCTCTATCGTCGACGCAAGTCCCGGGGGCGGCCCTCGGTCGCGAGCCCGCCCGGGAGAACGGGATGAGGGTCCCCCAGGGGATGGGAGTTTACCGCTCGGCGGGTACCACCCTCTCCCCTTCCCCGGCTCCGTGATGGGAAGGTACGGTGGAGGGGGCCCTGGGGTCATCCGCGTCGGAAGAAGACCCCGGGGTTCACGGTGCTGGTGTGGATCAGCTCCTGCAGACCGGCCGCGGCCTTCTTCTCGGAGATCGACCGGTACACCTCAGGGCGCGAGCTGGGGGCCGCCGTGAAGTAGGGAACGCTCCGTTCCCGCAGCCAGGACAGAACCGCCTCCACCTCGCCGGTCTCCCCTCGCCGGACCAGCTCGGGATGGAAGATGTCGTCCACGCTCACGATCCCCCCGGGGACCACGCGGGGCACGAGGACCGAGAGGTACCACTCCGCGAACGTCCTCGAGTGCTCCGCGTCCATGAAGAGATAATCGATGTGGGCGGGGAGGGTGGACTCCAGCTTCCGCACATCCCCCAGCGTGAAGGTCCACCGACGCTCCGAGAGCCGAGGAGGGACCGTCCGCGTAGAATCATCGATCAGATCGTACGAGTAGAGGTGACCCTGCCCCACGTCGCGGAGCGCAGAGAGCAACCATGTCGTGGACCAGCCACCGCACGGTGAGATCTCCACCACCGTCCGGGGACGGAACCGTCGGATCAGGAGGTAGGCGATCTCACAGTCGATGTCGTCGCCTTGGGGATCGAGGTCCTGCCCGGGGAAGACCGCCTTGAGGATCCTCCGGGCCTGGATCAGGACCGACAGCGGCACATGGTCCGTGACCCAGCTTCGCATCGGGGCCGAGAGCAGACGGCTGGGGGTGGCCATGGCCGTTCCCCGTCCCGCGCCGGGGTCGTTCCCGCGCTTTCCGGTGTACGCCTCATAGATCGCTCGCTGGTCCCTCCGGACCCGCCGCAGATCCTCCTGGAATTCCTCGTAGAGCGTCAGGATGAGGGGCAGGTCGATCTCCGGCGGCCTGGTCGACGAGGACATCGATGGGCCTCCTACGTCGGCCGGGGGGCGGTATCCCCCAGGTCCCGGGTGGATGAGTGAGCGACCGACAGCCCCACGCTCTCGTAGAATCGGCGGAACTCCTCCGCGGCCCTCGGAGCGCGGTAGTACGCTCCTAGGTGCGCGAAGAGCTTCGATCCCCGGGGGTCCGAGTGTCGGATCTCGATGGCCTGGCGCGTCATCTCCACCCAGGGCTCGGGTCGTCGGGGATCCGCGAAGAAGGGGTACGGCTCACGCAGGATCTCCCGAAAGACCGCGATGTCGGAGGCGACGACGGGGAGGCCGGAGTTGACCGCCTCGATGATGGGCACCCCGAATCCCTCGTCGAAGGACGGCATGAGCAGCGCATCCGAGGCATTGAAGTACAGAGGGTAATCCTTCGGTTCCACGCCGTTGCGCTCGATCAGCCTCCCGGGACCGAACGTCGAGCGGATGCGGGAGGAGTCCCCGATCCGGACGAGGATGTGGCCGTTCCCCAGCCCTTCCAGGACCCGGGGGAGGAGCTCCAGGTTCTTCCGTTGATTATCGATGCTCACGTGGAGCAGGATCTTCTGGTCGAGGGGGAGCCCCAGGGCCCTGCGCGAGGCGTCGCGATCACGCGGTTGGAAGTCGTCCCGGGTCCAATGATGGATGACCCGGGTGTTGAGGTTCGGGAACCGCTCCTTGAGCGCGCGGTCCGCCGCATGGGAGATCACGACGATCCCCGCGAGCCGGTCCGCGAACCGCATGACCCGCGGGAAGAAGAACCGGGTGCCGGGCGGAGTGTCACGGGCATTGTGCGAGCTCGGGTTGAGGAAGATCAGGTCGTGGACCGTCCCGGTGCACCGGGGGTTCACACGGGAGAGGTGGAAGAAGTGGGGGGAGGCGAAGTGGACCCAGCTTGCACGGGCCACGGTCCGGCTCCAGCGTCCTGGCAGGTAGAGCGAGAGCATCGCAGACGCATAGCTCACCGGGAGCACCGGGCGGACCACCTCGACGTATCCCCGTTCTGAGTCCTGCTTTCGGATCTTGAAGAAGGCCATGCGTTCGGGACCCCCGAGGTCGAACATGTTCTGGGCCACGGCCCCATGCCCCGAGGCGAGCGGGAAGGCGGTGACGAGGACGGATCCCGGCACGCGAGGGAGGGAGGAGGACCGGTCCGGGGCGGCGGTCCCGACGGTCAACGCCGCTCCAGGTCGGGCATCGCATCGGAACTGGACCCTCCCGGCAGGGGACCGATCGACCGTTGGGGGGCTTGCCGTATGCGGGCTCTCATGGGGGACGGCTCCCGGCGCCTAGGGAACTTCCCTCTTATCCTTGCCCTCGAACCTCGGGGGCACGGCAGGTCCACTTCGGGGGTCGACCCACGCGGGGACGGTCGAAATGGGCCGCGACGCTCTGACGCAGGATTCGGACGGGCGTTCTCCTTCGGGCCAAAGAGGATGCCGGTTCCGGGGCGAACCTCCAGGGCTCGAGGGCGGAGCCACATGGCTAAGTATCATCGGCCCTTCGAAGCGAGGATCCCGGCCAGTGGCCCGGAACGTCGGGCGGGAGGCTCTCCGCGGTGGAACACGCGCCATCGATATCGGTCCTCCTGGGCGTTCATGAGCGCGCGGACCGGAAGCTCCTGGGCGGGTCGCTCCAAAGCCTGAGCGCCCAGACCCTGCCTCGTGACCGGTGGGAGGCCCTGATCCTCACCGACTTCGACGACGAGGGCCTGAGGACGACGTGCCACCGCCTGGGGTTCGAGTACGTGCGGTCGAACTCTCGGCCGCTCGGGGGAAAGGTCCTCGAGGGCATCCGGTCCAGCCACGGCTCCATCCTCACCCTCCTGGACTATGACGACCGCTACGCTCCCGGCCGCCTCGCGGCGATCGACGAGGCCTTCCAGGCCGATCCGAAGCTCGGGCTCTGGCACGATGGCATAGAGTGCATCGACGAACAGGGCCGTCCCTCGACCCAGGGTCTGTCTCCCGTCTTCCGGATGATGGGCTTCAGCCGCATGCTCGCGACGGTCCCGGACCCCCGAAAATCCCACACGAGTCCCCGGCTCGGGTTCTCCCGACCGGACTTTCACGGCCTCGCCTTCCGGCGGGAGGTCGCCGAACTCTGCACGCCCTATCTGCCCAGGGTCGAACAGGCCGTGGACAGTCTCGTCTTCAACGTCGGCTGGATCGCACCCTACTCGGTCCGGGTCGATCCCCGTCACCTGTACGAGTATCGCGTGCACTCCAGCAACATCAGCCTTCGGCCTGGGGAGAGGGGTCTCCCCAGCCCCTCGCCGGGGCGAGATGGCTACCACGCGCAGCTGCTTCGGGACTATGCGGTCATCCTCGAGATGATCTCTCGAAGCGACCGGATCGAGCTCCTCCGCGACTTTCAGCTTCGACTGTTCTCAGACCACTTGATGGAGTCCTTGCGGGTCCAGGGCACCCGCCGCTCCGCCGTCTGGAGGGCTCTGGGGCCCTTCCCTTCCCATCTCCATCGGACCAACGTCTCCCCCTTGCTGCTCTACACCGCCGCCTACGCCTTGCTCGGCATGCTCTCTCCTCGCCTGGCGGGTTCCCTCGCCGGGAACTGACGCACCAAGGCCTGGCCCTCGGTGAGGTTTGGGATCGGCAGCCGGATCACAGACGCCGCCGGGGACTCACGTCGCGTCACGGCCGGGTCTGTTTCTCTCCTGCAGGACCAAGGCCACCGACCCGAGTACCGAGCAGCCGAGGACAGAGAAGGAGAGACCGGAGGCACGAAGGAACTCGCGGAACGCCCGCGCTTCGTCGTCGATCATCGGTCCCACGAACTCATCGAAGACGATGACCGTTCCGGGCCGCAGCATGCCCCGCGTCTCGCGGAACACGGTCCGTGCGCTGGAGTAGACGTCGCAATCGACGTGCAGGGGGGCCGCGACCTCCTTCGGGTGCTCCTCGACGAACTTGGGGGCCGTCTCGTCGAACCATCCCTTCACGAGCCGGACGTTGGGGGGCACGTCGGGCAGTTTCCCCTGGGTGGAGAGCGTCCCACGCCGGTAGTTGGGGCTCCAGTCGACCGGGAGCCCTTCGAAAGAGTCGAATCCCACGACGGGACCGTGGGTCAGTCGGGCGAGGTGGTTCAGGCTGACGCCCCTGTGCACCCCGAACTCGAGCCACAGTCCGTCCAGCGTCACCCGTTGGGCGGCCAGGCTCAACAGGTCCAGCCGGGAGCTGTAGCACGGGGTCTCGGGCCCCATCACCCCGGCGACGATCCACTTCGGCCACAGCAGGAAGGGGGAGGCCAGGTTCACCAGGACCTTGGTCAGACGGGACTCGGTAGGTTCCCGAAGCAGTGAGAACCAGAACCGGACCAGTTTCCAGAGGCCCGCGCCCCGTCCTCGGGAGATGGGGACCTCGTCCTTTCCCGCCATCCGTCCTGTCCTGTCGAGGGTCCCTATCGCCGAGGTCCCGGTCCACGCCGGTCGTGGTCGATGTCCGCTCCGACCATGCTCCGCTCTCCGACCGGGTCCGTCCGCGTCACTTTCCTTCTAGGGGAACGTGTAGAGCGGGTCGCCCGGACCGCTCTGGGTCACTTCGATCGCCAGCACGCTGAGGGTCCCGCTCCAGTCCACCTGCGAGGCCGGGAGGTCGACCCCTCGGTAGGTGTCGGGGACGTAGACCTGCATCGTGACCGTCATCGCTCGGTTCGCTGCGCTGAAGTTCGTACCGTATACCTCCAGGGTGGCGAGCGAGATCTGGCCGCTTTCCGCGGTGACTCCGAGCGTGACGTGGTTCGTCGCCGAGAGATCGGTCGTCCGCAGGAGGTAGCTGACGTCGTACCAGCCGGGGGAAAGCGTGGTCGACGGTCCATTCCACATCCACGGGGAGGAGGTGTTGGAGATCGACAGGCCTCCTCCGGCGCGGCTTTCGTTGGGGCCCGCCTCCGAAAGCTGGGAAGGGGCGATCGATTGCTGGTAGGGGGTGTAGATCTTCGGGGGGCCCTGGTACCCTCGCTCCAGCACCAGCATGCCGTCCGACTCGCCGAGGATGCCGTACTTGCCGGACTCGTACCCTACCTGGATGAAATGGTACATCGAGTTGTCCGTGGTGCTTCCCTCTTCCGTAAAGCCCCAGTTGTACGGGTCGTCGATCATGTAGTTCACCCGCATCCAGGTCGTCGAGCCGTCATACCCCAGGTTGGGGAAGCTGCCGATCATCGCGTCGTACGGGGTCACGTTCTCCCAGTTGCCGATCCCCGATACCTCGGGGGTCTGGAGGTAGTCGAGGGTCCTCGGTAGCATGTTGGGCATGTCGTTCTGGAACAGGACGTACGGGCTGCTCCTGGGGATGAGCGACTCGAGCGCCGTCAACCTGGTCTGACGCTCGAGTTCCGCGGAGGTGACCGGTTGGAACCCGAAAGGCCAGGGGGTCTGGTCATTCCAGGGACCATAGGGCTGGTAGTAGGCCGCGAGGTACGCTGAAGAGACCAGAACGCAGGCCGAGACGACGGTCACCAGCTTCACAGAAGGCATCCGTCGGAGCCACCGCCGCTTCCGCAGGGCCGGCGCGAAACGAGGCTCCAGCTTGTCGAGCGCCCACCTTACCTCCTGGAGCGCGGCAATCGCACCCAGGAAGACGAACGGGATGAACAGCGCGCTGTACTGGGTCCGGAACAGGCTGGGGTAGGTCAGCGGCTGATAGGAGGAGAAGGAGATCAGATAGAAGGCCGGCCCAAGCATGAGGAGCCATCGCGGGCTCACGAGGCAGAGGAACAAGGCCGGGGCCAGCAGGAGGATGATGGCCTCCGTTCGGTCCTGGGTCGGGATGCTCCCGCCCCCCGTGGTGTGAGCGGTCGCCGCGAACGCGCCAGGTCCCAACGCGGTCGCCAGGAAGACGTACTGATAGGCGAAGAAGAGCCCAGAACAGACGAACAGCAGGAGCGCGAACTTCCAGGGGAATCGGTGCGCCGTAGGTCGATGGAGCCACTTTCGGAGGACGCCCTCGAGCAGGAGTGTCACGGCGAAGGCGAGGACCAGGAGGATGACCGGATACTCGGTGGTCCCGGCGATGCCCAAGAGCACGCCCGCCCACAGGTAGGAGCGGACCTGGTAACAGTAGAATCCAACGAGGAAGAGGGGGATGAAGAACGCGATGAAATGGGCGTCGAACCAGTTCACACCTCCCAGTGGGAAGTAGACCAAGTAGGCAAAGGCGAGCAGGAGCGCGGCGGGTTTCGAATGGAGCGCTCGGCGGCCGATGGCGTAGAGCGGGACCGCCCCGGCTCCAAGGGCAAAGGATTGCAGACCCAAGAGGAGGGGAAAGCTCCCGATCACGCCCACCGGCGTCATCAACACTTCGAAAGGCTCGTCGATGACCACCGAGAGGTAGCCCCACCCACCGACCGACCCGGGGTTCGCGTACCACCAGGCCTTCAGCATGACGAGGCCCAGGTCGTAGACCGCAGAATCGCCGGAGTAGAAGTTGCTCACCGAGATGTAGGTCCAGACCACTCCGTAGGTGACGGATGCGAGGACCGCCAGCATCAGGTACCGGTCACGCAGGGCCACCCAGGCCTGCCCAGCCCGCCATCGTGTCCAGTGCAGGGGAGCCTGGAGGAGGGATCTCGGTCCCTTCCATGCGCCGGGCCGGGAACTTGGCGCGGTGGGGACGGAGGGCGGTTCCCCACCCTTCTCTGCGGTCTCCTCCCCCATTTCTCGCCGCCTCTCCGTGTCAGAACGACTGGTTCGGCCAGGGACGCGGGGCGACGCCCAGCCCCGATGGTCCCAGCCTACGGGTGGGGCAGCTCCAGCATGGGGTCACGGCGCCTCGGGCCAGGTCCCGCCCAGGGTCGCGGGGCTGGGGGCGGGATCCTTGGCTGCGCAAGGGTCGAGGTGGCCCACTTGTCCCGTCCATCCTCATGCCAGGGGGTGTGGCTCAGGTCGAGCTATGCCCCTCGCTCTCCCTATAAACCCATCCAGTTCGATGCCGCGCCCGCCGTTCCGCGGCCTCTGACCATCAGCGCCCGTGGACGTCATGGATAGGCGCCGGACCGGGGAGAGCTGGCGACCGTTGAGGAGCTCGTGTCCTGGTATCCGAACTCTCGCAGCGCTGAACGAAGTCGATCGGCAAAGGAGTTCTGGGAGAACCAGGCCCCGCGGGTCGAGGAACGCCGTGCCGCGCTCTGGAACGAGGCGGGATCGGTGAGACCTCCGAGGGCTCCGCTCCACGCGGGCAGGTCCGAGGCCGGGAGCAACGCGCCGCCCGCCCCCACCACTTCCTTCATGGGTTCGAGGTCGCAGGCGAGGACCGGGATCCCGAACTGCATCGCCTCGATCAAGGGCCGGCCGAACCCTTCCATCGTGGAAGGAAAGACCAGCACGTCGGTCGTCCGCCAGATCTCCATCATGTCCGGGACCTGGGCGTAGATGCGTAGACCGGGGATGGGCCGACGGGCGAGGTCCTGCTGGTTGGCCTCGGATAGCTCTGAGACCAGGTGGAACCGGAAGGAGATGCCCAGGGTCGAGGAGAGCCTCTCCGCCTCCCGTGCGAGCTGCAGGAAGAAGGCGACCCGCTTGTACGGGCGATCGACGGCCACGTAGAGGACGTTCAGCTCCCGCTCTTCCTTCAGCCGTCGAAGCGAGCTCTCCAGGTGTTCGGCGGGATCGCCCTGCACTTGGGTCCCATGGTGGACCACCTTGATGGGCGGTAGGTCGCTCAGTCGGCTCTCCACCCATCGCTTGGTGTGCTCGCTGATGGTGAGGAGACCTTGGGCCCTCCGGAGCTTCGGTAGGAGGAAGTGGTAGAGCACTCGGGCTCCCGGGTTGGTCCGGGTCTCCCGGTCCAGTTCGCGGAGGTCGTGGACCAGGACCAGGCAGTTGCGGTGGTCCTCGGTCAGCCCGGAGAGGACCTGGTCCGTCGCCAGGACCAAGTCCTCCGGGAGGGCCCGCAACCGTCGTGGAAAGGCGTACAACCGGTTCACGGCGATGTTGAGGCTCTCGACGGGGGTCGTCCACCCCCGAACGATGGTCTCCCGAGGAAGCCAGCCATCCAGAGCCTTAGTGTCGACGCACTGGTACCACGAGGCCCGGTACCCGCGGTCGTTCAACGCATCGAGGTAGCTCAGCGCAGCGATCGTAGACCCACTGTACTGGCGGTAGGCGTTGATGACGGCGACCGTGGTCACGGTCGGCTGAACAGCCCCCCGCCTAAAAGAGCGAGGCGCTGCCCGCCGCCTCGATGACCGTCCTGAGGAGCCTACGGGGGACGTGCAGCCGACCCCGAGGTCCCTCTCCGGGGCCGCAGGGAACCAAGGGTGGAGGGCTACCGTTCCTGGGCCGAGGGTCCGGTCAGGCACTCCTGGGAGCTGAACGTGACCTTCGAGGACGGCGGTACGGGTCCACCGGACTGGCCCTTGAGTCTCAGGAGACCCGCGCCATGGAGCCCGATGTCCGAGAGGAGGCGACGGTAGCTGGTCCGCCGGGTCTTCTTCTCGACCCAGGGCACGGCGACCTCGTCCACGTCAAAGCCCTGGCGTCGGGCCAGCACGAGGATCTCGGTGTCCCAGAACCAGCTATCCTCCTGGGTCCGATCGAGCAGTTCATCGACGACGCGTCGGCTGAAGATCTTGAGCCCGCACTGGTGGTCCAGGATCCCGTCCCGGAAGGAGTTCCGAACGTACCAGTTGTAGACCCGGGAGACCCAGGCCCGCAGGGGGGGCCGCTGGACCACGGCGCCTTCCGCGTAGCGCGATCCGACGACGATCTCGTTGCCCGATAGCGCCCGCAGGACGAGTGACACGAGGGTCTCGGCGTCGGTGGCGAGGTCCGTGTCACAGAAGGCATAGAAGTCCGCGGGAACGTCCTTCCAGATCTGCCTAAGCGCCTTGCCCCGGCCCAGCTTCTCCGGCTCCATCCGGAGCAGCAGCTCCGGCATCTCCTGCTTCAGGCGGCGCAGGATCTCCTTCGTCCCGTCCGTGGAACCGTCCTCCGCGACCGCGAGCACATAGTCGATCCCGGATTGGGACAGGGCGAGGTCGACCAGCTCCACCGTCGTCCGGATGAAGCGTGCCTCGTTGTGGACCGGGATCGTGAGAAGGAGCTTCGGGCGGAACGGGACCGGTGGCGGCGGGACCGAGTGGTCGATAGTCGAGACCGGAGGCCGGGGCGCCCCAACCTGGTGGGCCGGCACGAAGCGCTTGGTCGTTGCAAGCGAGTGGGACCAATCGTGCGTGCCGGGCTCCAAAGACTCCGGGAGTCCGGGGGCAGGAAACGTCTGTGCAGCGGACATCAACGGAGGATCACAGTAGCGGAGTTCCCTCTCACTGGCACGTGCCTTCGAGCGTCCTCAGCCTCGAATTCAGATTGCTGACCCCTGATAAACCTATCGAGATTTACGCGCCTACTTGGGGCAGGTCACTTCGCAGGACCCTCGGCCCTGCCGATGGACTATAGTGGCACGTTGGAAGGGCACAAGGACCGAGTCCACCTGGGGTTTCCCGAGCCCTGGAGGGCGTGCCGAGAGCACAGCCCCTCACGACCCTCGAGGGGATCGGAAGTACAGGGCATCCATGCACCGGTTCGCTGCCATAGACAGGGCGGGTGAGAACAGCGCGAGGAGGGCCCCGGAAAGCATGGGCAAGATGGTCTTGATCGGGAGCCCGTGTCCGAGGCGGAGTATCGTGCGGGCCGCTTCGAGGTACGTCGAGCGGTCCGTGGTCCCCTGGAGCAGATGCACCTCGATATGGTGCCACGTAGCAATGAGACGGAAGGGAGCGGAGAGCGCGGGGTCGGGCCCCGCCATCATCAGTTCGGAGGAGAGGGACCAACCTCGGAGCTCGTTGGGGACGAGGCTCCTCGCCTTGACCATGTACTCCGGGGTCAGGGGGTTCGGTGTGGTGGAGAAGCTGAAGGGGTGCTGGCGGTAGCGGGTCAGGGCCGTAGGGTCCAGCAGCAGGGTTCCGGGCACGCTCAAGGCGCAGGCCAGCAGGAAGATGTCGTCCGCGGAGGCGGTGAGCCTCTCGAGCCGTGCCTTCTGGGGGTCCAGGACCCTGCGGTGCAGAGCGATGCAACTCGGGAAGTGCCCGGCATCGCTACCGTGGATCAGGGACTGCACCGTGCGCGGGTCCAAGGGCATCCGCAGGGCCCGCGCCGGAGCAGGGGAAGGGGGGGCTTGCCCGTCGATGGTCTTCCCCTGATGGTCGATCAGGACCCGGCCATTGTGGTAGTAGTTCAGTTCCGGGTCGGCCCGGAAGGCGGCCGCGACCCGCTCGAGCTTCTCCGGCTCGAACTCGTCGTCGTCGTCCATGAGCGCGATGATCGACCCCCGGGCAGCCCCGAGGCCGACCGCGAGCCGAGGACCGTAGTCCGGCGAATCGTTGAACGCGCACCAGACGCCGAGCTCTCTCAGGGCCGCATCGATATCGGGGTCCTCGAACCCTTTCACGACCAGGACCTCGTACTCCTGCCGGGGGAGGGTCTGCCGGAGCGCGGACCGGACCGCTCCCAAGAGGAAGGGTCGTCTCTGGTACGCGAGGACCAGTATGGAGATGAAGGGGCGTGGGCCGAGGCCGGGGGAGGTCGGGGTGCCGGGCGTGGTGGCCATCTCCTGTCCTCCGCCCTCCACGCGCTATAGGTCTTGGAAGGTAGGCCTCTCCCTTAGAATCTATTCGGTGGATGATACCTAGGGCCACCCCAAGCGGGCAATCTCGAGCCGAGGTTCCTCTCACGGGTCTCTCAGTGCCACAGGACGAGGGCCATGTTCGCCGCGAGGAGGGCACCCACCATGATCGGGAAGGCCCTGGCCACGTAGGTCCCCCAGGAGATCGTGATGCCCGCGCGCTTCGCGACCGCGAGCCCCACAACATTGGCCGAGGCCCCGATGGGCGTGCCGTTCCCGCCGATATCGGACCCGACCGCGGTCGCGTAGATCACCGACCCGACCGGGACGCC
>DAHVCH010000033.1 GCA_027314165.1 Thermoplasmata archaeon | reverse complement strand
CTCCCGGCGTGAAGGAGGCCGTGAGGCTCCCGTTGCCCGTCACGTTCACCTGGGGATTCGTCCAGGTGGCGCTCGTGACGGTGACCCCGCCCGCGGTGGCCCACCCGCTGAAGAGGTAGCCCGCGCAGGTCGGGGCGAGCGCGGAGTAGGGCGAGCCCGTGACGTTCGTCGCGTAGAACCCCGAGCTGGCTCCGTTCCCATGGAGCGTGTTGTTGAAGGTGATCGACCCGCAGCCGGCGGGGCTCACGGCGAACCCCACCGTCGGCCACTGCACCAGCGCCACGCTGATCGCCCCGTTGGCGGTGACCGTGGCGCTCCCGGCGCCCATGGTCACCCCGCCCGTACCCGCCCAATGGGAAAAGTGCCACCCGGGGTTCACGGTCACGCTCGTGGTGTAGGTCCCCGCGGTGACGCTCGTCGAGCCGCCGTTGAAGAACGACCCGGCGTTGAACACCACGTAGCCGGCCCCGCTCACCGGCGTGATCGAGAAGGTGACCGTGTACGTGGGAGGGGGCGGAGCGTTCACGCTGGAGCACGGGTTCGTGGACCCGGAGCCCGCCGAGCCGCAGAGGGCCCGCGGGGTGGGGGGGAGCACGGAGAGCGTGGTCGACTGGGCCGAGGGGCTCCCGACGGCGCTCGCCGCCCGCGGCGCAGTGGCGAGGGCCGCGTGGGTCGCCTCGGCAGAGGAGGGGCCAGGCGAGGGCGCCGATGCTTGGGCTCCGGGCGCAGGGAATCCGGGGATGACCACGAGCAACAGGGCCAGGATGACGACCCCGAGGCTGAGGCGCAGGACGATCGGTAGGGAACGGCGAGCGGATGGCCTACCCTGGTACATGCCGTTCACACGGTCGCCCCCGTATCTATCCTTGCCGACCGCCGACCGACCACCGAAGCGGTCCGAAGCGGTCCGAGCCGGAGCCGTTACGGCCCAGGCGAGCGGGGTGCGCGGGGGATCGGGCCCACCTTCCGCGGAGCGTGGGCCAGGCGTTCGGCGGGGTCGCGGGAGACGTGCGACGACCCCCGGTGTTCCACTGCACCCTTGTGCTTTATGAGGCCCTTCCCCGCAGACGAGACCATTACGCGAGGCCACATGCCCGAGGTTGCTCCTGCCGACTACTACGGGATCCTCGGCGTGGGTCATGACGCGACCTCCGAGGAGATCCACGAGGCGTTCCGGCACCGGGCGCAGGAGTGCCATCCGGACCTCCACCCGGGAGACCCGGGGGCGGCCGAGCGGTTCAAGGCGGTCAACGAGGCCTACCATCTCCTTTCCAACGAGGAGGAGCGGCGGGCCTACGATGCCGCGCTGACCACGAAGGAGGCCGGGCACGCGGACCTGGAGACCACCGTGGTCCTGGGGCTCCGGGAACTGTTCACCGGCTGCCGCGTCCGGCTGCGCGTCCCTCACGCCGCCCCCTGCCCCTCCTGCGGAGGGGAAGGGCTCACGACGCGCGTGGGCCACGTGCGATGCAACGCGTGCGGCGGGAGCGGCTGGGGACCGGAGGAGATCTTCCTCGGGGTACGGACCCGGGAGAGCTGCTTCCGCTGCGGAGGGCGAGGCGCCCTCCACACGGCCGCGGGCCGGAACCCCTGCCTCCCCTGCCGCGGCCTGGGCTACCACTTGGTCTCCACCTGGGCGGAGGTGCGCCTGCCTCCCGGGCTCGAGGAGGGGCAGCGTCTGCGGGTCGAAGGGCAGGGACAGCCGCTGCTCCAGGGAGGACAGGGCGACCTCTACGTGCGGGTCGCGGTGCGACCGGGCCCCTGGGTCGTTCACGGCCCGGACCTGGTGCTCGACGTCCCGATCGCGTCTCGGGTGCTCTCTCGGGGGGGAAAGGTCCCCTTCCAGACGCCCCTCGACTCGCTCTGGATCACCGTCCGCCGGGGGGCGCGCTACGGCGACCTCCTCCGGTTCCCCGGCAAGGGCATCCCGTCCCCGGACGGACAGACACGGGGCGACCTCTGGATCCGACCCGTGCCACCGGAGACCGGTCGCTGAACCCCTGCAGCCCCCGGATAGAGAGGAGGCCGGGGACCGCCGAGGAGGGAACTCTCCCCCAGCTACAGCTTGCCGTCGCGGGACTTCTTCAGCCGCATCTTCTTCTTCGGAGGGGCGGCGTCGCTCCCGGCACCGTCTCCCTTCGTGGAGGGCGATGGCGCAGCGACGGGCGGCGCCTCAGGGGAAGGAGCAGGAGCCGCAGCAGGAGCTTCAGCGGGGGCGTCCGCGGGAGCGGAGGGGGCCGTGGACTCCGGGCTCTCGGGAGCAACATTCTCGGGCGGCGCGCTCCTCTCGCTGGGTGAGGGCTCGGAAGGGGCCTGCCCGCTCGCCGCCGGGCCGGCGGCATCCGGGGCATCGGCTCCCGGCGTGGTGGGGGTCTCCTCATCCTCCGCCCAGGGCTCCGACGCGGGAGCGGCGGCGGCCTCCGGTGCGTTGTCGCCCTCCTCGACGAGCACGTCCCCGTCCTCCGAGGCGGAGGACGCGGCTCCCCCGTGCGCGTCGACGGGGCTCTCCAGGGCGACGGTGTCGCCCTCGGGCCCCTCTCCGGAAGCCATGGTGGATCCCGAGACGGTCGCGGCGCCTTCCTCCCACTCGTTGGGCGTGGCCGCCGGTTCCTCCGGGATCCCGGTCCCCGGCTCGAGCTCCGCGCCCGCCCCCGCCGCGGCCGACATCGTCGTCGGGGCGGACGCGTGGGACCTTCGGCGGACGTAGAGCGCCGCGAGGAGGAGCGCGGCGACGACGATCGCGAGCAGGAGGTAGAGCCACAGGCCGTTGCTGCGGAGCGCGCTCGTCAGAGAGTTGGACGGCGGGGGACCGTTCCCTCCGCCCCCTCCGCCCCCGGGAGGGCCGCCGCCGCTCGAGCCCGAGGGAGGGGCCACCGCGTGGACCGTCAGGAGAGGGCTCCGGGCGACCTGGCCGCTCGCGTCCGCGACCCACACGGTGAAGTTGTAGAAGCCCGGATGGACGGGCACGAAGACGAGCTCGGGGCCGGAAGCGAGGGAGGACGTGTTCGTCCCGTTCAGGCTCCAGAGATAGGTGTACGGCGAGGTCCCGCCGGTGGCGCTGGCGTTGACGATGACCGTCCCTCCCGCCTGGAACGGCGAGGTCCGGTTGGCGACGACCGACACGGAGAGCGGGGCGAGGTGGGCCACCACCTCCAGGACGGTCCGGGCGACGGCGGTGTCGCCGAAGGAGTCCGAGACGGAGACGGAGAAGACGTAGAGGCCGGCCCCGGACGGGGTGTAGGGGAAGGAGGGCCCCGTCACCGTGGGGTACGAGGAACCGTTGAG
Source organism: Thermoplasmata archaeon (assembly GCA_027314165.1). Taxonomy (GTDB): domain Archaea; phylum Thermoplasmatota; class Thermoplasmata; order Lutacidiplasmatales; family UBA184; genus JAKAAX01. The sequence goes on along the minus strand of DAHVCH010000033.1, from coordinate 14,880 downwards.
CGACCAGGCGTAGCTCATGGACCCGAGCCCGCCCGTGGTCGTTGCGCTCACGGTCACGGGGGCCCACGCGAGGGTGCCGTTCGCCGAGAGGTGGACCGAAGCCACCAGCGGAGCGTAGACCTGGACGGCGACGCTCGCGGACGCGGAGGCGCCGAGCGAGTCGTTCGCCCACACCGTCGCGTTGTACCACCCCGTGGTGTTGTAGGTGTGACTGGGAGCGGCGTAGAGGGAGCTCTCCGTCCCGTCCCCGAACCTCCAGGTGAGGAGCAGGGAGCCCGCGCCACCGGAGGCGGTGGCCTGGAAGGCGACCGCGAGCGGAGCCGCTCCCTGCGCGGGCGAGACCCCCGCGCGGAGCACGATCGAGGAGCTGAGGACCGTGACGTTCACCGAGGCATGGGCAAAGCCTCCCACCGCGTCAAGGACCGTGACGTTCGCCTGGTAGGTGCCCGGGTGGGCGTAGGTGTGAGGGCCGGGGTCCGCGAGCGTACTCGAGGTCCCGTCCCCCAGGTCCCAGCTGTAGGTGAAAGGCCCCGTCCCGTACGACGTGTTCCCCCAGAAGGCCACCGGACCCGACGTGTTGGTGACGAGAGGAGCGGCCTCTGCCGTGACCGTGGGAAGAGGGTTCACGGTCGCCGTCACGGTGGAGGAGGCGGAGATCCCGTACAGGTCGGTCTCGTTGAAGAACGCGGTGTAGGTCCCCACGGCGCCGTAGGTGTGGTTGCCGTAGGCGGTGGTCAACAAGGTCCCGTCCCCCAGGTCCCACTGCGGCGTGCGTGGGGCGAGCCCCCCGGACCCCCATCCGGAGAAGGCCATGTTCATGCCCAGGTCGGTCGCCGCCGGCACGACCGAGGGGTGGGGGATGAGCCGGGGGCCGAAGATCCAGGTGTTGGGGGTGAAGCCGCGCGTCCGGTTCGAGCCGCTGAAGACGACGGGGAAGGCCGGGCCGGGGAAGCTGCAGGAGGACGGGGCGAGGGTGGCGGTGGGCGTCCCCGTTCGAGAGGTGATGTTCGTCCATTGGCCGCCGGGCCGGAGCCCCCAGGTGAAGTTCCCGGGCATGCCGGTGTAGGTGAGGCCGCCCTCGAGCAGGAGGAGCCCTGAGCTGTTGTCGTAGACGAGGGCCCCGCCGGCATCGTACGGGGCCGCGCCGACGGTGCGCGTGAGGTTGGTCCAGGTGCCGTGGGAGAAGGCCCAGGTGTCGTTGAGCAACCGCGTGCCGTCGTACCCTCCGTAGAGGATGACCGCGTGCATCGCCGGGTCCCAGGTCATCCCCATGAGCTCCCGGGCGGAGGGGGCGTTGGGGCCGGGGACGGGGGTCCAGGTCGGCTGGTTGCCCAACGCCGCGCCGTTCGGGTAGTTCACGAGGAACGTGTTGCCGACGATCCCCCCGGCGTTGCAGCGGAAGGTCGCGGTGCTGAAGCTGTTGCACCCGCCGAAGAGGAGCGCCCCGCCGCCACGGGGGCCGCCGCCGTTGGGAGCGTCCGCGAGGCCCCCCCACATGAGGGCGCCGGGCTGACCGGGAGCGTTCTGAGCGACGCCGTTGATCGAGAACGCGCCCCCGCCGTTGTAGGTGAAGATGTACGGGGCCGGGCAGGCGTACGAGTCGCATCCCCCGTAGAGCAGCGTCTGGGAGTCCACCGAGTCGTAGGCCATCATCCCGCCGATCCGCCCGACGGGGCCCGGCCCGGTGACCGGGGTGATGTTCGCCCATCCTCCCGCCGGCGTGAAGCTCCAGACGTCGTCCGCGAGGTAGTCGTGCCCGTTGGGATGTTCGGCGACGCCGGAGTAGAGGAGGCCGTAGTTGTGCGTCGCATCGTAGGTCATGGTCGCGAAGGCGCGACCGTCCGGGGAAGTGGTCAGGACCGGGGTGAGGTTGGTCCAGGTGAGGGGCGGAGGCGAGGCGGGGACGGGCGCGGGACCGGAGGTGGAGGAGGGGGTGGAGGTGGGCGAGGCGGACGAGGCGGACGAGGTGGGCGAGGCGGACGAAGGGGAGATGAGCGAAGATGCGCGGAGGGGAGCGACTGCGGTGGCCGCCCCCAGGGACGCGGCGGAGGGCGCACCGCCCGTGGGTAGGAGCATGAGCGCGACGAGGCCCAGAGCGGCGATCACGAGCAGGGCGGGGCGAACGGAGGTCCGAATGCGCATGCGCCTCCTCCCGCGCGACCGCATCTCCGGGTGATATCCCTTCGCCCAATCCGTCGGGGGCGCACCGGAAAGCGTAGGCTCCCCGGACGTCCGGTCGGGACCTATTCCCGGGTGGGAGGGATCGGCGCCTCCCCGGTCATGACGTAGTCTTTGAACCGGTGGAGCACGTCGTCCCACCAACGGAAGTGCCAGGACCGGGCATCCTCCCACTCCTCGCCCGCTTTCCAGCCCCGGTGCTCGAGGGTCACGTCGATCCCCTCGGGGCAGGGAGAGACGCGGATCTGGACCTCCGTCGGGTCCGCGCCCTGGTTCATGAGGCGGTCGAACTGGGGCGGCGCCCTCCAGGTGAAGGAGATCTCGTCCAGCTCGCGCAGACGAAGGATCTTGCATCCCAGCGTCGAGTTCTTCGTCGGGTCCTGGAGGTCCCAGAAGAGCTCGAAGGCCCCACCCTCGTGCGGGGCGATGTTGACCCGGGGGGCGAGCCACTTCACCACGTGCTCGGGCCGGATGAGCCCCTCCCACACGTCCGCGATCGGGAGCGCAGGGGTGACCTGGAGCAGGATGTCGTCCGGGGGGACCATCTCTTCGCTAGGCACGGCGAGGGGGCCTTCCACCGCTGACTATCAAATCTTCGGTCGGGCGCCCTTGGCCGGTACCGGAGGGCCCGGGCGGCGGTGGGCGGCGACCGCGGTCGGGGGAAGGAGCTCAAAACCCCCAGGGTTCGCTCGCGGAACCCCCCCCTGGCGGTAGCAATACCCACAAGAAGAGATGCCGCCGTAGTTCTCACGCGCCGGTAGATCCACAGGTCCAGGTCCCCATCCATGTCCCCGCGTCCGCGATCCTTTCCGCGCCTCTGGACGGCGGGGCTCGCGCTAGGGGTGCTCGCGCTCCTGGTGGTCCCCGGAGCGGTCCAGGGGGCTTCCTCCGGCGTCGGGCCGTCGAGCGCGGCCGTCCCCCACGCGCTCCGGCCCGGCCCGATCGGGAGCGGCGTGCCGTCGGTGTCGGGCCAGCCGCTCGCGTGGAGCCGGGGGCCCTCCCTCGCCCAGCTGGGGGAAGGGGGCGGGATGGCCGCCTCCGCAGGGGGCTCCTCCGCGGTGTACTTCGGCGGCCTCGGGTCGACGCTGTCGAACTCGACGGTGGTCTTCAACGAGACGACGGACACGTGGACGGGGCCCATCCCCACCCAGGGCTTCCCGCCCAGTCCCCGGACGCACTTCGCCTTCGCGGCCGACGCGGCGCTTGGCGAGGACGTCCTCTTCGGGGGCGAGACGAACCTCACCCAGCAGTACACCGACAACCAGACCTGGATCTTCTATCCGGCGAACGCGAGCTGGAGGCACGTCGCCGCGAACGTGGCACCGGCTCCCCGCCAGGACCCGGCCTTCGCGATCGACCCCGCCCTCGGCCTGGGGCTGCTCTACGGGGGATGGAACCAGACCTACGGGGGGACCGGGAGCCTCACCTACGGTGACACGTGGACGCTCGACCTCGCGACCAACACCTGGGTCTACCAGCCGAACGGACTCTCGCATCCCCCGAACCTGCACGGAGCCTCCCTGCTCTGGGACCCCGCCGTCCACCGCTTCGAGCTCTTCGGCGGATGCGACCCCTGCTCGAACGCGCTCTGGAGGTTCGACCCGTACAACCTGACCTGGAGCTCGGTGGCGACCTCCGGGGGCCCGGCGGGGAGGGGCAACGCCGTATGGGTCTACGACCCGGCGCAGCAGCTGGACGTCCTGTACGGCGGGTACTCCGCCACCTACGGCGTGATGTCCAACACGTGGACGTTCGACCCGGTGGGCGGGAGCGGCTGGAGCCCTGACACGAACGTACCCACGCCTCCCGGCCGGTACGCCGCGTCGGCCGCGTGGCTGGACGTGCCCACCAACGAGACGCTCCTCGTGGCCGGCGGGAACGGCGGGTCGGGACCGTTGACCGACCTCTGGAGGCTCGCGCCCACCTCCCCCGTGGACGTCCGGCTCCTCGACGCCGCCACCGGGCTGCCCCTCGACGCCGGCACGGTCACGATCGATGGCACCAGCCTGTCGGTCACGGACCTTCTCGGGTACGGGAACCAGAGCCAGGTCCCCCCGGGTGGAACGCAGGTCATGGGCACGAAGGTGGGCTACCGTCCGGCGAACGCGTCGCTCTGGGTGGAGCCGGGGATCACCCCCGCGCTCGTGGTCCTGGACCTGGCACCGAACCCCCACGCGAACCTGACCGTCCGCGTGACCTCCCCCACGCTCGCCCCGCTCTCGGGCGTCGACGTGAACGTGACCCTCGGGGGCAGCCTGTGGAGGAACCCGCCGCTCACGACGAACTCCCTCGGCTACGTCTACTACACCGGGCTGCCCTCCGGCCCCTGGCTCGTCGTGACGGCCTGGGAGCTCGGGTACCACGCCAACCAGACCGTGGTCACCCTCCAGCCCGACCAGAACCTGTCGCTGAACTTCACCCTCTTCTCCCTGCCCCGGCTCGTCCTGAGGACGTGGGGGAACGAGGCTCCCACCGCGGCGGGCGCCTACCCGTTCCCGGCGGCGGAGGTCTGGTTCAACGGCTCGCTCTCCACCTCCTCCGGCGCCGGTGGGTGGTCCAACACGACGTTCAACCGGAGCGGCCCGCTCGCGACGATGGCCACGTCCCCGTACTGCCGCAACGGGTACGACAACGTGACCCTCCCGTACTCGGGGACGACGTGGGCCAACGACACGCTCGCCCCCTGGGGACCGACGGGCCTCCACGTGCACGTGATCTCGAACGCGACCAAGGGCCCCCTCCCCGGGGCCGACGTCAACGACACCTTCTCGAACGGCATCTCGAGTGTCCAGTTCCTCACGGACCTCCAGGGATACTCCAACACCTCTTGGGTCCGGGCGGGGCCGAACACCGTCGTCCTCTGGGCGCCCGGGTACTACCCCCAGAGCTACCGGCTCTGGTGGATGCCGGGGACGACGTACTTCCTCAACATCTCGCTCCTCCCCCTGCCCAGCCTCTTCCTCCACGTCCACGGCCGGGACATCCACAACCAGACCGTGTCCCTGGGCGGGGTGGCGGTCTACTGGAACGGGGCGTACGGCGGGCTGACGAGCCCCACGGGATGGCTCAACTTCACCCCCGCCCGGGCCGGGCTCGTCACGCTCCTCGCGCTGCGGGTGGACTACCGTCCCGGCTGGCTCAACCTCACCGTGAACACGACCGGCACGCAGTGGGCGAACCTGACGCTCCTCCACCTCCCCTGGGCCATCCTGGCGGTCCAGGTGCTCGACCGCGACAACTCCGACCCCCTCGGCGGGGCCCTCGTGGTGGCCAGCATGCCGGACGGCAATGCGAACACGACGTTCGCCAACGCCCACGGCTACGCGAACATGACCAGCGTCGTCGGGAAGGCCGCGGCGACGGCGAGGTTCGCCGGGTTCTATCCCTCGAACGGCTCGGCGACGCTCCTGCAGTACCGCAGCGTCCCCCTGAGGCTCTCGCTCGTCCCCTTCCCCCTCGTACGCGTCCGGGTCATGGGGTACGACCAGTCCCCCGGCGTCTACCCCCTGCCGGGCGCGCTGGTCAGCTTCAACGGCAGCTTCGCCGGGTTCACCGGCCGGGGCGGATGGGTCAACCTGAGCTCGTACCCCGGCGGCCTCGAGACGATCGGCGCCTCCTCGCCCCTCTACTTCCCCGCGGTCCAGGTCCTGCACCTCAACTACACGGGGGTCCTCAACGTGACCTTCTTCCTCAAGGAGAGGGTGCTCGGGGCGTTCCGGGTCCACGTGAGCGACCAGTTCACGGGGCTCGCGGTCCCGTCGGCGAGCGTGAACGTCACGAACGTGGACCCCTTACCCACCACCCCCGGGGGCACCGGCGTCACGCTGCATTCCGGCTGGGCGAACTTCACCGGGATGGGCTACGGGAACTACACGATCAGCGCCTTCCACTCAGGGTACCGCGTCCCGACCCTCGTCACCGTCCACGACCTCACCTGGGGGCAGGTCCACTGGCAGAACCTGACGCTGGTCCCCCTCCCCTACTCCGCGCTGTACACCCTCGTGCTGGACAAGAACACCTCGAGGCCGATCGACCACGCCCAGCTCCTGGTCGGTTTCGCCTACGCGGGGTACACGAACGCCGCCGGGAACGCCTCCCTCCTCCCTCCCAGCGTCGACATCCCGGGAGGGAACTACGAGGTCGTCGCCTCCGCGATGGGGTACTACGACTGGGCCTCCTCGAGCCTCATCTCCTTCCCCATCGGCGGGCACGTCACGCTCCCGACCATCTACCTCACTCCCGCCCCGAAGAGGAACTGCACCTCCACCTCCCAGCCCGGGTGCAATCCCACGAACAACGGGACGTACACGAAGGGGAACTTCTCGCTCCTCCCCTTCTCGGCCGGGCCCTGGTGGCCCTTCCTCCTGCTTCCCCCGCTCTTCCTCGTGGGAGCGCTCGTCTACTTCCTCGGGACCCGAAAGCGGGAGGAGGGGCGGAGACCTCCCGGCGTCGTGGTCGTCCACACCACTCCGAACCTCGGGGGCCCGGTGGGACCGCAAGAGGGCCTCCCTCCGGGGCCCTGAGAGTCCCGGGAGCACGGGAGCACGGGGCCACGGGCCCCCGAGGATGCGGGGTCCCCCTCATGGATCGGCGTTGACCGATCTTCTCCCCCTCCCGCGCGGAGCGGGGCTCACGGCAGGACTGTGGGAGCTCCCGGCAGCGCGCCGCTGGGAGGAGGGGAGGGGGTCGCGGGCATTGAGGGGGGCCGCGATCGTGCCCCTGGCGCCCCGTACGTCGGACCGACCGGTCCCGGGTGGGGCTGACGGGCAGGAGAGCTCAGGCGGCCGACGTAGAGCACCGTGCCCAGGGAGACCAGCAGGAGGAGCATCGTCGGGAGAAGGAGCGCGCTCGGGGCGCTCACCGCCGCACCGACGAAGAGGAGGACGATCACGGCCGAGAGGAGAAGGGCGCCCACGCCCGGAGGGGCGGGACCGGGGGCGGGGCGCGGCGGGGTCCGCGCGGCGAGACCGCGCATCATCTCCGGGGAGAGCGCGAGGTCCGCGCGCACCCGGGAGGAGGCCTCGAACTCGTCGTAGCTCTCCGCGTCCCCCACGATCCCGCGGGCGGTGCGGGGCGAGAGCACCGGGACCAGTACCCCCAGAAGAGCGGTCCCGGCCAGGAGGTCGAAGACCGGGTCGACGAGGTCGCGCAGCGGTAGCCGGGTCAGGTTGCTGGGGCAGACCCCGCCCGACGGGACGACGTTGAGGAACCCCGCGAGCCCGCAGACCTGGTAGAGGTTCGCGGCCGTGTAGTTGAAGAAGAGGTAGCTTGCGTTCTCCACCTCCCCGTTGGCGGTGATGAGGCGCAGCGCCGCGAGCAGCATGATCCCCTCCAGCAGGGCGAGGCCGAGGCCCATGAGCCGGGCGGGGGACGAGCGGCCGGGGGTCCAGGCCCAGGAGCCCAGGAGGAAGGGGGAGCCGAGCAGGACCCCGGCGGAGAAGTCGATGAACCAGCTCCCCCCCGGGGAGGAGAACCCGGCGGCGAGCGCGACGACCGTGAGGAGGGCAAATCCCAGGAGCTCCAGGAGCGACCCCCAGAGCGGGATGAGCCCCACCGCGAGGAGCAGCGGGATGAGGACGAACCCTGCCGCGCTCGCGCCGTCCCATCCGTTGTACCCGGAGACCAGGAGGACCAGGAGATAGACGAAGGCCGGGGCGACCAGGAGCAGGGAGAGCAGGCGCTCCTCTCTCGGGGCGAGGGTCATCGCGCGAACCCCCACGACCGGACGGAGGCGTAGAGCTCGACGACCGGGTCGACGGCGCCCCGGCGCTCGTACGGGAAGAGCGGGATCCCCAGCGCGCGGACGGAGCTCGTGGCCACGTTCATCCGCCTGCGGTCGAGCTCCTGGGCGAGGGCGAACAGCCGCTGGTCGATCGGCTTGCCGAGCGGAGGGTAGAAGGACTGGACCGAGGGGGTGAAGGCGTAGAGCTTGTGCCCCTTCGCGCTGAACCGCGCGTAGGAGAGGCGGAAGGGCTCCGTCGGGTCGGCGAGCCCCGTGAACAGGAAGACGTGGGTCCGGCTCTTCAGCTTCTCACGGAGGAAGTCCAGCGCCGCCTCGCCTCGGAACGCCCGGGCCTCCGGCTGCACGGCCGCGAGCGACCGGGAGAGGACGGAGATGTGGTTCGGCCCGCGGCCGGGCGGGACGTAGCTCGTGGGTCCCGAGGCCCAGGCGAGGAGCCCGATGCGGTCCTCCCGACGCGCCACGTAGGCGGCGAGCACCTGCGTCGCCTCGACCGCCTTGTCGAGGGCGGTGCCCCCCGGGACCCCGACGGCCATGGTGGCGCTCGCGTCCAGGAGGACCAGGAAGTCCTGCCGGTTCTCCTGCTCGAACTCCCGGATGAAGAGCCTCCCCTTCCCCGAGCGCTTCCACGCGATCGTCCGGTAGTCGTCGGTGGGCTGGTACTCCCGCAGCGACCGGAACTCCGTGCCGTAGCCTCTGCGGCGGAGCGCCTGGGTCCCCAGGAAGCGCGTCCGGAGCCGCGCGAAGGAGGCTCCGAGGCCGGGCGGGGGGCGCGGGGGGGTCACGAAGAGGCTCGTGCGGGTGTCGAGCTCCAGGGCGCGGAAGGCGAGGCCGAGCGCGTCGTGGGCGACGACGGTGGTCGGGCCCACGGTGTAGAGCCCCCGGGTGCTGGGCCGGAAGACGTAGAAGAGCGAGAGGCGCTCCTCGGGGGCGAAGTAGGTGCGCAGCCGCGGGGAGCCCGCGAGCATCTCGAACTCCTCGGGGTACGAGTCGAAGACCTCCACGTAGAACGGCCGGGGCCCCCGGTGGCCGAGGGTGAGGCCCACCGAACCCGTCCCGTTCACGTCGACCCGGGTGAGCACGCCGTCGCGACGGGCGGCGAACCAGTCGGGGCCGAACCCCCGCGTCGACCAGGCGAAGAGGAGGTACTCCACCGCGACGAAGGAGATCGCGAGAAGCGCGACGACGAAGAGCAGGATGTTGAGCGCGTACATCGCGAGCCCGAGGATCGCGATCCCTCCCCCGATGATCCCGGCCCCCTGGACCGAGAGGCGCGCGCGCGAGCGGGCGCGGTAGTAGGCGAGGGGGTCGAGCTGGAACGCCACGGTCCTTCGCGCTCCCCCGGTTCCTCGGCCCTGACTCCGTCCCCGTCCCCGTCCCTGTGCTCTTCCTCGTGGGACCGACCCGCTCGCTCCGTCGGGCCGTCCTTCACCAGGGGACGGCGACCTTGTTGATCAGCGCGAACACGACCTCCTGGAGCGTCCGGCCGCCGTCGTCCTTCCCGCCGGAGCCCGACTGGAGGGCGAGGACCTCGGGACGGAGCACGAGGCGGTGGTTCAGGACGTCGAAGGCCAGGTCCTTCACGTCGTCCGGGATGACGAAGTGCCGGCCGGAGAAGAGCGCGGCCGCCTTCACGGCCATGAGGAGCTGCACCCCGGCGCGCGGGGAGGCGCCCGAGAGGATGCGCGGGTCGCTCCGGGTCTCCCGGAGCAGGGCCGCGATGTAGCGCAGCAGGTCGTCGTGCACGAAGATGGCCTGGCTCTGGTCGCGGAGCGCGAGCAGGGCCGGGGCCCCCAGGACCCCTTCGGAGAGCGTCGGGTCGTTCGTCACGGTCCTCTGCTTGAGGAGACGGAGCTCGTTCTCGGCGCTCGGGTAGCCCAGAAGGATGCGGAAGAGGAACCGGTCGAGCTCGGCCTCGGGGAGGGGGTAGGTCCCCTCGAGCTCGACGGGGTTCTCCGTCGCGATCACCACGAACGGGCTCGGGAGCGGGTAGCTCACGCCCTCGACGGTGACCTGCCGCTCCTGCATGGCCTCGAGCAGGGCCGACTGGACCTTGGGCGGGGCGCGGTTGATCTCGTCGGCCAGGACCACGTTCGCGAAGATCGGTCCCGGGCGGAACTCGAACATCTGCGTCCTCGGGTCCAGGACCACGGTCCCCAGGATGTCCGCCGGCAGCATGTCGGGGGTGAACTGGATGCGTCGGAACGAGAGGGCGAGCGAGCGGGCGAAGGAGCGCACGAGGTAGGTCTTCGCGAGGCCGGGGACCCCCTCGAGCAGGATGTGGCCGCTGGCGACGAGCGCCACGAGGAGGGCGCGCACGACCCCCTCGTACCCGATGACGACGCCCCCGATGTTCGATTGTCCGCGATGCAGGACCTCCATCGCGTCGGCCGTGGCCGCCACCGGTGGGGGTGCGTCGGTGGATGCTGAGCCGGCGGAGGGCATGGATACCGCGAGCGCCCCCGCGGTCGTCGGGGATCTGGGAGGGAGGGCCTCCCTCGCGTCGCCCACGGTCCCCGGCGTCGGTCCGGTCGGAGCCGCGGACGCGGGCGCGGCGTCGTTCACCACGTTCTCGGGAGATGCCGGCGATGCGACGACGATCACGCCGGCGGCACGGTCCTCCGAGGGCGGTGCCGGGCCCTCCGGGGGAGCGGCGCGTGCGGGGGGCGCGGGCGGAGAGATAGGGCGGGGAGGCGCGGCGCCCGGCACTCCGATGCGCTTGGCGACGTACATGGAGGGGGGCGCGACCGGGTGAAGCTCCCAGTGCGCGGTCCGGAGCGGCGCGCGGCCGGGGGCTCGGGAGGCCGGCTCCGCGCGCGGAGGGGCTGGAGCTGCAACGGGCGGCTTCTCCTGGGTCTCCGCGGCCCCAGCGGTTTCCTCCTCGTCGGCCGCCTCGTCCACCTCCGTCTCCCCGTCCTCCGGTTCCTCGGGCGAGGCTCGGGCCCCCGGCTCCGCCGGAGCCTGTCCAGCGGGAGCCGCGGCGGGGGCCGTGGGCTCCGGGGACCTCGAGGGGGTGGCCGCCGGAGCGGGCGGAGGGGACGGCGGAGCGGTGGGCGCTGGGGCGGTACCCTTCTTGGTGGCAGGAGGCGCGGTGCTCTTCGGGCTCATGCGTGTCCCTCCAGCCAGGGGATCATCCACTCCACGTCGCTCATGACCTCATGGAACCGCAGCTCCAGCTTCGCCTCACGGTAAGGCTTCAGCAGGTAGGCGATGGCCCGGATCGAGGGCTTGCCTTCGAGGGTCGAGGCGACGCTGAGCGCCTGCACCATGCGCCTCATGACCTGCTCGAACGGCTTTGGGTCCTCGATCCCGAGCTTCAGCTGGTGCCTCCGGCGCCACGGGATGAACCGCATGCTGATGCCGAAACGCCGCTGGAAGGCCGCGTCCAGACGCTGGTAGGCGAACATGATCGTCTCGGAGTAGCGCCTCTCCGTCAGCGCCCAGTACATCGAGGAGACCGGGTCGATGGCCCTCAGGCGACGGGCGTGGTACGGGAGGAGCGCGGGAGGCCGCAGGCCGTGGCCCCACACCAGCCAGACGACGCCCACCACGACCCACAGCAGGAGCGGGAGCCCGTAGACGGGGTCGGTGAAGAGGGCGGTGAGAAGGGATCCGAGGTCAGCGCTCATGGCGGCGGCAGGCCACGCTCCTCCCCATATCCCCCCCGGCCCCCATAGCCGTAGCCCCCCGTGGACCCGTTCCCTCCGGCGGGCCCATACCCATGGCCGTACCCGTTGCCGTACCCTCCGCCCTGCCCTCCGCCGTACCCGTACGGCCCAGGGTAGTGGTTCGGAGCGTAGAGCCGCCAGAGCGGGCTCTGAGCGTAGAGGCTGGTGAGGGGGCTGATGACGTCCGAGCGCTGGACGTCCGCCGGCCGTCCGTAGCGGACCGGTTCGTACAAGTGGTAGAGCTTCGCGAGGCAGTCGGCGACGATCCCCAGGTTGTTGCGTCGGGCCCACTGCAGGACGTCGAGATGCGTCCAGTGGGCGGGGAACGAGTAGCGGTAGCCACGCTGCAGGTCCAGGACGGCGGTGTGGTAGGCGAGCGTGATGGCCTCGGCAAACTGGCCCTCGGCGAGCCGCCTCTTGACCTGCGCGATGACCGGGATCTCGATCGGCCGGACCGTCTCCATCACGTAGGGGCCCTGGCCGTAGTCCCGGTTAAACAACGTGCTCAGCTCCGGAGGTCCTGGGGGTTCGCAAGGGGAGGGTCCTGGCCACCCGGCCCCGGAAGATAAGCCTCCTAGGGGGTATTGAAGGGACCGCCGAGGCTCGGAGGTGCGTCCGAGCCCCGGGAAAGGCCTTTGAGATGGCGGGGCTCGCACACCCCTCATGACCGCGGACAAGCGGATCCTCCAGGTGGCCTTGGACTTCGAGAACCTCCACCGGGCCCTTCAGGCGGCGAAGGAGGCCGTCGAGGGCGGGGCCGACTGGGTGGAGGCCGGGACCCCGCTCATCAAGAGCGAGGGCCTGAACGCGGTCCGGGAGCTCAAGCGGGCCTTCCGCGACAAGCGCATCGTCGCAGACATGAAGGTCATGGACACCGGCTCCTTCGAGGTGGAGATCGCCGCGAAGGCGGGGGCCGACCTCGTCACGGTGCTCGGGGCGAGCGATGACGACACGATCGCCGACGCGGTGCGCGGCGGGGAGAAGTACGGCGCGCAGGTCGTCGTCGACCTCATCGCGGTGCCGGACCCCATCGCCCGCGCGAAGCGCGCGCAGGAGCTGGGCGCAGCCTACGTCTGCCTTCACATCGGCATCGACCAGCAGATGCGCGGGGTCGACCCGTTCGACGCGCTGAAGCGCCTGTGCGAGGCCTCTCCCCTCCCGGTCGCCGTGGCGGGAGGGCTCAACTCGGAGACCGCCGCCCGGGCCGCCGAGGCCGGGGCCCGGGTGGTCATCGTCGGGGGCGCCATCACCAAGGCCGAGAATATCACGGAGGCGACCCGGAACGTCCGGAAGGCGCTGGACACGCTCCAGCCGGTCCGCACCGAGCTCTTCCGCAAGTACGGGGCCGGCGAGATCCGGGAGGCCTTCCTGAAGGTCTCGGCGCCGAACGTGACGGACGCCATGCAGCGGAAGGGCGCGATGCACGGGATCCTTCCGCGCCTGAAGGACCACCACATGAAGATGGTCGGTCCGGCCTTCACCGTCCGCGCCATGGACGGCGACTGGGCGAAGCCGGTCGAGGCCATCGACCGCGCCGAGCCGGGCGACGTCCTCGTGGTGGACGCGGCCGGTGGGACGACCGGGCTCTGGGGCGAGCTCGCGAGCTGGTCCGCGCACGGACGGAAGCTCGCGGGGGTCGTCATCGACGGGACCGCCCGCGACATCGACGCGATCATGGACCTCGAGTTCCCCCTCTTCTCCCGCCACATCGCTCCCGACGCCGGGGAGGCGAAGGGGCACGGGGAGATCGGCGTCGAGGTCCTCTGCGGGGGCCAGAAGGTCCGTCCGGGCGACTGGATCGTGGGCGACGCGAGCGGCGTCGTGGTGGTGCCGCGCGAGAGGGCCCAGGAGGTCGCGAACCGCTCCCTCGATGTCCTGGAGCACGAGAACCGGGTCCGCGAGGAGATCAAGCGGGGCTCGACGCTCTCCTCCGTGCAGAAGCTCGAGCGCTGGGAAAAGGTGGGCTGAGGCCCACCCCTCGACCCCCCACCGCTCCCCTCGCGGCCTACGCGCCGTGCGCGTTGCGCTGTGGAGCGAGCCCTACAGCCCGCTGTCGAGATCGAGACGAAGCCCGCTCAGGTCGGGCATGGGCACGACCGGGGGGGGCGCGCGGGTGATCGGACCGACGAGCGTGCCGTTCGCGTCCCAGAGCTTCACCCACAGCGGCTTCGGGGCGAGAGCGCCCAATCCGTCCCCGAAGGCCTTCGACCAGGCGGGAGCGTCCCACTTCCGGGTCCAGAACACGACGTCGTGGCAGGCCGGGAACTTCTCGTGCTCCTCGGCGATCTCCTCCTTCAGTTGACGGAACGCCCGGCCGAGGTCGCCGTCGTCCCCCACCAGGACCACCCAGATCGTGTCCGTCCCTCCCCCCACGTTGACCCCCACCGCCGCGTCGGAACCGACGACGTGGACCGTCGCCCCCGTCAGGCCCCTCTGCTGGACCTCGAGGCCCCGGGCCATCTCGTCCGTGGTGACGGTGCCGCCCGTCGAGCCCTTGGCGAGCGAGAGCTCCGCCGCGTCGAGGGGCTTGGCCAGCGGGTGGCCCACCCACCCCGCGAGCTGCTTCACCTGCTCGAGGATCCCGCCCACGAGGCTGCCCATGAGGTCGCCCAGCCCGACCTGCATCCCATCGTTCGACGGTCCGGGGGAGTGGGCGGAGCTCTTGGACGAGGGGTGCTTGGACGGGGTCATCGCCGACGCGAACACCGCCGCGTCCTAAGGTCTTCGCTCAAGGGGTCCGTCTCCCCGACAGGGATGAGGCGTCCGGCCGCCGCAGGACGCCCTCAAAGGTCAATAAGCGCCCGATGTCCTGGCGCGCTCGCGCTCCTGTAGTCTAGTCCGGTCAAGGATAGAGGGCCTTCGAGGCGACGCATGTCGCCGAGGAAACCCTCCAACGTGGGTTCAAATCCCGCCAGGAGCATCGCGCCCTGCTCGAAGACAACTCTTCGAGAGCATCGCGCCCTGCGCGGCACGTGGTGGTCGCCCCCCCGTGCGGCCCGGCAGGGCGGCAGGTTCAAGGGGATGAGAGAGGGTGCCGAACCCATGTCCCCGACCCCGCCGTGCATCTTCTGCGCGATCGTCAGGGGGGATGTGCCCGCGTACAAGGTCCGGGAGACCGAGCGCGCCCTCGCCTTCCTGGATATCCACCCCATCAGCTGGGGGCACACGCTCGTGGTGCCGAAGGCGCACGCCGCGGACCTACCGGAGATCACGCCTGAGGACTGGAAGGAGGTGGCCGAGCTCGCGCGCTGGGTCGCGCTCCGGCTGCGCAAGGTCCTCGAGGTCGAGGGGAAC
>DAHVCH010000032.1 GCA_027314165.1 Thermoplasmata archaeon | reverse complement strand
CGAGGAGGGCGGTCCGGCCTGCCCCCTTGTTCGTCCTCGAATCCCACAAAAGCTTCCGCTTCACTGCGAGGGGCGGCCGTAGCTGCTGCTCCGCGAGGTTGTAGTGGACGTCAACCCCGGCGTCCACCCAACACCAGAGCTCACCCGGGTGCTTCGTCCAGCACTTGCCAGGCGCCTTCGCCTCGGGCCCGTCCCCCTCGGGTTTGGTCCGGCGTCGGACCCTCGTTCCTTCTGACGCTCGGGAACCGCGCAGAGGGCCCACTGCTCGACATCGGCACGTTGATCGCCCGCGGCCTGGAGGTCCCGAGGGGATCGTCTACCAGGCCGAGAACGTCGCCCTGAGGTCCATGGACGAGGCGGGAGCGGCGCCCCTCCACCTCGCGATCGGCGGGTTCGAAGCGTCCGCGGGAGCGCTTAAGGCTGCGGCGGGGCCAGGGTGGAAAGGAAAGCCTATTCCCATTCCCCCACCGTGACGATCGACCCCGAGGGTCGATGGACACCCCCTCCTCAGCCCGCACGCCGGCCCTGGACGCGATGGGCCCTGCCCCCCTCACAGGGCTTCGCGCTCCGCTCGTGGACCGGAGAGGACGTGTGGCCCGGAAGGTCCGCATCTCCCTCACCGACCGCTGCAACTTCGCCTGCCTCTTCTGCATGCCCTCGAAGGAGAAGGTCCACTGGCTCCCGCGCGAGGAGCTCCTGAGCTTCGAGGAGGTCGAGAGGGTCGCGCGGGTCCTGGTCTCCCTGGGGGTCCGCAAGGTCCGGCTGACCGGAGGGGAGCCGTTGATCCGACCGAACCTGGAGGAGTTGGTCCGGCGCCTCGTCCGCATCCCGGGGCTGGAGGAGGTGGACATGACCACCAACGCCTGGTTCCTGGCAGAGAAGGCCCGCGCGCTCCGGGAGGCCGGGCTCCACGGGGTCACCGTGAGCCTCCACAGCCTGCGTCGCGACCGGTTCCGTCAGATCGCCGGCATGGACGCCCTGCCCCGGGTCCTGGAGGGGATCGAGGCGGCGCGGAGGGAGGGGCTCGCCCCGGTCAAGATCAACAGCGTCGCGATCCGGGGGTACAACGAGGACGAGGTGCTGGACCTCGTGGACTTCGCCAGGGACCGGGACATCTCGCTCCGGTTCATCGAGTTCATGCCCCTCGACGGGCGAGGGACCTGGGACCCCGAGAAGGTGGTGAGCGGCCACGACCTCCGCGCGGCGATCGAGTCCCGCTACGTCCTGCTGCCCCGGGGCCGGGGCGACGGGGAGACGGCCCAGCGGTGGGGGTTCGAGGACGGGCGCGGGGAGGTCGGGCTCATCACGCCCATCACCGAGCCCTTCTGCGACGACTGCGACCGGATACGGCTGACCGCTGACGGACAGTTCCTCACCTGCCTCTTCGACCGCCACCTCCACGACCTCCGGACCCCCCTCCGGGCGGGGGCCACGGACGAGGAGCTCGCCGAGCGCATCCGGGCGAGCTACGACAAGAAGCCCGCCGGGGTGCAGTACCTGGGCGACCTGCGGAAGACCTGGGTCAAGCCCCGCGCGATGCACGCCATCGGGGGCTGAGCGGACCGCGCGGCGGCGCGCGCTGGACCTTCTGGACCGTCTTCCTCCGGGCTCAGAGCCTCCGGCCGAGAAGGACCTCGCCGGAGACCAGGGTCATCTTGGAGCGGAGCCCCCAGGCTCCCAGGCCGCCCTCGCGGAACCCCGGCTCCTCCCGCGCCACCTCGCGGAAACCACGGGAGCGGAACAGGGCGATGGAGGGGGAGTTGTCGACCTCGGCGGCCGCGTAGATGATCTGGGCCCCCTCCGTCCGGAAGAACGCGAGCGCGTCGTCGAGCAGGAAGCCGGCGAGCCCCTTGCGGCGGTGGTCCTTCCCCACGAAGATGTAGTAGACGTAGCCCACCTCGGGCGCGAGACGATGGAGGAGCGCCGCCGCCACGACCTCCTCCCCGAGGAGCAGCGCGTGCACGCGGTCGGCGTGCTGGAGCGTCCTCTTCGCGTGCCAGCGGTAGATCCCGACGAACGACTCCTTGAGGATCCCGAGCGCGCGTTCGCGCTCCTCCCCCTCGAGCGGGACGAGACGCAGGCCCGCAGGAGGCCCGGCGGGGCCCCCGGCGCCGTGTTGGGCCATCGGGAGCACCCCCTCAACCGGTCGCACCCGGCGGGGCCGAAAGGAAGCGCTCCAGGGTGAGGAACTCCCGGCCCGGATGGGGCGGCGCGGGGAACCCCAGCAGGTCGGAGACGAGCCAGTCGTGCTCGTAGGTGTAGAGCACGTGCCACCCCACCGCGTTGAAGAACCGGACCGCGAACCGGCCCAGGCCGGGGGAGACCTTCACGAACCGCACCGGCCGCGGGACGTGCCTCTGCAACAGGGCGAGGAGCTCGAGGTAGGTGAACCGCTCGGGCCCCCCCACGAGCACGGTCCCGGAGAGCCGACCCTCCAGGGCCTCGCCGACCAACCACCCGACGTCGCGGTTCCAGACCGGAGTGAGGTGGTACCCCCCCTCTCCGAAGATCGGGAAGCGCCCGTACCTCCTCATGAGGTCGAGCATGACGTAGACCAGCCGGTCCTTCGGGGCGAAGATGGCCGAGGGCTGCAGCAGGGTGACCTCGAGCCCGCTCCGGAGGAGGACGCGCTCGAACTCCCGCTTCCGGTGAAGGTAGGGGGTCTTCGCCTCCAGGCGGGGCGTGGCGGGGGGGAGCGAGATCTGGACGAAGCGGTGGACCCCCGCGCGCACGGCCGCCTCGACCAGCGCCTGCAGTGCGGTGGAGGTCCGGGCGAAGAGGCGGTCCGGCCCCGGCTGGCGGTACCAGACCACGTTCACGATCGCGTCGACGCCTTCGACGAGGGAGGGGAAGCGCGAGGTCTCCAGGACGTCCCCCGGGACGAACTCGACCCGGCCCTGCTCGAGGGGGGTGGGCGACCGGTGGTAGGAGCGGATCGGGTAGCGGCCCGCGAGCTCCGCCAGGATGCCGCTGCCGACGACCCCCCCTCCTCCGCCCATGAGGAGGACCTTTCCCACGGGCAACCCTGCTCCCGTTCTCCCGAACGCCCGGGAGGGGCGCCCGGTGAGGCTTAAGAACGTCGGTCCCTCGGCAACCCCGTGTACGAGTTCCCCGCCCGATGGGTGAAGCTCGCCTTCGCGGTGAGCGGCTCGGCGCTGCTCCTCGTGCTCACGGTCTGGCTGGTCGTGATGTGGGCCGCCTCGATCGTGGGCGGCTGAACGCTCGCGCCCTCGTCAGGGCCCGGGAGAGCGCCGCCTCGCCCGGGGGTTGCCGGGGGTCCGCGGGGTTCTTCGCGGAACGGTAGGGGGCTTCGGGGGCTCGGCCCTCACCAGAGGTGGCCCAGAGGGTCCTGGCTCGGCTGAGGGGGGCCCTTCGGGGCGTTGCCGCTCCCGGGAGCGGAGCTCCTCGGGCCGGGGCTCGTGGCGACGGGGATGAATCGCGAGCCGCCCGCGGAGGGGGGCTTCGGTCCGCCGCCCCTGCGAGCCACCACGACCGCAACGACGACGGCGGCCGCGGCGACGACCACCACCAGGAGCAGGAGCACGGTGTGGCCGGAGGAGGGGCTCAGGCAGGAGCCGGGGTTGAGGAGGCAGGCGTTGTTCGCCTGCGCCTCGGCGACGCTCTCAGGGTGGCCCTGGATCCCGTACGTCGGGAGGCCGCTGGCCACCGCCGACCCTGCGGAGGAGGCGGCGGGGGAGAGGGCGCCCGGGTTCCCGGAGCCGCGGGAGCTGCTCAACGCGAAGGGCAGGTTGGTCGCGGTCCCCACCTGGGGACCGAAGTGCGTGTCCGCGGCGACCACGCCGACATGGCCGGTGTGGGGGTCGACGTCCACGAAGGCGGTGAACGCCTCCGTGCCGTCGGAGTTGGCCGCGTTCGTCCCTCCCAGCGCGGCGCCGCCTCCACCGAGGAGGTCCACGGACGTCGGGACCATGAAGAGCCCGTCGTAGAGGTGGAAGGCGAAGTCGCCGGGCAGCGAGAGACCGACGATGTGGTAGTGGCCATAGCCGGTGAGGTAGCTCACGCCCTCGTCGGTTCCCGCGAGCCACACCGTCGAGGCCCCGGAGACCGTGCCGCTCCCTCCGCAGCTGCCCGAGCCGGAGCTCGTGGCGCCGAGCACGGTCCGTCCGTCGAAGGCCCAGTGGCAGGCGTCGGAGTAGGTCCCCTGCGCCACGTAGGCGCTCGAGGAGTTCCACTGGCTTCCGCTGACCGGGGTCAGGGGCATCAGGTCGAGGGGCGGCGTGAAGGAGACGGTGGTGTCGGCGCTCACGGCCCCGCTGGCGTACCCGTCGAAGGAGGCGGTTTGGGCCCCCGAGAGCGCGACGGAGTCCGAGGCCGTCAGGTTGCCCTCCACGCGGCTGTGCCCGTTCTCGATCGCCAGCGCCGGGACCGGCGTGGTGCCGTTCAGAAGGACCGAGCCGGTGGTGGTGAAGTTGGAGAACTCATGGTCCTGCTCCCACCCCTGCACGCTCACGTTGAGCTGCGCGGTGGTCGGGCCCTGCGAGCCCTGGGCCGACAGGAAGTAGCTCTCCACGACCACGCGCTGCCCGCTCAGCTCGAACGCGGTGGTGGAGAGGTTCGTCTGGGTGAGGATCACGTTCCAGGCGAGGAAGGCGTGGAGGGTGTAGGAGAGCGACCAGGGCACCCCGTTCTGCGTCGTCCCCGAGAGCGCCCCCGTGTCGGTCTTGGCGAAGACCGCGCCCCAGGCCCAGGACTGGGCGGGGTTCGCCGGGTTGGGGGGCGAGAATCCCGGGGAGGGAGCTGCCGCCGCGCTCAGCGGCATCAAGAGCGCGACGCACAGGAGACCAACGATCGGCCAGAGGGCGCACCTCGGAGGGCGGAGGGTGACGGACATGGTGGTAGGTCGGGAAGGCTCGTGCTTCCCGCCCTCCAGCATCGCCGATACCCTTACAAGAAGACCTGTCCCATGCGGCCGGAAAGGGGCTGGACACCGTGCTACGGTGTCTCCGGTCCACCCGGGGGTACCACGCGAGACCTGACCGACGCGGAGGTCCGGGTCCTTCGGGCGTTGCTCGCCGCCGGCCAGGAGAACGAGCGGGAGCGGCTCCGACAGACCGAGCTTCCCCGCTCGACCTACCACGCGGTGCGCAAGAGGGCCTACGCCGAGGGATGGGTGAAGGACCGCTACCTGCCGGACCCTCTCCTCTACGGCTTCTCCCACGCGACCTTCGCGCTCGCCCGCCCGTACGCGGACAAGGCGCAGGACCTGGCGCGGGCGTGGGCCGCAGAGACCGGGGCGGTCGTGCTCTGGCAGGCGGCGGCGGCGATCTTTGCCGCGGTCCTGCACACCTCCCCGGCGGAGGCGGCGAAGGCGACCCAGCGGATGGAGCGGAAGGACCTCGCCTCCGAGATGCTGCTGCTCACCCCCTCGCTGAGGGAGGCCACCGTCCCCGTGTACTTCGACTACGAGGGGCTCTTCGCGAACATGGCGGGCATCCCGGGGACGACCTCGTACCCCCGGGGGCTGGGAGGACCCAACTCCGTCGGGGTCCGGCGCGGGGCGCCGCTCTCCTCCGAGGGGATCCGGCGCACGACGCAGGAACTGCTCCTCAGACCGTTCAGCGGACCGGAGGATGGCCGGCCCGGCCATCTCCTGGGGCCCGTCGGGCTCCCGCGCTCCCAGCGCCGGCTCGTCGACCAGGCGTGGGTCGAGCGGCGGGTCCTGCCCGACCCCGCCCGCATCCCGTCCTTCCAGGGGCGGCTGGCGGACCTCACCGTCTTCGTCCGAGGAGAGTTCCTGGCGGACAGAAGCGCGGCGAGCCTGCTTCCCGTCCTGACCGAGCAGTGCCGGGTCTACCCCTTCCTCCTGGTCGAGCACCGGGGGAAGGTCCTCCTCGGCGCCCAGGGTCAGTCCGCGACCGGACCGAGCGAGACCGTGACCACGATCCCCTCACGGAAGCCGGTCCTTCCCACCCTCCAGGAGCACCTGCGCAGCATCGAGGTCGTTCAGGTCCGCGCCGCCGAGCTGACGGGATGGCTGGACCACCGCTACGACCGGTTGCTGGCCGTGCCCGCCCGGCCCGTGGGTTCCACCCCGGAACCGGTCCCCACCTAGCGGGCCCGCACGGCTGCGGGGGAGAAGGGGACCCCTTCGACGTCGAGGAGCTCCCGGATCCCTTCGCGGAAGGAGCGGGGACGTACGTCGAGCTTGTGGACCTCGCGGACGAGCAGCCCGCCCAGGACCGGGCGCGCGGCGCGGGCCGGGTCCCGGGCCTGGGAGGCCAGGCTCGCCGTGCGGAGGTCGTCCGTCCTCCATCCCCGGGAGGCGAAGAGGGCCTTCGCGAACCCGTAGGGCGAGGTCACCTCGGGGGAAGCGACGTGGTAGATCCGCGTCGACGACAGGTCGAGGATGGCCGCGAGCGCCGTGGAGACGTCGGGGATCCACGTGGGGGTGATCCTCTGGTCGACGTACAGCGGGTGGAGGCGGTCCTCCCGGCGCTGGGCGAGGAGCGTGAGGGCGAGGTCGGTCCGGCCCGGGGAGGGGTTCCCGTAGGGGTGCGAGATGCGGAGAACCGAGCGGGGACCTTTCGACGAGAAGACCGCGGACTCTCCGATCCCCTTGGTGACGCCGTACCAGCTCACCTTCTCCGAGGGCGGGCTGGGAGGGGTCGCCTCCGGGTACGGACCGTGGGCGCCGTCGAAGACGTAGTCGGTGGAGATGTGGACGAAGAAGCGGCCGGCGCGCTCCTCCTCCTCGGCCACCCAGCGCGGGAGCTCCGCGTTGAGGGTCCAGGCGCTCCCGGGGAGGCCGGTCGGGCGGGCGGCGGACGGGTCGGACCGTTCCTTCTCGCATCCGTCGACGTCGGTGCGAGCGGCGAAGTTGACGCAGGCGTCGGCCTTGGCGCCCCTGAGGAACCCGCGCACCGCGGCCTCGTCCGAGAGGTCCAGGGACGCGTGAGAGTCCACCGTGAGCCCCCGGGACCGGGGGTCGGTCCGCCCTGCCGTGACCACGCTCCATCCCGCGGGCGGGTGGGCGACGAAGTGGCTCCCGACCCGGGAGGTGGCGCCGAGGACCAGGACCGTGGAGGGCATCGGGAGGGGGGAGGAACGGAGGGGAAAAAGGGCGACGGCGGCCCAGGCCAACTTTGATGGCCTGCCCGCCGGTCCCATCCGCGTGAAGGTCGTCGTGACGGGGGGCGCCGGGTTCATCGGCGCCAACCTGCTGCACTACTGGGCCCGCGAGCGTCCGGAGGACGAGCTCCTCACGCTCGACGCGCTCACCTACGCCGGCCACCGGTCCTCGCTCGTCGACCTCGAACGCGCGGGGAAGCTCCGGTTCGTGCGCGGGAACGTCTCGGACCCGGGGGTGGTGCGCCGGACCCTGAGAGGCGCGGACCTGGTGATCCACCTGGCGGCGGAGAGCCACGTGGACCGGTCGATCGAGGACCCTGCCCCCTTCCTCACGACGAACGTCCTGGGGAGCCTCACGGTCCTGGAGGCGGCGCGGCAGTTGGACGTGGGGAGGACGCACCTCGTCTCCACCGACGAGGTCTACGGCAGCCTGCCCCTGGGGCGCCCGAAGCTGCGCTTCGGGCCCGGGACCCCCTACGCGCCGCGCAACCCGTACTCCGCGAGCAAGGCGGCCGCGGACCACCTCGCACGGAGCTACCATGCGACGTACGGGCTCGCGGTCACCATCTCCAACTGCGGGAACAACTACGGGCCCTACCAGCATCCGGAGAAGCTCGTCCCGCTCGCGATCACGCGACTCCTCGCCGGCCTCCGGGTCCCGGTCTACGGCGACGGAAGGAACGTCCGGGACTGGATCTACGTCGAGGACCACTGTCGAGCGCTCGACGCGATCGCCCGTCGGGGGAAGGCGGGGGAGACCTACCTGCTCGGGGCCGAGGAGGAACGGTCGAACCTGGAGGTGGTCCGGACCCTGCTCGCGACGATGGGTCGGAAGGGCAAGTCGATGGGCCAGGCGATCGAGCTCGTGCCCGACCGCCAGGGACACGACCGCCGCTACGCGATCGATCCCCGCCGGTCCATGAGCGCGCTCCGCTGGCGACCTCAGGTCCGCTTCGAGGAGGGCATCGCTCGGACGGTCCGGTGGTATCTGGACCACCGCAGCTGGTGGGAGCCCCTGCTCGCCCGCCCCCGCCGCGCCCCTCGCCGGCGCGCGAGGTAGGTCCACCGTCGAACACCCACCCCCGCCCGCCTCCCCGACGACCCCGAAACCCCTCGTAGAAGGGCCCTGGGGCCTCTCGTGGGACCCTGTCCTGTAGGGTCGGGGGTTTATCGTGCCCTTCGGCCATACGCAACTGCCCCAGGAGGAGCGCTCCGGTTGTCGGGTACCTCACATCCCCCGAACATCGTGGTCGTCGTCCTGGACTGCGTCCGCGCCGATGCGCTCGCGCTGGGCTCCCGAACGCTCTCCGGGATGCCCTTCCTCCGACGGTTCCGCTCCCAGTGCGTGGCGTACGAGCGGGCCGTGGCCCCGTCTCCCTGGACGCTGCCCTCCCACGCCAGCCTCTTCACCGGCGCCTATCCCTGGGAGCATCGGGCCCACGCCCGGGGAGGCAACTGGCTCGACTCCAGGACCCCCCGTCTCGCGGGCAAGATGCGCGCCCTGGGCTACCAGACGCTCTCCTTCTCGGCCAACGACCTGGTGAGCCCCATCACCAACCTGGTCGACGGATTCCAGTCGGCCTACTGGGGAGGGTGGTGGGAGCTCCTGCTGCGCACCGGCCGCCGGTCGCGCGCCCCCAAGCGCTACCGCCAGCCCGAGGGGCTCGAGCCCCTGCTCCGGCTCCGCAAATCCGAGGGGGCGCGCAAGGTCCTCAAAGGGTTCTCGAAGGCGGCCTGGGCCAACACCGCCTACCTGGACCTCGGGTCGAGGATTGCCCAGCGCGTGCTCGCGCCGCAGACCCACGGCCCTTGCCACGTGGCCCCGTGGGTGGTCCCGGAGTTCTCGCGGGCGGTGGCCCGGGTCCCCGCCTCCAAGCCGCTCTTCGGATTCGTCAACCTCCTCGACGCCCACGAGCCGTACTACCCCAACCCCGGGGCCCTGCATGGGCTGACGGAGTGGGGCTGGTACCTGACCTCACGCCAGGACAAGCAGGGATGGCTCTCCCTCGAGTACGTGCCGAACGAGACGGACCTCGTCCGCCTGCGGACGCTCTACCAGCAGGCCGTGCGCTCCATGGACTTCTCCCTGGGCTCCCTCGTCCACGCCCTTCAGAAGAGCGGCCGCTGGGAGAACACGCTGTTCGTCCTGACCGCCGACCACGGGCAGGCCTTCGGGGAGCACGGGCTCCTCTACCACGGCCTCCACGTGGCGGAGCCGCTCCTCAGGGTCCCGCTGCTCGTCCGCTTCCCCGGGTCGGAGGGGCACGGCGAGCGGGTGCCCCAGTGGTCGAGCTTGGTCGACCTCGAGCCGACGCTCCTCGAGGCGGCGGGGGGCCCGGAGATGGCACGGGGCCCCGGAGTGCCGCTCACGGAGCTCCGCCGAGGGAGGGCCCGTCCGCGGCAGGTGTTCGCCGCCTCCGAGGGCTCGACCCGCGCCTTCGGGAACGCCCCCATGGCCGAGATCTGCCGGGAGAGGTTCGACCGGGTCCGGACGGCGGTGTACTACGGACCGATCAAGCTCCAGTTCGACGCCGTTTCCGAGAAGGTCCGGGCCTTCGACGTCCTTCAGGACCCCGGAGAGACCCGGGACATCTGGGGGATGCAACGTGGACGGGTGCTCGACCTCGAGGACCCCCTGCGGAGGGCCGCCGCCATGATGTCGGTCCGCGAGGGGGCCCTGGACTCCCGCGCGAGGTCCGTGGAGGAGCGGCTGACGCGCTGGGGATACGATTGAGCGCGGGCCGACCCCCCGTCGACTGAACCTTAGTAGCCCCGACGTTCTTCGCGCACCCACCATGCCCGCGCACCCCGGGACTCCGGACCTTCGCACCATCGACCCGCCCCGGGTCCGCGTGGCCGATGTCCAGGTGGTCCCCCGCCCGGCCCACCAGGACCCTCGCGGCTTCCTTGTCGAGACGCTGCGGTCCGACGACGCGACCGTCCGGGAACGGCCGTTCTCCATGACCTACACCTCCCTCACCGTCGCCGGGGAGATGCGCGACCGGGACCGTTGGCACGTCCACCGCCACCAGCAGGACCGCTTCGTGGTCGTCCTGGGCGAGATGGTGCTCGCCCTGTACGACGCCCGGACAAGGAGCCGTACCCACGGCCTGCTCGACCTCCTGCGCATGGCGGGGCCCTCTCCGCTCCGGCGGCAGGCGTGGGAGAAGGGGGATCTCTTGACGCACCTGGTGAGCGTCCCGGAGGGGATCTACCACGCCATCGGGAACCTGCACCCGTCGGACCCCGTCGTGGTCCAGAACTTCCCCACGAGGCTCTACGACGCGACGGACGAGGGACGGACCCCGTTCTCCGAGGTGCCCCTCCCGTCCGACGGTGGCCGTCCGTTCTCCTGGGACAGGGTGGAGGTCGTGCGTTGAAGGGCCTCCTCTTGGCGGGGGGCCGCGGGACCCGGCTGAGGCCGCTCACGTTCACCGGGAACAAGCACATGCTCCCCGTCGCCAACCGACCGATCCTCTACTGGGGCCTCGACCACCTCCGGGAGGCGGGGATCGAAGAGGTGGGGATCGTCCTGGGCCCTCTCCGCGAGGGCATCGAGGCCGGCGTGGGGGACGGCTCGGGCTTCGGGCTCAAGGTCACCTACGTCCAGCAGGGGGAGCCGAAGGGGCTCGCCCACGCCATCCTCTGCGCCCGGGACTTCCTTGGCGACGACCCGTTCCTGATGTACCTCGGCGACAACATGCTCGAGCACGGGCTCCGGCCGTACGTCGAACGGTTCGCCCGGGGTGACGCCTCGGCGGTGGTGGGGGCCGTGCCGGTCCGGGACGCCTCCCACTACGGGGTGGTCGAGCTCGGGTCGAAGGACCAGATCGTCTCGATCGAGGAGAAGCCTTCGTCGCCGAAGAGCGACCTCGCCCTCATCGGGGCCTACCTCTTCTCCCCCGAGGTCCACGACATCGTCCGGGGGCTCCGGCCCTCCTCCCGGGGCGAGCTCGAGATCACCGACGCGATACGCGGCCTGGAGGAGCGCTCGCACCGGGTCCGCGTCCTGCGCTTGGACGGGTGGTGGAAGGACACGGGCCGCCCGGAGGACCTCCTCGAGGCGAACGAGCGCGTGCTCGCGAGCCGTCCGCGCTCCTTCTTCGTGGCCAACGGCCACGTCGACCCCGCGGCGCACGTGAGCGGTCACGTGGGCCTGGCGGCGGGGACGGTGATCGGCCCGGGATGCACGGTGCGGGGCCCTGCCGTGCTCGGCGAAGGGGTGCGGATCGAAGAGGGGGCGTATGTGGGCCCCTACACCTCGATCGGGAGAGGGAGCGTGGTCCGCCGGGCGGAGATCGAGCGGAGCATCCTGATGGAGGAGGTCCATGTCGACGTGGGCCTGAGGATCATCGACAGCATCCTCGGGCGCGGCTGCCGCGTCGTCGAGCGGGAGCGGACCCCCCGGGGCGCCGCCTTCGTCATGGGCGACGCCGGGAAGGTCGTGCTCCCTTCACCCCGAGACTGAGAGCGAGGGGGAAGGGGGCGGGGCGGCCCCCGCGCCCCGCGAGGAGACCGCGTCCACGCGGCGGCGGAGCTCCACCTCGAAGGCGGCCACGAGCCCATCCCAGTCGAAGTCGCGGGCCCTCGCGCGTGCGGCGGAAGCGAGACGCGTCCGCTCGCCCTCGTCGGCGAGCGCGCGCTCGAGGACGTGGGCGAGGGCCTCGGGGTCGCCCACGGGATAGCTGTAGCCGGTCCGGCCCTCCTCGACGAGGTCGCCGGCCCCGAAGACCTCGGGGAACTGCGGCCGCCCCACGACGGGGAGGGCGCCGACGAGCATCGCCTCCAGCGTGGCGAGCGAGAACCCCTCGCGCTCGGAGGGGAGGACGAAGACCTTCGCGCGGGAGAGCATCTCCATCCGCCGCGCTTCGCTGACGCGTCCGGGAATGTCCACCCGCCCCTCGAGCCCGAGAGGACCGAGCGATCCCCGCAGGACCGGGGCCAGCGGACCCTCTCCCACGACGGCGGCGCGGCCCTTCCATCCTCGGGAGGCGAGGATCCCCAGCGCGCGCAGCAGCTCCGCCTGCCGCTTGATCGGCACCAGTCTCCCCACCGTGATCACGTCGAGGTCCCGCGCGGGGGCCGGCGAGGGGAGCAGGCTCTCGAGCCGCGGAACGTCCATCCCGTTGGAGAAGAGGAGGACCTCGCGGTACCCGTACCCGCTGCGCAGCGCCTCGGCCGTCGCGCGGCTCACCGGCAGGGCGGCGTCCGACCACGCGAGGCCCTGGGAGAGCATCCAGCGCGACAGGCGCAGCGAGGCCGGACCGAGCGCGCCCCGGAACGGGGAGTAGTGGACCCACGCCTCGTCGACCTTCAGGAGGCGGAGGAAAGAGCGCTTGCGAACCCAGCGCCCCATGAACGGGAGGTGGGAGAACGGCATCGCCTCGACGATCAGGGCGTCCGGGCGCCAGGGACCGAGAGGGTCGTGCACGAGCATCGGTCCGAAGATGGCGGGTTGGAGGCGCCCCCTCGTCCCGGACCGATCCGGGTACGGCCCCATGGGGAAGGCGCGAACGAGCTCGACCCCCTCCACCTCCAGGCTCCTCTGCGGCAGGCTCGTGAAGATGCGGACCGTGTGCCGCTTCGCGAGGCGGCGCGCGATCTCCCAGAGGACGGTCTGGTACCCTCCGCCGAAGACCGGCCCGCACATGTCGGTGAGGATCCCGACCCGCAGCGTCTCCATGACCGGTGGTCCGGCGAACGGGAGCCGAGGGATAAGGCGGTGGAAGGGAGGAGCGCGCACCCCGGGGGCACCTATATGGCCCCCTCCACCGCTCCCCTCGACCGGATCCCACACCCGTGCCGAGACCGGGAAGGGGGAAGCCTCCGGTCGAACCGGCGGCTCCCAAGAACCGTACGGGGTCGAAGTCCTCCCCGGACGGTCCGCCCACCGAGGGAGGGGCCGACTCCCGGGCGGCCCCACGTGCACGGGGGCTCCTGCGCCACCCCTCCCTCGGGGCCTGGGTCGCGGTGCTCGGGGCGTCGATCGCCTACGGGAGCTTCCTGGGCGAGCTTTGCACGCTGAAGTACCAGGATTTCCTCACCTTCGCCTACGACCTGGGCAACTACAACCAGATCTTCTGGACCACCGCGGAAGGCCACCAGTTCTTCTTCACCACGGCGAACTCGATCCAGGGGAGCCACGGATGGGTGGTCCTCGGTCACTTCTCCCCGATCTTCGTCCTGCTCGTGCCCCTCTATGCGATCGCTCCGGGACCTCCGGCCCTGCTCTTCCTGCAGGCGGGCGCGCTCGCCGCGGGAGCGCTCCCGACCTTCGGGCTCGCCCAGCGCCTGCTCCGCTCGGACCGTTGGGCGCTTGGGATGGCGGCGGTCTACCTCGCGACCCCGCTCACGTTCTGGCCGGCGTGGTACGACTTCCACCCGGAGGTCTTCATGGTGGCGCCGATCCTGGGCGTGTTCTATTTCCTCGAGCTCAAACGCCCGGTCCCTCTCCTCGTGTGCCTCGTCCTCGGCCTGATGTCGGTGGAGACGGCCGCGCCGTTCATCCTCGCGTTCTTCGCCATCGCCCTCGTCCCGTCGGGCTGGGAGTGGCTGCGCCGGCGCGGCGGCCTGTTCGACGATCGGCTCCACTGGCTGGGGTTCCTGGTCACCGGCGCCTACCTCGTCCTCTCCTTCGAGGTCGCGGTGCACAACTCCGTGCTCGGAGCCACGTTCGGGGGCGCGTTCGACTACTGGCCGCAGCTGGGCGCCGCGACGGCCTACCAGGTGTACCCCATGGCCCTGCTCCACCCGGGCGCGGTCATCCCCGCCCTGTCGATCTTCGGCGAGCAGAAGGCGGTCTACGTCCTGCTCGCCCTGGGCTCCCTCGGGTTCCTTCCGCTCCTGGGCCCGTGGAAGTACACGGTCCCGGGGTACCTCTGGATCGGCCTCATCGTGCTCTCGGCCAATGCGGACTTCTTCTACACGGGGGACATGTACGCCTGCTATCTCCTCCCGTTCTTCATCGCCGCGACCGTGGCGGCCCTCGCCCGGGCGCGCACGTGGTCCGCGCACCGCGCCTCCCGAGCTCCGAACGAGGCCCCGTCGGCGGTCGCGGGAGCCGTTCGCGCCCATCGCTCTTGGAGGGCGTCCGCTCCGGCGCTGGGCCTCCTCACGCTGCTGGTGACCGGCGTCGTCGTCACGAACGTGATCGCGAGCCCGCTCGCCTCCCAGCCGATCGACCTGTTCTGGGCGACGCCGTCGGGATGGCCCGACTTCACGGCCCACGACGCGTGGACGGCGAAGGTCCTCGCCCTCGTGCCCTCCAACGCCAGCATCGTCTGCGACGGGAAGGACTTCTCCATGGTCTCCAACCGGGCCAACGCCTGGGTCACGCCGTGGGCCGCCGCGCTGGTCAAGGGACAGACGCTCGCCGGGCTGCTGGACAACGCGATCAACCGATCGACCTACATCCTGCTCGACTGGCGCCTCGCCTACCAGGACTCCGCGCTGACCCTCCAGTACGGGAACCTCTCCGGTTTCGGCCTCCTCGCGGCGGCGGACGGGACCT
Organism: Thermoplasmata archaeon; assembly: GCA_027314165.1. Taxonomy (GTDB): domain Archaea; phylum Thermoplasmatota; class Thermoplasmata; order Lutacidiplasmatales; family UBA184; genus JAKAAX01. Next base: position 3,626 of record DAHVCH010000032.1, on the reverse strand, counting down.
ATCTCTGGGAGCGGGGATACTCCGGTCCGCTGAAGGTGTGGGACCCCTGGACGATGGCGCTCGCGGGCGGGGACACGAGCGCGGGCGACGCGGTGGCGGACCCGGGGAACGCGACCGCGCTCGGTCCTTCCCTCTACCACGCCCCCGGGACCTCCAACGGGACGTTGCTCTGGACCGGGCTCGGGGTGAGGAACCTCCCGCCGGGAAACTACTCGCTGAAGGCCTGGGTCTCCGTGAGCTCCCCCCAGCCGGGAGCCCAGCTCGCCATCTCCACCGCGGTGACGCCCATCCACTACCAGGCCGTCGCCCGCACCAACTACACGGGGGTGGGGAAGTTCTACTTCGTGGTCGTCCCGTCCCCGTCGAGCTACCTGCCCGGGTCCCCGGCCCTCGTGAGCACGTCGGAGGGCGTCCCGACCACGGGGAACGTGACGCTGGTCTTCTCCTGGAACGGGCTGGGGATCCTCACCAACTACGGATGGGCGCTCTCCCCGTCGAGCTCCGTCCGGCTCTACTCGCTCACGCTCCAGCAGCTCTCTCCATGATCGACACGCTCTGCCGCAGCCCCAGCAGCAGCCGCCGCAGCTGCAGCAGCAGCAGCCACCCTCGCGCGCTCCCGTCGGAGGCCGACGCGGCGGCCGGAGGTCTCCTCCGAGCATGAGGAACCTGGTCGTGATCGTGGCGGACACGCTGCGCCGCCCCTCCACGGTCCCGGGCTACGGCGGAAAGCTCACGATGCCGTTCCTCGAGGGGGCGGCCCCCGGAGCGGAGGTCTTTCCGACGGCCATCGCGAGCTCGCCCTGGACGCTCCCGTCCCACGCGAGCCTCCTCGCGGGCTCCGACCCGTGGCAGGTCCACTGGCACGGCGCCCAGATCCGGGCGCCCCAAGGGCCGACGCTCGCGGACCGCTTCCGGGAGGCCGGGGGGGAGTCGGCGGCCTACTCGGCGAACGGGCTCCTCGCGCCGGAGTACGGATTCCTCCGGGAGTACGGGTCCTTGAACCGCTACGCGCTCAACCGGACCGTCGCGCCCTGGGCCTGGGAGGCCCTCCACCCTCTCGCCGGAGCGGGGCCCCGAGAGAGGGGACGCCTTGTGGGCGAGACCGGGGGCGCGGAGGGGACCCCGTCCGCGGCCGGCGCTACCGCCGGCCCCGGCTCGCGCGTCGCGGGGTCCCTCGCGGACCTGGGCGTGCGCTTCCTCCTCAGCGGCCGCATGCTCATCTCCGGCGTGGACCGCTACCTCCGGCGGCGACGGAGCGACAAGCCGTTGCACCTCTTCGTGAACCTGATGGAGACCCACGAGCCGTACCGGCTTCGCCCCTCCGCCGGGGGAGGCCAGGTCCCGAAGGACTTCTCGCTCCCGATGATGAGCCTCGCCCCCAGGACGGGACGGCTCACCTCGGTCCCCGAGGCGCGCGGATGGGTCGAGGAGGGGTACCTCAGGACCCTGACGCAGCTCGACCAGCGCCTCGGCGAGATCTTCGAGGTCCTCGCCCGTCGCGGCGTGCTCCGTGACGCCTGGGTGGTGCTCCTCAGCGACCACGGCCAGGCCCTGGGCGAGCAGGGGTTCTTCGGCCACGGGCACTCGCTCCAGGACGAGATCGTCCGGATCCCGTGTGCGCTCTGGCGGTTCCGTAGGAACGAGCGGGTCCGCGACCGCGCCCCGTACGCCGGGCCCTTCGACCTGCGGCATCTCCACGATGCGCTCCTGGGGAGCCTCGAAGAGGGAGGGGAGGGAGACCTGCCCGCGGCGCTGGGACGGGCCGTCGCCGAACGCGGACCGACGCTCTCCTACTGGGAGGGACCGGACCTCCTCGACGTGGGGACGGCGAGACCCGAGTCCGAGCGGCGACCGCTGGTCCGTCGGCTCCGGATCTGGAAGGGCGACCGGGACGTGGTCGTCGAGCGGGGGCTCATCGAGGAGCGTGGACGCATCCTCTACCGGCCGCGACCGGAGGACCCGCGGACCGACGAGCTCGCCGAGGAGGCGGGGAGGATCCTCGAGCGCTCCACGCCCACGGATGTCCCTCCCGGCGCTTCGAGCCCGAACGAGGTGGAGCGACGGCTGCGTTCCTGGGGGTACGCGTGACCCCGGGGCCCCGGTCCGACCACCCGCCTCTCCCGGAGGAGCCCCTGGTCAGCGTGGTGCTGCTCAACTACAACGGACGCCGCTTCCTGCCGCTCTGGACCTCGTTCCTCAAGGAGCCGTATCCCCGGCGCGAGCTCGTCTTCGTCGACAACGGCTCGACCGACGGAAGCGCGGAGGCGTTCGAGCGGGAGCTGTCGCGCTCCTTCCCGCAAGCGTCGGTCCGCTTTGTCCGGCTTCCGAAGAACGTGGGGTACTCGCAGGGGAACAACGCCGGGGTCCGGGAGGCGCGGGGGGAGGTGATCGCCGTGGTCAACAACGACATCGAGGTCTCCGAGCGGTGGATCGCCCCCGTGGTGGAGGCGTTCCGGGAGGACCCACGGCTCGGGGTCGCCCAGAGCCGCCTCTACAGCCTGACGGACCGCGAGGTCCCCGATCGCGTGTGGAACCGGGTGGACCCCTTCGGTTTCGCCCACCCGTCCCCGGACCCGTCCGGGCCCCGCCGGGAGGTGTTCTACGCGGAAGGCGCCTCGCTCTTCGTACGGCGAGCGCTCTTGGACGACCTGGGCTACTTCTATCCCGAGGAGTTCTACATGCTGGGCGAGGACGTCGACCTCTGCTGGCGGGCCCACCTCCTCGGCTGGCGCGTCTCGGAGATCGCGGCGTCGGTGGCCTGGCACGCCCGCGGCGGAACCGAGGAGGGGAGCGTGACGAAGAGGAACCCCCGGGTCCTCCGGGCCGCGACCCGGAACCGGCTCGCCACCCTCTACACGAGCTACGGCGCGCCCCGGCTCCTCCTCTTCCTCCCGCTCTCCGGCCTCCTCGCGCTCGCCCGCGCGCTGCTGCTCTGGCGTCGCGGGGACCGCGAGCACGCGCGGGCGGTCCTGCAGGGTGTCGTGGGCTTCGGGAGGGACCGGGCGTTCCTGCGACGGCGCCGGAGCGCGCTGCAGGCCCGGCGGAGGTCACCGGACCGGGAGGTCCTCGCGCTGATGATGGGCCCGTTCGAGGGCCTGCTCGAGCTCCGCTCGCTGTGGGAGGAGACCGGGCACGGGAGGCCGAGCGCGGGGGTCCCCCGGACCGGTCAAGCGTGAGGCGGGGTTACAGTTCAGCTCCCTGGCGCACTCCGATAGCAGCGCCGTGCTAAACCCTGTCGCGAAAGTAGCTTAGCCGCGGGTCCCTTCCGTCTTCGCCCGAGGGCGATGACACCCCCGGTCCTTCGCGTATTCCTCGCACCGGAGAGTTCCGGCGACGAGATCGTCGTCTCTCGCAAGAAGGTTCGCGGAGCTTCAGAGAAAGGCCGAGGAACTCGACCGGGTCCGACGAGAGAATGAGAAGCTCCGGGAGGAGTAGCTGTTCAGGTCTCTGACCCTGCCTGACGGTGGCCGAGTGCCACCCATGGCTATTTATCCGGTGACCGGTCCACCTGTGGCCCGTGGGAGAAGTCCTCTCGGGCACCTTCGGATTCCGCTTCGGGACTCTTCCCGAGGACGACCAGGTCACCATCGCCCGAGAGAAGCTCCTCGAGCTCCTTCGACGCAACA
>DAHVCH010000031.1 GCA_027314165.1 Thermoplasmata archaeon | reverse complement strand
CCTCCCTCCCCCCCGGCCCATCGAAATCCCTGTTCCTCTACACCGAGCGTCAGGGGGTCTACGAGTCCCTCTCCTGGCGCCCGGCCGGCGGGGGCATGCGCTTCTCGCGCGACGTCCCGCTGAGCGTCCTCCCTCCCGGGGAGCCCATCTTCGTCGAGGTGCTGGCCCACAACCAGGTCCAGACCCCGCTGTCGGTGACCTACTACGTCGTCCTGACGAACGTGAACCTGCAGGGAACGCGGCTGCAGGCCGAGTCGCGGGACATCCCCCCCGGCCACGTGCTCGACGTCTCGCACACCCTCGCGGCGAACCTCCAGCCGGGGGAGTACTCGCTCACCGTCTTCTGCATCCCCAAGGCGCCCGTCGGACAGCCCCAGGACCCGCTCTCCTACCCCACGCTCTCCCCCATCGAGGGAGCGATCCCTCCGGGCCTCCCCTCCCTCTACGAGGTGCTGAAGATCCGGGAGGAGGTCCCGTGCCCCAGCTGCGGCGGCCGTCTTCTCTGGACCCCCGCGGGCATGGGCGGCCGCCCTCGCGCATGGGTCTGCGGGCGCTGCGCCCACCGGGTCGAGAACGGGACCTTCTGAGGAGGGCGGGCCCGCGCCGCGCTCCCCCTAAGGGGCGACCCCGCGTATCGGCAGGTGGAAGTCCTTCCTCGCGAGCCCCTCGGCGAAGCCGATCTTCGGCTCGAAACCCAGGGCGCTGCGGGCGTACCGCATGTCCGCGACCGCGCGCACCGCCGGGCCCGGCGGCGCCGCGCCGGATTCGGGCTCGAGGTCGACGCGCCCCAGGGCCGTCGCCACGGCCTCGGCGGCCGCCCGCAGGGTCGTCCCGACCCCCGTGCCCACGTTCGCGAGGGTCCAGTTCCCGACGCGCCGTTCGAGCGCGAGACGAAGCGCGCTGACCGCGTCCTCGACGTGGACGAAGTCGCGGGTGATCTCCCCCGCTCCGTGCACCTTCGGAGGCCGACCCTCGGCGACCTCCCGGCCGAAGAGGGCGAGGACCCCGGGGGTGGGGCTCGTGATCCGGCCGGGGCCGTAGACGTGGAAGAAGCGCAGCGCGACCGCCTGGAAGGCGCCCTCCTCCGCGAAGGCGCGCACGATGGCCTCGCCCCCGACCTTCGACGCCCCCGTGAGCGTGACCGGGCCCGGGGGACGCGTCTCGGCCATCGGGGGAGGTCCCGAGGTCCCGTAGACGGAACACGACGAGGCGTGCACCACGCGCGCGACCTTCGCCGCTCGGCAGGCCCGCATCACCGCGAGCGTCCCTCGGACGTTCACGTCCATCCCTTCGGTGGGTGAGCCCGCGGGGACGGGGCGGTCGGCCAGGTGGACCACCGCCGGGCACCCCTCCATCGCCGACACGAGCGCGACCTCGTCGCGGACGTCGCCGTGGAGCAGCCGCCCGGGAGGGAGCCCCGGAGGGAGGTTCGATTCGCGGCCACCGGAGAGGTCGTCGAAGAGCCGGACCTCGACCCCGAGCTCCAGGAGACGCCGGGAGAGGTGGGCCCCCAGGAAGCCGGCGCCGCCGGTGATCAGCACCCGGGATGGGAGGGTCATGCCGCCCCCGCAGGCGAACGGGGGAAAAGGCTCGCGGGCCTCCCTGGCCCCCGCGCGTCCCCGGCCTCGGGTTTATCCCGAGGGAGGGTTGGACTCCCTTCGTGCCGTCCGCACCGGCCCAGGAGAGCCCGGGGGAGAACGCTTGGATGCCCCCGTCGCTCGAGCCGAAGGAGGTGCGAGGGGGGAAGACCTCGCCCGCCCACGCGGTCGAGGAACGCCACCCGCTCGCCAGCCTGGGCCACGGTTCCGTGGTCACCCTGATCGGGCAGGTGGTCATGGTCGGGGCGCTCTTCGGGACGCGCGTCCTGCTGGTCACCTCGCTCAACGCCCAGTTCTACGGCGACCTCGCCCTGGGGCTCGCGATCACCGGCCTGTTGTCGAGCCTGGGGAGCCTGGGACTCCCCAGCGCGGTGGCCCGGCAGCTCGCCCACACCACCGACGTCTCCGAGCGATGGAGGATCGTCGTGCATTCGCTCACGCTCGCGGCCCCGGCGGCGGCCCTCACGGGAGCGATCGTCTTCGTCGCCGCCCCCGAGCTCGCCCTGTGGTTCCAGGGGACCCCGGTCGTCTACCAGTTCCTCGCCGTGAACCTGTCGCTCGGGCTGATCTCGGGGGTGGTCACCTCGTTCTTCCAGGGGAACGAGGACGCGTTCCCCAACATGCTCTTCAACCAGATCCTGAACCCGGTCCTGACGATCGGGTTCCTCATGCTCCTGCTCGCTAGGGCGGCCTCGATCGAGTCGGCGCTCATGGCCTACGTCGTGGCGGGGATGCTCACGCTCGTGGGGGCCACGGCCTACACGGTCTCGCCCTTCGGGTTCCCGTGGAAGCGCGGGGAGCTCGCCTCGAAGGGGCAGAGCCTGGACCCGAAGGCCTCGACCCTCCTCGCGCTCCTCGCCTTCTCGCTCCCCCTGATGCTGGTGGGGCTCTCCACCGCCGCCGTGGGAACCGTGGACACCATCGTCCTGGGGGCCCTTCGGGGACCCGCGCCGGTCGCCGCCTACAACGCGGTGCTCCCGCTGGCGCGGCTGGTCGCGCTCGCGGTGACCGCCCTGGGGTACATCATGCTCCCCGTGGCGGCCCGTCTCCACCGGCTGGGCGACATGCCCGAGCTCGGCCGGAGCTACGCGACCATCACCAAGTGGGTGATGCTGATCTCGCTGCCGTTCTTCCTGCTCTTCTTCCTGCTCCCCGCCGCGTCCCTCACCTTCGTCTACCGGGCCGGCTTCCTCGCGACCCCCGGGTACGGGAGCGCACCTCTCCTGCTCCAGGTCACCTGTCTCGGCTCCTTCGCTTTCACCATCGCCGGCCCCTCGACGGCGGTCCTCATCGGGCTCGGGAAGCTCCGGCTGCTGGTCGTGAACACGTTCGTGAGCGCCGGGGCCGACGCGGGGCTCTCGCTGGCGCTCATCCCGTTCTGGGGCTCGCTCGGAGCGGCGGTGGCCTTCGCCGTCGCGACGGCCCTGCTGCCGATCCTCTGCACCATTCAGATCTACCTCCTCACCGGCATCCACCCGTTCTCCGGACCTCGGCTCCGCCCGCTCGTCCTGGTGACGGCGCCCACGGTGGCGATCCTGGGTCTTCTCACCTGGTGGGCCCACTGGGTCCCCTCGAACCTCGAGCTCGTGGGGATCTTCTTCGTCCTCTTCGCGGCCTACCTGTTCGCCGTGCTCCTGACCCGCAGCCTGGAGGCGGGGGACCACCACCTTCTCCGGGTCGTGGAGGGGTACCTCGGGCGCGAGCTCACCTTCGTCCGCCGCTTCGGCCGGCGGTTCTTGCCCACCCCCGAGGATGCGCCAGCGGCCCCCGGGCGCACCTAGGGCCGGGGCGGGGAAGGACCCGCGCGCGGAGTTAGGAAGCCGTTTCAAGCCGGCCGTGCTGAGGAACCGTCGGAAGCATGGTCGAAGAGATCGGACCGGAGGAGGTGGTCGCGCTGCTCGACGGGGTCAACGGAGGGCGCAGGAAGGCCGTCCTGCTCGATGTGCGGGAGCCCTGGGAGCGGGCCCATGCGCGGATCGAACCGTCGCTGCACATCCCCATGAACGACGTGCCCGGCCGCGTGGGGGAGCTCCCCCGCGACCAGTGGCTCATCGTCTACTGCCACCACGGCGGGCGCTCCGAGGCGGTGGCGGGTTTCCTGGAGAGCCAGGGATTCGCCCGGGTCATCAACCTCCGAGGGGGGATCGACGCCTGGTCGGTGACCGTGGACCCCGCGGTCCCTCGGTACGGCTGAGCCCCGAACGGCCTCCCCCGCGGGGCGGTGGACGCAAGGTCGGGGGACGCCCCGTCCTTCGCTCTTGCAACGGGGACCCGACCGAGCGTCCGCTCTCCATCCTCGCCTGAGCCCTCTCCTTCCCGACCCCGGTCGCGGTGGGGCCATGCTGCCGGGCGCGGGGAGGTCCGCGGTCCGACGCGACGCCGCCGTCCGCTGGGCCCGCGCCGGCGCCTCCACGACGCGCATATATGCACGGGGGTGAACAGCCTGCCGGAGGGAGTGTTTTCCCTCGATTGGTTTATGTATTTGTGTGGCGCTTCATTTGGCACCATGACACGCCGGCCCACGGGTCCTTCCGCTGGTCGTTCCTTCTGGGGAGCTCGTCTCTTGATCGGCGGGGGGCTCCTCGTGGCGCTTCTCGCGGCATCGGTGATGGGATACGGCTCCGCCATCCCGGGCGTCTCCTACTGTTACACCTCCTGCGTGCTCTCCGTCTCCTCCTCGATCTCCAGCGGCGGCACCAGCTCGACCACGGCGCCCTTCACGGTCATCTTCGCGGGCGCCGCGAGCGGCGGCACCGGTCCGTACACCTGGTCGTGGAACTTCGGTGACGGCTCGACCTCGGGGCAGCAGAACCCCACGCACACCTTCGCTCAAACGGGGACGTTCAACGTCGTGCTCACCGTCCAGGACGCGAACGGCAACCGCGGGACCGCCTCCGCGCTCCAGATCTGCGTCGGAGGCTCCAGCTGCCCGAACAACCAGCCCCAGGGCAGCTCCGCCGACAACACCAACTGGGCGATCCTTGTCGCGGCCGTGGTCATCGTCATCGTCGTGGCCCTGGCCCTGGTCCTCCTCATCCTGCAGCGGCGCCGGCGCTCCAGGGAGGCCGAGCTTGCCATGCAGAGCGGCGCGATGGCGGCGGCGGCCTACGAGCAGCCTCCCCAGATGTACGTGGGCGCCCCCCCTGCGCAGGACCCCACCTCGATGGAACCCCCGCCCGAGGGCGCCCCGGGCGCGGTGCTCCCGCCTCCCCCGACCTCGGACGACATCCCCGCCGGGTCCGCGAGCGCCTCTCCCCTTCCCCCCCCGCCCCTGAGCTCGGACGACATCTCCGGCGGCTCGTACGGCGCTCCTCCTGCGCCCTCGCCGCCGTCGATGGGCTAAGCGCGGGGGGCCGCTCGCCCCGGGGGCGTGGCCCCGTCGTGGGCCGGTCCTCCCAAAGCTAGAAGGGAGCCGGTCGTTCTGGGCCCGCTCCCAGAAGCCCTTTCACCGCGGGAGACAGGGGGAAATTGAGCTCGGCCGACCTCCCGGGAACGGGCACGGATCCCGATCATGGTCATGATCATGGTCCTGATCCCGACCCTGGGCGAGACCCGGATCTGCGCCAGGAGGCGGACCTTCGCGCGTTCCTCCGGGACCCCCGCACCTACCTCGCCCTGATGGTCTCGCTCTTCGCCGTGGTCCTCTCGGCGGCCACGGTCCTGCGCTACTGGTCCTTCCAGACCTACGCCTGGGACCTGGGCATCTACAACCAGGCGATGCACACCACCCTCTTCGGTGGGCGGTTCTTCTACTACACCGCGGACCTCCCCGCGGGCACCCAGGGGAGCCTCTTCGCGGTCCACTTCTCGCCCTTCCTGTTCCTCCTCCTGCCCTTCTACGCGGCCGTGCCCTCGCCCGCGACCCTGCTGGTGGCCCAGGCCGTCGGGGTGGCGCTCGCCGCGGTCCCCCTCTACGGCATCGTGAAGGACCGCCTCGGCTCGGCCCGGTGGGGGCTCGCGGTCGCGGCCGCCTACCTGGTCTCCCCGGTGACCCAGGGGCTGGCGTGGTACGACTTCCACCCGGAGGCGTTCCTCCCCGTGACGGTCCTGGCGGCGTTCTACTTCCTGGGGCGCCGGCGCCCGCTCCCCTTCCTGCTCTGCTGGCTGCTCGCGCTCGCGGTCGTCGAGGAGATCGCCCCGTTCCTGGCGCTCTTCGCGCTGCTCTCCCTCCTCCCGTCGCTCCCCTTCTTCCGGAGGGTGATGGTGGTCCGGATCGGCTCCGCCGCGTTCCCCCAGAGGTGGTTCCTGCTCGCCTTCCTCGCCGCGTCGCTGTGGATCGCCGTCGCCTACGAGGTGCTGGTCCACGCCGGCGCCATCGGAGGGGGTGCCTTCGGCGCGAGCTACGGCGTGAACTGGGAGATCCTCGGAGCGGCCAGCCCGCTCGGGGTCTACCCCCAGGCGATCCTCCACCCCTCCCTCGCCCTCGCCGCGCTCTCCTACCAGGCGCCGCAGAAGCTGGTCTACCTGGCGCTCCTCTTCGGCACCGTCGCGTTCCTCCCCTGGGTGAGCGAGGACCGCGCGCTCTTCCCCGTGCTCGCCTGGGTGGGGCTGGCGGTGCTCTCGAACAACTCGGCGTACTACACGCTGGGAGACCAGTACTCCGCCTACGCGCTCCCGTTCCTCTACCTCGGGCTCGTGGACGGTCTCGTGCACGTGCGGCCCTGGTGGGCCCGTCTCCTCCGATGGGCCCGCACGCTCCGCCCACCCCTCCCCACGCGGGCGGAGGGGGTTCCCGCGAGGCGGCGCAGGGCGTGGAGGGGCGCCCTCTCCGGAGAGCGCCCGATCGGTCTCGCGGTCGTGGGCCTCGCGGTCGTCGGGGCGCTCGTCGCGAGCCCGCTCCTGCCGGCCCCCGCTGGGAGCTTCAACGAGATCACCTACGGGGTCCCCTCGGTCAGCGCCCACGACCTCCTGCTGCACCGGGTGATCGACCTTCTCCCGCCCTCGGCCTCCGTCCTGACCACCACGACCCTCTTCCCCGAGGTCTCCTCAGGTACCCACGCCTTCGTGCTGCCCACCTCGAGCTACTTCGTCGGCGACTCGACCTTCGGGCAGGCGGTCGGGCACTACGTCAACGAGTCCCGGTTCCTGCTCATGGACTACCGGTTGGACCCGTACTCCTCGGCGATCCTCGCGGCCAGCGTGAACTTCACGGGCTTCGGCCTCTACGCGGAGGCCAACGGCGCGTACCTGTACCAGCGTGGCTGGACCGCTCCTCCGGTGCTCTACGTGCCCTGGTCGAGCGTCGAGGTCTCTCCCAGCTCGCTCCTCTTGGGGAACGCGGTGCTCGATTCCAACGTGCCCGGGATGCCGCTGCACCACGCGCCGGGGACCGCGAACGGCACGGAGATCTGGTCCGGGGTGGGGCTCTACCCGGTCCCTCCGGGGACGTACCACGTCACCCTGGACCTCCGAGTGGTGGGAGAGGCGGGGGAGCCGTCGCTGCTCCTCGACCTCTTGCGGACCCCGATCTCGGTCGGGCTCGACCTGGTGAACCCCTCCTCGACGGGCCACGACTACGGCTTCGTGCTCTCCGCCGACGCCTCCAAGAGCCAGGTGGCGTCCCTCACGCCGGTCGCCCCCGCGGGCGGTGGGGGCTGGGAGAACGTGACGCTCACCGGCTCCTGGCCTTTCATGGGGACGCTGGACTGCCAGGGGTGGGCCCTCGCGCCGAACGCCGACATCTGGCTCTACGGGATCACGGTCCAGCAGACCTCCGCCGTGCCTTCCGGGGGTGCGCTGGAGTGAAAGGCGGTCCTCGCCCCCGCCGCGGGTCGTGCTCGCAGGGCGGACGCCCCGCGGGAGGGTAGGGAGAGATGGGAAGGGCCCTCGTCGTCGCCTCCCTGCTGAGCGTCCTCGTCGTGACCGCGACCGCGATCGCCCTCATGGTCGAGCTCGTGGTGAGCCTGGTCCGCGGCGCGATCGCCGCGGCGGGGGGCGCCCAGGTCCCTTGGAGCTCCTACCTCCGACCCGGTCCGGCTTTCGACGTGTGGCTCTACTTGGTCATGCTCTACCTGCTCATCGTCGTCCCTCTCGTGGTCCTGCTGGTGCTGCTGGGGGGGCTGGGGGCGTCCCGGCGCGGGCCCCGGAGAGCGCTCCCTCCGACGTGGGACATCCGGGGGAAGCGCATCGCGGTGGTCCTCACCGCCCTCGATGACGAGGCCTCGATCGGGGGCGCGGTGGACGAGTTCCGCGCGCTTCCCGAGGTTGGCACGGTCCTCGTGGCCGAGAACGCGAGCCAGGACCGGACCGCCCAGGTCGCCCGGGACCACGGGGCGGTCGTCGTGACGGTGCAGCCCCGCGGCTACGGGCACACCTGCCTCGGGGGCCTCCGGGCCGCGATGGAGAGGACCGACGCCGAGGTGATCGTCCTCTCGGAAGGGGACGGGACGTTCTTCGCCGAGGACCTGCGGAAGCTCGTCCCCTACCTCGCGGACTGCGACATGGCCCTGGGCTCGCGCACGAACCGGGAGCTGAACCGGCCCGGCTCGCAGATGGACTGGTTCATGGCGTGGGGGAACCTCTTCCTCGCCCTCCTGGTGCGCCTGCGTTACTGGGATTCCGCGTTCTGGGGGGAGATCCAGATCACCGACGTGGGATGCACGTTCCGGGCGATCCGGCGGGGAGCGCTCGAGCGCATCCTCCCCCAGCTCATGGTGGGAGGGATGTACTTCTCCCCGCACATGATCCTGATCGCGCTCCGCAACGGCCTCTCCGTGGTCGAGGCTCCGATCAAGTTCCGCGAGCGCGTGGGCCCCTCGAAGGGGGCGGGCCACAGCCGGCGCCGGGCCCTCTCCATCGGCCTGGAGATGCTCAAGGAGATCACGTTCCACTGATCGCGCGGCCTGCCCCCACCCTTATGGTCGGGGGGCCTCTCGAGCCTGTGTGGAGGTCGGCACTCCGCGCACGGGGCGGTCTCGAGCCAGCTCCCCGGCCCTTCCCTCCTTCGGCGTCCTCCTGACGGTGGGCGTCCTTCTCCTGGGGTCCGCGCTGATCGCGCTCGCCCAGGGGTCAGGGGCCGGGGGCGCGCCCTCGCGCCCCGACCTTCGTTCGAGCGGGCCGAGGAGCTCGCCCGAGGGCGAGCTCGCCACCTCCGGCTGCCTCGCTCCCGGCTGCGGCGCCTCTCCAGGTCGGACGCAGACCCCCGGCTGGACGAACGTCACGGGGAACGGGAGCGGCCCCTCCCCGCGCTGCTGCTCCATGATGACCTACGATGGCCACGACGGCTACCTGCTGCTCTTCGGAGGAGGAGGGAACGGTTGCGGAGGCGCGTGCAACGACACGTGGGCATGGCGCGACGGTCACTGGTTCCAGATCGTGACCTCCCGGGCGCCCCCGGCCAGGGAATGGGGGGCGATGACCTACGATCCGTTCGACGGCTACGTGCTCCTCTTCGGAGGACTTTCCCTCGCGAGCGGCGATGCCCTCTCCGACGTGTGGGCGTACAGCAACGGGACCTGGACCCGCCTCTCCGCCTCCGCGCCGCCTCCGGCGAGATGGGCGGCGGGCATGGTCGCGGACCTCTCCGACGGCTACCTCCTCCTCTTCGGGGGCTACTCGCCCTCGCAGGGTTTCCTCTCGGACTCCTGGTCGTACGTGGGAGGGGTCTGGCAGCAGCTCGCCTCGCCAGGCTCCCCCTCTCCCAGGTGGACCCCCTCCATGACCTACGATCCGCAGCTGGGAGGCGTGCTGCTGTTCGGCGGGTTCAACGGAGCCCAGGGGTTCCTGGGGGACACCTGGACGTTCGAGAGGGGCGTCTGGCACCAGCTGGTCCTCTCGCTGTCCCCTCCGCCGAGGGAGAAGGCGTCGATGGACTACGACGCCGCGGACCAGGCGGTCGTGCTCTACGGCGGCGACGCGTGCCCCGTGGGGTGCGGCCCGGGTCGTCCGCTGCACCTCCTCAACGACACTTGGTTGTTCGCCCAGGGCGCATGGACGAACCGTACGGAAGCCCGCGGGCCACCGGCCGCCTGCTGCGACGTGCTGGCGTACGACTGGTCGGTGGGCGAGACCCTGCTCCTCGCCTCCAACGCCACGACCGAGGGACGGGCGCCGACCTGGCAGTTCCAGCTCGCCGCTCCCCCCGCCGGAGGGCCTAGGATCCTCGGCCTCCTCGTGGTCCCCCCGGCCCCCGTGAGGAGCGCCTTCACGACGTTCCTGGTCGAGGCGAGGCCCGCGAACGGCACGCTCTCCTTCGCCTGGACCGGCCTTCCTCCGAGATGCCTGGGGGGTGACTTCCCGATCCTGAGCTGCCCGGGGACCCCGCCGGGGAACTACACCGTCCAGGTGGTCGTGAGCGACGGGACGGGGCACAACGTCTCCGGCACGGTGACCTTCGAGGAGTTCCCCTCGGTCGCGGTCCCGTCGACGGGCCCCGCGGTCGCAGCCCCCTCCGACCTTCTCCTCGTGGTCGTGCTCGCGACGGCCGCGGTCCTTGGCCTCATGGGCGCCGTGATCCACCGGCTCCTTGCGGGCGGTGGCGATCCCCCGGGCGGCGGCGGAGGCCTCCGCGTTGCGACGAAGGGACGGGGGGAGAGCCCCGCCTCGCCGGGCGGCCCGAAGGCCGATGCGCCCCCGAACACGGCGGGCAGGGTCTGACGGACGTGCCGCTCTCGTACCTCATCCTGGCGGCGCACGACCGGGCGCACGCTGGCGTGACCGGCGGGGACCTCCACCTCCAGGGGATCGCCGAAGAGCTCGCGTCGTCGGGCGGGGTCGTGACGCTCTGGACCTCCCGCGCCCCCGGCCTTCCCTCCCGCGAGCGCGTGAACGGGGTCGACATCCACCGATGGGGCGGCGGAGAGCTCTTCCCGGTCCGGGTCCGCTTCCGAGGGCGGCTGCACGGGGCGCAGGGCTTCGACGTGGTCCTGGAGCAGGTCATCGGCTCCCTCCGCATCCCGTTCCGCGCCCCTCGGTGGGCGAAGGGGCGCGCGGTCGGGTTCTGGTACCAGGACAACCGTCCGCTCTTCCGAGCGGCGTTCCGGTCGTCCTTCCTTGTCGCGGCGGCCGACCGGCTGCAGAGGTCCCTCCTGCGGTCCTACGGTCACGGGCCGCTCCTCGTTCCGTCCGAGACCACGAGGTCCTGGCTGCTCTCGCAGGGGGTTCCCGCCGTCCGCGTGGCCGTGAGCCACCCCCAGGTCGCGCTCCCGGAGGGAGCGGAGGGGACCGTGAGGCCCTACCGCGAGCGGGCGGACCGGTTCGTGGTCATCGGGAACTTCCGTCCGATCAAGAGGTTCGAGGAGGCGGTGGAGGTCCTGCGCCGGCTCCGGCGAGAGGTTTCCGAGGCCGAGGCGGTCCTCCTCGGACGCCCGCAGGACCCGGCCTACCTCAAGCGGCTGCGCGAGCTCGCCCTCTCCCCGGAGCTCGCGGGACACCTGAGGATCGTCGTCGGGGCGGGGGAGGCCGAGAAGTTCGAGCTCCTCTCCCGGAGCAAGGCCCTCACCGTCCACAGCCCGATCGAAGGGTTCGGCTGGACGGTCCCGGAGGCCGGGGCCATGGGCGTCCCCGCCGTGGTGAACCCCGGGGTCCCGCACGACCTGGACGTCGAGGGCCCGGGCCTGGTCCGGGTCCCCGCGGGGGACGTCGACGCCTACGTGAGGACCCTCGCGCGATGGATGCGCGAGGAGGGAGAATGGCAGCGCGCCTCTTCCTCGGCGCTCGCGGGGTCCCGGAAGTTCCTCGAACCCTTCGTGGGCCCCGAGGTGCGTGCGCTTCTGGGCTCGGTCGCGTCGGGGAGGGGGCCGTCCCCCGCATCCCACGACCCACCGCCGGGGGCTCGCGCGGGACGCCCTTCTCCGCCCGAGGTCCCTCCTCCAGCGACTTGAAGAACTCGACCGGCGGTGAGGGAGGTCGAGGCAGCCTTGGCGTCCCCTCGCCCCCCTTCACCGTCGCCGCAAGAGGGGGCGCACGGTCCCGGCCCCGCCCCTCTCCCTCCGGGCCGGCTCCAGGTCTTCCCCGTCTCTTCCCGCGGGCAGGCGAACGGTAGGTCGCCGCAGCCCAACCACGGGCTCCCGTTCGGACCGGACAACCCCGGGACGACCACCGGCGGCATCCAGGAGGCGATCCACCGGGCGCTCGCCCTGGGGGGCGGGGTCGTCCAGCTGGACCCTGGGTCCGTCTACGAGCTCAGGTCGCCCATTTCCCTCCGTTCCCACGTGACCCTCGAGGGTGGCGGCGCGACCCTCCGGGGGCCCCCCGGCCAGGAGCCGGTGCTGCAGACCCTCCCCGACGCGGTGATCCGCCGCTGCACGATCCGCGGGCTCGTCGTCGACGGGGGAGGGGTCCCCGACCGCTGGGCGGTCGCGCTCTCCTCGCTCCAGCAGAGCGACATCGACCTCATGGTCGTCAACGCCGGGCACGGCGTGCGCCTGCACGCCCCCGCCACCGCCCAGGGCGCGGACCCGCTGCTCCACGCGAACGTCTGCGCGAACCGGTTCCGCTTCGTCATGGACCGCGTGGCGGGGACGGGGCTCCTTCTCCAGGGCACTTCTCCCACGGCGGTCGTGACCGACAACACCTTCCCGGAGCTCTACATGACCCGGGTCGGCCGGGTGGGCCTCGACCTCGCGGAGTGGACGGACTCCAACCTGTTCGGCCACGTGTTCGTCAGCCTCTCCGGCAACGGAGGCGTCGGTGCGGTCCTCAACTCGGTCGGAGCGGCCCAGAACCACGGCGTGTACAATCACCTCTTCGCGAAGCTCTCGGTGGACGCCTTCGGGGTCCAGGGAGCCACCGCGCTCCGGCTCTTCCAGTCGAAGCAGAACGTCTTCTCCCAGCTCTACACGAGCCCGGAGGGCGCGCAGTTCCCGGGGAAGATCCTGGACGACCGGGGGAGCGAGAGCGCCTGGGTCTTCTCCGCGGGAGAGTCCCGGACCTACTCGTGGGGATTGTCCGCGCCCACGCCCGCGTGCAGGTCCGCCTCGGTGACCCGCTCCGCTCAACCGGCGACCCTGATCTCCTACCAGGTCCCGCGCGACGGGACCTACGAGCTCCTGCTCGGCTTCACCCTCCTCCAGCTACGGTCCGGGGCCCCCCGGCTCGACGCCTACTGGGTGGACGACAGCGGCACGCCGCAGTCTGCCTCCCTGGGGCTCTCCGCGCCGGGGCGTCGCTCGGAGGCGATCGCGCTGCGCGCGAAGGGCGGGACGCCCATCTCCGTGGCCTCGATCGGGCCCTTCGAGGCGATGTACAACGCCGTGGCCACGTTGAAGGAAGTCGGCTGAGGTCGCTCGTCCCCCCCGTTCCACGGGTCCACAGGAGGAAGGAACATGGGACCGCTCCCCGCGAGGCCCGAGCGCAGCAGGGATACCGGGTCCGCCGCACGGACCTCCGGGCGCGCCGTCCGGGCCCTCTCGCTCGCGCTCGCCCTCGCCCTGGTGCTCGTGGGGCTGGCGGCCGACCACGCCTCTCCGACGGCGCCTCCACGCGCGCCGGGGCCGATCGCGACGCTCGCGCGCCTCGCGGCGGGGACGACCGCCGCCTCGGTCGCGTGGGAGAACCTCTCGAGCAACGCGACCGGCGGCCCGACCCCCCGGTGCTGTTCGGCATCGGCCTACGACGTGGTGGACCAGGAGTGGGTGCTCTTCGGCGGCGCGGACGGCTGCGGGAGCTGCAACGACACGTGGGTCGAGGCCAACGGGACGTGGACGAACATCACCGCGAGCGCCGGCCCTTCCCCGCCGGGTCGCTCGTGGGCGACCATGGCCTACGACCCGGTGTCAGAGGGCCTGGTCCTCTTCGGCGGTCTCCTGGCCGCTCCCAACGCCAGCGCCGCTCTCGCCGCGCAGGACACGTGGACGTTCCAAGGCGGTCGCTGGACCCCTCAGGCCCCGCTCCAGAGCCCGCCGGGACGGTGGGCCGCCGGGATGGACTTCGACCCGACGCTCGGAGCGGTGGTCCTCTTCGGGGGCTTCTCACCCTCGGGAGGGTTCCTCTCGGACACCTGGGCGTACGCGAACGGGTCGTGGGCCCCTCTCTTCTCCTCCGTGAGCCCGCCCCCCCGCTGGGCCCCCGCCCTGGCGTTCGACTACGCCGACCAGGGGCTCCTGATGTTCGGCGGGCTTGGAGAGAACGGCTCCGTCCTCAACGACACCTGGCTCATGACCGGGGCGCAGTGGGCTTTGGCCTCCTCCGGCATCGCTCCGCCCGCCCGGGAGAAGGCCATGATGTCGTTCGACCCTTCGCTGGACCGTGTCGTGCTCTTCGGAGGCGACGTGTGCGCCTCCCCCTGCGGCCCGACCTCGACCGTGCAGTACCTCAACGACACCTGGACCTTCGCCGGAGGCCACTGGCAGGAGCTCACGGGGACCGCCGGGAGCGCCCCCTCCGCCCGTTGCTGCTCCTCGCTGGCGTACGACCCGTACCGCGCCGCCCTCATGCTCACCGTGGGTGCGGGGGCCCTCGGAGCGGATCCCGTGGGCACCTGGGGCCTCGAGGCGCCCTCCTCCGGTGCGCTCGCCCTCACCATGGTCGCGGCCGTGCCGAACCCCGTCGCGGTGGGTCAGGCCACCACGCTGGTCGTGGGGATCGCGGGGACCGCGGGCCGGCCCACGTACCTCCTCGCCCAGTTGCCGTGGCCCTGCCTTCCCGAAGCGCTCCCCGAGGCCGTGTGCGCTCCGTCGGAGCCCGGCACGTACGGCCTTTCCATGGAGGTCCGCGACCCCACGGGCGG
Source organism: Thermoplasmata archaeon (assembly GCA_027314165.1). Classification (GTDB taxonomy): domain Archaea; phylum Thermoplasmatota; class Thermoplasmata; order Lutacidiplasmatales; family UBA184; genus JAKAAX01. The sequence continues at coordinate 4,286 of DAHVCH010000031.1, read as the reverse complement.
GATCGTGGCCGCCTCGATCGTCCTGTCGGTCCTCCCGGTGGAGGGCAACGCCAGCGCTCCGGTCCCCTCCCCGCTCGCCGCCGAGGACGCCGGGGTCGCCTTCGGGGCCGGGCTCGTCGTCCTCGTGGTGGGCGCCGCCCTCTTCGTGCGGCGCCCGGGCCGGCTCCTGGAGGTGAGCTCGAGGAGGCGCGGGAGCGGTCGCGGCGAGGGCCGCGCGGGCGGTCTCACTCCTGAGAGAAGCGCCGGTTCATCGCCCGCAGGAAGTTCATCGGGAGGAACCGGCGGTCGACCCGGTTGACGGCGAAGACGCAGAACAGCCCCGCGAGCATCACCGGGGCGACCCGGGAGAGGCGGAAGTGGGTCGCGTGGTGGTAGCGGTAGTTGACCGCCATCTCGCGCAGCGCCTCGCCGGAGGCCCGCACATGGTAGAGCATGCAGACGTCGAAGACCCAGTTGGTGACCTTCACTTCCCGAAGGACCCGGTCGACGATGTCGTGCGTGAAGATCTTGAACCCGCACTCGGCGTCGCGCACGGGCAGGTCCAGCAGGAGACGGGAGAGCGCGTGCCAGACGTTGCTCGCGTAGTACTTCGGGGCCGGGGCCCGGACCCAGTTGCGGTGGGGCTCCAAGCGCCTCGAGGCGACGACGGCCCGGTCACCGGAGACCGCGGAGGCCAGCAGCCGGAGCATGTCGGGGGCCGGGACGCTGCCGTCGGCGTCGGAGTACCCGACGATCGCGTAGCGCGCCAGGCGGAACCCCTCCAGGATGGCCAGGCCCTTCCCCCGTCGGGCGTCGGTGTGGACCGAGAGGACCCCTCGGTGCGCGTACCGCCGGGCGATCTCGGGCGTGGCGTCCTTCCCGCTCGAGGAGACGATGACCTCGAAGGGGAGGCCCAGCCCTTCCAGGACGGGCAGGTAGGCGTCCAAGGTCGCGCCGAGCCGCCCCTCCTCGTTGTAGGCCGGGATGATCCAGGAGATGCCGCGCGGAGGCGGACTCTTCTCAGCACGCCGGGCCAGGGTCCCGCCGGAGCCGGGTGGGGGGTACAGCACGCTCCCCGGGGTATCTTGCGACATCGCCGATGCGGTGGGGTCTTCGTGCGTCGGCCGCCTCAGAGAGGAGCCTCCCGGTCGCTAGGTGCGAGCTGCCAGGCGGTCATCAGGTCGCCGACGGTGTTGACGTTGATGTTCCGGCCCGAGATCCGGAGCGCCAGCGCGTCCCGTCGACGGGCGCACATCTCGATGAGGTCGCTCAGGCTCGCCGAGGGCCGGGTGGCCAGCGCTTCCCGCAGGAGCCGGGAGAGCTCCGGTCCCCGGAACAGGTAGAGCCCGCACCCGCGCAGTCCCCAGCGCGGCCGGAGGGGCTTCTCGTGCACCTCAAGGATGCGGTCGGTCCGGTCCACCCGGACCTCGCAGGCCCCCCGGATCCGGGCGCGATCGCGCTCGCGGACGACCGCCTGCGCGGCGGAGGCCCCGGAGCGCTCGAAGCGGCCGCACCACGCGGGCAGCCCGCGGGAGACCGTGAGGTCGTCTCCCAGGACCACCGCCACGGTCCCTCCCGGAGCTCGCGCGGGCAGCGTCCTCGCGAGGGTCTCGAGCGGCGACCGGGTCGGGCGCCGGAACTGCACCACGCGGACGGACCGGAACCCCATCTCCCTGGGAGCGAGGGAACGGAGGTACCGCTCCGCGGGCTCCGAGCCGCTCAGGATGGCCACGCGGACGTCGTCCGCCCCGAGCTTGGCCAGCGTGCCTAGGGCGAAGGAGAGGAGCGGTCTCCCGCGAACGGGGACCATGGTCTTGGGAAGGATGCCGCCCAGGTATCCCATGCGGGAGCCGGAGCCGGCGGCCAGGACGATCCCCAGCGTCGTTGGTCGACCCATGCCTTTGTTCTTCGAGGGACGACGTTCGCATCAAGGTTCGCCCGAACGCTCGACCTCGCTCTCCTCGGGTCCCGCTCCAGAGCTTTTTCATCGGGCAGGGGTTTGCCGCCGGGACCCTACCATGCCCCGCCCGTTCCTTCAGGAGCTCCGGATGGACCGGGTCCCGCTCGCTCTCACCCTCGTCCTGTTCGCGCTCCTCCTCTTGGGACCGGGCCTCGGCGGCGGGACCGGCGGTCCGTGGCACGCTCCGACCCCCGCGGGGCCGTCGGCCGAACGGACGGGCGCTTCCCTCGTCACCGGAGCGCCGCAGGTCGGAGGGCCGGTCTGGCAGAACGTCACGCTCCCTCCCGGTCGCATTCCTCCCGCCCGTTGCTGCGGCGCGATGGCGTACGACGCGCTCACGCAGGAGGTGGTGGAGTTCGGAGGGATCGGGGTCTGCGGAGGCTGCAACGACACCTACGTGCTGAGCGCGGGCCGGTGGCTGGACCTCCCGGCGGCCCAGTACCCCACCCCTCCCTCCCGAAGCTGGAGCTCCCTGGCGTACGATCCCGCCCTCCAGGAGATCGTCCTCTTCGGGGGAGAGTCGTACGCGGGCCAGCCCCTGGGGGACACCTGGACCTTCAACGGGACCGTCTGGACGCAGCTCGCCCCGGCGCAGGCCCCCGCGCCACGATGGTCGGCCGGACTCGCCTGGGACGGGCAGGACGGCGCCCTCCTCCTCTTCGGAGGGTACTCTCCGAAGGTCGGTTTCCTCGGGGACACGTGGGAGTTCCTCGGCGGTCAGTGGCAGCCCGTGCAGGGGTCGGTGGCCCCGTCTCCGCGCTGGGGCGCGTCGATGGCCGACGACCCGGCGGACGGGCAGGTGGTGCTCTTCGGGGGCTACACGCCGTCCCAGGGGTTCCTGGGGGACACCTGGGCCTTCGAGAACGGCTCGTGGAACCTCCTCGCTCCCGCCGTCGCACCCCCTCCGAGGGAGAAGGCCGTGATGGCGTTCGACCCCGCGCTCGGAAGGGTCGTCCTGTTCGGCGGGGACCGGTGCCCCTCCGGCTGCGTCGGAGCGAGCCCCTACGTCTTCCTGAACGACACGTGGCTCTTCGTGAATGGGAGCTGGCAGAACGCGACCTACCCCGCGGACGCGCCTCCCGCGAGATGCTGCTCGCAGCTCGCGTTCAACGGCGCGCGGGGGATCCTCATGCTGCTCTCCGGCCACTCGAACTTTCCGTACTACGTCCCGGACGCGTGGATCCTCGCCCCCTCGGTCCTGACCCTGACCCCGGTCGGGCTTTGGGCCGTGCCGCAACCGGTGCCCTTGGGGGACGGGGTGACGCTGACGGTGGGGGTCGGAGGTCTACGCGGTCCCCCCTCCTACGACTACACCGAGCTTCCTCCCGGCTGCTCCGGCGCGAACGTGTCGACCCTCTACTGCGTCCCCGGCGCGAAGGGGAGCTTCCCCGTCTCCGTGATCGTGACGGACCTCGGCACCGGGGCCCAGGTGTCGATCAACGCCACGATCGACGTCTCCTCGGCGGGACCCCTGCCCTTCACGGCCGTCCCGGGTGGCGCGGTGATGTCGGAGGCCGCGGGGTCCACCTTGCTCGTGGTGACGCTCCTCCTCGCCGTGCGGGAGGCCCGCCTCCGGCGAGGGGACCCGCCTCGGAACTGTTCCCCACGCTGGAGTTGAGGAACGCGGCGCGGCTCTCCAGGATGACATTGAGGCCCGGCTGGAATATCCACGGGTCGGCGCTCTGTGGTAGGTTGGTCCCCATCCCCAGGTCGAAGGAGTAGAACTGCTGCTCCCCCGTGTAGCGGTAGCCGTAGCCCGTGAGGTTCTCCACATCGGAGGAGGTGTTGACCAGGAGGGTACCCGAGCGAGGGGCCGGCTCAATAGTCGTGTTCCCGAGCATTGGGGTGTGCCATTCGACGTAGGAAGTTTTCATCTCTCCTCAGAAACCCGGAGGAGTGACGTACTTCCTTGGGGGCTTGGTGCCAAGTAGCAACTCGTCTGAGTCGTCGACGACCACGCCGTCAATGGGCGAACGAGAAGGCCCTTGGGCCGGGGTGATTCTCCAGTGGTTGTATGTCCAAGCTCGCCCGCCAGGACCTGCCGTTGTACGTCTCCTAACCTCCACACAAAGTCCCGCGGCACGTGCAGAACGGACCACAGCTAAGGCGCACTCTGGGGTCAGAGGGGTGCGATGTGGTGGATAACCGAATTCCCGAAGAGTAATGGGGGCCTTCCCGGTCCAATGTGGTCCTGCCCGAAAGTCAGACAGGGAAACTCGACGGAACTTCGGTGATCCCCATTGGAGCACTCTCTGAGCACCTCCAGAGAGTCGAACTCGAACCCCTCGCGGTTCGACCATGATCGAACGAGGTGTCCTCTGGTAGATCATCGGTAGGAAGAAGAGGG
>DAHVCH010000030.1 GCA_027314165.1 Thermoplasmata archaeon | reverse complement strand
CTCGGTCAGGAGGTCCTGTCCGAACCCGCGGTGCTCGATGGTGACCCGTGTCCCGCCCCGCTCCGGGACGAGCTGCACCCGGACCTTCGTGGGGGACCTTCGCGTCCACTCGGGGGGATGCCACTCGAAGACGATCCCCTCTCCCGGGTCCCACTGGAGGATCCTCGCCACCTCTTTGGGAGCCCCTTTGGGGGAGGCCTCCAGGAGCCGCCCACCCATCCTGGGTTCCAGCGTGAGCCTCACGCCTCCCAGCGCCCGCGAGAGCTCCTCCACCAGCGTGGAAAAGACCTCGGAGGGCGGAAGCGGAAAGCAGCTCGAGAGCGACAGGTCCATCTTCGGGGGATCTGTCCTTCCGAGGCGCCGGAAGGGAGTCCCACTTAGGAGCCGAGGGCGGGCGGAACGGGGAGAACGTTCATGTGCAAGGCTCGGAGTGGAGGGTGCGCATGACGGCAACCACCCGCCTCGCGGTCCTGATCCTGATGGTCGGGTTCGTGGTCGAAGGGTTCGGAGAGCTCTTCGAGCTGCTCTCCAAACAGTGGCTCCTCGCCCACGTGCCGAACGCGCTCCTGGACATCTACTACATCGGACCTGCGACCACGATCATCGGCTTCCTCTTCGCCTTCGCGGGGCGCCACGAGTGGTCGGAGCTCCACCACCGCCACGTGCTCCACGGCCACAAGGTCCTGCTCGTTTCGATCGCGCTGCTCGGAGCCGCCGCCGTGACCATCGGCCTCTTCGCGTACGAGTACCCGGGCGCCGCGGTCCCGGTGCTCCTGCCCTGGGTCCTGGGGGCCCTCGTCGCCTTCGGGTTCGGGGGCTCGTTCCTGAGCTACCTCTTGATCGGGTACCACATCACCTCGACCCGGGGGAAGATCTGCCTGGGGGGTTCCCTCGGCTGGGGCGTGTTCGTCTCGATCGTGGCGGGCTACTTCGTCGGGTCCCACTTCATGGACATCCTGACCGCCCTCCGCGCCCACTCGACCTCGGTCGCCACCACCGTGAGCGACCTCACCTTCGTGACCACGATCCTGTTCGTGAGCTACTTCCTCCTGGCGCTCGGCTTCCACGACGCGTACCGGCTGCTGCTGCGAGGGGTCCTCCCCGAAGGGCACACGCCGGCCAAGAATTACCGCGGTCCTTCGAAGACGGCCCCGACCGCTCCGCCGGTACCCCCGTCCTCGACGTGAGCCGCGTCGGGGCCCGGGCGCAGCTTGATACGGGCACGGAGCCCCGGGGGACAGGTCGATGACAGCGACACCCGAAGGTCATCAGCGGACCGTCGAACTCCGCGGGAGCCCCGTCCATCTGTGGGAAGGAGGAGCGGGCCGACCGCTGATCTTCCTCCACGGGGCCGGCAGCATCGGTCAGGGCTGGGTGGGAACCTTCCCGCTGCTCGCCCGTCACCACCGGGTGGTCCTCCCCGACCTGCCGGGCTTCGGGCTTTCGGCCGACAACCCTCGTTTGAGGAGCTTTCGCGACCTCGGAGAGAGCCTGGCCGAGCTGGTGGGGAAGGAGGGCGGAGGACCCGTCGACCTCATGGGGAACTCGATGGGAGGAGGACTGGCCACCGGCGTCGCGCTCGCACGGCCGGATCTCGTTCGCAGCCTGGTGCTCGTCGCCCCAGGCGGGTTGCACGAACGGGAGGACATGAACGCGGAGGCGGCGAGGGTCGTCCCCGGCGAGGTGAACAAGTGGCTCTTCCACCGCCCGGAAAGGGGGGTGGCCTCCTTCCCGACCCTGACCCCCGAGCAGGTCCGCGAGCGCTGGAAGGCGACACGAGCCGCGCTCGCCCGCTGGGTCCAGCTGGGTTTCGAGCATCTGCCCTACGAGAGGCTCCGCATGCCCACGCTGCTCGTGTGGGGAAAGGAGGACCGGATCCTCCCGAGCAGCTGGGCGGTCGAGCTCGCCGAGCGGATCCCGGGGGCCCGGGCCGTGGTCCTGGACGATTGCGGGCACGTCCCGCACCTCGAACTTCCGGAGCCGTTCACGAACGTCGTGGAGGCGTTCTACTCCGGCTTGCCCCCGACCGGGGCCCCGATCCATGAGTAGGGCCGTGCGAAGTTAGGAGACCGTTCCCGTGCACGATGTCCCCCCGACCGACCCGTCCCGCTCCTCGACACGGCACGAGCCACAAGCTCCCCGCGGGCCCACGGACACCCGGTCGTCCATCGAGTGGGTCGATGAAGAGCGGCCGCGGCTCCGTCTCCTCCGGCAACTTCCGGTCCCCGTCCACCTGGAGCAGGGGCTCCACCCCCCCGAGCATGTCTGCGCCGCCTGCTCCTCCGCCCGCGTCCTCCGTCGAGCAGCGGAGGAGGAAGGGGCCCAGCTCCTGTGGGTGGAGGTGGCGCACGTGATCCCGGGCCAGGAGGGCATCGCGGCGCCCCCTCCCTGGCTGCGCATCCTCGCCCCAGGTAGCGAGACGGGACCCGTGCGGTTCCTCGGGACCCCGCGGGGCGACCTCTTGGAGGGGCTCGTCCAGGTGGTCCAGGACGTGGCCGGCGGCACCGCTCCATCCGTCCTGAGCGCGGGCTGGAAGGCCTTCGCCGAGAGGACCCATCGACGTCACCACTTCCGCATCTTCGCGGCGGCGAAGAACTCGGACGCGCCCTCGGTCGTGCGGGCGCTGGCCCGCTTCGTCCACCTGCGGCCCGAGCGGCTCGCGTTGGACGTCATCGACGTGGAGGCCTTCCCCAAGGAGGCGCGACGAAGGGGCGTCCGCCACCTCCCGACGGTCACCATCGACGACTTCGCCCACTTCTACGGGTCCCCGCGGGAGGACGAGCTGCTGCATGCGATCGAGCACGTCATGCCCTCCGGGGACCTGCCGTACGCCGGACCGAAGGGCGAGAGCCCCTTCGGGGGCATGAGCTGACCTCGGGAGGTCTCGAGCCTACGGCCCCGGGGCGGGATCCGTCGGTTCGGAGGAAGGAGCCCGTCGTCGGCGGACCTTTCGGGAGAGCTCCTCACTTCTCCCGTCCGCGGGGGGGGAGGGCGCAGTCGCCTCGGTCGCCGGCACGTTGCCCTCGGCGGAGAACCTCCGCACGTGGCGCATCATCGCCGACTCGCGCTTGCGCTCGGCCCGGTGGTAGCCCTCGTCGCGGGTCCCCTGGGTCATGAGGATGACCACCCGGCCCGCCGAGCTCCGACCGGTCCGTCCCTTCCTCTGGATCGTCCGGATCTCGCTGGGCAGCGCCTCGAAGAAGACCACCAGGTCCACGTCCGGGATGTCGATCCCCTCCTCGGCGACGCTGCTCGCGACGAGCACCGGGAACTTCCCCGACCGGAAGTCCTCGAGGATCCGCCCCTGCTCCTTCTGGTCCATCCCCTTGTCCTCCTCCGACCGCGTGGCCTGGCCGACGAAGCGTTTCGCGCGGACCCCGTGCGAGCCCAGGTCCTCGACGATGCTGCGCACCGTGTCGCGGAACTGGGCGAAGACCAGCACCTTCGCCTCCGGCTTCGACCCCAGAGTCTCCTGCACCAGGCCCAGGAGCTCGGCCATCTTCGGATGGGAGCTGGACGCGGACCCTGCGAGCTGCTCGCGGCCCTTCTCCACGGCCTTCACGACGGCAGGGTGGGCGACGAACGCCCGGTCGGCCTTCCCCGGCTTCGGCTTGGTGGAGAGCCGTTCGATGTAGTCGAGCAGCGGCGCCACGCCCTGCGTCTCGAGCAGCTCTCCGGCGTGGTAGAAGTGCATGGCGAGCATCAGCTTGTAGAGGGCGCCGAACTTCCGGCCCATCGGTCCCGGCCGGGCCATGATCATCCCCCGCGTGGCCAGAAGGTCCTTCACCCCGGTGACCCGCAGGGGCTTGTTCCGGAGGAAGCCCATCCGCTGCAGGCTCACCATGGATTCGTGGGCGGCCGCCCGCAGCTCGTTCCGGACCTCCTCAACCTCCGGAGGGAGGCGCACCCTCACGTGCGTCGTTTCGACGTTCTGCACGTACGCCGCGACGTCCGGGTCCTCCCGGGTCCGCGCTTCCACGCGGGAGATGCCCAGGGCGCCGAGCACCTCGTCGATCTTCGCGCCCTTCCCTCCGGGAGAGGCGGTCAGGCCGAGGATCCGTCGCTCCTCCGGCCTCTGGCTACGGTAGATCGCGGCGATCTTCACGTAGGCGTACTGGCCGACCGCGCGATGGGCCTCATCGAAGATCAGGAGGGCGACGTCCTTCAGCGAGTACCGACCCTCCGCGAGGTCGTTCACGACCAGCTGGGGGGTGGAGAAGATCGCGTCCGAGGGGTCCCAGGCCCCTTCCCGCTTCGGGGACTGGATGCTGCCGGTGAAGGTCGCCCGAGGGAGGGAACGGAACCAGTGGGCGAAGGAGCGCGCATGCTGCTCCACCAGCGGGCGGGTGGGAGCGAGAAAGAGGACCTTCCCCCGCCGGCAGCGCACACGCTCGGCGGCCACGAGGGCCGCGATGACCGTCTTCCCGAGCCCGGTGGGCAGAACCACGAGAACGTCGGTCTCGAGGGCGGCTCGCGCGATGCTCAGCTGGAACGGGTAGGCCCGGACCCTCGAGGCGCGGAGCAGAGGGTGTACCACGAATCCGCCCTCCCCCTCCTCGAGAAGCAGGCCTTCCGGCAGCGGGGGTTCGGCCGGAGCGGCGGGGGTCGGCGAGGCGCTCGAACCGGGAGCGGAAGGGTCCCCTTCCCCGCCCTCCGTCAGGCCGCCCGCGAGGAAGTCGTCGAGCGTGCGCTGGGTCTTCCGTGCCTCCGCCGGGGGGGGAGGCGGCGCGATGGGCGCCTCCGAGCTCGAGGGATCCGAGGTCCCCTGTTCCATGGACGGACCGACCCCTCGGGCTCCCAGGCGGTCCTCAGCTAAGAGACCTCGCGGGGAGGATCAGGCCTGCGGGCCCTTGGCCCTGGGCGCGATCCTCTCCAGCCCCCCCATGTAGGGACGGAGGACCTCGGGGACCGTCACGGTCCCGTCCGCGTTCTGGTAGTTCTCCAGCACCACCGCCATCGCGCGCGAGGTCGCCACCGCGGTGGAGTTGAGCGTGTGCGGGACGGTCTTGCCCGGCTTCCCGCGCTTCCCCATCCGGATGCCCAGACGACGCGCCTGATAGTCGGTGCAGTTCGAGCAGCTCACGACCTCGCGGTAGCCCTCTTGCTTCGCGAAGTACGCCTCGATGTCGTACTTCTTCGCGGCCACCGTTCCGATGTCCCCCGTGCAGACGTTCACGACGCGGTAGGGGACCTTGAGCTGACGGAAGATCTCCTCGGCGTTCGCCCGCAGCTCCTCGTGGAACTTCGGCGAGTCCTCCGGTCGGCAGAAGACGAACTGCTCGATCTTCTGGAACTGGTGGACCCGGAACACCCCCTTCTGGTCCACGCCGTGGCCCCCGATCTCCCGGCGGAAGCAGGTGCTGAGGCCGGCGAGGCGGATCGGGAGGTCATCCTCCTCCAGGATCTCGCCCATGTAGAGGGCGGCGAGGGGGTGCTCGCTCGTCGCGATCAGGTAGAGGTCGTCCCCCTCGATCTTGTACATGACGTTCTCGAAGTCCGAGAGGTCGGTGACCCCCTCGTAGGGGGCTCGGCGAAGCATGAAGGGGGGCTCGACGAGCGTGAACCCGCGCTTCAGGAGCACGTCGAGGGCGAACCTCTGCAGCGCCAGGTCGAGCTCGGCCAGGGCCCCCTTGAGATAGTAGAACCCCGCGCCGCTCGCCCTTCGGGCCCGATCGAAGTCGGCGATCCCGAGCTTCTCGGCGAGCTCCACGTGGGACAGGGCCGGGAAGGCGTGGTGGACCGGCTCGCCCCAGGTGGCGACGGTGGCGTTGTCGTGGTCGTCCTTTCCGTACGGGACGCTCTCGTCCAGGAGGTTGGGGACGCGCATCAGGGTCCGGTCCCGCGTGGCCTCGAACTCCTTCTCGTGGGCCTCGAGCTCGGCGAGAAGGGCCGGTAGCTGCTGGGCCTCGGCCTTGAGCTCCGCCGGATCCTCCGACCGCTTTCGGGCCTCCGCCATGGCCTGCGAGAGCTCGTTCCTGCGCCGGCGCAGCCGGTCGGCCTCCTGGTGGAGGCGCCGCCACTCTTCATCGGCGGTCTGGGCGGTCGCAAGGAGCTCCAGGAACTGGGGAGCCTGGCGGCGGGCGAGGTTCTCCTTCACCTTCGCGGGCTCCCGGCGGACCAGGTCGAGGTCGATCACAGGCCGGGGCACCCGGGGCCCCCCCTTACGTCTTTCGTTCCGTCGCCCCCCCCGAGGGGACCCCGCCAACGGGACCAGCGAACCCTTTAGTGGAGAACCTCTTGGCGCGGGCCCCGGAAGGTGGGAGAACCATGGAAGAGCACGGATTGTTCATCGACGGCAAGTGGGAGACCCCGACGGGCGCGAAGCGCTTCACGACGCGGAACCCAGCCACCGGAGAGGAGCTGGGCAGCTTCGTTTCCGCCACGGCGAAGGACGGCGAGCGCGCCGTGAGCGCGGCGGCCAAGGCGTTCAAGTCCTGGAGGGAGACCCCGGCCCCGAAGCGCGGGCAGATCCTGCTGCGGGTCGCCGAGGTCTACAAGCGCCGCAAGGACGAGCTCGGCGCGACGGTCACGAAGGAGATGGGAAAGATCCTTCCGGAAGGAAAGGGCGACGTCCAGGAAGCGATCGATTTCCTGGAGTACATGAGCGCCGAGGGACGGCGCCTCCTGGGCGAGACGGTCCCCTCCGAGCTTCGCAACAAGTACTGCATGACCCTGCGCCAGCCCAAGGGCGTCATCGCGGCCATCACCCCGTGGAACTTCCCCACGGCGATCCCGAACTGGAAGCTCGCGGCCGCCCTCATCTCCGGCAACACGGTCGTCTTCAAGCCCGCCTCGAACACCTCGCTCTGCGGCGTGAAGGTGGTCCAGGCCTACGAGGAGGGCGGGCTGCCCCCCGGGGTCCTGAACCTCGTGACGGGCTCAGGCGGGGTCGTGGGCGATGCGCTCGTGACCGACCCGCGCGTGAAGGCGGTGAGCTTCACCGGCGGCACGGACACCGGCCGTCAGGTCTACCTGAAGGGCGCGGAGCACCTCAAGTACGTCCACCTCGAACTCGGAGGGAAGAACCCGCAGATCGTGCTCAACGACGCGAACCTCGAGCTCGCGCTCGACGGGGTGCTCTTCGGGGCGTTCGGCTCCAGCGGGCAGCGCTGCACGGCCACGAGCCGGCTCATCCTCCAGGAGGGGATCTACGACAAGTTCCTCGGGATGCTGCTCGAACGACTCAAGACGTTCAAGGTCGGGAACCCCCTGGACAAGGGCGTCGACATGGGGCCCGTCGCGAGCGCGGACCAGGAGAAGAAGGTCCTCGCCTACATCGAGGTCGGGAAGAAGGAAGGGGCCAAGCTCCGCACCGGAGGAGAGAAGCTCAAGGGAGGCGCCTACGACAAGGGCTACTACCTCGCCCCCACCGTCTTCGAGGCGAAGCACGGGATGCGGATCACCAAGGAGGAGATCTTCGGCCCCGTCCTCTCCGTGATGAAGGTCAAGGACTTCGAAGAGGCGGTCGAGGTCGCCAACGACGTGGACTACGGGCTCTCCTCCTCGATCTACACCAAGGACGTCAACCTCTCCTTCCAGGCGATGGAGCGGCTGGAGGCCGGGATCACGTACATCAACGCCCCCACCATCGGCGCCGAGGTCCAGCTCCCCTTCGGAGGGGTGAAGCAGACCGGCAACGGCGGGCGCGAGGCGGGGACGACGGCCATCGAGGAGTTCACCGAGATCAAGACGGTCTTCGTCGACTTCTCCAACCGCCTGCAGAAGGCCCAGATCGACGGATGAGAACCCCATCTGCCCCCCCGGACCTACCCGGGGGGGCTGGGGTCGTGCCCAGGCCTCACGCGCTTCGTCCTTCCTCCGCCGACCGGCGGGCCCTGACGTCAGCGCATTTGGGACCTCCCGGCCGAGTTGGTTGAAATATCCCATTCTCCTGAAGGGCCCCCTCCGCACATCATGAACGATGAGCAGCTCGAGCGGGAGATCCAGACCATCCAGGAGATCCTCCGCGTCCGGCTGCGGCGCTACAATCGCGAGCTGAAAGACCTCGAGAAGGACATGCGGGAGCTTCGGGCCCTCCAGCGGGTGCGCCGGGCGGCGAAGGTCCCGGTTTCGGAAGAGACGCCCGCGGGTGAGGAAGTCGCACCGTGAGCGCTCCTCCCCGTGGACACCGCGGGAAGCGTCGCTCGACCCCTTCCACCGGCCCCGTCCTGGCGCTTCCTTCGGTGGGGATCGGCCCCCGTGCGCTGCGTCACCGGCTCCGGACCGCCGAGAGCGAGGACTGGGACTTCTCCGAGGGGCGCATCTTCGGCAGCATGTGCACGCAACCTGCCCCCGCCGCGGTCGCGGCCGCCCGACGGTTCGTGACCTCCAACCTGGGGAACCCCGGGCTCGCTCCCGGCACCGCGCGGCTCGAGGAGGAGGTCGTGGCGATCCTCCTCGACCTCTTCCACGGCCCGGCCTTCGGGGCGGGAGGATGGGTCCTGTCCGGCGGGACCGAGGCGAACATCACCGCCCTCTGGATGGCCCGCAACGCCTCCCGGAAGCGGGAGGTCGTGCTCCCGGAGAGCGCGCACTTCTCCTTCGTCAAGGCGATCGACCTGCTCGGGCTGGAGCCGCGGTGGGTCCCTCTGGATGAGCAGGGGCGGGCGTCCCTCGAGCACGCCCGGAAGGCGATCGGACCCCGCACCGCCGCCGTGGTCGCGATCGCGGGGTCGACGGAGCTCGGAGCGGTGGACCCCATCCCCGCGTTGGCGGAGCTCGCCCGCGCCCACGGCGTGTCCCTCCACGTCGACGCCGCCTTCGGAGGGTTCGTGCTGCCCTGGGCCGGGCCCGCCGCCGCATCCCTTCCCTTCGACCTCGCGGTCCCAGGGGTCACGAGCCTCGCGGTCGACCCGCACAAAATGGGGATGGCGCCGGTTCCCGCGGGGGTCCTGCTCGTGCGGCACCGGGAGATGGCCCGGTCCATCGCGGTCGCCTCCCCCTACCTCTCGAGCCCTCAGACGACCGGCCTCCTGGGCACCCGGGCGTCCTCCGCGGTCGCGGCGACCTACGCCGCCCTGATGGGGCTGGGCCACCGGGGATACGCCTCGAACGTCCGCCGCGTCCTCGACCTCACCGCCCGGCTCCTCGCGGGGGGACGGGCGCTGGGGCTGAGGCCCGCCGTGGAGCCCACCATGAACATCGTCGCGTTCCTCCACCGCAACCCGGTCGCCGTCCAGACGTGGATGCTCGAGCGCGGCTGGGACGTGAGCTCCGTGAGCGCACCCTCTTCCCTCCGCTTCGTGGTGATGCCCCACGCCACGCGCGCCACCGTGGCGGCCCTGCTGCGGGACCTGGGCTCTGCGCTCCGGCGTTTTCCCCCGTAGACCGGGGGACCCTCTCCACCGTCTACTCGGGGATCGGGGCGTAGCCTCGACCGGAGCCGGTTCCCCCGTCCGCCGGGGGCTTGCCGTCGAACCGCCAGAGGTCCGTCTGGCCGAAGGTCCGCTGACGGGAGAGCGGATGGAGCGTGGAGTCCTCCTCGAGCACGCGGAGCGTCTCGTGGGTCGGGACGGCGGAGCAGATGAGGCGGGTGCGTCCGCGCCGCCCACCGGAGTGGATCTCCGTGTGGACCAGGCCCAGCGACTCGAACTCGGTCACGTAGTCCGCGACGGTCCGGGTCCCCAGAGGCTTGTGCCCGAGCTGGTGGCAGAGGGTCGCGTAGCCGTGGTAGACCTCCCCCATCGAGACCCCTTCGCCCCGGCGCTTCTCCGACAGGGAGATGACGACCCAGAGGAGGATCTTGTGCTGGAGCGTGAGCTTGCGGACGCAGTCCGCGATCACGTCCAGCTCCAGGCGGTTCTTCGCCTGGATGACGTGCTCGCTGCGGATGGTCTGGGCGTCCAGCTGGTCCGCGACCTCGGCGGACTTCCGGAGCAGGGCGAGGGCCCGGCGAGCGTCCCCATGGTCCTGCGCCGCGTAGAGGGCGCAGCGGTCGAGCGCCTCCGTATCGAGCGCCCCCTCGACGAAGACCTCGGCCGCGCGCTCCTTCAGGATGTCGCGCAGCTGAGGCTGGGTGTAGGGGGCAAAGGAGACCTTCTCCTCGCTGAGCCGGCTCTTCACCCGGGCGTCGAGCCGCTGGGCGAACTGCAGGTCGTTGGAGATCCCGATGATGCCCACCCGGGCCTCCTTCAGGTCGCGATTGATCTGGGCGAGGGTGTAGAGGATGTTCGTCCCGGCGTCGCTCCCGCCGTTCTTCCCGAGGCAGTCGATCTCGTCCAGGACCAGGAGCAGGACGCCTCCGCGGCGGTCGGAGAGGCGGCAGAGCGCCTGGTAGACCCGGTCCTGCGACCAGCCGGTGGGGATCATGTCCTCGCCCTCGAGCCCGCGCTGGATCACCTGGTTGGCGAGGTTCTGGAGCACCGCGTACTCCCCGTTGATGTTCGCGCAGTTGAGGTTGAGGAAGGTCACCTGCGATTCGGGGGGGAGGCGCTTCGCGAACTCCTTCTGGACCTGGGTCAGGACAGCGCTCTTGCCGGTGCCCACCTTCCCGTAGATGAACAGGTGGGAGGGGAGGTTCCCCCGGATGGCAGGGGCCAGCACTCGGAGAACGTCGCGGATCTCCGTGTCCCGATGGAGGAGCCGGGAGGGGATGTAGTCCTCCTGCAGAGGGCGGAGGCTGCCCTTGTAGAGATGGCTCTTGCGCTTCAGGACCTCGTCAAAGACGTCCCCCGGGGTGGCGGGGTTCCCCGCGGGAGCACCGTTTCCCGACGGCGCGGGCGGAGCGTTGTCTAGCTGAAGGTCGCGCGGCTGGTCCATCGCACCGTGAAGAAGAGACCGGCCCCGGGCCCCTCTTCACGTGACCGACCCCGCATGAGCAATTAAGCCATGCGGCCAACGCCGGCAAACCTACGCGCGCGCATGCCTTCCGGCGCCTCAGGGAGACTCCGCAGCGAAGCTCCGGACCGGTGAGGGTGCGCAGGAGCCTTTCCCGGGACTTTGCACCAGAAGCAATCTCGAGGACGGGGGGCGCCCGGTGCCCGAGGTTGCCGCCGACCCGGAAGGGCTTAAGTTCGACCAGTCTCACGCCGACTCGCATGCCCGCCGTCGAGCGCCATATCACCGTGGAGCCGCTGAAGACCCAGTTCATCGAGGAGCAGCCCGTCGAGCTCGTCGAGCGCAAGGGGCTCGGCCACCCGGACAGCATCTGCGATGGGGTCTCCGAGGCCGTCAGCCGTGCCCTCTCGAAGATGTACCTGGACGAATACGGACGCATCCTCCACCACAACACCGACGAGACCCACGTGGTCGGCGGCCAGGCGACGCCGAGCTTCGGCAACGGCAAGATCGCCCATCCCGCCTACGTCTGCCTCGTCGGGCGCGCCACCACCGAGGTGAACGGGGAGAAGCTTCCGTTCCGCCAGACCTCGATCGATGCCGCGAAGGCCTACATCAAGGGGGTCTGCTCGCACCTGGACGTCGAGAAGCAGCTGGAGTTCGACTGCAAGATCGGCCAGGGGTCGATCGACCTTCGGGGCGTCTTCGAGCAGGAGGGGCACCTGGCGAACGACACGTCGTTCGGGTGCGGCTACGCGCCGCTGTCGGAGACGGAGACGCTGGTCCTCGAGACCGAGCACTTCCTGACGCTGAAGCTCAAGAAGAAGGTCCGGTCGCTCGGCGAGGACGTCAAGGTCATGGGATGCCGCCGGGGCGACGAGATCAAGCTCACCGTCGCGGCCGCCATGGTGGGTCGGGAGCTCAAGGGGCGGGACGACTACATCTCCGCGATCCGCGAGGTCCGCGACGAGGTGGAGAAGAACGCCGGCAAGTACACCCGCCGCCAGGTCAGCGTCGACGTCAACACCGGCGACAACTACGACAAGGGCGTCTACTACATCACCGTGACCGGGCTCTCCCTGGAGAACGGGGATGACGGCTCGACCGGGCGCGGCAACCGTGTGAACGGGCTCATCACGCCCTACCGCCCGATGAGCATGGAAGCCACGAGCGGGAAGAACCCGGTGAACCACGTCGGGAAGATCTACAACCTGCTCTCGAAGGAGATCGCGAGCGACATCGTGAAGAAGGCCGGCGGGAACGTCAAGGAGGTCCACGTCCGGATCCTCTCGCAGATCGGCAAGCCTGTCGACCAGCCCCTGGTCGCCGCCATCAACCTCCTCGTCGCGGACGCGGCGAACAAGAGCGACGTCTACCGTCAGGCCCGAGAGGTGGCCGACGGCTGGCTCGCGAAGGCCCACACGGTGCCCC
Source organism: Thermoplasmata archaeon (assembly GCA_027314165.1). GTDB lineage: Archaea > Thermoplasmatota > Thermoplasmata > Lutacidiplasmatales > UBA184 > JAKAAX01. The sequence continues at coordinate 6,771 of DAHVCH010000030.1, read as the reverse complement.
AGCTCCTGCTCACCGGTAAGCTCGCCACGTTCTGAGGGGGCCTGGAGGCGGGGTCCGACGGGGATATTCCTCGGACCCCCTTCCCTCCGGGACCGGCCTTGCGCGTCTACGTCGAAGCCTTCGGATGCGCCCAGAACCTCGGCGAGGCCGAGGCCCTGAAGGACGTCACGCGGGAGAACGGCCACACGCTGGTCGCTTCGCCATCCGACGCGGAGGTGGGCGTGCTCGTCACCTGCGCCGTCATCGGCACCACCGAGGAGCACATGGTCGAGCGCTGGCGGCAACTCTCCGACCAGCTCCCGCACACCATCGTCACGGGATGCATGGTCCCCCTGCGCGAAGCCCGGCTCGTCTCGGAGCGCGGAGAGGGTGGACGGGGGAGGACCCATCTGCTCCCGATCCGCGCCCAAGAGCGGTTGCCGGACCTGCTCCGCGACCTCTCCGGCCCGGCGCCATCCTCCCTACCTCTCCTCGAAGGGGCCCCCGCGGGGTCATCGGCGCAAGACCAAGGGCTCCTCCAGATCGCGGGTCCCGAACCCCCCACCCCCGGCCCGGTCCACCGGGAGATCGTGCTCGCCCAGGGATGCACCAGCCACTGCAGCTACTGCTTCTCCCGACTGGCTAGGGGTCCGCTGAAGAGCACGCCGCTCCCCCGGCTGTTGGCCTCCGCGCGGCTCGCCCTGCGGGCCGGGGCGGTCGAACTCCGGTTGAGCTCCCTGGACACGTCGTGCTGGGGCGAGGACTGGGAGGAGGAAGGGCCCCGTCTCCCTGACCTCCTTCGGGAGGTCGACGCGCTGCCCTCCGAGCAGGACTTCCGCGTCCGGGTCGGGATGATGAGCCCGCAGACCCTGGAGCGGTTCGCGCCGCAGTACTTCACGGAGCTCGGACGGCTCCGCCACATCTTCCGGTTCCTCCACCTCCCCGTTCAGTCGGGTTCCGATCACGTGCTGGAGGGGATGCGGAGGGGGTACACCGCGGCCACCTTCCGCCGCCTGGTCTCCATGGCCCGCGACCTGGTCCCCGAGCTGACCCTCTCCACGGACGTCATCGTCGGCTTCCCCGGAGAGACCGAAGCCGACCACGAGGCCACCCTTCGGCTCGTGGAGCAGGTGGAGCCGGAGATCCTGAACGTGACCCGGTTCTCGCCGCGTCCCCTGACCCCGGCGTCCCGGCTGCCTCCCCTGGTGAGCCGGGTCGTGAAGGAGCGTTCCCGCGAGCTCACCCGGCTCCGCCTTCGGCTGGCCCGGGCCAGGATGGAGCGGTGGGTGGGCAGGCAGGGCCGCGCCGTCGTCACCGAACACGGCCCGGAGGGCACGAGCGTCGCGCGTCTGCCGAGCTACATGCCCGTCGTGCTTCCCGAGCGGCTCCCGCTCCGCACATGGACCGAGGTCGCGGTCCACGGCGCTCGCTCCACCTACCTGCTGGGAGAGGTGGTGCCCGGGGCGTTCCCGGGGGGTCGTCCCACGCCTTGATATCTACGAAAATCGCTATCCTTGGTCGTGGACGACACCGACCGTCGCATCCTCCAACTGCTCAAGGAGGACGGACGAGCGACGAACGCCGAAGTCGGGACCAAGATCGGGCTCTCGGAGGGGGCGGTCCGACGACGGATCGCCCGCATGCGGAACGAGGGGACGATCCTCCGCTTCACGGTCGTGACCCTTCCCCTCGGACCCGAGGGGCTGGTCCTCGTGCGGTGCCGCCCGGGGAGGACCGCGCCCATCCTGGAACACATCCGTCAGCGAGCCACGGAGGTCTTCGAATCCTCCGGCGAGTTCGACCTCGGCGCGATCATCGAGTGTGGCACCATGGAAGCCCTCAACCGTGAGCTTGACACGATCCGGGCCATGGACGGCGTCGATGCGACGCTCACGCTCATCCGACTTACCCGCTGGCAGCGCGACGGCCCCGCGCCTCCCGGGGGGCACCCGGCCCCCAGCCCGCCTCGCGCTCCCGCAGCGGTCCAGCCCCGGCATCCAGGCGGGCCCAGGTCCCGCTGACCCGCAACCCCTTCCCCTCAGCACCATGAGCGAGCTCACCCGTGGACCGGTCCCTCGGACGGAACTCGGCTGCCGGGGCGGTCCTAGGCCATCCCGCACGGGAGCGGGCCGAACGGGCCCGGGCGAGAGGATGGGCCGATGATCTCCAACATGGGGCCGGTCTATCTCGGGATCATCCTCCTCTTCGTCCTGACGGTGATCTTGATCCTGCTCTGGCGGGTCATCGTCCCGATGTGGGTCCGCCGGCGTCAGAGCGACATCCAGTACGGACAGGCCCGGGTCGAGGACCAGGCGTGGAACCAGATCCAGACCGGGAACGCCCTGGCCGACTTCCTCGACCGTGAGGGCGTCGACGTTCGCGGCGCCCGCTCGACGCTGGAGCAGGCGCTCGGGAAGTACGAGATGAAGCGCTTCGGGGAGGCCCAACGCATGGCCAAGGAGGCCTCCGACAGCCTGGCCGAGAAGCGCCGGAAGAGCAAAGCCTCCGAAGGCCGTACCATCTCAGGACCCGTCGCGAAGATGATCGAGACGCCGGAACCGGAGCCCCCGGTCTATCGAGACCTTGCTCACCGGGTGGGGGACCCCGAGCCCGACCCGCCTACCGCCGCTCCGACGTCATCGACCTCGACCACGAGGCGCGCAGCGGCCCTGCCCATGGAGGCTCCGGGATCCCCTACCGACCCCTCGGGAGCCGAACGCCGCACGGAGGACGAGGAGGGGGAGCGGTCTCCCGCGCCCGACACCTCGACCGACGCCGAGGAAGGGACGCTCCACGCCGAGCGGGCCAAGCGGCCGAAGGACTACATGGAGGCCCGGTTCATGCTCGCCTCCCTCCAGGAGGACCTGAGGGGGGCTCCCACCGAGCGCCAGGCGAGTCCGGAGTTCCGCGAGGCGCGTGACTGGGCCCAGAAGAGCCAGGGGGCTTTCGATCGGAAGGACTACACCGAGAGCCTTCGCCTCGCCATGCGCGGTCGCCGCCGGCTTGGAGGCACGGGCATCGCGACGATCAGCGTCGGAGCGGGCACCGTGGTCGAGACCCCTCCGGAAGAGATCTCTCCCACCGCACAGCGGTCCTCCGCCCCTCCGCACTCCGCCCCCACCACGACCCCGGGGACGGCGCCACGACTTTCCCCCACCTCGCCCACCTCCAGTTCTCCCCCGTCCGCCTCGCCCATGGTCTCCTGCGGCCGGTGCGGCCGCGTGAACAGTCCCGGGGACCGGTTCTGCCGCGGGTGCGGCGCGCCGCTCTCGCAGCCGAAGTGCCCCCGGTGCCAGAAGCCGGTGGAACCGACCGACAAGTTCTGCCACGGCTGCGGGGCTCCTCTCGGAGGGTGACCTCGCGCCTTCCCTCGAAGGAAGGACGGGAGGCCCTCAAGCGAAGTCGTCGAGCCGACGCTGGTGCTTCCAGTCGCGGAGCCAGTGGCTCTGGCGGAGCCACCGACCCACGGGGATCTCGAAGTAACAGGAGATGCGTCGGAAGACGTCCTCGAACGTCGCGAGCTTCTCGGGGGTCCCCTGGAGCCCCGCCCTGACGTGCTCCCGAACGTTCCAGACCCCGAGGGGCATGACCTGGTCGGGGTGGGTCTCACGGAGGACAACGACCCCCGCTTGGCGCTGGATGCGCTCCAAGTGCTCGCTCGCCGCAAGACGAGCCGCGTAGTAGCATCCTCCCATCCCGGCGTACGTCGTGCGGCCCTGGTTCCCCTCCCAGTCGCCGAGCATGGCCACCTGCTCCCCCGTGGGGTTCCAGAGCGTCCCGGGGTACCAGGCCTCGATTGACTCGTACCTCCAGTACCCCGGGAGGAGGAGGAGGAACCATCGGTCCCCCAGGGCCTTCATGGTGTAGAGCTGGAACTCGGAGAGCTCCGGAAGCTGGCGGACCCTCTCGAGGTTCTCCTTGGACAGCAGGTCGTCGACGGCGGTGATCGACCATCGGGTGGGAACGAACTTCCTGTGGCCCCTGCGCCCTAGCACCCCGGCGCTGAAGGCCCTCTGGATGCGGGTGACGGACACGTCCTTGTCGTAGAGCTCCGTCACCCCGACCCTCGCGGTGGCGTGGAGGTCCCCCGCGGCCTTCTCCAGCCGGGCGTCGACCTTGCGGACCTCCACCTCGAAGTCCTCCAGAGGGGCGGAGGCCCCGAACGGCGGGGCCTCGTCCGAGAGCTCGAGCCGGATCCGGGGAGGGCGACGGAAGTGCGCCTCGGTCTCCGCGCTCTCCTGGGCGATGGAGACCAACTGGAGCTCCTCCACCAGCTTCCCCCCGGACTCCGCCTCGGTCACCTTCACCGGGGCCACCCCGCGGACCAGGGAGGAGCGGTAGCCCACGATCTCCTGGAGCGGACGACCCACCCAGGACTCCGGCGTATCGTAGAGGAGCGTGTCCCCGTGCTCGGGCGCGAGGAGAGGCCCCACGTTGACGTAGGGATACCCGATCCTACCGACGAAGATCCCCGGGGGAGTGCTGCCGTCCCAGTCCTTCTGCCCCAGCATCGGGAGGGTCTTGCCAAGGGCGTTGTAGCGGATGAGCAGAGGGCAGACCGGCTTGCCACAGAGCAACTGCGCCGACCGGCAGCGGAGGCACATCGTCGGGTCCTCGCGAAGCCCCGGGACCGTCCAGATGAGCGAGGGGTCCGGGGCCACTCCCGGGAGGGGAGGGAGGGCCTTCCGGCCCGGGACCAGGGAGGCTTCGCTCATGGCAGCATGCTCGAAGAACGGGAGTGGGACTCAAATAGGGCTACTAGATGGTGAAACGGTCCGCGCGATGCGGCATGGGACTGTGGGCTAGCTTGGTCTAGACTTGGGCGTTCGGGACGCTCAGACTCCGGTTCAAATCCGGACAGTCCCATCCAGCCACCCTCGAAGACAACTCTTCGAGTTCTCTCTCGCGATCCACTAACCGCAACCCCAACTAACCTCTTCCCTGGTGTTCTTCTCGACAGCCCCCTGCCGATCTCGGTTGCTTGAACCGTAACCTTCAGGATACCCACGACGGCTACGCTCTAGCATGCTATGCCCGGCGAGAAAAGTTGGCTCGACGTTCGTTGATGTGTACTTCACGGTTGGACTCAGGCAGAACGGACGCACGGGACCATTCGGGTGAGAAGGGGGCGGACAAGGTCTGGGCGACTCATCGCCGATCACGGTGGCAACGGAACAAGTTCCCCGTTGGGGCCGCGGTATGGCATGAAACCAAGGCGCTGGAGAATGAAGGGTGAAACCGGCCACTTCGGGCATGAAGGATGCGTCATGATGACCCTAGCCTGCGCCACCGTCGCAGAGGGAATCACAAGGACAGAGCTGTGAACCGGGAACCTGACCCTTCCCGCCGAGACCCGGTCCGGGGAACCCAGGTCTGTCCACCGACACGAGACGCGGTACCAGAGAGCACGATAGATCACCCCCGTCGGAGACACTCCGACAGCATGCGGCGTCAAGCCCCAAACCATCGCGACCATCAGGGCAAACCAGAACAACTCTGCCTGCGCAACTAGCTCGAACAATGGTACGAGGCCCAGAATTGCGACATCGCGGGGCCCAGTGAAGAGGAAGATGCCCACCGCTATGAAGGCGGCCATTCCAAGCGTGAGGACGAGGAATCCGCTTGGCCAGCCACTCCCCCTAATCCACTCTACCTGACCCTTGTCCATACTAGATCACCCCGCCTGCGGAGCACACTTGCATCTGGGCGTGATCGTGGGCGACTGTGATATACACCCCTAGCAAGCCGAGGCCCAGTCCGATTCCCCCCAGGGCCGCCTCCACGTAATCGCTAGTGGCCAACGAGAGAACAGCTCCCAGTCCACCTACCGTGATTCCCCAATCCCCGAGGAAATTTCCTACGTCGCCGGTGGTGTTCCTGAGAGTGTTCCAACTCGCGTTGGCATTGGGTGTCCAAGTCGTGCTGCCTCCAGTCCACCCTTTCGTCGCGGATTGGCACCCAACGGGAAACTGGTCCCACGAAGCAATCATTGCGCCCACTATCACTGATAGGACTCCCAGAACAAGTCCAAGGACGCTGAAGATTAGCCCCATGCCATCGGCGTTCGTGGTGCTCAAGTTTGGAAACGGCTTCTCCGCCAGTGGTATCACGAGTGAGTAGCTGTTCACCCTTGTGGCGTGGCCTGACGGTGACCCCCCGGGCCCCTCGTTCTCGACAGTTGTAGATGTTCCGTACGACATCTGCTTGGCCGACGATTACTTATCCACGGACACATTGACCTTTCGCTCGTGGGAGCCTCCCTCTCCGGGCCCTTCGAGTTCTACATCGCCCCGGAGGACGACGAGACGGTCGCCATCTCGGGGAAGAAGTGGAACGAGACCGTACGGAAGATCCGCCAGCTCCAGGAGGACCTGCAGCAGTCGAGAGAGGCGGACGAGCGCAAGGCCGAGGAGATCCGTCGGTTGCGGGAGCGCAACCGACAGCTCGAGTCCCAGCTCCGCTCCCTCCTGAGCTCCCCGCTCGTCCTCGCAGGGTCCGATCGGACCGCCGAGGCCGGGGGGGTCCCGTCCAGCCGGGTCTTCTACAAGCGCGCTCGTCGCGTGCGAGGCCTACGACGGCCGGGCGGCCAGAAAGGACATCCGGGCGTGGCTCGCCCAGCGCCCGAGCCCAACTCCGACCCCGTGATCCTCTCTCTCGACCGGTGCACGGGCTGCGGGACCAGGCTCGGGCAGCCCTCCTCCTGGAGATCCCGCACCATCACCGAGCTTCCGGAGCCCAAGCCCAAGATCTTCCGCGTGGAGATCCCGCGGTACCACTGCCCGACGTGCCAAG